>JAYZET010000019.1:0-82481 GCA_036337155.1 Pseudomonadota bacterium | reverse complement strand
GATGCTTAAAGGTCAGATATATAATCTTGAATACCAACTACTATCTGACATTTCACGCCTAGTCAGCGCAGATAAGTGTCGCCTCGGCCACCGTCAGCATCACCCCAATAAATTGATCTTCCCTATATAACCCACGCCGTTTCCACGACACGCCCATTGGGGTTATCTATTTCCACGTGACCATGTGCCACATTCATTTAACTGAAATAATTGATCGTGAGGGATAGTGGATTATTTCTAAGGCTTTACTCCCGGATGAGTTTCAGGGTCAACTCTACAATCTTAGTTTCGTAGCCTTTCGTGCGGCAAACCTGCTCTTCGGGGATGTGTACTAGCTTAAATTAGCACTTTCTCCCATATAGTTTGGACAAATAGGTGGATCTTACTTGATGCCTTAGAACCCCGTTAATATTCCTCAGGATACACGGCAGCAATTAAAGACTGGGTCTATGGATCACGGAGGGAGGTAAACATGGCCGCCAATCCTTTGGTGGGAATCATAATAGACAGTCCATCCGATTGGTCGACCATGCGACAGACGGCCGAGATATTGGATGAACTGGGCATTCCATACGAAACACAGGTAATTTCTGCCCTTCGCACACCAGCTCGCATGAATGCGTACGCCACGACAGCCCGAAATCGCGGCCTAAAGATCATCGTCGCTGGAGCCGGTAAAGCGGCGGCCCTACCCGGTGCTATCTCCGCATTGACGCCGCTACCAGTGCTCGGCGTCCCAATGAATACATCCGACCTCGGCGGAAGAGATAGCCTTCTCTCCATGGTCCAGATGCCAACCGGTACTCCGGTGGGGACTCTTGCCATCGGTAACGCGGGCGCAACAAATGCGGCTCTTCTAGCCGCATCAATCCTAGCACTCGCCGACGATAAGATCGCAAAAGCTCTCGCTGATTGGCGCTGTAAACAATCGACCAGCGTGCCCGAAACACCTTGATCGCAATTCGCTAGAGCCTCGCTGTTCGCGGCCGCCTTTGTCGAACCACAAATCCGAGAGGACTGCGCAGTTTGCTCATTGCTGCCGGTAAACGCATCACGTCAGCGATTCTTCTATCAATAAAGGCCATAGTATCGACGCACCCTAGCGACTCGTCCTGGTGCCAATACATTACCGCCGATGCATAGACACCGGCCAACAAGCCCCGTTTTGAGTAAAAATTCCAATCACTCGACTCATCACCGATCGAACTCCAGATAGCGTCCACGGTCCGATACAGCAACCTGGCAGCCAATCCGCCATTCGCAGGCAAGATCAGCAATGAAATGGCTCGGCGAAATGCCTCCCGTTCATCCTCAGCAACCTCAAGCCTTGTTTTAACCGCAAATGAGACACGATCGCGCATCCGCATTTCGACAAGATCGGCTGCAGCAAGACGTCGTTCCATTTCCGCATCGGAGAGCTGGCTGTACAGATCTACTAACTCGGTCCCGCCACCCGGAAAAAGAGCACCTGCCATCTCCGGCATAAATCCGATTTCAGTTGCCCCCGTCTTAAGGGCGCGCTCGCTCCAACCGTCAAACGGTACATGCGGCAAAGTCGCACGCAAAAGGGCTTCTCTTATATCACCTGTCATGCGATTACCTTGTGTTGTTCACCCTCCTCCGCTTCGCTGTGATAGCGAATTTGATCGCTAAACATGAGGAGCGAAAGGTCCTCCATACGTTGCGGATATAGTATTCCATCCAAATGGTCGCATTCGTGCTGAACAACACGCGCGTGGAACCCTTCTGCGACCCTATCTATCTCGTCACCATCCGGAGTAGTCGCCTGGTAGCGTACTTTCGTGTATCTCGGAACAGCGCCCATCAATGTCGGCACGGAAAGGCAGCCTTCCCAATCAATTTTGCGTTCGTCAGTTAGTGCTTCGACAATGGGATTGACCAACACGGTCAGAGGTATGGCTTCGGGATTATCGTCGTCGCGTCCCTCCGTGACATGAAAAATAACCACGCGCAATGGTACGTGAACCTGAGGTGCAGCAAGGCCGGCGCCGTCTGCGTCGGTCATCGTCTCTAGCATATCATCGACTAACCGCCGAATTTCTGGCGCCGTCGGTTCTTTTACTTCGGATGCCCTGGAGCGCAATACAGGATGCCCCATCTTTGCAATTTTTAATATGGCCATAACATATTATATGGGACCATTTTTGACGGTTACAGCACCACAGGTGACACTTCACAAGGTGAATTTGCTGTGATATAAGCCGGCTCCATTTTATAAACGTCAATTAAATTTACTGGCAGGAGAAATCCCATCGTTCACGTCACAGTCCGCGACAATAACGTCGATCAGGCCTTAAAGGCGCTGAAGAAGAAGATGCAACGCGAGGGCGTCTTCCGCGAAATGAAGCTGCGCCGTTCTTACGAGAAGCCGTCCGAACGGAAAGCTCGCGAGAGGGCGGAGGCAGTTCGCCGTCATCGCAAGCTGGTTCGCAAGAGGTTGGAGCGCGAAGGCTTCTAAGTTAGTGACCAAGATGGTTTAAGTGCGCCTGCAGTAATGCTGGACGGGCGCTTATGTTTGCGGTTGCATTGTTATATGGGCGATCCACCGTTGGCTAAGATAAAGAGCGTTCAAACGATGGATGCCCTCCGAAGCCTCCGCTATCCGATCTACAAGGTACGGTGAAAAATTTTTGGCTATAGACGTATCCACGGCGATCACATTCATCTGGACAATAATAGAGGTAGGGATGGTTTGTTCCAACCATACTTTGCCGAGCGGCGCTGTGACTAATACCGTAGGCTATATGCAAGCAATATAAATCGTCAACGCTATACGATTCTTATATCTTTGAGAAGACTAGCGGGGCAATCGATACTCCTATTAACATTCCTAATACGTCTTAAAATAATAAGCGTCTTAAATGAAAAGCTCGTCCAAAATCACATTCAGGACTAATATCTATGTCCCAAGATTAAGCATCCTGGACCCTTACAAATAATGCTATTCCAGCGCCTTTACGATATCCTCGCACATCGCCTTTGCATCGGCGAACAACATCATTGTGTTATCGCTGTAGAATAATGGGTTATCAATCCCTGCATAGCCAGAACCGAGCGAACGCTTTACAAATAATACGGTGCCGGCTTCCTCTACATTGAGCACGGGCATACCGTAGATTGCGCTCTGAGGGTCGGATTTGGCAGCAGGATTGGTCACGTCGTTAGCACCGATTACAAAGGAGACATCGGTCGACGTAAAATCTCGATTGATTTCCTCCAGTTCCTCAACTTCGTCATAAGGCACGTTCGCTTCGGCCAACAAAACGTTCATATGCCCTGGCATCCGACCGGCTACGGGGTGTATCGCATAGCGGACACGGATGCCCTCCTTCTTCAAAAGGTCTGTCATTTCCCGCAAGGCATGCTGCGCCTGCGCCACGGCCATGCCATACCCCGGCACAATAATGACGCTACCTGCATTCTTGAGTATGAAGGCCGCATCTTCCGCACTGCCAGAGCGCACCGTGCGATCGCCCATATCTTGGCTTGGGCCCGCCGTCTCACCCCCAAAACCGCCCAGGATGACATTGAAAAATGACCGGTTCATCCCTTTGCACATGATGTAGCTGAGAATCGCTCCTGAAGAACCGACCAGTGCGCCAGTTACGATAAGTGCCATATTCGATAGAGTGAAGCCGATACCGCAGGCAGCCCATCCGGAATAGCTGTTAAGCATCGAAATGACGACAGGCATGTCTGCGCCACCGATCGGGATAATGATCAAAATCCCAATGACGAGGGCTAGGATGGCAATTGCCCAAAAGAGTGAACCTGTTTGAGCATCAGAAAACCAAACCACTAGGGCCACCAAGAGCAACCCTAAAAACGCATTAAGCAAGTGCTGCCCCGGAAAAATAATTGGAGCACCGCTCATGATACCCTGAAGCTTTGCGAATGCAATGATGGAACCAGTGAAGGTGATCGCGCCAATCGCCGTCCCTATACTCATTTCGATTAAACTGGCGACCCCTATGTTGCCAGGCGTGCCTATTCCATATTCAGCGGGCTCAAAAAACGCAGCCGCAGCGACACAGACAGCGGCAAGACCTACCAGACTATGGAATGCAGCCACCAACTCCGGCAGCGACGTCATCTCAATCTTCAGAGCAATAAATGTACCGATCGCTCCGCCAATCAGAACGCCAAGCAATATCATCCAATAACTCACGACTCCCGGTGTAGCGAGGGTTGTTCCAATAGCAATTAACATTCCAATGATGCCAAAAACATTGCCGGAACGGGCAGTCTCAGGTGACGACAACCCTCGCAGTGCCATGATGAACAAGATACTGGATATCAGATAAGCAAAAGCCGCGATGTTTTCAGTCATCTTAGCGCTCTTATTTCTTCTTTTTGTACATATGAAGCATACGTTGAGTGACGATGAACCCGCCAAAGATATTGATCGAAGCAAGTACCACCGCGATGAAACCCATCGTCTTTGATAAGCTTATCCCGGCAGGACCAACTGCGATTAAAGCACCAACGATAATGACCGACGAAACGGCATTTGTTACGCTCATTAGCGGCGAGTGCAGCGCGGGTGTCACGTTCCACACAACGTAGTATCCCACGAACACGGCAAGCACAAAAACAGTAAAGAGATATATAAATTCATCTCCCCCGCCAGCGCCCTTATTAATTACGACCTGTGTGGCCTGGCTCAACACACTTTCCGCCTGCTTCGCGAGCGCTCGGGCTGAATTGGCCAGCGCTTCCGCGTTCTCGACCAATTTTTCGGTTTCCATTGTCAACAATTCCTCAGGTTCAGTCGGCGGTAGCCGCTAATTCAGACTTCAACTAGTCCGTGGTTTCAGTAGCATTTGGCCCTTCAGCGGTCAGAGATGAATGAGCCCCATTCAACATAGGATGGACTATCTTACCGTCACGCGTCACCAAAGTTCCAGAAACTGTCTTATCTTCCATATCGATATTAAAAACACCTCTATCCGCATCGATTAACGGCTTCAAAAAATTTAGCAAGTTCTTAGCGAATAGTCGGCTGGCGTCAGTCGCAACTCGGCTTGGCATGTTAGCATGCCCGATGATTTTTACCCCATCCTTCAAGACCACTTTGCCGCATTGAGAAACGGCACAGTTTCCTCCGGATTCAACTGCAAGGTCAACGATCACAGAGCCTTGTTTCATCGAAGAGACCATCTTCGCATCGATTAATTTCGGTGCCGGCTTGCCTGGAATGAGTGCAGTACAAATAACTATATCCTGTTTCGCAATCGTTTCGGCAATCAATGCTGTTTGTTTCTTTTTGTAGGAATCACTCATTTCCTTGGCGTAGCCACTCATCGTCTGTGCATCCTCGAATTCATCATCTCGCACCGCAACAAAAGTCGCACCAAGCGATTCGACCTGTTCCTTAGTCACGGGTCGCACATCAGTTGCCGAAACAATGGCGCCGAGACGCCGCGCAGTTGCAATTGCTTGCAGGCCCGCCACTCCAGCACCCATCACAAAAACACGCGCCGGGGGCACAGTGCCCGCCGCTGTCATCATCATCGGAAATGCTTTGCCAAACTCCGTGGCCGCATCCAGTACTGCCTTGTATCCAGCAAGATTTGATTGGGATGACAACACGTCCATTGACTGCGCGCGACTGATCCTTGGCATTAATTCCATGGCAAAGCCGTCAACGCCGGCATCCGCCATCGCCATCACAAACTCAACTTCGGTCAGCGCATTCATCTGACAGACAAGCACTTGGCCGCTCGAAAATGCCGACAGTTCGTCCTGATTTTCGCCTGCGATCATGGGCCGCTGTACCTTGAGAACTATATCCGCACCGTCCAAAGCCTCAGATGCCGACACTGCGATAGAAGCGCCGGCCTCCTCAAATTCCACATCCAGGATGTTCGATTCTTGGCCGGCACCCTTCTCGATGCTTAGTTCGACACCAAGGTCGACGAATTTTTTAACAGTCTCGGCAGAGGCCGCAACACGCGATTCGTGAGGCCGCCGTTCCTTCAGAATGGCGATTTTCATTCTTTGCTTTTCCCTCCTGCGAGACGGCCATAAGGCAGTCTCAGCGCAAAATGCCAGCAACACAGATGCTTGCCAAGCGCTCACAAAACAAATTTTTGCGTCTTAAATTAGTCGCGTTGGTTTTACTCCATGGGTTGCATGGTCATCCCAAATTGCGCGTTCATCGCTAAGACTTTATTTCGACCTCGATAAATACAAATTCGAAGTCGTTTATATTTACTACATCGTGTTCGACCCCAGCCTCTCGACTGTACGAGACGCCTGCAGTCAACTCCGCATGTCTTTCGCCTTCTAATTCTTTTAGAAGTAGCCGGCCCGTCGTCATTGGCACTACGACGTAGTCGAATTCATGGCGATGCCAACCAGTTGCCGCTCCAGGAACGAAACGCCATTCCGTAACCTTTAATCTGTCGTTATCCACCTGGATCGTCGGCACAGCCGTCCGCTCTCTCTTACTCATCACTACTATTCCTCAATAATCTGAGTAGCATAGAACACACAATCTTCTCCTTCTTCTAGCGTCACGCTGCAATAAATATGTCCGGGAAAGAAGAGCAACTCGCCGGGTTTAGGTCGAAAAACCTGTATTAAAGGTTCTCCTGAAAACCCCCATCCGCTCGGCGGCACACCGAGGGTTACCTTCGGTCGGCCAACTGCTTTCGCAAGATAGAGGCCCCTGAGCCAAGCTTCGGTCCGAATGTGCGCTTCCAACCGGCCATTTGTCTCGAGTTCAATTGAATATCCACCAAGACGCCATTTCCGTGGCTTCCGTGTCGCAAAGCGGTGGTTGATAGTTTCCGATAAACCGTCGACATAGCCACTAACTAATCCGTCAATTTGCTCCATTAAAAGGGCAATGCTTGCAGTTGGTTCTCGAAATAATTCACCCGACTGGCGACCGCCGATTACCATTCTTAACGATAGTTCATACTCCAGCACGTGGCGTTGCTGAGCTTCCTCCACCAAGACTGTGTTAAACGCTGAGAGTGAACCGTATCCGGCAGGTGGCGAGATGTTGAGCATTCTGATGAATGCGTCAAACCCCAACAGGCGCGCTGCGGCATCCCGAAACCCCATATCGTTCAATACCACGGCACGGCAGGCGACTACGGCCATGTTGTTGGCATGTGAAGCAAGATATGTGTCGCAGACTTTTAGAGCATCCCATTTGTCTCCCCCTGCCATAAGCGCACGCGCTAATGCTATATGATTTTCAGCCTCTCCCGGCATAAGAAAGACGGCCCGGCGGCATGCGGTTTGAGCGACCTCAACCTGACCAGCGGCGAGTTGAGAAAGGCCGTACTTTCTTTGCAATTCTGACCACTCCGGCTCCAACTCTACAGCGCGGCGATATCCATTTGCAGCAAGGGAACCGAAACCGAGTTCCGCTTGAGCCTCAGCCAAGTTGAAATGCAGCACCGCAGCATTCGGCACAAGTTTGACAGCCGCTGTATAAACTGCGACGGCTTCATCGGTACGATCTAGCAGTTGCAGCGTAGCCCCAAGACTTACCAGGGGATCGACGAACTCTGGCGAAAGCTTTACAGCCGTTTTATACGCATCAGCGGCAGCGTCGAGCTGACCTTCAGCGGCCAACAAATTGCCGAGTTCCGTATGGTAAGGAGCCGCGTCCGCCTTCAGGCGCGTCGCTTTTTCGATCATCCCACGTGCTTCATCAAACTTGCCAATTGACTTGCATGTCCGGCCAAGGAGATAGAACGCCTGGTGACAATCCGGATCGTCCAAAATCAATTCGCGGCAGATTTTTATCACTTCGTCAAAGCGCCCAGCGGAAAAATTCCACTCCGCATCCCGCAATTCGCGTGTCGGCATTTTTGGACCTCCGCGCGGACAGTATCAACGAGCCTACATGCTGTCACGGTGAACAAATTGAAGTGGATGCTCAAATATGCGACGGTTCGAACATGACTTGGCTCAAACAAAAATTTCATACACCCGAATTGATCGTCGGTGGTACAATTATATGTGTCGTGATGATCATGCTTTTGTCGGAGAGTGCGCGAAGTGCAGGGATGGACCTATTCCGCCATGTGTCGGCTTCTTATCTTATTATGTTTATGGATACGACGAGCATGGCTATCATCTGTTTTTGACAAAATTCGAAAGATTTAGACCGCCCGGAATGAATTTGCGGAACGGGAGAAATTAATGATCCGTGCGACCGAGACTACCGCTGGCTTGAGCGAAATGCTCGAAACGTTGGAAAATGTTATGCCTATGTTCGGCGAATACAATCAGATCGGTGTCACGTCGCGTCCTGATGCACCCGAACCGCTCCGCGATGCTATTGGCTGGATTCCCAATGGGGTAATAGAAGCCGATTACAGCGAAGTCACGGAACCTTTCCGCGGCACTGCCTTTGAGCGGTTACTGCAGAAAATACCATTCGAATTCGGCCGCACCCGTCTCATGCGGATGCCGCCAAAATCTTGCCTTTCCATCCATGCCGACCCTACTCTGCGTTATCACTACGCCTTAGTTACCAATCCTGGCTGCTACATCGTTGAAGTCTCCGAGAACACAGGAGCCTTTCATCACATTCCCGCGGATGGACGACTATACCAGATGGATGCCCATCGCACTCACACGGCAATCAATTCCGGAAAGAAAGACCGCTATCATTTGGTCATTTGTTCTGCTAACACGGCACCCCCCGATGGCGCCGAACCGGTCGGGCGGCGCACGCAAGTCCCAAGGCCCGCTAACTAAGAGACGCCTCTGAATTTCATTTTTACCTATTCGACTAATTCTTTAGTCGGAGATTCAAAATTTGATCGTTGGTCGAAAGATAATCCGCATGTTAAGAGTCTCAGATGAGTGGTTCGGGTTAGGTTGCGGGTCTCTCACGAGAAGAGACAGCTATCGACTATACCCGGGCAACTATATCTAGGATGGTTTTCGACCGGGTGAGGCTGGGAACGAGCCGTTGACCAACTTGCTGACTGTCAAGGACTTGCGTGTAAAGTTTCGCGTCCATGGAGGAACCGTTGACGCCGTCAAGGGCGTTAATTTCACGATTCGACAGGGTTCGACAGTTGCGTTGGTGGGTGAGTCTGGATCAGGAAAATCCGTCATTTCTCAATGCATCATGGGCATCTTGCCTAGCACGGGCGAAATCACGGGGGGCCATCTCCTATTCGCTGATCCTAAAAAGTCGGGCGAAATCATCGATATCGCGAAAATTCCGCACAACAGTGCCGAAATGCGCGCAATACGCGGTGGCCGTATCTCGATCATATTTCAGGAGCCGATGACATCTTTGTCACAGCTACACACCATCGGTGACCAGATCTGCGAAGCGTTGCATCTGCACCGCGACGTAAGCAAAATCGAGGGCGTCAGACTTGTTTCTGAAATGCTTAAGCTCGTAGGTTTTCCTAATCCGATGGCTGCACTTAAGATGTACCCATTTGAGCTATCGGGCGGCCTGCGTCAACGCGCGATGATCGCGATGGCATTAATTTGCCATCCAACGCTGCTTATAGCCGACGAGCCAACCACCGCACTCGATGTTTCAATACAAGCACAAATACTGAAACTGATCCGAAGCCTGCAGCAAGAACTGGGCATGGCCATGCTGATGATCACTCATGATCTCGGTGTCGTCGCCAATATCGCCGAGGAAGTCGTAGTGATGTACCACGGAGAGATTATGGAACGAGGCAGTGTCCAGGACATCTTCGGAAACCCTCAGCATCCCTATCTGAAAGGATTGATGAACGCAGTTCCCCATTTCGACATGAAACCAGGTCAGCGTCTCATTCCGCTTCGCGAGATCGAGCACCAAATCGGTACCACGATCGCCCAAACGAAGGAACCGCAGCCGAAAAGCGCTGAGAAAGAGGCACCGTTACTTGACGTTCGTAACGTAGTCAAACTCTACAGAAGCCGCCAGAGCGTGTTTTCGGGACCGGGAAAGCCGGTCACCGTTGCTGCCGTCAACGACGTAAGCTTCGAGATCAAATGCGGAGAATGTTTCGGTCTCGTTGGTGAAAGCGGCAGTGGTAAAACCTCAGTTAGCAAGCTGGTGATGCGTGCAATAACGCCGGATAAAGGCGAGATCATCTTCAACGACCACGGCACCTCAGTCGATATTTTAAAATTGGCAGGTGAAGACCTCTTAGCTTTTCGACAAAAAATTCAGATGGTCTTTCAGGATCCGTTCGGCTCTTTAAACCCGCGCATGACAGTGTTCGATGTAATTCGGGAACCGTTAATAATCCATAAGTTGGGGGACGCCGAAAAACAACGTGAAATCGTCCAGGAATTGATGCGTCTGGTCGGCCTTGATCCCAGGTTTCTTAGTCGTTATCCGCATAGCTTCTCCGGCGGCCAACGCCAACGCATCGGCATCGCCCGGGCACTCGCGTTGAAACCTGATCTTCTAATCTGTGACGAACCTGTCTCCGCACTTGACGTATCGATCCAAGCGCAGATTTTAAATTTGTTCAAGGATATGCAGGACGCTTTGAGCCTGACATATCTGTTCATTTCTCACAATCTAGCAGTCGTTGACTACGTGGCCAACCGGATCGCCGTGATGTGTCGAGGACAGATCGTCGAGATTGCCCCACGCGAAGCATTGTTCAAGAATCCGGTCCACCACTACACACGTTCACTAATGGCAGCGGTGCCTTATCCAAATCTAGATCGTAAACTCGATTTCGATGCGTTCCATTCAGACGGCATTTCGGATCCAACAGCCTGGCCAAAACCTTTCGCTTTCGCAAACGCTGAATCAGTGCGGATGCACAACCTTGGCGAAGAACATTTCGTGCTCGCTGATGTTGACGCTGCCATGGAGAACTACTGATGAGGTGGGTGCCACCTACAACATTCATTCTGGTGGCAACATTTTTAGCGCTTCCGGTAAGATGCGAGCCAACACTTATCGAAACGCCCTTTCTATCGGCGCCAGTCAAAGCCGGGCATCTTCCCGCAATAGGCGCTCGCGTACCGGGACAAATGGATATCGTCGATCTCAAGCAACATGGCAAAACACTGGGGCGGCATGGCGGTAAGCTGCGTCTTCTAATGGGTAAGCAGAAAGACACCAAGATGATGATGGTGTACGGCTATGCACGCCTGATCGCTTACGATGACAAACTTGCCTTCATTCCTGACATCCTGGAAAGTTTCGACGTCCAGGAGCAGCGGATCTTCACCTTCCGGCTTCGCACAGGTCACAAGTGGTCAGACGGACACCCATTCACAGCCGAAGATTTCCGATATTACTGGGAAGACATGGCGACCAATGAGAACCTTTCGCGAAAGGGCCTTCCACAGGCGTTTTTAGTCGATGGCGAGAGCCCGACATTCGAGGTTATTGATGAAAAAACAGTGCGCTATACATGGGTCAAACCGAACCCGAATTTTGTGCCTTGGATTGCGCGGCCGCGACCGCTTTTGCTTTATCGTCCAGCACATTATCTCAAACAGTTCCACGCCAAATATGCAGATGAAACAAAGCTCAACGGCATAGCACGCAAAGAACACAAGCAAAATTGGACCCAACTACACGCCGACCGGGACCGCTGGTATCGGATGGACAATCCCGACCGACCAACACTGCAACCTTGGCAAAATACAACCAATCCGCCCTCCGAACGATTCGTGTTCAAGCGCAATCCGTTCTATCATCGGGTTGATCAAAATGGGCGACAGTTACCCTACATCGACGAAGTGGTTATCAACCTCGGCGTGACTAATATGGTGCCGGCGCGCACTGGTTCCGGTGAATCGGACTTACAAGCCCGTTATCTGCGTTTCGATCACTTTACATTTTTAAAGGAAAGTGAAAGCCGTTACGACTTTTCAGTACGACTTTGGAAAAAGGCGCGCGGCTCCGAGATTGCTTTATTTCCGAACCTGAATGCTAAAGACGAGGTGTGGCGTGACCTTTTTCGGGACATCCGATTTCGGCGCGCGCTCTCGATAGCAATTAACCGATCGGAAATTAACCAAGTTATTTATTATGGCCTGGCGAAAGAAAGCCAAGACACGGTGCTGCCGGAAAGCCCGCTATATAAAGAATTTTATAGGACCGCGTGGACCGAGTTCGATCTTACAAAAGCTAACAACATACTTGACGAGATTGGCCTGAAAAAACGTGACAGCGATGGCTTGCGTCTTTTGCCGGATGGCCGATCCGCAGTTATCACGGTTGAGACTGCGGGAGAGAGCACTGAACAAGCAGACGTATTGGAGCTGGTGCGCGACAGCTGGCACAAAGTGGGGATCAAGCTCCTTACTAAACCCTCCCAGCGCGAGGTCTTTCGACAGCGGGTATATTCCGGCGATACGATCATGGCGGTCTGGTCCGGTGTCTCGAACGGCATCCCGACAGCGCAGATGAGTCCGAGCGAATTCACCCCGTCTAGTAAACTGCAATTCCATTGGCCGCGCTGGGGCCACTACATCCAATCGGGTGGCAAAGGTGGCGAAGCACCGACAATAGAATCAGCAAGTCGTCTAGTAACGCTTTATAGGGACTGGAAGATGGCAACAACCGTTGTAGCAAAGGCTAAGATTTGGCATGAGGTGCTGCAATTACACGCCGAGAACGTGTTTGTCATCGGGCTCGTCAACAGCGCCATGCAGCCGGTTGTCATCAACAACAAACTGCAGAATGTACCAAAAGAAGGCGTCTATAATTGGCACCCAGGTGCTTACTTCGGTATCTACAAACCCGAGACCTTCTGGTTTGCAGAAAACAAGAGCAAATAGCATTGAACAATCGGCGTAGATATATTGGAACTGTAAGCGAGGCGCTGAGCTGATGGTCGATTACCTCGTCCGCCGTATCTTAATCATGATACCGACCTTGATCGCGATCAGCCTGATTGTATTTTTGATCATCGAGTTGCCACCGGGCGACTACTTGGAAAGCTATATATCGGAACTTCAAGCCCAGGGCGAAACGGTCGACCAAAAGCATATCGAGTTTCTGCGTGAGCAGTACGGTTTCGATAAGCCTATACTGAAGCGCTATTGGGAATGGGTAACCGGAATGGTGGTAGGTGATTTCGGTTTCTCTTTCGAATATCGCCTGCCGGTCTCAGAGGTCGTCGGCGACAGGTTATTCCTGACAATTCTAGTGTCCACCGTAACCATAATTTTCACCTGGGTCATCGCTTTTCCGATAGGACTCTATTCCGCGACTCACCAATATAGTTGGGGTGACTATGGACTGACCTTCATCGGCCTGCTCGGGCTGGCAACGCCAAATTTTCTGCTGGCGCTTATCATGCTGTATTTTGCTAATGTAGTGTTCGGCACCTCGATCGGTGGCCTAATGGATCCAAAATATATCGATCAGCCGTGGAGCTGGGACAAAGCGATTTCGGTGTTGGAACATCTTTGGATACCAGTCCTCGTCATCGGCACATCAGGCACAGCGGGTATGATCCGACGGCTGCGTGCAAACATGTTGGACGAACTGCAGAAGCAATACGTTACCACAGCCCGAGCCAAGGGATTGCCTCCAATCCGCCTACTGGTAAAATACCCACTACGCAACGCCATCAATTTCTTTATAGCGGATATTGGCAGTCTCTTGCCAAACATTATCTCCGGTGCCGAGTTAGTTGCTGTAGTTCTCTCATTACCAACAACAGGCCCAGTCCTGATAGCCGCACTGCAGAGCCAGGACATGTATCTCGCCGGTTCATTCCTCATGTTCCTGGCCTCGCTTACGGTGATTGGAGTATTAATCTCTGACATCCTGCTCGCCTGGCTCGATCCCCGCATCCGTCTCGCCGGGGGTTCCACAAAATGAGTGTCGATACAAGCAACGACCAAAAGCCACAACATTATGTTTCCGATGCGCCCTTCGATCCACGATCGATCGAGGCACTCTCACACGAACAGGAACGATATTACCTAGCGTCGCAATGGCAGCTAATGTGGTGGAAATTCATCCGGCATCGGCTGGCACTATTATCGGGTAGTTTCTTGTTGTTGATGTATGGCTCTATCATGATCAGTGAAATTCTAGCGCCCTACAACCTCCACAGTCGAAACATCAACGCGATTTATGCTCCTCCTCAGTCTGTTCATTTATTCCATAAAGGCGAGTTTCTCGGGCCGTTCGTCTATGGCACGCACTACAAACTTAACATGCGTAACTTGCGACGCGAATACGCCGAGGACACCACGAAGATTTATCGCATCAATTTTTTTTGCGACGGCGATGAATACAATTTCTGGGGAATGGGGATTGGAAATCTCCACCTCTTCTGTGTCGAAAAAGGAGGCACGCTCTTCCTGCTCGGCACGGATCGGCTAGGGCGTGATATTCTATCTCGCATCCTTTACGGCGCGCGTATTTCGCTCACGATCGGACTCATTGGAATAATACTAAGCTTTGTGCTCGGTATGGTGATCGGTGGTATCGCCGGCTATTACGGCGGTGTTATAGACTTGGTGGTCCAGCGAATGATCGAGATCCTACAATCTTTTCCACAGATTCCCCTATGGATGGCGCTCTCGGCCGTGCTTCCCGTGACCTGGAGCCCACTTCTAATTTATTTTGGTATTACCGTTATTTTGGCGATGCTGGATTGGACCGGCCTTGCCCGCGCAGTCCGCTCGAAGCTTCTGGCGCTGCGCGAGGAAGACTATTGCCTTGCTGCACAACTGATGGGAGCGAAGCCGAGGCGTATAATCGGCCGTCATTTGATGCCCGGCTTTATGAGCCATCTGATCGCATCGGCCACTTTATCGATCCCAACAATGATCCTTGGCGAAACCGCACTCTCGTTTTTGGGCCTGGGTTTGAGGCCCCCGATCACAAGTTGGGGTGTGTTGTTAAACGAAGCCCAGAACATCAGCGTTGTAGCGCTTTATCCCTGGTTAATCTTGCCAGTCGTACCCGTCGTATTAGTGATTATCGCCTTTAGTTTTCTCGGCGACGGGCTCCGAGATGCGGCCGATCCATACAAGTAATCAGAGCGACGCCGTAAAGCGCACGAAATTTTTAATGCAGATATCTTTTAGCACTGAAGGCATAAACGAGTAGTAACGGCCACGTTGACGTTGCGGCGTCGCCGCGAACTCGCCCGAACGATTAAATTCGCGAAGTGCCGACAGCGCCATTTCGACCGTCACCTCCGTCGCCGCCCGTCGCAGGTCCTCTAGCGGCATATTCTTAATTAGAGGAACCGGCCTTCGGTCGACAATGGCGCCCGTATCCAATGTCGGCTCGATCCAATGCAAGGTCATTTTTATCGCGGAAAAATCCCGGTGGTAGAGTGGCCACAAGTGGCAATCGAGACCTCTATAGGCCTCGGGATCTCCGTTGTGAAAGTTGAGGCACGCCTCGCCACATTGCGCGATTGTCGCTTCGCCCAACCGGCCCGTGCCATATACGATCGTTACATCAGGCTTAAGATCACGAAGTGCGACACGGGCAGCATCTTCATTTAAGCTGTGGAAAGACTGCGTTTCGGCAACCAGATCGAAAGGGGGAGGTAAGCCAGCATACCAATAGTCACGCTCCCGTGCCTTTCGTGCTTCATCAAGTGGGTGTGCCGTCTGAATAGGCGGCGGCGGGTCGCGGGTTTCTATGAAAACTCGAGCGACGGGAAATTCACGCTGCAATCGCTCGACGAAGTAACGACGACGAACCGCCCCAGTGGTCATGACCGCGAGATGCATTGCCGAAATTTTAAGTGTTTCACAATATCAAAATACCATATCTTTTTGTTACTGACCCTTCCATAGATATGTCATAAGGTAACCGAAATCACGCGACGTCGAAAATAACCGGAACGCTTTACGCAGTTCCATCCAAGGTACGGGAAAATCTACAACGGCACGGTATGACTAATCGTATGGATGGCGTCAGGGTACTGATCTACAGCCACGACACTTTCGGGCTGGGACATCTGCGGCGTTGCAGAACTATTGCGCATGCGTTGGTTGAGAAATACAAGGGGCTTTCCGTACTTATCCTTTCCGGCTCTCCTATCATAGGCAGTTTCGATTTCCGTGCGCGTGTTGATTTTGTCCGAATCCCCGGCGTTATTAAACTATATAATGGCGAATACACATCGCTGGGACTGCACATAGACATATCACAAACAATGGCGATTCGAGCGTCGATTATTCGCCATACTGCCGAAATGTTCGCACCAGATTTATTTATTGTCGATAAAGAACCACTCGGGCTCCGAGGTGAACTGCAGGAAACCCTGGCTATTATGAAGGCCCGAGGAACAACCCTTGTGTTAGGCCTTAGGGACATCATGGATGAACCCACCCTTCTGCGGCGTGAATGGAAGTCCCGTAACTTGCTCCCAGCACTTGAAGACTTTTATGACGAGATCTGGGTGTACGGACATGAGGATTTTTGGGACCCACTCGCGGAGATGGATATCCCGAATTCTGTACGTCAGAAAATGACTTATACCGGGTATTTACGACGAATCGTACCGCAACAAACGAAGCTGCTACCGACGGTCGATTTAGACAATCCTTTTCTGCTGGTAACTGCAGGCGGTGGCGGCGATGGTGACCAGTTGATCGATTGGATGCTGCGGGCCTACGAAACCGGCGCTAACCTAATGCGGAGCGTGCTGGTGCTAGGCCCCTTCATGCGGCCCGAAATGCAGGCCGAAGTGCACAAGCGTGCATCTCACCTCGAAACCGTCGAAGTTCTAACTTTCGATAGCCATCTTGAGCATCTCATGGAGAAGGCCGCCGGAGTGGTTGCGATGGGTGGCTACAACACATTCTGCGAAATTCTATCGCTCGACAAACCGGCGCTGATTATGCCTCGTGTCACGCCGCGAAAGGAACAACTGATGCGGGCCGAGCGGGCAGCGCAACTTGGCGTTTCACGCATGTTTCATCCTAAAGAAAATACCACGATCGATGAGTTTGTGGATGCCCTTCATTCACTCCCGACACAGCCTAAACCCTCCAATTCAATGCCGCCCGGTTTTCTCGACGGTCTGGAGAGCGTTGGAGACCTCGCTGGGTGCCACTTCCACCGCATAACGAACCGACTGCAACTAATTAAAACGGGCGTATAAGGTTGTCGCATGCGCGGAATCGTCGTGTTCGTCCTAAAATGCTATCCGCGGCTGTCTGAGACATTCATCGCGCAAGAAATCTCAGCACTGGAAAAACGGGGTATCCCTATCATCATCGCTTCGATGCGTCACCCTGTGGACGAAGAACGCCATCCGATACATGCAGAAATTAAAGCGCCCGTTCTTTACCTGCCGGAGTACCTTCATAGGGAACCATTTCGGGTATTCCGCGCCTGGCTAAGGCAGCGGCAGAAGACGACGTATCGAGATGCAAGAGCTATCTGGTGGCGAGACATCAGAAGAGGTCAGCCCCGAGACCGTGCACGTCGATTTGGTCAAGCTCTCGTTCTGGCTGATGAGCTGGCAAAAAACTGCCGCCATCTGCACGCCCATTTTCTGCACACTCCAGCGTCGGTCGCGCGTTATGCAGCCACCCTCTCCTGTTTGCCTTGGAGTTGTTCCGCCCACGCAAAAGACATTTGGACAACTACGAACTGGGAAAAGGCCGAGAAACTTCGCGATATGGATTGGTTGGTCACCTGTACGGAAGCGGCACGGGCACATCTCGCAGATCTTTCACCAGAAGAAAGCCGGGTGGAGTTGGTTTACCATGGACTCGATTTTGCTCGCTTTGACGCTCCTAATCGCCCTGCAAAACATAAGGACGGCAGAAACAAAGCGGACCCGTTGATAATAATCTCCGTCGGCCGTGCAGTGCCAAAGAAAGGTTACGACATACTGTTGCGCGCTTTGAGCAGCTTGCCAGACCATTTACAATGGCGCTTCGAACACCTAGGTGGCGGCACGGAATTATCATCTTTGAAAGAACAGGCACAGAATCTTGGCATCGCGGAAAAGATCGTCTGGCACGGACCCCAGACGCAAGATTCAGTTCTGGAAGCCTGCCGCAACGCAGACTTCTTTGTCCTGGCTAGCCGGATCACTCAGGACGGTGACCGCGACGGCTTACCAAATGTACTTCTCGAAGCCCAGAGTCAGGGTCTACCCTGCATTTCAACTGAGGTCTCGGGCATACCAGAATTAATTTTAGACGGCGAGACCGGTCTATTAGTACAACAGGAAAACTCAGAAGCGCTCGCCCAGGCGATCCATAGAATGATTATCGAGCCAGCGACGCGTCATCGTTTGGGTCAAGCAGGATTTTTACGCGTTCGGAAACATTTTTCCCACGAAATGGGTGCGGATAGAATCGCGGCTAAACTCGGCCAGTTCAATGGCCCGACCACAGCGTTGATGGAAAGCGCTTGATAAAAATAAACAGTCAAAAAATCCTTTTTTATGTCCAGCACTTGTTGGGGATCGGACATGCCCGCCGAGCCATAATCCTTTGCCGTGCGCTTTCAGAAACCGGGTTTCAGGTTGTCCTTGCCACAGGTGGGCGTCCGTTCGAGGGCCTTGATGAAAGCGACGCAGAGGTCGTCCAATTGCCGAGCTTGCATATTGGCAAGCACGGCTTCCACGATCTACGCGACGCTGAAAATAGGCCGATAGATGAAAAATGGAGAGAACAGCGCCGAGATCAACTACTTGAACTATTCGAATCGTATCGACCAGATATCATGATTACGGAGGCCTTTCCTTTTGGCCGTCGCCAAATGCAATTTGAGCTGATTCCGTTTTTGGAACAAGCGGTATCGAAAAAATCTCCTCCAAAAATTTTCTGCTCGGTACGAGATATCCTCAAATCGAACCTAAAGCCGGGTCGCGCTGCAGAAACATCAAATCTGATTAAGCGATATTATGACGGCGTATTAGTACACGGTGATCCAAAATTTGCAGCGTTTGGAGAAACTTTTCCGAAAACCAGCGAATTTGAAGAAAAAATCTTTTATACGGGCATCGTCGCAGATGAATTCAAATGGCACCTCAAAAACCGAAGGCACGAGATATTGATCTCCGCCGGCGGCGGCGCAGTCGGCCTAGAGCTATTTGAAACGGCTCTACAGGCGCGGAAGTTTAGTAAATTTTCTGACGCAACTTGGCGTATGCTATTTGGCCCAAACATTAGGGAGATTGATTATCAACACCTCCAGGCACAAGCATCAGATGGCGTTCTAATCGAGCGCTATCGGTCCGACTTCCGTGAACTTCTCGCGCAATGTGCTGTCTCCGTTTCCCAAGCCGGTTACAATACAACCGCCGATATATTGACCACAGGAACGCCGGCGGTCCTTGTTCCTTTTGATACTGACGCGGAAGACGAACAACCGCGCCGGGCGGCGAAACTCGCCGAACGTGGGCGTGCTGAAACAATACTGTCTACTAATCTCACACCGGCATCACTGGCCGCTGCAATCGACAAGGTTGGCAATTCGAAACCATTCATTGATCCTGAAATCGACATAGACGGAGCGAGACGTACAGCCACCTTTTTTCTGGAACAGATTTAAATTGCACCTATTTATACCCGATCAGCATAAACCTGGTGTATTTATCGAACTCAAAACTGCCTGCGTACAGGGTCTGAGAGAGAGGGGCCTGTGCCTTAAATGAATTGAGATCATCGACACAATTAACATGTTCCGGTTCGGAGGTGTAATTGTTCGACTGCAGGACAAGTAAGCCGTCAGATGGCAATTTCTCAAACCAGAAGGAAAAATTATCTAGATGCTCACAACTTGTATTTATCAGAATATCAGGCGGGGTAAATTGCACATCCCCTACAGTCACCGCCGTTTCTCCATAGCTGATGTCGAGGATATCAGCAGTCACGGTTCGAAACAGGCCTAGTTCGAAACTTACCGCATTAAGACTTTTCGCTATCGGAGCGCAATTCGGATCACGATCGAAGCTAGTAATCCGGGCTTCTTTAAATCTGTCATCATGTAAAATAAGCGCACCTAGCACACCGTACCAACCGCCTAGGACATGAACTTCGCCTAGTTGACCGCAGTAATGCTCAAATAGCTTCTCCAGCAACCAGAGCTTCGACGTAGTTTGACGGCGATTAAGCGCGACACCCAAGTTTGACATGGGAAATCGTAATGCTGTGTTCCGAATATCTTTTATAAAACGGCTCTCATAGAATAATGACAATCCGTCAAGAATATCTTTATAAAATTGGTCCCGCTTTAACATTCTTGATGCCTGTGCTTAAGGGAAGAATGCAGGCTCAATATGCTTACCATTTCAACCCGCTTTGCGCTGGAAATTACCCAATCGAAGAGGCGAAGACGAAGACAAAATGCCCTAGCGTTATGGCTACGCCGCTTCCTGAAACTGTGCCGTGATGTTGTACAAGCGGTCGCTCATAACACGGGCGATATGCGCTGCGACGTGTGGGCTGCTCTCGAGCAATTCTAAAAATAATTCTTTCTTGAGTTCCAACACCGTAACGTCAGTTGCGGCCCGAACCGTTGCGGAACGCGGCTTTGTGCTGAGCAACGCCATATCGCCAACCAATTCATTTTGCTCCAAATGGCTCACAACGCGTTCCTCGTCTCCTTCGCCAATAATTATTTCGACCGAACCATCCAGGATCACATAAGCGGCAGTGCCAGGGTCGCCTTGCAGGAATAAGTTGTCGCCCTTATCGTAGGCCAGACGCTCACTCGTAAAGGCAAGAAGCTTAAGCTGTGAAGCCTCCATTTCAGAAAATATCGGCACTTGCGAGAGAGCTGAAATCTCCGCGTTGAGGACAGTCCCGCCATCTGAAGTTTCATGTTCCTCAATCGATGACGGATGTTCTTCTGTAATTCGTTCTTCGATCCGGCCATTGCGCACTACCAATATTTGATCGAATTCGCTCGCTTCTGGCATTTCGCTATCGATCCAAACGAACGTTGTTTCAGGAAGCAACTCAAAGATGCGCATTTTAATGCGGTCACGGGTCTCTCGATCATGTGCGCTCAGAGCTTCGTTAATCACCATGATCTCCGGCCGCTTCACGATACTGCGCAGCAGCGCTATACTCTGACGGGCAAAGAGCGGAATTCTCCGACCACCGATGCCAACATCAAAATCGGCAGCTACCAAAATGATTTCAGTGGTCAAATCCATCTCATCCAACACGTCACGAAGGATTTGATCAACCTTCTCTTCTGCCTGCGGTCTACCTGCATTAACCCGGCCCATGATGAGATTTGACCGCAAGGGCAGAAGAGCGTTGAATTGTTCTGGATCGAAGAATGAAATGACTGCTTGTTGTTCCCCCGATAAACCATCGCGGAACTTGCCCCGCGCGTCTAGGACCCGGTTCTGCATTTCTTCATCAATGTGCCCAAGGCGATGACGTTCGACCACCAATTGGAATGTCAGTGATATTAGCTGAAACCGATCCTCATCCAACAACACTGCCGTCCCTTCGCGTTTAGCAAGGGCAACAATACGCTTCAATTCTTGTAACGAATCATCGTCGACAAAACTGTATTGCTCGAAAATAGGATCATCAGCCGACATGCCATCGAACATGTCAAGCAGTGTTGATGCAACTTGAAGTCCTATTTCTTCAAATCGATCCGTAAGATCACAGTCGTCAAGCACGCCGCGAACATATCCGTTGCTGCCAAGATTACTTAAAGAAAATTCGTTGTCTGTCGCCTCGCCAAAGATCAAATTAGCACCAACGGTCGCGCTCACATTGTATTTTTCAAAGTCGAATGGATGGATTAGATCAGCGAGCGTCGGATCAGACTGCATGCGTTCCTGCACCCGATGGCGCGCCCGCACCACATTTTCTGCAAGCTTCGGATTTTTGTAAGGATCGATAATCATGTTCATAGCACGACCATACATGAAATCATCCATTTCAACCGCGTTAAGCGTGCGATGCCACCACGCAAGCAACTCCTCGCTGTCGGACACACCGGCGTCCCCGTAGTTGATCCAGTCAGCGTCGATATCGTGTGGGCTGTTGCCGGCAGCGATTGAATCTTTTCGATCCTTGACCCGTTGAGGATCCCCGTCCTCCAGCGGCTTTACCGGCTCGTGCTTCAGGCCGTAGAAAACGTTGTAACCAATCGTACCATCGAAGACATAAGAGTCCGGACCAGCATATCCAACGCGCCGCCCAATTATCGCTTCATGCGTGCCTGTAAGTTCGTGTGTACCGATGGTAATCCGCCCCTGTGAGGGTTGGATCAGGCGCGTAAGAAGGTGACCGAGACTGTCGCGCCCACTACCACCCGCGACCAGTGCGATACGGCTACCAGGCGCCGCTTCAAAAGTGATTGAATCGAGTGATTTAACGCCGTCTTCATCGGCAATGGACACGTTGCGAAGCGAAATCTCTTCCGCTAAAGACGGTATGGATTCAGGACGTTCAGTCAATAGCAATTTCTCCGGTATCATGTCTGCCGGATCAAATTGTTCGGTTACCTGTTGATACTTGATTTTCGCATCCATCATGCGCTGGTAGTATCTCAGTAGCTCCTTCCACGGATTCATCAATTGGCTATAAGCGCCAAGTACGGCAACAAGTTGTCCAAGATCAAGATTTCCCTCAAGTATCAATATTCCCCCAACGGAATAGAAAAATAAGGGCGTCAACTTTAGTAGGAAATTGTTAATAAACTTTAGGAATGCCTTGTTCTGATAAATCCTCATCCGAACCTTGAATATACCAGATAAATGGTGTGTGAAATCGGCAAGAGAAAATGCCGACGTATCGTGCGTGTGAATGTCGTTAATACCGGAAACCGCCTCACTGATCCGTCCTGCAACACCGCGTATACGAACAACCCTTTCCTTCGCAAGCAGATTGATTTTCTTTTGAAGTTTGGGGATGATGAAAGCTTGCAAGGGTATAACCGCAATGCTCGCAAGACCCATGATAGGATCCTGAACAAAGACAAAGAATAAAACGGTTAGCATGGTACCGCCCTGAAATAATGGCAGTTCGACGGCATCAGCAAAAAACTGGCTGAATGGCTCGACCTCAGCAGTAATCATCGAAGTAACCTCGCCTTGCGAGGTTTTCTGAAAATGCTTCAAAGGAAACAGATGGATTCTTTCAAAAAGCTGGAAGCGTAATCTGCGAAGCAGACGTTCCGACGTAATGCCTTTGAAAATAAAGAGTGACATCATGATTGCGCCGTTCACGAGAAGCAACATGAGCAACAGCCCACACAACGTGAGCAGATATTCCGATTGGTCAAATTCCAACCCAAGATAGTTGCGAGGAAACGGCTCGCCTCCCGGCTTCGACCCAAGAGCATCGTTTACGATGACTTTCGGTAATTCAAGTGCATAATAAAGCAGCGGAAAAGTAGCAATTGTTACGCACAAGATGATCAGTTGGTAACCTTTGCTATAGCGCCAGATAAATCCGTAAAGTCCCTTTTCCACCGTTCCTATCCCTTGTAGTAAAACGATTCTTAATCAACTAACCGGTTTTTTAAACGAAACTCATTTCATCGTGCCTTTGGGGTTCTGCAATTGCTTACAAACTAGGATTGGATCGCATCAGAGTCCCGCCCCTCCGATCCAACTGCTACTCATATCCCATATTCATCCACAAAATTAGGATTTTATTAATAATAAGCCGTATTAGACAACATAGGATTTTTAAACCGCCATTTAACTTCTACCCATTTCAAGGCCCCGCCCGAACTTCTGAACAAATCCGATTGCTGTCATAAACTATCCTCTGTGCGAAATAAGAGGTGCTAATGCCCATGCAAATTAGCGACGCATACTATACCGAGCAGGATTGTTGGATACCAAGAATTGCCCAGTCCGCCTCGCTGCCATGAGACGTAAAGTTTAGGAATTGATTGGCCTGAACCGATATACTCTATTTTGCAATAAGCCACTCCGACCCGCTGACCTTTACAGACTATGCTATCAGGCCAACATTCGCACTTCCGGTTTGCAAAAACAAAACAAACGCAAAAATGCACTGCTCAACTTCCATGCAGAAGCGCTCTTGAAATTACTGAACGCAGTGCGGTGCCTATTCCGCTGCTGCCGCTGCCAAAGTCACCGGATTGGCAAAAGCCAATAACAAATCGCCTTCGCGGAGCTTTGCGGCGTCTATACTTCTCGCCTTAACGTGGCCATATCCACGAATTTGCTCCGGCAATGAAACAATTTCAACGGCCACCGCATAATTCTCAACAGTCAAATCTCGTAATAGGCGATTTACCGTCCCCTCGTACTCGGATATCAATCGACGCTCACGCCGTCGCTCATCCGTATAACCGAAAATGTCGAACGGCGTACCGCGTAGGAATTTCAGTTTTGCGACAAGGCGGAATACCGGCAGCACCCATCCCCCAAATTCCATCTTCCGAGCTTCGCCCGTATCTGGGTCACGCCGTGACAATAATGGCGGCGAGAGATGAAATTTGAGTTTATATCCGGCCTCGAAAGTATCCGCGACTTCGCTCAAAAATTCAGATTCAGAATGTAGTCGAGCAACTTCATACTCATCCTTATAGGCTAGTAACTTGAAGTAATATTTAGCGACCGCCATCGATATAGCTTCGGCACCTTGAACCCGATGTGCCTCCGAGGTCTGCACTTTTACTACGAAATCTTTATACCGCCGCGCCAATCTCTCTCCCTGATATTCTCGTAAAAACTTCACTCGCTGCTCGACCAAGCTGACAAGTGTCTCCACTTGTCGCCCTGCGTCCACCTCGTCATCCGAACCGTCCGTGCTCGCCATCTTACGCACGAGATCCAAGTCATGCGCCGCACGACGTCCCCATAAGAACGCCTTTTTGTTAGCATCAATAGCGACATTGTTGAGTTCGATCGCTTGAAAAAGAGATGACTGGGAGATCGGCACTAACCCCTGTTGCCAAGAACAACCAAGCATGAACATATTACTGGCAATAGAATTACCGAGCAGCGCCGTTGCTAATTTTGTTCCCTCAAGGAACTTCACTCGGTCGCTGCCAACT
Source organism: Pseudomonadota bacterium (assembly GCA_036337155.1). GTDB lineage: Bacteria > Pseudomonadota > Alphaproteobacteria > UBA8366 > UBA8366 > UBA6544. The sequence goes on along the minus strand of JAYZET010000019.1, from coordinate 57,538 downwards.
ACCTTGGCGATACCTTGATGAAGTTCTTCATGAGGAAAATCCAAATCAGGATCGCGGGTGAACTCGCCAGTTATGGTCTCATGACTATTGATTACAGCAGTGGTTGCTCCTGGTGCCACTTTGGAGAGCACATCCATGCTTGCCGCTGTGACGATGTCGCAACCCAGGATCATATCCGCACCACCCGCGGCAATTCGCACCGCATGCAAATCATCCGGCCTGTCCGCTATACGGATGTGCGTTACGACTGCCCCGCCCTTTTGCGCCAATCCGACCATGTCAAGAACTGAACAGCCCTTGCCCTCAATATGGGCCGCCATCGCCACGATCGCCCCGATAGTAACTACACCTGTCCCACCTATACCGGTTACGAGCATGCCATAAGGCTTTGTGGTTTCGGGAATAGTTGGCATGGGCAAGGCTTCGAATATATCCGGTACCGGCATTTCGTGATCCAGCGTCTTCGGTTTCTTCAAGTCCGTGCCATGAACCGTGACGAAGCTCGGACAAAAGCCTTTGACGCAGGAGTAATCCTTGTTGCAGCTTGATTGGTCAATGGTTCGCTTGCGACCAAACTCTGTTTCCTTGGGCACCACGGAAAGACAGTTCGATTTGACGGAGCAATCTCCGCAACCCTCGCAAACTAGATCGTTGATCATTACCCGCTTCATGGGATCCGGAAATGTACCCCGGCGGCGGCGGCGGCGCTTCTCGGCAGCGCATGTTTGGTCATAGACCAAAATAGTTACGCCTTTCTCTTCCCGAATTTCCTTCTGCACTTTCATCAGTTCGTCACGGTGATAAATCCGCGTGCCTTTGGCGAAACCGGCCTCGCGTGGGTATTTATCCGGTTCATCCGTCACCACAACCACACGCGACGCGCCTTCCGCTACCATCTGTTGGGTTATGCGCGGCACCGTTAGCGGCCCATCGTGCGGTTGGCCGCCAGTCATTGCCACGGCGTCGTTAAATAGGATCTTATAAGTTATATCGACTTTCGCCGCTATCGCCTGGCGAATAGCCATCAGGCCCGAATGGTAGTAAGTGCCATCACCAATATTGGCGAATACATGCTTCTCGTCGGTGAATGGAGCAATTCCAACCCAAGGCACACCTTCCGCACCCATATGGGTGAACGTTGCGGTATTTCGCTCCATCCACTGCGCCATAAAATGACAACCGATGCCTGACAACGCACGGCTCCCATCAGGTACCTTCGTCGACGAATTGTGCGGACAACCCGAGCAGAAATAAGGCGTACGAATGAAATTCTGCGAATTACTTTGCAATGAACGCTCATGCGCTTCGAGAAACTTGATCCGGTCGTCTATTGAACTGCTGGTATGAAATAAACCCAAACGCTTGGCAATGACACGGGCTATTTGTGTGGGCGTCAACTCTCCAATCGACGGAAGAATCCATTCACCCTCCTCATCAAACTTACCAATCACCCGCGGGCGCCGATCGGCATCCCAATTATACAGTTGCTCCTTTAATTGCCTCTCAATAACAGCGCGCTTTTCTTCAACAACGAGCACCTCTTCCAATCCTTCGCAGAACTGACGAATTCCCTCTGGTTCAAGCGGCCACGTCATACCGACCTTATATATTGAAAGACCTATAGCGCGGGCGTAATCCTCGTTGATACCGAGTTCTTCCAAAGCCTGACGCACATCGAGATAGGACTTCCCGCATGTGACGATGCCCAGCCTACGATTTGGTCCGTCTATAGCGGCCTTATCTATCTTGTTAGCCCGAGCGAACGCCAGCGCAGCATAAATCTTGTAGCGATGAAGGCGTTCCTCCATTTCGAGCGGCGTATCGGGATATCTAATACCAAGACCACCCTCCGGCATATCAAAATCATCTGGAATCTTTATATCCACCCGATATGGATCAACATAGACCGATGCCGAACTATCGACCGTCTCTGCGATGAGCTTAAATGCGGTCCAACAGCCTGAAAAACGCGACATGGCCCAGCCGTAGAGCCCGAGGTCAAGAAATTCCTGTACGCCCGCCGGATTCAAAACCGGAATCATCGCATCCATGAAGGCATACTCGGTCTGATGGGCGGTCGTCGACGACTTACAGGTATGATCGTCGCCCGCCAACAACAACACGCCGCCATTCGGCGATGTTCCGAAAAGATTCCCGTGACGCAAAATATCACCCGACCGGTCAACGCCAGGTCCCTTCGCGTACCACATCGAGAAGACGTCATCGTATCTTGCGCCTACCGACATATTGAGTTGCTGCGTTCCGAGGATAGCGGTCGCGGCCAAATCCTCATTTACACCTGGGAGAAACTTTATGTGATGTTTCTCTAAAAAATCGCGCGCCTGCCAAAGTTGTTGATCAAGCAACCCCAGAGGCGAGCCACGGTACCCAGAAATATAGCATGCTGTGTTCAGGCCAGCCGCTTCGTCCCGCCGCCGCTGCATCATCGGCAATCTTACGAGGGCTTGGGTACCAGTCAAAAATACGCGGCCCGATTCGAGGGCGTACTTGTCGTCGAGTGTTACCGGCGCCAATGCCATTACAATTTTCCCATGTCTTAATAAAAATCAGCAAAAAGGGTAACCTGACTCGCGCTTAATTCAAACGTAAACAACCAAAGGTATCTCGATAAAATAGAGAACTGCACATTAGCGTAATGCCCGGTTAATATATTTCGCCGGAGGGCAGGTATCCTTAACGGCCTTCGCTAAAAAGGCCCGGAGGCCATTCCCACAAAGGTCGTATAATAAATGGCAAGCACCTATCGTCCTGTACGCCATGCACGGATACTGCCATCAAGTTAAGGCATCTTTAAAACAAAAGCCTTAGTCATCGGTCAGTGTTTCGCAGCTTTTTGAGTAAACCAAAATGGAAGCTGGCAAGAAGTTGAGCGCTATTCTCTTGAATCTCTTCCTTTAGAGATACTTTTGTCAGAACACCGACAAACACCTTAAACCTCAGATCTAGGGATGATTTTATTGGGAGAACGCGCTATATGAGCGCCGTTCGATCGTCAGCAAAGAGACTTTCATGGCCGTCTTGGTTACCGGTGCCGCCGGATTTATCGGTTATCACACTGTCGAGGCGCTTTTGAAGCGCGGCGAACGCGTCATTGGCGTCGACAATTTCAACAACTACTACGACGTTTCCTTAAAGGAGGCGCGCCTCTCTCGCCTGCAAGGCCATTCCGGATTTGAAATGCATCGAATCGACATTTCGGACCCATCAGCCATGGAACAACTAGCACACGAAAATCAGGACATCGATGGCATTGTTCACTTGGCCGCCCAAGCTGGCGTAAGATACTCGCTCGAAAACCCCTTCGTATACATCCAGTCGAATGTCGTCGGCCAGATGGTCATACTGGAACTAGCACGCAATCTACCAAAGCTGCAGCATCTCGTTTACGCCAGCTCTTCGTCCGTCTACGGAGGGAACACGAAGTTGCCATTCGCGCTGGAAGATCCGGTGGACCATCCGGTCTCGCTTTATGCAGCAACAAAACGAGCTGATGAATTGATGGGGTATTGTTATAGCCACCTCTTCCAGATTCCAATGACTGGATTGCGCTTCTTCACCGTTTACGGCCGATGGGGTCGACCCGACATGGCGGCGTACATTTTCACGAAGGCCATTTTTGAAGGCCGCCCTATCCAAGTTTTCAACCACGGTGACATGAAACGCGATTTCACTCATGTAAGCGATATAGTGCCGGGGATCTTAGCTTGTCTCGACCAACCCCCCGAAAGTGGTCGCCACGTCCCCCATCGCCTTTACAACCTGGGGAACAACACACCAGAACCCTTGATGCGGTTCATCAAACTCATCGAGCGTTCGACCAAACTCAGGGCGAAAATTGACTTTCAACCGATGCAACCAGGCGACGTGAAAGAGACTTACGCAGACATCGAAAGCAGTCGGCGTGATTTCAACTTTGCTCCGAAAACTTCGATCGATGTCGGTATCGGGGACTTTGTAGACTGGTTTCGAGAATACCACGGCTTTTAAAACCCATTTTTAGCACTAGCTGCGAGCGGGTTTCCTTTTCCGTCGATCTAATCTGATTACGAACTTAGGAACTTGACGAATGCAATTTGGTATCATGATGCGCGGCCAATTCCCACGCAAAGACCCCATCGCCGATCGGTTTCAGGAAATGCTGGAACAAGCGCGCATGGCGGAACGCCTCGGATACGATTCGATTACTAAAGGCTCCCACTACAGCACCCATCCGCTTCAAGACCTGCAGCAAGTGCCGTTTTTATGCCGTGTTGCAGCGGAGGCGCCTAATCTACGTCTTAACACGGGCGTTTTGCTTCTGGCGTTGCACAAACCTCTGGACGTTGCCGAACAGCTTGGGACGCTCGATATCATGACCAATGGCAAAGTAATTTTCGGATGCGGGGTAGGCTATCGAGATGTCGAGTTTAGAGCATTTGGTACGGCCAAAAATCAACGAGGCCGTCGGTTCGAAGAAAATTTAGCAGCCATTATCCGTCTTTGGACGGAGGAAAAGGTCTCTTTGAAGGGTTCGCATTTCGATCTCGACGATGCCTCCTGTTCAGCCCAACCAGTACAAAACCCCCATCCGCCGATCTGGATAGGCGCCTCTGCCGACGCGGCCATTAAACGCGCGGCCAGGATGGGAACCTGCTGGTATGTGGGACCAAATGATCGGCTAGACGCCATCAGCGAACAACTCGATACCTACAAACGAGAGCTCGACGCCGTCGACAAGCCATTTCCTGAAGAATTTCCGGTTCGCCGAGAGGTCTTCGTGGCCCCAAGCAGGGAAGAGGCCTATCGCCTCGCCGAAGATCCGATCATGACAAAATACCGCGCTTATCACTCTTGGGGCCTCGGTCAGGCGCGAGTTTCGGTAGGCGAGAAAGACGAACTGGGACTGCCCTTCGAGGAACTCCTCAAGGATCGATTCTTTATAGGTTCACCAGACGACGTCGCCGATCAAATCCTTAAATTCAATAAACGCATCGGCATGAACCATATCGTTATGAGCATGCATTGGCCGGGTCTCGACGTCGCGCGATCTATGGAGACGATGCAACTCCTTGCTGAGGAAGTCTTCCCGCGCGTCCGGCAAGGCCTATAGCATAGAAATGTCATGACCGCAGATCCCGACCAGGTAAAACTAACCAGATAGAATTCTTTCATCCGCTTCAGTGGATCGGAGGAGAGTAAGCTTTCAGACAATGCCGGTTGCTGACCTCTCTTGATCTATTCCGGCCGGCCCCGGACAAGTGCTTTAAGTTGCCGATAGTCAATAACGCAACTATTCGAAGAGCCTCGCCATGGCCTGGAGGTTGTATAAAAATGCCGACACCATGTAGATTGAGAAGAACACCTATAACCCCGACCCCAGTAAGTGGCATAGCTCTCGAAATACAGTAACTTCCGCCAAATCTGGACTGAGTGGGTCGAAGCATTCACGGAGGGTTTTCAACGTACCCTGCACGGCTCCGCAGATTTTTTGGTAATCCACACGGAACCGAGCGAAAGGGCCTATGGCGATTGCAGTACTGGGCGCTGAATTTAGGTGCCCAATTAACGGGGTTAGGCGCCGGAACCACCGGCCCCGCCAGCCTTAGCTGATATGGTGTAAGAACCGGCGGTTTAGCATTTGCGCCTCGTCGTTCTTAGAAAGATAGACCAAAAAAACACTAACCCGTCAGGCGACATTCACCGGTTCGATATTTTCAATGATCCAGCGGGCAATAGCAGTCATGCGCGCGTCCTCACCCTGTTGACCAACCACCTGTACGCCGACCGGCAGTCCGCCGACGCCGAGCAACGGCATGGTAATCGCTGGCGCAAAGAGCATCGAACTCGGATAATTAAAAATCGCATCACCCGTCGGACGAGGCGCCAACGGCTTGCCAGGCACATCATTCGGTTGCAATGGCGCAGGGCCTGGACATGATAAGCTGATCGCCGCTTCGGCGAACGGCGCCATCCTCTTGTGAACCGCCTGTGCAGTGGCACGCCTGGCAAGTGCCGTCCGGTAGTCTGAGGGTGACATAGTTTCCGCCTTCGCGAGCATCGCCTTGGCCCGCTCACTGACACCATCCGGCAACTCGTCGACCAGGTTCCGCTGTGCCCAACGATTTTCCCAGCTTGTAATCTGGCTGCAGATTTCGCCGGCGCCCTCAATCGCTTGTTCAAGCGCCTCATGGCATTGCTCGTCCGTGCGCCAGATGACTTCAACGCCCAATTTCTCTAATTGAGATAAAATTGATTCGAACGCTGATTTACTGGCATCGTCCAGTACCTTCCATCCATCGCCCTGCAACACGAATAGGCTGTTAGGTCGACTTCCGATGGGGGGGCCGTCGGGTCCCACTAAGCCCGGATAACCCCTATCCCCTCCCACGCGCTTAGCAATTTCAATGGCAACCCGCCACATGTCCTCAATGCAATTAGCATGGACCCCATGGGTACTCATGCTGGTCGCCTGGCGTTCACCCCGATTGATGGCGCCCTGGCTAGGCTTGATAGCGATATTTCCGCAGTATGCGGCCGGCCTAATTATCGAACCGCCGACCTGGGTACCAATTGCAGCGGGCAGCATACCAGTTGCGACTGCCGCCGCCGAGCCCGATGACGACCCTCCCGGCGTACGCGCTATATCGAACGGATTATTCGTCGGGCCTGGATGCGAGCCACCCAATTCCGCCGTAGCAGTCTTACACAGAATGACCGCGCCCGCCTGGCGAAGCGCCAAGACGGCCGCGTTGTCGCGTTTCGGGAAATGTCCCTCATATGCGGAGCATCCCATTTGGGTCGGCATGTCCTTGGTCTCGAGCAGGTCTTTAATGCCGATGGGTATACCGTCGATCGGAGATAGCGGCTTTCCAACTTTCCAGCGTTGGCCGCTTGCATCGGCAGCCACGCGCGCGCCTTCTTCATTAACCGCCGGCAGCGCCTTCACAATTGGTTCCATAGCAGCGATCGTTTCGATACAACGTTCCAGATAATGGCGCGGCGTGTCGGAACCGTCGCAAAACGAAGCAGTTGCATCGTGGAAAGTAAGGCCTTCGAAAGTACGCGGGTCGTATAAAGTCGGCGTGACAGCATCCACTTCTCGTTTCCTCCTGCAATAATTCAACGAATAGCGATTCTATTTCAAATTGGTGTGGTTTGAAGCTAACTTAAATCGTCCGGCTTACGGACGCTTCAAACATCCTCCCAATATTCAACCATTTGTTGCCGGAGGCACCTATCCGGAAAAGGCTCGTGGTCGGCCGCAAGATTCTCCGCCATATGCAGGGGATTGGATGTCGCGGGAATAACGCAGGTGACCGATGGATGCGACAGGACGAACTTGAGAAAAAATTGACACCAGTTCACGCATCCGGCCTCAATCGCTCAACCCGGCAAGTCTTCACCTATCAATGATTCGAACAAGCCGCCGCCTTCGAAAAGACGATTGACGATGACCGCGACGCCCCGCTCGGCCGCAAGCGGAAGCAGCCTGTCTTCTGCTGCACACCCCCCGATGGAGTATGCCATCTGTAAAAAATCAATCTCTTCGCTCTCCATGATCGACAATAACTGATCGATAGCACCGGTCGCGTATTGGGTAATACCGATGTACCGAATAACTCTGGCCGCCTTCCACGACCGAAGCGTCTTGAGATGAGCTTGCCAGTCGACGACCTGACCGATGAGAATATCGCCATAGCTGGAAGTCTCCTGATCGAACGCGCTCATCGGTAACTTATCCGCCATACAGCGCTTCGAGGCGGTCACCGTAATGAGTGCGAATTACATGCCTGCGTATCTTCATGCTGGGCGTCAGCATTTCGTTATCGATGCTGAAAGGCTCAGCCGTAAGCATGAAGCGGCGGACACGCTCAATATTGTTCAGGCCGGCATTCACGCGATCAAGCGCTTCACGGATAGCCGCGACAAAATCCTCGTTCTCAATAAGCGTCACAAGATTATTCTCCGCACCCCGTAACTTCGCCCAATCCGCAGCGAATTCGGCGTCCGGCACGATGACCGCCACCAAATGCGGGCGCCTGTCGCCGTGCACCATCGCCTGGGCAATTTCGGGCTCGACAGTCAGAAACCCCTCAACACGTTGCGGAGATACATTGTCACCGCCGGAATTGACGATGATGTCTTTCTTGCGGTCGGTGATCTGGATGTAACCATCTTCGTCGATTTCGCCAATATCGCCCGTATGCAGCCAACCGTTCTTGATCGCCTCTGCCGTTGCTGTCGGATTATTCCAATATCCCTGCATCACCAACTCGCCGCGCACGAGAATCTCTCCATCGTCGGCAATGCGCACTTCGACATCCTTCATCGGCGGACCGACCGTATGAAGTTTATTCGGATGCGGCGGATTGCAACTGATCACGGGGGCCGACTCTGTCATTCCATAACCTTGTAGGATTGTCAGACCAAGGCCAGAAAAAAACATCCCAATATCATAGTTAAGGGGTGCCCCGCCGGATACGAACGCCTTGAGACGACCGCCGAACCGCTCCTGGACTTTCGAACGAACGAGTTTGTCCATCAATACATCGAGCACCGAATCGTACAAACCCAGGGAGCCTGATTGTTCGTATCTGCGTCGGCCTAGGTCGATTGTTTTCATGAACATGGTTTTCTTTAGACCACCCGCCTGCTCGACACCACGCAGGATACGGCCGTGCATCGCTTCGTAAAGTCGGGGGACGGCGGTCAATATCGTTGGCCTTACCTCGGCAATGTTGCCGGTTAATTTATCGACACCCTCGGAATAATAAATTTGCGCACCGATAGAAATGGGCAGGAATTGACCGGCCGTGTGTTCGTAAGAATGGGAGAGTGGCAAGAAGGATAGGAATATCTCCTTGCCTTCCTCAAAACCCGGGAGCTTTGTCAGGAAATCATGAGCGCCCATGCAATTGCACAATATCGCGCCATGGCTGAGCATTACGCCTTTTGGTTTGCCTGACGTCCCCGACGTATAAATCAAACAACTCGTCGCATCCCTTCGTATATCAGCCGCCGCTGGCAAGCTAGGCGCATCTGTAGAGCTGCCAAGTTCAACCACCGACCCCCACGTCAAGGTTTGAAAAGGTTGACCAGTAGACTCCAGTTCCTCCATCGCAATAACGAAATTGAAATCAGGAGATTGAGCCGCCGCTGTACAGAGTTTTTCTGCCAACGCCTTGGACGAAACAAACGCTCCTTTGGCACCACTATCAGAAAGCACGTGGAGATGATCTTCGGCCGTGTTTGTCGTATACGTCGGAACTGAAATGGCGCCGGCCGCCATGATCGCAATATCTGCCAAAAGCCATTCCGGTCGGTTTTCAGACACCAACCCGACCCGATCTCCAGGTGCGACCCCAAGGGTTGCTATACCTCTTGCCAGCTTTTCCACGGTGGTTGATGCTTCTCGCCAGCTAGTACAGTGCCATTCTTCCTCAAATTTCGCCCATAAAAATGGCTCATCTCCATAATGCTTTGCCCGATCGTGGAACATTTGCACGAGATTGGGTATCGATTCATAGTCCATGTCTTGCGATCCGCTCACTTTATACCCCTATACGTAAAGTCATCCCTTATATCGTTATAGCCGGGCGAGTAAAACCGCCGCGAAGTTATCTTGTGACTGTGGGGCCGTCACATTATATCGCGAGTGTATCACGGAGGATAACGCATGAATGATATTGTAGCGCTCGGTACGCTTCCGACATGGGATTTGAGCGACTTGTACCCGTCTAAGGATTCCGACGAATTGGAAATCGACCTCAATGCAGCTGCTGAGGAGGCCAAGATCTTCGCTTCGGATTACAAAGGCAAAGTCGATTCGCTCGACGGTGCTGCAATCGGTGCTGCAATCACGGAATACGAACGACATCAGGAACGGCTGGCTCGTGTTATGAGCTTTGCCCACCTCGTTTATGCTGGAAACATCACTGATCCCGAAGCGGGCCGCTTCTTCCAAACCATGCAGGAAAAGGTAAATGATATCGCCACAGTTCTTCTATTCTTCGAACTCGAACTCCGCAGGATTGAAGCGGATGACTTAGATGCCAAAATAAAAGCATCGAAATGCTTGGCGAGATTTAATCCTTGGTTGCGGGATATACGAGCGTTCCGCCCACATCAACTGTCAGACGAAGCAGAGAAACTGCTGCTCGAAAAATCTGTGGCGGGACGCTCCGCCTGGGTTCGGCTGTTTGACGAGAGCATTGCGGAGTTACGCTTCCCCTTCCATGGCAAAAATTTGACCGAAACGGAAATCCTTGATCGTCTTAGCGATCCAGATGGCGAGGTTCGCCGTGAAGCCGCGCACACATTTGGTGCCGTCCTTGGAGACCACATCCGCCCCTTTGCGTTGATCACCAATACGCTCGCCAAGGACAAGCAAATTGAGGATCGTTGGCGAAACTTCGAACGCCCAATATCTTCCAGAAACCTTTCCAATTTCGTGGAGGACGACGTCGTCGACGCATTGCTGACGGCAGTGCAGGCGGCATATCCGCGAATTTCTCATCGTTACTACGGCATCAAAGCCAAGTGGTTTGGAGTGAATAAACTCGACTATTGGGACCGCAATGCGCCGCCACCCGATAAGGACGAACGGATCGTCTCATGGGACACGGCGCGCAATACAGTACTCTCAGCTTATGGCGCCTTCTCGGACGAATTGGCGGCGATTGGCAAGCGCTTCTTCGAGAACGCCTGGATCGACGCGCCTGTACGACCGGGAAAGGCATCCGGCGCGTTTGCCCACCCGACAGTACCCTCAGCACATCCTTATCTGCTCCTTAATTACCAAGGCAAGACGCGTGATGTGATGACCCTGGCACACGAATTGGGGCACGGCGTACACCAGGTACTCTCAGCGCAGCAGGGGCATTTGATGGCGGATACGCCGCTGACGTTAGCCGAAACCGCGAGCGTCTTCGGTGAGATGCTGACTTTTCAGGCCATGCTGCGGGAAACTGATGACCGGGTCGCGAGACGCGCAATGCTCGCCGGCAAGGTCGAAGACATGATTAATACCGTTGTGCGCCAGGCTGCATTTTGCCTATTCGAACGAGACGTGCACAACGCACGCCGAAATAGCGAACTGACGGCGGATGACCTCGGCGATATTTGGATGAAAGTGCAGACAGAAAGTCTAGGGCCGGTCTTCCGTTTTCACGACGAATATCGCCACTATTGGGCGTATATTCCACATTTTATTCACTCGCCCTTCTACGTGTACGCATATGCATTCGGCGACTGTCTAGTGAACGCGCTTTATTCGGTTTATCGTAAAGCGGAAGCTGGGTTTGCCGACAAATACCTGGAAATGCTGCGGGCGGGCGGTACGCTGCGCCATAAAGAGTTGCTGGCCCCCTTCGGCCTTGACACTGCCGACCCGACGTTTTGGGACGCAGGGCTCAACATCGTTGAGGGTCTTATAGACGAACTTGAAGCAACGATGTAGCGAGGCGACAAAACGGGAATGAAGGACGGCAGGGCTAACAGACGACAAAACGTCATCGTCATCGGCGCGGGCATTGCTGGCGTTTCGACAGGGCTCTACCTGCAGCAAGACGGCCATCGTGTAACGCTGCTGGACCCGGCCCCGCCGGGCTCTATGACGTCCTTTGGCAATGCGGGGTTAATAGCCACCTATGCGACTATCCCGACCGCAACACCTGATATCTTCAAGCGCATTCCGAAGATGCTCCTCGATCCATCTGGCCCTTTAAGCCTGCGTTGGTCCTACCTTCCGCGTCTATCTCCCTGGCTCATTTCGCTAGTTCGTAACAGCACCCCCGAGCAAATCCGTAACAACGCGCTCGTGAAATCGATCTTGCTGAACCGTGCATGGGATGACTACAAACCGCTAATCGCCTCGGCTAGTGCAGAAGATTTGTTCTATGCTGGCGGCATGATGCGGGTCTTTCGCACCGATGCGGCGTTCGAAGCTATGAAAGCGCGAGAGATAGACCTCATGGATCTGACCGAACGACGATACGAACTGCTAAGCACAGACGAAATCCGCCAAATGGAGCCCGGTTTGGAGCCAATATTTCGCCACGCCATTTTTTCGACCGACACGCGCAATATACGAAACCCCGGACGCCTAACCGAGCTATTTGCCGCCGATTTCAAGGTAAGGGGTGGAACTATCTCCCAGGAGAAGGTCACTTCGCTCGACGGCACCGCAGAGGGAAGTTGGCGGGTCGGAACCGACCGACAGGAACGGACTGTCGATGTTGTTGTCGTCGCCGCCGGCGCATGGTCAACCCAAATAGCCCGAATGGTGGGCATTCGCCTTCTGCTGGATACCGAACGCGGTTATCACATCATGTTACCTCCGCCCGAAATCGGATTAAACCGAGCGGTTCATTTCGGTGAGGAAGCCTTCATTGTTTGCCCCATGGAACGAGGATACCGTCTCTCAACGGGCATTGAACTCGCAGGCGTCGATGCACCACCTAATTACCGCCGCATACGCCGCGCCATCGGTCAGGCAGCAAATTTTATAAAAGGGTTCGATGCAACAGAGAAATCGATTTGGATGGGCCGACGACCTTCGACACCCGACACCGTGCCGATCTTGGGTGCGGTGCCGGGCCGCGACGGACTATATTTTGCTACGGGCGGCGCCCATATAGGAATGACGCTAGGCGCGACCTTTGGCCGCATCATTTCCGATCTCGTCGCGGGAAGAGATCCAGGGACCGATCTCACACCATACAGCCCAGATCGATGGTAAGACTAAGGAGAAGACGATGAACGATCCTCAAAATAAAACGCCATTGGACATCGTCGTCGTGGGCGCCGGCATTGTTGGCGTTGCTTCAGCACTTTACATACAGCGCGACGGACACCGAGTTACACTGCTTGACCCGCGCGGCATCGGCGAGGGAGCGTCATTTGGAAACGCCGGCACGATCGCAACAACTTCTTGCGTACCCACAGCGCGCCCGGACATGCTGATGCGAATTCCAAAAATGCTGATGGATCCCACCGGACCGCTTAGCATTCGCTGGTCCTACATACCGCGTCTGGCGCCGTGGCTTTTTGACCTAATCCGCAATAGTAAGCCAGAGAGCATTTTGGCAAGTGCACAGGCAAAGACGGCTCTACTGAACCGGGCTTTTGAAGCCTATAACGAGCTAATCGCCGAAAGCCGAACAGAAGATTTGATTGTCCGAAACGGCGTCTTACAAGTTTTCAAGACCGACGAAGGTTTTAAAAACATGCAACGCGAGCGAGAACTGATGCAGGCATGCGGTCACAAATTAGAAATCTTGGCGGGTCAGGAAATCCGTCAAATGGAGCCCGCATTCGGTCTGAGTTTCAAGCATGCCGTTTATCTCGAGAACCATGCAACAATCCGACATCCGGGCGACTTAACGAAACGGTTTGCCCAACTTTTCGAAACAAAAGGCGGTGTTTTTCTTCAAAAAGCTGTGAGCGCAATGACGCGTGAAGGGTCGAAGTGGCGAATGGAAACGAATTTGGGAACGCATATAGCGGACCGAGTCGTCGTTGCAGCTGGTGCATGGTCGCTTGAGATCGCTAAGATGCTCGGCGTCCATATGTTGCTCGACACTGAACGCGGCTACCACATTATGTTACCACAGCCGGAACCCGAATTGCGTCGGCCAGTTATGCTTGGCGAGCATTCCGTTTTTCTAATTCCTATGGCCCATGGAATGCGAGTATCGAGCGGTGTCGAGTTTGGGGGCCTTCAACTCCCGCCGGATTTCCGGCGAATTCGCGCCATGGTACCCTTGGCAAAGAGCGTGCTGCCACATCTAGACAAACAGGAAATGTCCACCTGGATGGGCTTCCGCCCATCGACACCCGATACCCGGCCGATCCTCGGTGAATTGGCGGGATCAGATGGTGTCTTTTTTGCGACCGGCGGCTCGCATATCGGTATGACACTAGGACCTATCATGGGAAAAATCACTGCGGATCTTATTGCCGGTCGCGATCCAGGACTCGACATGGAGCCGTATAATCCAAATCGTTGGTAACAAGCGATAAGCCAAATTGATGACGAACCCGGACGACAATACTCTCAGGAGGCGTACTCGCCGCTACGCGCGGGTCGGAAGTGCAGTAGGCGGCCTCGCTGCACGGTTCGTCGGGTCACGCTATCTCGGGCTCAACCTCGACAAAGATAAGCATGCTGGAGAATTGACAGCAGCCCTAGGTGGACTCAAGGGTCCATTGATGAAGGTAGCCCAGTTGATGGCCACTATCCCGGATGCATTACCGGATGAATACGTCCGAGAACTGAAACAATTGCAAGCAGACGCGCCAGCGATGGGTTGGCCTTTCGTTCGCCGCCGCATGGCGGCCGAGTTGGGACCGGATTGGCGGAGCAGATTCGAAACTTTTGAGAGGGAGGCCGCGCATGCAGCTTCGCTCGGTCAGGTTCACAAGGCTACTGGGACCGATGGAACACTTTACGCCTGCAAGTTGCAATATCCCGATATGACGGCTGCAGTCGAGGCCGATTTGAACCAACTCAAACTAGTTTTTGGTATCTACGCTCGCACTGACAAGGCGATAGACACGAGCAATATACACACGGAAATTTCAAGCCGTTTGCGAGAAGAACTCGATTACAATCGCGAGGGGAGGCATATGGCGCTTTATCGCGATATGCTGGAATTTGAAGAAAACGTCCACGTCCCCAAGCGCGTCGACGAACTCTCGACCGATCGACTGCTCACGATGAGTTGGCTCGACGGTGAGCCATTGATGAATTTTGCAGATGAACCGTTGGAAACACGCAACCTGGTTGCCTACAATATGTTCCGCGCATGGTATTTGCCATTTTACGAGTACGCAGTGATCCACGGCGATCCTCATCTCGGTAATTATAGTGTTCGCAATGACCACTCCATTAACTTATTGGATTTCGGCTGCGTACGTGTCTTCAAAGCTTCCTTTGTGCGCGGCGTGATCGATCTCTATTACGCGCTGCGTGACGGCGACCGTAATCGGGCGGCATTCGCATATGAAACGTGGGGCTTCGAAGCAATTTCGGATGAGCTCATAGATATACTAAATATCTGGGCGGAGTTCGTATATGCACCACTTCTGCGGGACGAGGTCCGAAAAATTCAAGACACAAACAACGGACTATATGGTGCTAATGTCGCAAATAAGGTGCATGCGGAACTGCGTAAGCTCGGAGGCGTCCGCCCGCCGCGCGAGTTTGTATTCATGGATCGCGCCGCAATCGGTCTAGGCTCTGTCTTCATGCATCTAAGGGCGGAAATCAACTGGCACAAAATGTTTCACGGTCTTGTCGACAATTTTGACGAGGAAATGCTCGCTGAAAAGCAAGCATATATGCTTAAAAATCATCACTTGGACGAGCCGTAGAAATTTGCTTCCCCAATCTGTCTGCTGTCGGGAATAGACTTTGCTCCCACCCTTGCCGGATTACACTCATTCTCAAAGTGAGTTAAGGGAGATGAGACCATGTCCAACAACATTATCGACTTCGCCTTCTTGCACGGGGTCAAGGTCGTCGATTTCACGCAGTTCGAGGCAGGACCGTCGTGCACCGAGGCATTGGCATGGCTTGGTGCTGACGTTGTAAAGATTGAAAATCCAAAAATGGGTGACCCTGGCCGGCGCCTCCGCCCTGGACAGCCAGACGACGACCCATATTACTTCCATCAGTTCAACGCGAACAAAAAATCGGTCGCCTTAAATCTCAAATCACCCAGCGGTCTAGCCACCGTAAAGGATATGATCCGAGCGGCGGACGTTATGGTGGAGAATTTTGCACCAGGTGCAATTGAGCGACTAGGCCTCAGTTATGACCATGCCAAAGAGATTAATCCTGGGATTATATATGCCCAAGTTAAGGGGTTTGGCGAAGGGAGCCCGTTCGAAAAAAACCTCGCTTTCGATATGATAGCGCAGGCTTGCGGCGGATCTTTCAGCGTCACCGGCGAAAAAAACGGCCCACCTACACGCCCTGGCATGTCCATAGGCGATACCGGCACCGGCATGTTAATGGCGGTCACAATACTAGGCGCATTATACAAGCGTCGCGAAACCGGTGAAGGACATCGACTGCAGGTGGCAATGCAGGATGCAGTCACTCATTACATGCGGGTTAATTTTGCAACAACTGGCCGAACAGGTGTTGCTGCGGAGCGAGGTGGAAGTAAAGTACCAGGTATCACCAACGCCCCAATGGGCCTTTATCCCTGTGCTCCCGGCGGTCCTAACGACTACGTCTACATTATGACCAGTCGCGCTAACCCTGAACACTGGGATCGACTTTTAAATTTGATCGGCCGTAAAGACTTAATCGGCGACGATAGATACGCCACGCCTGCCGATCGGCTTGAAAATGAAGAAGAGGTTGACGAACTGATCTCCACTTGGACACTAACCCAAACGAAGATGGACGCAATGCGAATGATCGGAGAAGCAGGCATTCCCGCCGGCGCGGTGCTCGACACAAACGAGCTCAACAACAACGATCCATCCTTCGAGAAGCGCGGCGTCATGCAGACGATGGTTCATCCGGTCCACCGGCCATTCAAAATGCCAGCCTGGCCCGTACGTGTAGACGGTAAGGCAAGCCGGCTCGCCCCATCACCTGTTCTTGGCGAGCATATAAACGAGGTAATGAGCGACTGGCTCGGCCTGAATGATGCCGCCGTCACTAAGTTAAAGAAGGAAGGTGCATTCGGCGGCTAGCCCGCGCCTAGAATTAAATGATCTCATCTACCATTTTACATCGTACAATGATCAATGATGAAGATTAAATATGCATTTGATTTCACGCACACTCCTCGCCGCTGTGTGTGCTTTGAGTTTTATATGCGGCGTGGCTAAAGCAGACGACATCGCTCACGATTTTAACTTCACGTCAATTGATGGCGATCTTATGCTTTTATCCGATTTCAAAGGCAAAGTACTGCTCGTTGTTAATACTGCTTCCCGTTGCGGCTTTACGCCCCAATATTCGGCGCTTCAATCCCTCTGGTCCCAATATCGGAACCGAGGGCTCGTTGTGCTCGGCATTCCTTCTAACGATTTCGGCGACCAAGAGCCCGGCACGGTTAAAGAAATTAAAACTTTCTGCGAAATCAACTACGACATCGATTTTCCGATGACAGAGAAGGAACATGTAAGGGGCGAGAACGCCCATCCTTTCTATCGCTGGGCGGCCCGGCAAACTGGGTTTGCAGGCAAACCGCGCTGGAACTTCCACAAATACCTGATCGATCAAGAGGGAAAACTTGTTGACTGGTTCTCCACGACAACGAAGCCAACAGCTGCCAAAATTATCAAAGCAATCGAAGCTATATTGCCCAAAAATAACAATCTCTAACAGCTTCCCACTCGCCATTAGCAATCTCTCCTCTAACATTGATTCGGGCGGTTCAATAGCGAGAGCTATCGAGGGAAAGGTGATTAGGCCATGCACGATACTGTTATACGAGGCGGGACGATCACAGACGGCGACGGGGGCGAGCCCTATACAGGGGATGTCGCGATCGACGATGGGAAGATCAGCGTGGTCGGCGGGAAAACTGGCCCCGGCCAGCAGGAAATCGATGCGAACGGCCTGGTGGTAGCACCCGGATGGGTTGACGTTCACACTCATTACGACGGTCAGGCTACGTGGGATCCTATCCTCGCTCCATCCTCCTGGCACGGGGTGACAACAACCATGTTTGGCAATTGTGGCGTCGGTTTCGCACCTGTGCGCAAGGAAGATCATCGCGAACTAATCGACCTGATGGAAGCGATCGAAGAGATACCAGGAACGGCGCTGGAGGAAGGCGTCGCCTACGACTGGGAAAGTTTTCCCGAGTTCCTTGACGCATTAGAGCGGCAACCCCGCACCATCGACGTGGCGGCCCAGGTACCCCATCACCCGCTTCGCGTCTATGTGATGGGCGAACGTGCCATCCGGCGCGAGCCGGCGACGGCAGCGGACATCGAGACGATGCACGACTTGACGAAGGAAGCGCTGACTGCTGGTGCTTTTGGATTTACCACTTCACGGACCAATTCGCACAAAACACTGCGGGGCGAGTTTGTTCCTGGACGCTATTCAGAGGTCTCTGAGCTTTATGGCATCGGCTCAGCGCTTTCAGGTTTTAATTATGGGGCCTTTGGCATGAACAGCGATTTCGACGACGAGGAAGGCGAACTCGCTTGGATCACTGAACTGGCGCGCAAAACCGGTCGCCCAGTTTGGTTTCTTATTACCCAGAATACTCGCGATCCCGAACGCTGGAAGCGATTACTGAACGCCATCCACACCGCTCGGAAAGAGGGAGCAGCAGTCGCGGGACAGGTTGCATGCCGACCAGTGGGCGTTTTGCTTGGCGTCGGCGCGACCTTAAATCCGTTCTCAGCCCGCAAGGCATTCCAGGAGTTGCGTGCTTTACCGCCGGAGAAACTGATCAGACAGATGCGCGATCCAGCGGTGCGCGAACGTATTCTGAATGCCGACGTCTCTGACGAGGCGATGGATCGGCTTTCGCCGTCACGTGTGCGCGCAATCACCCGATGGGACCGCATGTATACCTTCGGCCCTGACACAGATTACGAACCCTCGGAAGGTCGCTGTGTCGAAACTATAGCCGCCCGCAGCAACCGCACCGTCGAGGAAGTTGCTTACGACTACATAATCGAGGGACTGGACCGTTTTCTCTACTGCCCTGTGTCAAACTATGTCGACGGCAATCTTGCCTCAACAAGGGAGATGCTGCTCGATCCTGGAACCCTCTCTGGGCTGAGCGATGGTGGTGCGCATTGCGGATCCGTCGTCGATGCCAGCATGCCAACGTATTTGCTAACTCATTGGGCGCGAGATCGTTCGCGCGGACCACGCTTGCCATTGGAGACGGTTATTAAGGCCCAAACTTCAGAGACGGCTGATTTCTTCGGCTTTACGGACCGAGGCCGCTTACGCCCAGGCCTGCGGGCTGATATCAACGTCATAGACCATCAAAACCTGCGGCTAAATGCGCCACACGTCGTGAGCGACCTGCCCGCCGGTGGGCGGCGTCTGGTGCAAGGGGCGGACGGCTACGTCGCGACCATAGTCGCCGGCACGAAAGTGTTTGAGCACGGCGAGCACACTGGTGCGCTCCCCGGCAAGCTGGTCCGGGCAGGCCAAAATTGAGGACTTATTAGGCCCGTACTTCACGTAACGCGCGCCAGACGCGTTCGGGCGTCATAGGCATATTGAGTGTCTTAACGCCGGCAGGGCGCAACGCATCGACAATAGCATTCATCAGCGCAGGCAAAGCCCCGACGCAGCCAGCCTCTCCCGCGCCCTTTATGCCCAGTGGATTGGTCGTGGTCAGCGCGTCCTCGTTAACCGCAGATTGGAAATTTGGCAGATCATCCGCCCGAGGCATGACGTAATCCATAAACGATCCGGTAATCAGTTGGCCTGACTCGCGGTCCCATTTCACATTCTCGAACAGAATCTGACCTACGCCCTGGGCAATACCTCCATGCAATTGACCGTCAAGGAGCAATGGATTTAGGACCGTGCCAACGTCATCGACGGCAACGTATTTTATGATCTTAATTTTACCCGTTTCGGTCTCAATTTCGATCTCCGCGACATGGCATCCATTTGGGAAGGTCGGAGCCGGTGGACGCCAGGAGCCCCACTCATTGAGACCAACCTCCATGTCCACCGGGGTAGTTGTAAAGTTCTGTAGCAACTTCGCACACTCAACTAGTGTGATAGATCGATCCGTCCCTGCAACGAAATACACGCCGTCCGAATATTCGATATCGCCTTCCGCCGTCTCCATATGATAAGCCGCCATCTTACGGCCCTTTTCGATTATCTTTTCCGCTGCCTTCATCAACGATGCACCACCGACGCCGGACGCGCGGGAACCGAAGGTGCCCGTCCCGGCCATACCAGTGTCAGTATCACCTTGTTGATATTGAACCTGTTCGAAGTTGAGCCCGAGTCTATCTGACAGCATCTGCCGGAAAACCGTTTCATGTCCTTGGCCGTGACTATGTGTACCCATAACGAGCGTCACCGTACCCGACGGGTCAAATCGGATTTGAGCCCATTCCGGCCAACCACCAGCCGACTGTTCGATTACATTGGAAATGCCAATTCCGCGGAGTTTCCCGGTGGATTTAGACGCCTCCCGCCGCACCGTAAATCCCTCGTAATCTATCATCTCCAGAGCCCTATCCATGTTCTTCTCGAACTGTCCTGAATCGTAGTTGAAAGAAAGTGCCGTCTGATATGGCAAGGCAGTCTCTGGAATGTAGTTTCGCCGCCGCAGGTCCGCTGCATCCAAGCCCAGTTCTGCCGCCGCCGTATCGATAACGCGTTCCAACACGTAGGCTGCCTCGGGCCGTCCGGCTCCTCGATAGGGTCCGATCGACGGCGTATTCGAGTAGACGGCCGTTACTCGGGTGAAGATTGCTGGAATTGTATACGTACCGGCTAACGTGCCGAGGTTGCCAACGCAGGGATGGGTGCCGAACATGGTCAGATAGGCGCCGAGATTGGCCGTCGTTTCGACCTTGAAGGCGAGAAACTTACCCTGAGCATCAAGCGCCAGCTGGACGCGCGAAATGTTGTCGCGCGCCTGATCGTCCGCCAGAAAATGCTCGGATCGGTCGCCCGTCCACTTCACTGGGCGACCGAGCTGCTTCGCTGCGTGTAGGCAGAGAATATTCTCACAATAAGGCCCCGATCGCATCCCGAAAGCGCCGCCCATGTCGTGGCTCACCACGCGCAAACGATTTTGAGGTATCTTGAGTATAGGCTCTGCGATGGCCTGGCGGACAAGATGGGGCCCCTGGGTTCCAGTGTAGAGTGTGTAGCGCTCGTCGAACTTGTCGTATTCGCCGACACAGGCGCGCGGCTCCATCGGAGCCACAGCCACTCGCGTGATATCCAGCTCTAGAACGGTGACATAATCCGCCAAAGAGATAGCCGTATCGACGGCTTCGCAGTTACCCTCTTCATGCACGAAACAGACATTGTCCGGTGCATCCTCCCAAACCTTTGGCGCGTTATCCGCGAGAACATCTGCCGTCGCCGTAACAGACTGTAACTCTTCATAGTCAACATCAACCAATTCCGCTGCATCCCGAGCCTCGGCTTGGGTCTCAGCGACGACAAAGGCGACATAGTCGCCAACATATTGAACAACGCCCTTCCTCAAGGGGAAGTTCGGCGGCAAGTACATGTCCTGACCATCCGCCCGTTGCCGTGTAATCAGGCACGGCAGAGCGCCATAACCCTCATCTTCAATGTCGACACCAGTATAAACCGCTAATACGCCCGGGGCTGCCAGCGCTGCCGTTGTGCTGATTCGCCTAATACGTGCCTTGGCGTGCGGCGAGCGAACCACATAGCCGTAAACCTGACCTGGCCGGTTAAGGTCATCCGAATACCGACCGCCGCCTCGTAATAGCCTCGGGTCTTCCCAGCGAGGCACCCCCTGTCCGATACCGAATTTCGTCATATTGTCTCCTGGATCCGACGTTTTAATGCGACTGTGGCGTGTCTCACACTTGTTTAGACCACAGGGCGGACGCGCATAGTTTAAATTCCTTCTTTTCCCTCACAAGCAACCTTTTTTTATTACCGAGCTTGCAGCGGCCGTCTGGCTCGCGGAAACGCAGCCTTTAGCGACAACGCTGAGGTCAAATTATATGCTTTGCTATAGCCTGATCGTCTCCCGCATTGGCGCCGGCTCGTTGCACTTCCCAATATCCCATGCGGACGCAGCCAGGTGCTTCGACCTAATGCGCTAACACCTAACATAGATGACATTCCTGACAACCCTGCGGTTCTCCTGATAACACCATGACTTTATTTAAAGCAGACTAAGCCATGGCCCTCGACCGAGCGTCTAATTCGTCGTGCCACCGTTTCAAGTTTATCTGGTTCTCTTCGGGCGAAACCTTGACACAACCTGCAAAGTCGAACGTCACGAAAGCTTTAATATCCGCGACCCTGAAGTTGTCGCTGGCGATGTATTTGGTCTCACCAACACCTGCGCAAAGCTTTCAACGCCACGATGCCGACGCAGGATTGTAATACGCCCGTTCTGACCAAGCGAATTTGGTCGGCGTTGATATAATTTTTTTCAAGGCAACTTGTGCGGGCAAAGTGGGAAGTTGACTGCGCGGTGCCCATCGTTTCTTCCGACCGGTCCGCCACATGGGTAAACTCTTAGTCACCGCCTTGAGCTGATTGGCAATTTCAAAACCCGTCACGGAGGGTCGAAAGTTCCTTCCGGTACCAATGGCGTAAAATGCTGAAATATTTCGACGCCCGCCCTCTCCAGGAAGTCGTGACGCGCTAAAGAATTATTGGCAGGCAAGGGCAAAAATTGCTTCGAGGATAAGGGATCTGCCTATTGTTCCCTATGGGCCTTAACTGTCAGCACAAGCTTTAGGTCACGCCGGAGAACTTTGACGACGCCACCAACGCCTCGCACAAGAAAACCGATTCTTTGAGTAAACCATCATACTCCGCCAGATTTTCTTCCGAATGCAAGCGATAGTTGACTTTCTGCTTAATGCATCATGCTTCCCGGAATCATATACTTAAACAATTTGCCATTTGCTTCGGCCGAACGAACATCGTAATGCAACGCCGCGGGAAACGAACCAAGGTGTCCGAAGATGAAAGGTCCTCTCGACGGAATTAAAGTATTTGATCTCACGCGTGTCCTAGCCGGACCACACTGCACTCAGATTCTCGGCGATCTCGGCGCAGAAGTGATCAAGGTGGAGCGTCCGGGTAGCGGCGACGATACACGCGGATTCGCACCGCCCTATCAAAGCGACGACAAGGACGAGCAGACAAGCGAGAGCGCTTATTACACGGGCGCCAATCGCAACAAGCGTTCGATCACCATCAATCTTAGCACACCAGAAGGCCAAGTTCTCGCCCGAAAACTCATGGCAGATTGCGACATCCTGGTCGAAAACTTCAAGACTGGCACCCTGGAGCGCTACGGACTTGGCTATGAACAGTTGAAAGTCGAATTCCCTCGGCTGATCTATTGTTCGGTCACGGGATTCGGGCAAACAGGACCTTACGCATCGCGGCCCGGCTATGACGGATTGATCCAGGCGATGGGCGGAGTGATGAGCTTGACCGGCGTTCCGGACGGGGAACCGATGAAGGTAGCAGTACCGATCTGCGACCTAATGGCCGGCATGTATGCCACAGTCGGTATCCTCGCCGCGATACGCCACCAGGCGGAGACCGGCGAGGGCCAGTTCATCGATATCGGTATGCTCGATACTCATATTGGCTGGCTTGCGAACCAGGGCATGAACTATCTTGCCACAGACGAAATCCCTGACCGTATTGGTAACATGCACCCAAACATCCTTCCGTATCAGGTTATGCCAACTTCGGATGGATACATCGTGTTGTCGGTTGGCAACGATCCAACCTTTGAGCGGTTCTGTAAGCTTGCCGAATGCGAAGAGTTGCTTAAGGACGAACGGTTCCAAACCAATGCCGCTCGCGTCTCCAACCGAGAATTAGTCACCCAAACTCTGAATGAAATTACTAAAACGAAGTCATCGGATTGGTGGTTGAACGAATTGGAGAAAGAGAACATCGGCTGTGGGCCCATTAACAATCTAGCCGAGGTCTTCGCCGACCCACACGTGAAAGCCCGCGAGATGGTCGTAGAGATGGAGCATCCAACGATGGGCTCCAAGCCAATCAAGCTGATTGCCAACCCTATTAAGCTGAGCAAGACGCCACCAACCTATCGACAGGCCCCGCCCTTGCTAGGCCAGCACACCGATGAAATTCTGGCCGAAGCCGGACTCTCAAATGATGAGATCGCAAGGCTAAAGGAAGACGGGACCGTCTGAATCTACAATTGCTTTCGTCGTCCGCAGCAATTGATCTCAAGCCTTCGATAACCGGCATGGTCAAAGCCCGAGTAAACTGACCATTGCCCAAAGGCGCCGCTGGCAGGAAAATTATCGTAAAATAAATCAGCAAAATTCAAAGTAGACCGGACATTTTTGACTTCCTACTTGTCGTGCAGAAGTCCGGGACATTCATAGAACGAGGTGTCACAATTAATATTCCTTGAGGGTAACGTAATCAATCATCACGGAAGTCGGCAATGGCCGTATTATCACAATTTGAGGTCGAGCAATTCGAACGGGATGGCGTTCTTACAGTCCCAAACGCAGTAAGCCCGGATCTATTGGGTCGCCTACAGCAAGATTTCAACAATTGGGTCGAAGAAAGCAAAGCTTACAACGCTCCCTATGGCAGTTGTAGCGACGGTCGGCCTCGTTTCGATCTACAGCCCGGCCATTCAGCGCAACAACCTGCATTGCGCCGTGTACAGGCACCCACAGAGGTTTCCGATGCTTTTTACGAAGCGATGGCTGATAGCAAAATGACAGACATGGTGACGGACCTGATCGGCCCTAATGTGAAGCTACACCACACAAAAATTAATTCGAAATTGCCAGGAGCCGCGACCGAGGTTAAATGGCATCAAGATTTCTGCTTCACCCCGCACACCAACTCTGACGTTGTAACTGCGTTGCTGATGATTGACGACGTGACCGAGAACAATGGCCCCCTAGAGGTCCGACCCGGTTCTCATACGGGCAATCTATATTCAATCTGGCATGATGGCGTGTTCACAGGCGCGGTTGCAGACGAAGTAGAAAAAGAAATCAGTCACAATGCGGTTCGTTGCATGGGAGCGGCTGGATCAGTCTGCCTCATGCATACGCGGCTCGCACATGGTTCACCGCCGAACCGGTCGTGTCGGCCGCGAACCTTGCTAATTTGCGTCTATTCGGCGGGCGATGCCCACCCCTGCTCGCCAAACCCAGTCCCGACCGAACATCAAGGCCTGTTCGTGCGCGGCAGCGACCCTCATCGCATCCGATCCGAAGCTTATGAAGTCGCCATACCAGAATATCCAAAGACATCATTTTTCGCCCAACAATCCGAAGACGAGCGCCACTTTGGTTCAAGCCTAAATTCTTTTGCGCGAAAATAGAGGTGGCCTTTGTCACCACCTTAGCTATTTTCGGCGGTTTCAAACGCAAGTAATCCAAAGTCGCTTTTGTGACAACGGGACGTTTAACCCTATCAGGGCTGCTTCCCTGATTCGTGCCGACTTTCATTCCTTCAAGCCACTCGAATCAGGCTATATTCCCCTTTCCACCTCATTCAAAAACTTTACCGTCTGGAATGTTAGCAAATCTACCTTTGAGGGCATTGCTTGTATCAAGGCCGGCATCGTGCGGTTATATGATTTGGCCGTCTACCCAATGACGACCGAGGCGATCCTCAATCTCTATCACCCACAGGTCCGGATCGCGCTCTACCTGACGTGCTATATAAGCGTCGGCCTCCGCCTCGGTCACCAATGCGCCATCGAACGCCTCCAGCCAACCGAGTTTACCATCAATGTCTCGTATCTGACCCATAACGCGACAGCCGGCGTAGAGCTGATTGATTTTTAGAATCACTATGCCGCTATGTGGATCGCCGCGCCGTGCAACAATTACAGGTACACCTTCGGCACTGCATCGCCGTACATGTGCCTTCACCCAAAGATCTGTTGGAAGCCGTCCTTCTGTCATGCAGTTTAGTTTAACGGCCGGAGCTGGCATTGACACCCGCCTCGCTGCCCGAAACACTGCCGACAGGTAATAAAACCCCCCGGGAGGAGACGATGGCAGACGGCAAAGGATCAAGCAACAACAGTGACAACAAACCAGGGCGTAGCAAAGCCTGGTTCGGCCCGGCGGACCGTGATGGCTTCGTGCACCGCAGTTGGATGCGTAACCAGGGCCATCCAACGCATGTCTTTGACGGCCGACCGGTGATCGGGATTTGCAACACTTGGTCCGAACTCACCCCTTGTAATGGTCACTTCCGAGATCTCGCCGAACACGTTAAGCGCGGTGTTTATGAAATGGGCGGCTTTCCCGTCGAATTTCCTGTGATGTCACTTGGCGAAACCTTAATGCGCCCAACTACCATGCTTTTCCGAAATCTCGCTAGCATGGATGTTGAAGAATCGATCCGCGCCAATCCGATGGACGGCGTGGTATTGCTTACCGGCTGCGATAAGACCACTCCATCACTGATGATGGGGGCAGCTAGCTGTGGTTTGCCTACGATTGTCTGCTCAGGGGGACCAATGCTGAATGGCAAGTTCCGTGACCGCGATATCGGCTCTGGCACCGCCGTCTGGGAGTTCTCGGAAGCAGTGCGCGGAGGCCAAATGACCCTGCAAGACTTCATGGACGCGGAAGCCGGCATGTCCCGTTCTGCCGGCCACTGTATGACAATGGGTACGGCCTCAACAATGGCATCGATGGTGGAAGCGCTCGGCATGGGTTTACCAAGTAACGCTGCCATTCCCGCAGCCGATTCACGTCGAAAGGTCGTTGCACGCATGGTCGGTCAGCGGATTGTCGAGATGGTCAAGGAAGACTTAACCATCAACAAAATTCTTACCAAGGCGAATTTCGAAAACGCTATCATGGTGAATGGCGCCATCGGCGGTTCGACCAACGCAGTTGTTCACCTCCTGGCGATTGCTGGTCGCATCGGCGTTGAGCTCAACCTCGACGATTGGGACCGGCTCGGCCGCAACATGCCGTGCCTCGTAAATCTTATGCCATCGGGTGAATTTCTGATGGAGGACTTTTTTTACGCCGGTGGACTTCCCGCCGTGATCAAGGAGATTGGCGACCGTATACATAGGAACGCGCCGACGGTGAACGGCAAGACGATCTGGGAAAATGTCAAAGATGCAACCTGTTACGACCGCAACGTCATCTTCACGCAAGAGAAGCCTTTCAAGGATTCGGGCGGCATTGTTGTTTTAAAAGGCAACCTTGCACCGACAGGTGCCATCCTGAAGCCCTCAGCTGCGACTGAAGAACTGATGCAGCATCGGGGCCGCGCCATTGTTTTTGAAGACATTGACCACTTTAAGGAAAAGGTCAACGACCCAGACTTGGACGTCGAGCCTAACGATGTGTTGGTCTTGAAGAACTGCGGTCCCAAGGGCTATCCGGGCTTCCCAGAAGTTGGCAATTTAGAACTACCCCCAAAAATTCTGGCGCGGGGCATTACCGACATGGTGCGCATTTCAGACGCACGTATGAGTGGAACGGCTTATGGTACGGTGGTACTGCACACGTCGCCCGAAGCGGCGGCAGGTGGCACCCTGTCGTTGGTACAGGACGGCGACATGATCGAGCTAGACGTCGAAGGCCGACGCCTACACCTCGACATCTCGGACGAGGAGCTAGGGCGTCGCCGCGCCAAGTGGACACCCCCGACCGGTCCAATCGACCGCGGGTATTACCAGCTATACACTGACCATGTGTTACAAGCAGATACGGGCGCAGACCTCGACTTCCTCGTCGGCAACTCCGGGGCACCGGTCCCGCGTGAAAGCCATTAATCGCCTAAGTACGGGATCACGTCTTTTCAAAATCGTTCTATAGCTGCCATGATTTCGCCATGGGGCGGACCGCCGGAATGGGCATGGCGGAGACGAAGTAGGAAATATTGGCTGCCGGTTATTTTGCTCCAGCGCTTGAATTCGGCAACACAGGTTTCCGGCGAGCCGGTGATGATGCGATCCTTCCAGACGTTTTCAAACTGAAACTCGTCCTCGGACCCGAACTGCTCAAAGGCGTTGGCACCATTCCGCCAATAGTACCTATAAGCGTCCATCACCTCGGGTCCATAGACGCAGGCGGTATCCTCCAGCGTATCGGTGACCTACGGCGGCCTTCTCGCGGATTGCTGAACCGTTATAGCTTCAACGCATCGGAGGAGAGGCTCGGCACTAGGAGTGAACAACTCGCTAATAAAAAGTTTTGCCTAATGGCCTGCGATGTTCGATCGGCGGATGCATTGAAAACCGCAGTCAGTTAATTGGCTGGAGCAAAGGGAGTCGTGTACGTCGGTAACGGTATTCTTATCAATCCAGTGGAACCCGCAACGACCGACACGTCGATATAAGAAACACCGGCAGTTCGGGTAATTAGTGCTGTTCCCTAACTTCGACCCTTGGCCGTATTGCCGAGAAACAGGGTGTAGTGCGCGTCATAATTTTTTTTCTCATCGAAGAAGCTATACATATGAAAGGCACGACAGTCGCGGTTGATGGCAGCACACATCCCACTTATCTGCCACCTACTTGACCAACTGGCGAGTTCCGCAGATGCTCGCGTCTCGTTCTTTACGGAGGAGTTGTGCAATATGCTGATGCTGATGCCGGATGCGCGTTTCGACGGCTCGGCCGAATTCGAACAAGCAGTGGTAGGTGATCGTGCGGAGGTTCGGGTTTATCAAGCAGAGAACCTTGACGATATTCCAAACGACGTCTGGCAAGCGACAGACGGGTTGATGGTCTGGGGTCGACTACCCTGTAATACCTCGATGTTGGACCGGGCAAAGAACTGCCGCATTGTGATCCGTATGGGCGTCGGATTCGATGTTATCGATATAGAGGAAGCGGGAAAGCGCGGGATTGCTGCCTGCAACGTACCTGATTACGGCACCACAGACGTGGCGGACCACGCGATCGGCTTGATGCTAGGCCTCACGCGCGGCATCGTCCGACACCACACCGCTCTAGTGGATGACCCAGTTGCCAAGTGGCGAGCAATCGACACGCCAATTGTCCGTCGCGCGAGGGGCAGCACTTTCGGTATCGTCGGTTGTGGCCGCATCGGCACCGCTGCCGGACTGCGGGCGAAGGCTCTTGGCATGCACGTTCTTTTCTACGACCCGTATATGCCAGACGGCGGCGACCAGTCAGTCGGATTTGAGCGACACGCGACCCTTGAAGAACTTCTCGGGAACTCAGACGTAGTTTCAGTGCATACTCCTCTCACTGAAGAAACGCGCGGCATTATCAATCGCACGGCTCTATCTTGTATGAAGCGTGACGCCATCCTGATCAACACATCGCGAGGCGAAGTAGTCGACGTCGACGCTGTCGTCGAAGCGCTAAAGGTAGATCGTATCGCCGCCGTGGGTCTCGACGTATTGCCCAAAGAGCCACCTGATCCAAATCATCCGCTGTTTGCCGCTCTTAAAAATCGCGAGGAATGGACAGTCGGCCGCGTTATTATTACGCCGCACGCCGCTTGGTACAGTCCGGCCGGCGCGCGGGACTGTCGGGAGAAGGCGGCGCGAACAGTTATCACTTATCTAACTGAGGGGAAGTTGCGGAACTGTGTCAATCTCGATTATCTGAAGACAGGAGAGGGCCAATGAAAGTCGTGGTGACCGGCGGCACGGGGATGATCGGCCGCAAGCTCATCGCATCGCTGCTGGCGGTACCAGAGTTGATCGACCGTGATGGTCGGCCGGCTGCCATTACATCAATCACCGCGTTTGATGTAACACCCCCTGATCCACTGCTGCCCGAGGA
Organism: Pseudomonadota bacterium; assembly: GCA_036337155.1. Classification (GTDB taxonomy): domain Bacteria; phylum Pseudomonadota; class Alphaproteobacteria; order UBA8366; family UBA8366; genus UBA6544. The sequence continues at coordinate 28,085 of JAYZET010000019.1, read as the reverse complement.
TCCACGACTCAATTTCGTTGCGGGAGAAATTAGCGATGCCAATGCGATCGCAACGCTAATCAATGATGGTACCGACGCCGTCTTTCACCTAGCAGCCGTGGTGAGTGCTCAGGCCGAGGAGGATTTCGATCTCGGCATGCGGGTGAACCTGGACGGCACACGGATCGTTCTGGAACGCTGCCGTGCGCTCGACCATGCTCCCCGGGTAGTATATGCGAGTTCCGTCGCAGCCTTCGGCGGCGAGATGCCAAGCGTCATCGACGATGACGTAACGCCTAATCCACAGACGACATATGGAGTTACCAAGGTAATCGGCGAGTATCTGATTGACGATTACAGCCGCAAAGGATTTATTGACGGCAGGGCGCTCCGTTTGCCCACAATCGTGGTGCGTCCTGGTCGGCCAAACAAAGCCGCTTCGACTTGGGCGTCAAGCATTCTGCGAGAGCCATTGGCTGGTCATTCGGCAGTCTGTCCTGTGACTGAAGACACTAAAATGTGGATGCTTTCGCCTCGCCGCGTGGTCGAGGCATTCCGTCATGCACAGGCCCTGGAACCGAAAGCTTGGGGTCCTCATAGGGTCGTCAACTTGCCAGGTATCACTGGTTCTGTGGCTGAATCGTTGGAAGCGTTGTCCCGCGCAGGTGGAAATTCCGCGCGAGCCCGCGTTGAATTCGAATACGACCCATTTATCCAGGACATCGTCAACGGTTGGGCCAATACTTTCAGCACGCCACGCAGCGAAGCCATGGGGTTCCACGCGGACGCCGATCTCGACGAGATTGTTTCAGTATTTTTAGAGGATGACCTGAAAACTCAAGGCGTCTATTACGAATGAATTGTCGATGTCGTTTACATGAGGCATTAAGGAGTTATAAAAATTTAACAGTTGTCTGTGTGACAAAGAGTAGCCACAACTGAATGTGCGTCCAATCGGACGACAGCCTCTTCGTCGTCGCGGCCCACAATGTCGTCGATGACTAGACCGACACGCTAATTCATCAATCGGTCGATATAAGGCGGCAGGGCGAAGGCTCCTTTATGGACGTCCGGCGTATAGTAATCCGTTACAATACCCGACGCGACAAATCGGCTGCGGAGAGTTTCCGAATCGATTTCCGCATGAGCATATTCTTCACTACCCCAACCAAACGTCATATCGCCGCCTATGTAGGCGGGTACACCAGCGCGATAGCAAGTGGCACTGCGAAACAATTGGCGGAAGACTGAAAGCGTCTCTCTCAATTCCTTACCCTGAACGAAGGGAACTCCGTTCTGTGTCACCAAGATCCCGTCTTCTGTCAAACAACGCTTGCATCCACCGTAGAATTTCTTGCCAAAAAGTACTTCGCCCGGACCGATTGGGTCGGTAGAATCGACGATGATAACGTCAAAGCGACGATCGACTTCATTCACGAATTCAACGCCGTCAGCTATCACCAACTCGGTTCGCGGATCTTCATAAGCGTCGGCGCAAATCGCCCGAAGATACTGTTTGCTCAGCTCAACGACTGTGTCGTCGATTTCGACTTGCACCACCGACTCCACACTGCGGTGTTTCAACACCTCTTCAAGCATGCCGCCATCGCCCCCACCGACAATCAGCACGCTGCGGACGGCTCCATGCGCCAGGATCGGGGTATGGGCTAGCATCTCGTGATAGATGAATTCGTCTCGTTCCGTCGTCTGCACTACACCGTCGAGGGCAAGCACGCGGCCAAACTCCGGACTGTCAAATATAATCAAATGCTGATGTCCGGTCCTAGTCTCATACAATACCCGCTCTATACCAAAGCGAGAGCGAAAACCTAGATGCAGTGACTCCTCAAACCAGCCAGTCAACAGATACGTCCACGATAGTGATCGGCAATTTCTAGGCGCGCCGGTTTAAAAGCCTCTCGCATAATCTCCACTGCTTTCATCGGGTCGGTATCACCGCACATGAAGACATCGATCGCCGCATAGTTCCATTCCGGCCAAGTGTGAATACTGATATGAGATTCCGCCAAAACGGCAACACCTGAAACACCCCCGTTTTCCGAAAACTCGTGTAGATGAACATGTAACAAAGTCGCACCGGCAGCGTCAGCACCGGTCCGCAAAGCAGTATCAATGACGTCGGTATCGCTGATGTTCACGCCATCCCACACATCTATAAGTAAATGCCGGCCGGCATAACAAGCTCCCTCATGATTTATGAGGAATGCACAATCGGTCCCAGCTTCCGCCTGATCCGCTTGGGGGTCGAAAAGCGTTACAAGATTACTTTTATCCATATCACCGGCGCTCCTGTCTACAAGCGGTGTTCCCACGCTCGCGGGACGCGACGATATGCAATCAGACTAACTGAAATGCAAGAGAAATTTGATAAGTTAGCTCCGAATTTCGAGCTGATGGATAGTTTCTTTTTCCTGTCCCAATTATGTCCATGTAGCGGTGCTTGCTGTCTTGAATATGCGCCGTGTTGACCAACACCGTTGTCGCTTAGTTTCCACCGTAGAATCCAAACCAATCGCGAGCCCAAAAGAGATGTTCTGGCACAACCATTTACTAATTCTATCAACAGAAAACTGGTTTCAGTCCTATAATAACCAAAATTTGCGAAGACCCTAGACAAAGAAATTTGAGTAAAGCCCGGCACTAACCGCCGGCGAAATTATCCAACCGATTACGAGTTTTGGATTTAGGTCTGATCTAAAACACAACAATTCACGTCGTCTTCGAAATCTCAATAATAGTCAACATCAAATCAATCTACGTTCGCTTAAACGTGATGGAAATATATTGCCAACACCTCTTGGTTTCATCAAAGGCTACAATTCAATTCCATTGCTAATGGGCAAGACATTTCTCCGAGCGCAGCCACAATTGCGGCAAAGGGATTAGACTAGTCAATCCGTTGATCTGCAAATGGCAAAATGTGTATCCGTTTGAGAGGCTAAATGCCATCATACTTGTGGCTTGCCCAATTGGGCTAAAAACGATCTGGAAATAATGGAATGGGTCGGTCAAATTTACCACAAACGATCAAAAGCTGTGCACATTCTGAACCATTATATGGTCCGCCCTTGAGTATTAGATTGGTATAAGCTGTTGATGGCAGAGACGAATAAAACAGTTTGGCCGGACCTCACGAGACCTAAGCAAATTTAAGATCTGATTATGAGTTAAGGTCCATATGATCGGCCGACTGAAATCCTAACCGCAGTATATTTGCCGCACCCGCCCAAACGCGTTCTCGCCAATCCATAGCGGCGGGATAGAACAACCGATCGATCCGGTTCCTCCCAGCCACTTCCAACTCATGACGACTGAGTAGCGTATCAAAGACAGTAGTCAATGAATAGCATCCGAATTCCATCACCACCGCAGTAGTCTGGCGATCTGCCAGCTCCGCAGCAAGACCACGTGCGATCGGTCCCTGCAAATTTGTAATAGCAACACCATTTGCGGTGCCACGGGCACCAAACATTTTAATGGCACGTGCTTCGTCTTTCGATTCAGGCAGGTGGCAGGATAGCACCTCTGCCTCGCCGTACGGACCTGAACCTGTTTGCACATCGATAAATACGAGATGGCGCGACGAATTTAGAAACCGTCCGGCTACATCAGCTAAGACCCGGCGGTACCATTTTTGACGTTCTTGTTCTAAGAGCGTCGGCTTTTTAGTTTTAGCGTTATCTTCATTGAAACGAAAATCAGCAGCAGCGAGAATTGAGTCGTCCCATTCCATCGCAACTGCTGTCGACTCGCACGAGTCGTCCAGTGAAATCTCCTCGAAGGTGGAAGGCCAAACTGTATGAACCAAAACTAGCGAGAACGAGTTAGGTAGTTCAGTCTGCAATCCAGCTCTCAGCGCAGCAGTCTGGATGCCTGAAGCGCAAAGACCTTCAGCCATCCGACTGCCGGGACACACCACTAGAGCTATTTCCGCATCTGGCGCCCCAGCGTATGCCACGTCGATATGAACGGGAAATTCATCGCACTCGTCGCGCGGGGCCTCGAAGGAAGCCACCGGTAGCCGAGCCTCGAGACAGGCGGCCAAAAACATACGGCGCGCATTGTCCGGATCCGTAGAAAAATACTGTGCCGCCGTCATTATCCGCCCGCCATACTACCAATTTAGGCGCAGTTGCATCGCGAACGCAATTTCGATTTGTCGCGCCGGCGCATTTCGATCGTGCTCTTACGATGCCAAGTGGAAAATGGATGTTTACTCTTATTATTCTTGTTACCAATACATGCGGAGCAGCAGATCAGGCTAACAGCCAAATCAACGGCCATTATGAACGCCTCCAACAAATCGAGGAACCTTAAAGAAGCTCAACTGATCAAATTCAAGTTTGGGACAATTTGGATTGACTTAAGCGATATTGTTTTTGGTTAAGTGATAATAATAGAAATCGCTGAAATGCGAACCGATCTCTATGATCTTACACTCAACCAGTTCAACTTGTTTGTCTAGATATGAGCCAAACATTGCCCAGGGATGGAATAAAGGAGCCAATATGCTTTGCGCGTTGGGGTAAATTCAGACCTCGATCTCAGATATCAAACAAGTGCTAGTACTTGAGCCACACCATTTCGGTGCTCTCTGAACTCGGCACGCGTAACAAACCTTTAAGAGACGGAAATTCGCCCCGTACCGCCTACGAACCGGCGCTTGTTGCTATCCCGCATCTAGCACGTATCCCGCTACGCGTGAAAGAATTACGTGAAATTGTGAAGGGACAAACAATTTTACATGCAAATTTATTAAAAATCAGGACGATTTATACCATTTTCATTTATTATGAGTTGAATCATACATTTTTTGAAAGCTTAATCGTTCCATCACGAAGGAGCGGAGAATGCCACACGATCGCCAACCGAGATCGGCTCTTGGCAAATCACTAACGGTATTGGAAACAGTCATAAATCGAACCGGACCAGTGACCCTTGGAACTATCGCTATGCGGCTCAGCATGCCGAAGCAAACGGTCCACCGGATCGTTCAACAATTAGTGAGTGAAGGATTGCTCGAACGAACGTTTTCTAGTGCGGGATACGTCGCGGGCAGACGTCTAAAACGGCTCGGCGAACGGACTCTATCTCAATGCCTTCAAGCCGCCCCGGTCCGTGCCATCCTGCAGCACTTGGTCGATGAGCTACAAGAGACTTGCAACATCGGAGTCCTTGACGGCACCGAGGTCGTCTATGTGGAACGCGTCGAATGTAACTGGCCACTACGAATGCAACTACAACCTGGCAATCGCGTGCCAACCTATTGTACCGGCATTGGTAAGATGTTGTTGGCGTCGCTTGACGCACGCTCACGTCGCCGGCTAATCGAAAATCTTTCACTCCATGAGTATACAGAACGAACAATCACTGACGCAGATCAGTTACTTGACGCGCTTAAAAAAATTCGCCGGCAGGGCTACGCCCTAAACAACCAAGAGAATACCGTCGGCATGTTGGGTCTGGCGGTACCCGTCCTTGGCGAGGAATGCCGTGTTATCGCTGGACTCGCCGTCCATGCGCCGGTCGCACGCTTGTCGCCCGACGCTGCACTCGAAAAACTTTCATACCTCAAATCCGCTGCCGAAAAAATTGGCCGTTCTATCATCAATCCCTAAGGAAGGATCACCCCATGCCAGCAACAACATCACACACGGTTGATCCGTCGCGTTACGGTAACCTGACGGTCTTGCCAATCTCAGAAGCACTTGGCGCGGAAATAAAAGACGTCGACCTTGCCAAAGTCGATGACGCAACATATCGAGGGATCCGGAATGCATGGATCGACAACCTTGTGTTACTTTTTCGTAACCAAAGCATTGATGACGCTGAACTCGTTGCCTTTAGTCGCCTATTCGGAGAGCTCGATATGGCACCACCGCAGGAGAACGGCTTACAAGCGGTCGTGAACCAGCCCGAAATCATGGTCATATCCAACGTCAAGGAAGGTGGCGTTCCGATTGGCAGCCTCGGCGACGGCGAGGCAATCTGGCATACCGATATGAACTACGCCGAGTATCCGCCGCTCGGGAGTGCGCTCTTCTCTTTGGAAGTTCCCGACATGGGCGGCAACACAGGTTTCTGTAATATGTACATGGCCCTTGAAGCGCTACCCGCCGACCTTCGCGCCAAGCTTGAAGGAAAGTCAATAAAGCATGACGCTAGCATGACCAGCGGTGGTTATTTGCGCCACGGCATGGACGAGGTGACAGACGTTAGCCAATGCCCGGGTGCCATTCATCCGATCATACGAAATCATCCGGAGAGCAACCGCTCAGTACTCTATTTGGGCCGCCGGTTGAACGCCTATGTAATGAACATGCCAATCGACGAGTCGGAAGCGCTCCTTGACGAAATTTGGCAGTATACAACGCTCGAACATCACACTTGGCATCATCAGTGGCAAGTCGGCGACGTGGTTTTTTGGGATAATCGGGCGGTGATGCACCGCCGCGATGCGTTTGATTCAGGCCAACGTCGTATCATGCACCGCACCCAAATTGCGGACCGACCGACAGCTTAAGGAAAAGCTATTAGCAGAAGGTTAGTTCCTGCAACGTACACCGAGCTAAGGTATCTTCGTTTAATTGCGGCGGCGTTGAAGGTTGGAATTTGGCGAGCCCACTGACTATCGAAACTTCACCGGCGAGCACTGGTTCCAGTGCAACACTGGGAGACGTGATATCAAGAAGAGCACCGGGTACAGCTAGAACCTCTTGCAAAGTTGTTAAATCAGTTTGCAAACCCCCGCCGAGAAAACATCGAAGCCCCTGCGCATCCGCAATTGAAATTGCATACCGCAATGCATCTCGACCGCCCATCTGTGCAAACCCAAATCCGACTATATCAGCAGCCTCCACAGCACGCCCGATATCGTCATCGTCAAATACGAACCCGGACATAGCGAGCGGTATCCGGGCAGCATTACGCACCGCCGATGCAGCGTCCCAATCACCCACTACACATGGCTGATCTAGCCAATCAATGCACTTGGGATCCAGCGCAGTGACGAATTTAACCGCGTCCTCTGGTGCATAAGCCTGAACACCGCCGAGGCGGAGCCTAACCCGCCCCCCAAACGCAGAGCGCACACGTTCGATCATCGCGAGGTCTTTTGGCACGTTACCTTCAAGGTTTAGCCGAACGACCTCCCATTGGCCAAAGCGGAGCAGCTCCAAAGACTCATATACGGCGCTTGTATCTCCCGTTTCCACAAGACCGGTCAGCGGAAACTCAACTGGCGCATCAAGACTTAACATACCAGAAGCTGTCTCAAGAGCCGCCATGAGAGCCGTTACAGCATGTGGTGCGGCGCGATGCGAACCCATAAATAGCTGTGCCGCTTCGTCCCTAGTAAAACCAATACTCGATTCCGCCAACGTGCAGATGATCAACCATGCTTGCTCCAACGTCTCCGGTGTCCACCCGTCCACAACGAGAGCGTCGCCGTAACCGATCGCACCGGAAGCAAGTCGTACCTCTACCAAAACGACATCAAAGGCCTTACAATCGGCCAATCTTTCGGGCAGCGTAATTGCCGGCGTCAAAGAAAGCTGCCGCACCTTTATACACTCGATAATCGCGGTTTTCTTCATCGCGAAAAAATTTAGTGCAACGGCGAGGCTCTTGGCAGCCCTAAAGCAAAAAAAACAACACTACGGCGAACCACTTTAAAGGCGGTTGCGTAATGGACTTTACTCTCCAACATTAAAAGGTAACACGTGGACGAGTGGAGCTTCATTGATGAGTGACAAATGGCAATTTCAGATACGAATAAATCTTAATGAGGAACAGGCCCAGGTCGCGAGAATGGATGTACAGGATCCTAGCCTTGCACCCCTCGGCGACATTCTGACAAAACATAATGCAGCCCTGAAATGCCAATACGACGCTTTTGCCGGTTATTGCGCCCAGGCAGAAGCGGAGGGCATTGAGCAATATCCCCTCTACCAATGGACAAAAGAAACCATCGAAGATCCAGCGAAAAAAGCAAAATATCTAAAGACCTTTACGCTGCAGGTGGATGGCGATGAGGTTTATGACAAATCGAAAGCAGATCCATTAGAAGCCGAACTTCAACCGTTGGCTGATAGAGGCTTACTGAAGAAGCTTTCGAAACACGACACCAATCCCGCTAACAATCCTCAGCCACCTCAGAAATACCGCCAGCAATAATATCTAGTCAGGCGCCATCCCTCTTTCGCGAAGTTCCGCTAGAGCTTCTTTGCTTTTTTCTAAGTGCGATAGTCCCATCCCGCGCAGTACGCCGGGGCTCTTGCTGAATTGGATATTGGTGTAGGTCGTAATCTCAACACGATTGCCCCAAGGATCAAGAAAGTCGAGAAACCGACTATCGATCAACTCAACACCCATGCCGTCTAGCGTCTCGCGCACGAGTTCCTTATCGTCCACCGCAATACCGATATGTCGTCCGCCATCTGGTTCCTGTCGACGACCGCGCGTAAAGTTTATAAATTGATCGCCAAAATAGATAAACGCTAAATTGGCGTTGCGGCTTTTGATCTCAAAATCTAAAAACTTTCCATAGAATTCTATTGCCTCGTCAATATCCTCAACCTCAAGCGCCACGTGATTGATACCGACCGCTTTGGCCTTTCTTCCTGAACCTTTCGTCATACCCACAACCTTTCTATCATCACTCCTTCTTCGGCAGTATGCCTTTTTTTCCTCGAATAATTGACCGCCAGGGACTTTAATCAAACTGTCACGACCTTCCTTATCAGGGAAGAAATCACGCCTAAATGCGAAACCGATTAACAAATCGGCTTTCAATGGCTCCCCATCAGGAGCGGCTGCCAATCCCGTCTATTTTGCACCTCTCAGCAAACCATCTGTGGCTGCGCATCTGTCACAGTAAAGGCGGATACTTCACCACCACGCCGAGGGACGGAGCCCATCCGAGTCAAGTCCGCATTCTAATATTCCCCGCAGTATGATGTGCACACCGAAGATATTGTGAAATCGGGCATCGTCGTTAATCAGCAGTATAGTGTCAACTTAGCCTCGGTTCATTGGTCATACCGCCAAATTCCGCCATAGAATCGGAACATGGGCGTGGCATTTTGGTTTCAATATGAAACCTCCATATATAATGGAAATTAATAGATGTTTTCGCCATACGACGTGACGAAAACCACACTGTTGCGCTATATCATCATACAAACATTCGAATAGAATTTTGCACGATATGGTAGAACGCAACGCTTCAGATAACGATGTTCCAATTTGGGTCCTCGACACGGTGACAAAACCGAAACCCGAGCACGCGGGTTCCGTGATCTTCGCGGGCAGTCACGGCGGTATCTATGCAGGATATCTCGCGGCCTCGGCCGGTCCACGTGGTATCATTCTAAATGACGCAGGCATCGGCCGTGATGAGTCCGGAATTAGCAGCCTCAAATACCTGCAGGATCTCGGCATCGCCGCCGCTACCGTTTCTCACGCGACAGGGATGATCGGCGACGGTGAAGATATGCTCGCCCGCGGTGTGATAAGCTATACTAACACAGCAGCGGGTGCGGTCGGCTGCGCGGTGGGCGAGAGCGCCGCTGATTGCGCTCGTAAGATGCGCGCGGCTGAAACATTCGAGGGTGAAGCACCAACCCATTCCGAAGGCCGCTACAAATTTCGCTCGGAACGCCGAGAACCTGAAATTTGGGGGCTCGATTCAGCCTCTCTCTTAACCCCAGAAGATATAGGTCACGTTGTTATCGTCGGATCTCACGGTGCGATCCTTGCGTCAAACCGCGCGAGCGGCCAGGCAATCTACCAGCCAGTGCTGGCAGCTGTTTTTCACGATGCAGGTGTCGGCCGTAACAAAGCCGGAACCAGTCGGCTGCCGGTAATGGACGAGCAAGGTGTCGCTGGTGCAACCGTCAGCCATGAATCGGCGCGAATTGGAGACGCACGCTCGATCTGGAACACCGGGCGAATTAGTCACGTTAACGAATGCGCTTCGGCCTGGGGCGCCAAAGCGGGCATGAGCTGCCAGGACTTCGGGATTGCCGCAATTCGTAATCGGCCAGGGAGGAGATTTCTGTGAGAGAGGAACGCATGCATATTGGTAATGCGGCAGGTTTTTCAGTCGATCGGATGGACGCGGGCGGGCCCGTCACCGAAACTCTGATCGAATCCGGTCAGCCCGCAGCATTATTTTACGAGACCTTAGCCGAACGGACGCTAGCCATCGCTCAACGCGAGCGCCGCAACAATCCGGAAAAAGGTTACACGCCCGACCTCGCCGGTTTCGTCGCCCCTGTGCTGAAACGTTGCGTAGAAGGCAGTGTCCCTATCATCGGTAATTTCGGTGCCGCTAATCCAATTGGCGCGGCGCGGCGGTTGCACGACCTCGCGAAGGAACTCGGGATCGAAGGGCTCCGTGTAGCAGTGGTTGACGGCGATGATCTGCGGGAAGAGATTCGAGGTCTAAATACACAGAAATGGGGCAACGAAACGCCACTCGACCTTTCGAATACCGAAATACTGGCCGCCAATGTCTATCTCGGCGCGCAGCCGATAGCCGATGCACTCAAATTGGACCCACACATCGTAGTGACCGGCCGTGTCACAGATTCAGCACTAGCGCTCGGCCCGCTGATGCACCACTTTGGCTGGGCGCCGAATGACTGGGATAAAATGGCCGCAGGCGTGTTAGCGGGACACCTCCTGGAATGCGGCTCGCAGATCACTGGCGGCTACCATGCGGACCCGGGCCGAAAGAACGTCGACGGCCTCGCCAGCGTTGGCTTCCCCATCGCCGAGGTCGAAGTAGACGGCAGTATCGTTGTCACCAAGCCGAAAGGTACAGGCGGCGTAGTCAACACCCGAACCGTAAAGGAGCAGATCCTCTATGAGCTGGACGACCCAACCTGTTACCTCACGCCGGATGCCACACTCGATATATCTGATCTTGAGGTCGAACAGATTGGACCGGACCAGGTACGGGTCAGCGGCGCAAAAGGTCGGCGTGCGCCGGACACGCTCAAGGTTACCATTAGCATAGACGGCGGCTGGCTCGGCGAGGGCGAAATTTCATACGCAGGTCCTAACGCCCTTGCCCGCGCCAAGCTGGCGGCCAAAATCATGCGTGAACGCATCGAAATACTAGAACTAGACTGCGACCTACGTACTGATTTGATTGGGACTATCAGCATTCATGACGGAGACAGTGGCGAGCTGACCGCTTCATTCGGAGGAGAGCCAGCCGAAGTCCGCATGCGTGCAGCCGCCAATGCGCATGACGAGATAACAGCGGCCATGGTCGCACGCGAGGTTGAGTCCCTCTATTGCGACGGGCCAGCGGGCGGCGGCGGGGTCAGACGCAACACGACTTGGCGAGTTAAGACAGGCTCGGTCCTAGTACCGCGTGCCGACGTGAAACCACGAGTGACACTGGTGACCGAAGATGACCTCTGACAGTCTTATCGAAATTCCATTGTACGAGATTGCCCACGGACGAACTGGCGACAAGGGCGATCGGCTTAACGTCAGCATCATTCCCTTCGACAAAAGTGGATACGACCCTATCGCCGAGCAGGTGACGGAAACCCGAATGCTTGAAATGTTTCAACATCGGGGCGCGACCGAGACCCGGCGGTACGACCTACCAAAGCTGAAGGCGTTTAATTTCGTTATTGAGAACGTACTGCAAGGAGGAGTGAACAACAGCCTCAACCTCGACGGCCATGGCAAGACCCTCTCCTTTCATGCCCTGTCTATGATGATCAAGGTCACACCAGCCGTGCTCGCGGCAGCGGAGCGGGCGCGTGGAGACTGACTATGGATTATTCCCATCTCTTCTCTCCGTTAAAGGTGGGCGAGCACACCCTTCGCAATCGGATTGCGCTACCTGCAACGCTGACTAATTTCGGGCGGAGTAACCGGGTTACCGAAGCCTGGCGGAACTTTCTGGTCGAACGCGCAAGAGGTGGAACCGGTTTGATCGTCTCGGAGATCATTGCTGTCGACCCTGAAGCTTTAGCACAGCAAGCCATCGTTACAGGATTTGACGACGCCAACGACGATGCTTTCAGGGAAACCGCAAGAGCCGTGCACGACGCGGGCGCAATCCTGATTGGACAACTCTGGCATCCGGGACGACAACAGCTCTGGCATCCAACGAAATCGCCAATGGGCGTCTCAAATCAACCGGATGCCTTAAGCTGGACCGTACCCCATGTTATGTCGACGAAAGACGTGCGCCGTGTCGCCGAGGCATATATCGGGACGGCTGAACGCCTCTGTCGCTGCGGCTTCGCCGGTGTCGAACTTCATGGGGCGCACGGCTACCTGATAGGCCAGTTCCTTTCGCCGTGGTCCAACACAAGGGAGGACGAATACGGAGGTGGTGTTTTGGGTCGAACCCGCTTCGCACGAGAAATCGCCGCTGGCATCCGGGCACGATGCAGCCGAGAATTCATCGTTGGCCTGAAAATGCCTGGTGATGAGGGTGTCGATGGCGGTATCGATCCGGATGAGGCGGCGCGCATCACGTCCGACCTCGCAGAGACGTACGATTTCGACTATTTCGCCTATGGCCAGGGAAATTTCAGCCTGAGTCTGGAAACCCATGTTCCAGACATTCATTTCCAGCCGGGCCACTACATCGACATCCACAAGCGTATGCGTGAAGCCGCAAACGGTATCCCGGTAATGGCGCTCGGCCGGATCGGTACACCGGAGCTGGCGGAACGCATCATCGAGGAAGGATACGGCGACCTCGTCGGCACCACCCGAGCACTCATCGCAGACCCCGCCTGGCCGGCAAAGGCCAAAGCCGGGCGGCCTGAAGCAATCCGTCCCTCCGTCTTCGACAACTGGTGTTGGGGCGAAGTGCACATGGGCAAGCCCCTCCAAGAGCATCACAACCCTTATCTTGGCCAGGTCAACGAAGCCTTTGCGGAGGAACACCTGCCGCCTGTGGCGGCGCCGCGGCGCATTGCCATCGTCGGCGCTGGGCCGGCGGGCCTCGAGGCGGCTTGGGTCGCCGCCGCGCGCGGGCACCACGTTACACTTTTTGGCTTGTCGGAGGAACTCGGCGGTAAGTTGAGGCTCGACGCCACGCTGCCGGGCCGAGGAGAGGTCGCCCGTATGATCGACTACCAATGCCGCATGGCGGAAGCCTATCAAGTTGAATTCGCCCTGGGCCGGCTCGCCACATCGTCGGACATCCTAGCCATAAAACCGGATACGGTAGTCTTAGCCACAGGAAGTTCCCCACGGCCGCCGCACAGCCTCTCACCGAATTCTGATTCCTGCAGAGACGTCCGCGCCTATGCAGCGCATCCAAGCGGCGGCGTTAATGCCCTCTTCTACGACTTGGATCAGGGGCCCAGCATTTACGGTACTATCGACTTGATGGCGGAAAGGTTTGAGCGTGTGGTGCTGGTAACGCCGCGCCCACAGATTGCACAGAACGTCAACTACTGTAGCGCCATCGGCGTGTTTAGACGATTATACGAACACGGGGTCGAGATTGTTCCAAGCCACGAGTTGATCGACTTTGCCGATGCAGTCGCCGTCTGCCGCAACGTCTTCACCGGCGAAAAGCGGTCTTTCCAGGACATTGACGAGCTGGTCTACGGAATTCCGCGTCAAGCGGAAGATGCGCTCGCCGCCGAATTGGACGGCAAGGTAGAACTCCATCTCATCGGCGACTGCCAGTCGCCCCGCAATCTTATGGCAGCGATCCATAGCGGACATTTGACGGCGCTCACACTCTAGACATATCTCTGGGAAGAGGTGATTAGAGCGAAGGAGAAAGCCATGAGCGACCTGCCGAAGAAGGTGGACATTCAGGAAGAAGGACCGCGCGAGGGGTTCCAGATTGAACCAGGACCGATTTCGACAGAGCGTAAGATTGAATTAATTGATGCGCTGTCAGAGACCGGATTAAAAAAGATTCAGGTCGCCTCCTTCGTCAACCCAAAACGGGTGCCGGGTTGGGCCGATGCCGATGCGGTGATCGACGGGTTCGGGGTAACGGAAGGCGTTATCTATCACGCGCTCTGGCTCAACGAGAAGGGCATTGAGCGGGCTATGCAGCATAGCGATAAGCTGACCCACATGGGATCGATTTCGACAACAGCGTCCGAAACTTTCATGAAACACAACACGAACCGAGGCTTTGAGATCAATCGGGAAGTCCAACGAGCGCAAATTAAACTTTACAAAAAATATGGCATCGAAGTTCGCCGGGCCTCGCTCATGACGGCCTTCGGCTGCAACTTTGAAGGCCTAATTACACCCAATACCGCGGTTGAGCGCTTGCGGGAAATCCTCGATATCGCCGAGGAGGAAGGCACGAATATTGAAATCCTGAGCCTTGCCGACACAATGGGTTGGGCTGCGCCGAACGGCATCAAGGAGGTCGTCGGCAAGGTCCGTGATACCTGGCCCGACAAGCGCATCTGCCTGCACCTCCATGACACTCGCGGCATGGGTGTGGCAAATGTCTACGCCGGGATGGAAATGGGCGTCGACCTATTCGACAGCTCGGTTGCAGGCCTCGGCGGTTGCCCCTTCGCTGCCTTAAAAGGTGCGGCGGGAAACGTCTGCACCGAGGATATAGTGTTCCTGTGTAATGAGCTGGGCATACAAACGGGCGTCGACCTGGACAAGCTGATCGAGGTCGCACGCCTCGCCGAAGATATAGTCGGCCACGCGCTACCCGGTTCAATAATGCACGCCGGGAGCTTGACGCAATACCGGGGTACCATGGCGGCGGAGTAGACCACTAGATCGGTGTTGATCGCGGAGGCAACCGCCTGACATTTCGCAAGATCGAGGGCCTTCGGACGAGAAAACGCGCACTAATCCGCGTCGCCGTCGAAATAGAGGCCGCTATCTTGGCCCCAGCTTTACGCCGGTCATCTCCTCGTAGAGCGAGATCAGGGCGCTACCATCCTTCTTGTTCAGGCCCGCCGCGCGCGCCATCTGGTAGACCTGCTGCGATGCTGCCGCCATGAACATCGGCACACCAAGCGCCTTGGCAAAGCCTGTTTCCAACTCCTGATCCTTATAGGAAATATCGATGGTGCCGCCCGGCGAGAAATCCCCACTAAGGTAACGGGGTGCAGCTGCCCGGAAGCTATCGGAATTGCCCGTGCTGACGCTGATGACGTCGACCATCTGCTTCGGATCCAGACCCGCCTTAGCGCCGAGCGCCATCGCTTCCGCAATTACCACCTTGGTGACCTGGGTTATCATGTTGTTGCAGAGTTTCATGGCAAGGCCATTACCAATTTCACCCATATGAAAGACATTTGCCGACATCGCATTGAAATAGGGCTCACACGCCTCGACCACAGCCGCATCGCCACCCACGATAATCGAAAGATCGCCGGACACAGCCCTGGGTACGCCACCGCTGACAGGAGCGTCGAGCATCCTAACTCCCTTCTCCGCCAAAATGTCGTGCAGTTCCTTAACCACAAGCGGATCTATGGTGGCACTGCACACGAAAATATCACCTTCCTGCGCACCCTCTACTATACCCCCATCACCGAGAACAACCTCACGGACCTGCGCCGTCGTCTCAACGATGCAAATTACTGTCCCCGCCCCTTGCGCCACACCGGCCGGACCATTAGCGATCTTCGCACCGAGACCCGAGAAGCGTTCGTTCTTTGAAGGATCAATATCGAACGCAACCATGTCGAAATTTGCTTTCAGCAGGTTAGCAGCCATGCCGCCCCCCATCATACCCATTCCGATGAAGCCGATGGTGTCGTTGCGTTCGCTCATGATAATCCCCCTGTAACGTCTATAGTCAATCCGGTGACAAAATCCGCATCGGCGGACAATAGAAAGGCAATCACGCCTGCCTGATCCCGCGCGGTTGCAACCCTTTTGAGCGGCACTTTTTCGATTTCTGCCGCTTTACTATCAGCGCTACGTTTTTCCCAATGGGGCATCAAGCGCTCAGTTAGTGTCAGGCTTGGTGCAATAGCATTTACATTGATGCCATCGGGTCCCAGTTCGAGCGATAGCTTTCGGGTCAAGGCGATAATACCACCCTTCGCCGCCGCATAGGCAGAACTGCTGGAAACACTCAGACCGCGCCCGGCAATTGACGCCAGGTTAACGATCTTTCCGCCGCCCGCCCGCTTCATACCGGGAATGATGGCATTAGACAGCAAAAACGTCGCATCGAGATTAAAGTCGATTAGTTTCTTCCAATCCTCAAAAGTCATGGCATCGATGGGAACGCTCGGGTTGTCGACGATTGTGCTACCCCCGACGGCATTGACCAGTAGGTCAATATTCCCGTATTTGGCCTCTAAATCCGCGACAAGGGAACGCACTTCCACCTCAGCCGTGGCGTCGACGCAGCGGCTGTCGACCGAGCCCGGCGCATCAATTAAATCCGCCACCATCTTATCCAGTCGAGCTTGCTCCACCTCCACCGCAACAACGGTCGCCCCTTCCGTCACCAGGATGTCCGAGGTCGCACGGCCTATTCCGGCGCCCGCCGCCGTAATCACCGCTGTTTTACCTTCAAATCTCATCTTACGTGCTCCCTATAAATCTCTCGTTCCGCGGGGCGGCCTACTACCGGCGATCAACCAATCGGGTCGCCTTGGAGTGCTTAGCCGGATCATAAATATCACTGGCCTCGACAAACTCGACCTGCGGGCGAATGCGCGCAGCACTCTGAGCGGCCTCGGTTACCGCTAGTTTAAGGGCGTTCCGGTCCGTGCGAGGGCTCGCAATCCGCACAATCATCTCATCCATGGAAAAGGCATCGTTTTCGTCCTGCCGCGTGAGTATGACCTGAAATTCGTCAACGTTCGGCACCGCGGTAAGAGATTCGAGTAGCACTGTCGGATTGATCAGCATCCCTTTCACTTTCAACAGATCTTTGGTCCGCACGATCGGCGGGACCACACGGTCTCCCCCCAACCCACAATTCGGACATGGTTCGTGGGTCAGGCTTACAATATCTCCGACAAGGTAGCGGATGAGCGTTGTCCCCCTTCGGTTAATCTGGGTTATTGCCAGTGCGCCGCGCTCGCCGTCCGGAAGACGCCGCCCTGTATCGGGGTCGACAACTTCCTGAAACAACAGATCTGGAGCCGGATTGTGCCAGTCGCCGTCCTCGCGGCATTGCGCCATTCCGCCAGCTTCGGTCGAGCCGTAACGATCAAAAATGATCGGCTTCTGCACGCCGTGCCGGCGAAGACGTTGGCGGATGTCCTCGCGCATTTCGGGTGTGCTGGCTTCTCCAGTCACGCTGCACATTCGGACACTGGAGAAGTCCGCACCAAGTTCAGTCGCTCGAATTATGGCCCGTCGAACGAAACTAGTGATGCCCCAAAGTACGGTTGCACGATGCCGCTCGACCATACGTACGGCTTCATCGAGCGAGCGATGCATATTGAAATCGCCAAACGGGGCGCCGGTAAGCGCGGCCGTGATCGTCGCTCCCGTCGCATATGCATTCATCGGTGAGCGCATGAAGGCGCCCATCGGCGCCGGCGTCAGCGGAAATAGGTTCATCAAAATGTCATCCTCCCGGATACCCGAGATTTCGCCGACGCGCTTCGCCAAACCGAGATAAGCGACATAGTCGTGCGTCGTCACATAGAGAGGCGTCGGCTCGCTGGTGGTACCGGTCGTGTAGTTTACCTCCCAGAGCGTCCGCTCGTGCAGTGGCAGATCTGGACAGCTCAGGCGAAATGCTTCCGGCTCATTCATCAAATCTTGCTTCGGTGTCAGGGGCAGTCGCTCTAGATCGTCGATCGTACGCACGGCTGCAGGATTAACCCCGTGTTCCGCCCAACGCCGGCGATAATACTCGTGACCTTTCGCGCAAAGTGCGATCTGTTCTGCAACAAGTCTATTCTGCACCTCGCGGATTTTTTCGAGTGGCTGGCGCAGAAAATCCGTCATCGTGAGAGCGCTCCCTCTGTCTCATCCACAATCTGGCGAAAAACGTCAGCAGCCTTAGGAATGTCGTTGATGGCGCTGGCGGCCTGCCCCGTCGGAAAGTTGGCTATCTCCGGCATCCCGGCCGCCTTAGCGGGCGCAACCAGTTTCTCCACCCGCATCCGCTGCCATGGCATCGGAAGCAGTTCGTTATCACGGCCATGCCAGCGTGAGGTGAATTCGTTCTTTAATACTCGGCTCGGCTTCCCGGTATAGCAACGAGAAACGACAGTTCCGTTTTCATCGGCTCGGATAATACCTTGCTTATGGGCCTTCGGCGCAGTCGCCTCCTCCGTCGCAATGAAACGAGTGCCAATCCATGCTCCCTGGGCGCCCAGCATCAATCCGGCGGCAACACCCCGGCCGTCAATGATACCACCAGCCGCCAATACAGGAATGCTCACGCTGTCGACGACGCCTGGCACCAACACCATAGTCGTAACAGTACCGACATGGCCGCCCGCCTCCATACCCTGGGCAACGATGATATCAACCCCCATGTCTTCCAACCTTTTTGCGTGGCGAACGGCGCCTACCATCGACATAACCTTTGTGCCAACTGCGTGACATTCCTCAATAAGCCATGGGGGCGTGCCAAGGGCAGAGACCATGAGTGGCACCTTCTCCTCAAGCGTCACCTTGACCTGGGCCCGTGCCAGCTCGATCGTCAGCGGAGGCGGCGGATTGCCCTTCAAACCCTCAATTTTTGGCACCAAGTCCTCGAGAAACTCCGGGAACGGTGGAACCTCACGGGCACTTAGATCCTCCGGTATATCTCCTGGAATTAGGAGATCGACCCCAAATGGCTGATCGGTAATCTCGCGGACGGCACGAATTTCCGCGCGAAGTTCGTCGGCCGTGCAAAAAGTAGCACCAAGGACGCCGCAACCACCCGCAGCCGATATCGCCGCCGTCAATGGTGCCATTGTCACGCCACCCATCCCCGCCGCAAAAATCGGATATTTGATATCGAGCGTCTCGCAAATGGATGTCCGTAAAGTCATGGCATTACCTTTCCTCAGTCGGCGTCACTGATCCGGCGCTTCAGCATCACTATTTTGTCTATCTTGAATACAGTCTCGGCATTCTGATTGAGTACGTGATCGCGGAATGTGACTATGCCCTTTGCCGGATTACGGGTCTCTTTCTTCGATATGACCTCGACCTCGGTGCAGATAGTGTCGCCGGCTCGAACGGGAGCAAGGAATTGCCCCTTTTCGACGGACAATAGTGATACCACAGTATGCCGAAAGAGACTTTCGGTCATCGCGGTCGACACAGACATGGTGAAAGCGCTGGGCGCAATTCGACCACCATATTGTGTCCGCTTCGCGTATTCTTCGTCGATGAAAAGTGGAACGTGATAACCAACAAAGGCGCAAAAAAGAGAGAGGTCGCCTTCCGTTACCGTGCGGCCGTAGGTTTCATATCGTCTGCCAACTTCGAAGTCCTCCCAATACATCGACATTTCACTCACCCTCTCGGCACGACTTGATAAAGGTGAAAACCTTCCAGCACGACCTCATTGCGCTGATTTATCATTGACGTGGTGAACCGAACAAAGCGTCTCTTGCCTTCTTGCCAAATCTTTTCGACCGTAAGCCGAGTTTGGACGGTGTCGCCGACAATTACCGGCTTGAGAAACCGACTACCCTGTTCGACGAAGACGAAACCATCAATTTGGAAACTTGCATCGGACCCGCCCAGTGCCGTCATTCCAGAAAGCAGCAGGCCGTGAGCAAGTGGTGCCCCAAATTTGGTGGATTTGGCGTATTCAACGTCATAGTGGCTTGGGTGGTTGTCTCCGGTAAGGCCCGAGAAAAACAGAAAATGTGCATCGGTCAGGGTTTTTGAGGGTGTCGAGAAGACTTGGCCCTCTTCGATTTCTAATTCTTGTTGCATTTTTCTCCCTTACACACGGCGGAAAAGTTACTTCTTAACTATCTATCTAATTGGCTCGACGTTATTGATGCGGCCAGTGGGCGTGCGCTGGTAGGCGTTGGTTAGCACTTACTGCAAGGCGTTATAAACGGCATCGGCGGCGTCCAGGAAACGATCGTCCTGACCGACATGTCCAATAACCTGTAACCCAATCGGCAGCCCCTGCGGTCCCGCATATAGGGGTAGATTTATCGCCGGCCCGTAAAGACCAGTCCAAATGCGGTTGAAGGGTGGCTCACCAATTGTAGAAAGATCCGCCGGAGCCTCTGCTGGGGCGCTCGGAGTGATTAGTACATCCCAGCCTTCTATCGATTCCGCATAGCGTCGCCGGTACTCAACAAGCTTCGCCAAACCGGCCTGATACTCCGAGGGCGTAACCTTCAGGCCATTTAACACCCGGTTGTCTCGCATATTATCACTCAGCAACTCTGGGTAGTTTACCCACTCATAGGCAAGCGTTCGTGATATCTCGTAGCCGGACACCGCATCAAAACCCTCCATTGCCTCGTCATATCCATCGGGCAGTGCAAAGTCAGCGACTGTTGCGCCTGCCGCTTCTAGTCCGCGCGAGGCGCGCATCAGGCGATCCTGGGTGGCGTCGTCAGCAAGATGCCAATTCGGCGTTCGACACACACCAATTCGGAGGTCACTAATCGTCGCCGTCTTAATCGGGCGGTAAGGAGTGTGCGTCAAAACAGCTCGCATAAGCGCCTGATCTGCCATTGTTCGGCTCATCATTCCTAACGTGTCAACGCTCCGAGTATTGTCATGCACGCCAAGCGGGTTGTAGTCGCCGTAGGTCGGCTTGTATCCAATGCACCCGCAAAACGCGCCCGGTCGAACAATAGAACCGCCCGTCTGCGTCCCGAAGGCAACCGAAACCATGAAGTCAGTAACAGCAGCGGCTGACCCACTAGATGACCCTGCGGGCGAATGAGCTGGATTATGTGGATTTTTAGTCTTGCCAGGATGTTGGGCCGCAAATTCAGACGTCACAGTCTTCCCAAGCACGAGCCCACCGGCACCCCGCACTAAGGCCACACACGGCGCATCAATACAGGGTCGATTCTTTTTGTGAATTGGTGATCCGTGAGTGGTCGGCATCTCCAACGTATCGATGATGTCCTTTACACCAACTGGGACGCCATGGATCAAGCCCTTCGACGGCCCCGCATCCAACTCCCTAGCTCCAGCAAGAACAGCATCGGGATTCAGGTACTCCCACGCACCAACCTGGCCTTCCCGCTCCTCGATCCGCTCGAGCAAGGCGCGCGTCACCGCCTCACAGGTTGTCTCGCCTGCTTCGATAGCCGCAGCTGTTTCAACCGCACTTAATTTAATAAGGTCCATGACCATATTATTTTCACTCCCAATTCCAAGTCGCAGGAATAAACAATAGATACCCATAACGTAAAGATAAGCGTAACTTAAAGTCAGCCGTGATTACTGGTGGGACTTGACCATGAACGACGTCGTACACCCAAGCCAATGCTGGGAATGCAATGCCTATTGCGGCTCATTGATCACGATGCGCAACGGTAAAGTCGATAAAATTGGTCCCAATCCAGAACACCCTGGATCAAAAGGCGCATTTTGTGTGAAGGGCATTCGTGCTGTCCGTGAATGGACGGAGAACGATAACCGTCTCCTTAATCCTTTGCGACGGATTGGCACGCGCGGAAGCGGCGATTGGGAGGAGGTATCTTGGGACGAAGCCCTCGATGAAATGGCCGATCAGTTCGCCGCCGTAAGATCCGAATACGGCCCAATGTCTATCGCTGGTGCGGTCAGCGGCGCCGCCTTTAGCCGAGGCGTTGTAATGGCTTTACTGATGCGTTCAATGGGCTCGCCTAATTGGATGATTAATCAGGATCTCTGCGGCGGCTGCCAAGCTTTGAGCGAAAAGTTAACCGGCACCCCTATTAAAAATGGTGAAGATATCGACAACGCGCGTACCGCTATGCTCGTGGGTCGCAATCCCTACGCAGCCGACCCAGCGCAATGGCAGGCGTTGAAAGCGCTCAAGAGGCGCGGCGGCCAGATTGTCGTTATCGATCCAATGCAAGGCGCGGCAAGTGAAATTGCCGATATCTGGCTAAGGCCACGGCCGGGAACGGACGCCGCACTCGCGCTGGCAATGAGCTTTCTCCTCATTTCCTGGGGCAAGTATGACACGAGTTTTGTCAAAGACTGGTGTCATGGCTTTGAAGCATTTAAGCAACGGGCAAACCAGTATCCGCCAGCCGTTGCGGCGCAACTCACGGGAGTGCCTAGCCAGGATATAATCGCTGCCGCTAAAGCCTATGCAAACTCCCCATCCGTTTTTGTCCCGGGCCATGGCATCGACGCCTTTAGCGCTGGCGTGCAAACATTCCGTTCATTCAACTGCCTGGTAGCAATTAGTGGCAATCTAGACCGACCCGGTGGCAACAGAATAGCGAGAAAGCCAGACGGTTTCCGAAACTATCTCGATCTTATCCACGACCCAGATTTTCGCCTGCCTCTTGAAATAGAAAAACAAACAATCGGAGCGGAGCGCTTTCCCCTTTGGTCTGGCCCAGAAGGCTGGCAAACTGCATGCCACAATCCGTCAGTGATTGAGGCAATACTGACCTCAAAACCTTATCCGGTACGGGCGATGTATATCAGCGGTGTAAACATCGCTGTAACGTATCCGGATACAACACGCACCATCGAAGCAATGAAATCGCTAGATTTCGTCGCAGTTGCAACACATAACCTAAACCCAACCGCAGCCTATGCCGACATCGTGCTACCCAAGACTACCACTCTTGAGGAAGAAGAGGTTCAGCTTGTCCTCAGCGGGCCTTGCGTAGCTTACACCCGTCCGGTTCTTGAGCCGCGAGGTAAGGCCCGTGCTGATTTGGATATAGCGCTGGCACTTCGCGATAAGCTAGCCCAACGAAATGCCTTGGCGCAGGATTTTTTGCCGTGGACCAATCAACGAGCCTTCAACGAATACTTACTTGGGGATAGCGGCATTGACATCGAAACACTGCGGGAAGAGGGTTTTCGGACGTTTGATTATGAATTAGGAGTATTTGACGAAACCACTTTTAAGACTTCAACAGGTAAGATTGAGCTATATTCCGAGCGCCTGCATGCGATGGGACTGGATCCATTACCCAATTATGTGCCTCCCAGCGCCGACGCCGCCGACGCAGAGGAAACTGCGGCATACCCATTGGTGTTACTGACTGGACTTCGGGAAAAGACTTACCACCATTCGCGCTTCCGCGATCAGGCATGGGCACGCAAAGTATCACCAAATCCATTAGTATATATTAATCCAAATACGGCAGCGGATTTTGAAATTACGGACGGACAGTGGATAACCATTTACACGGCCGGAACCAAGACTGGTTGCCGGGCGCAAGCACGTGTGAACGACGCGGCCCCTAAAGGCATCGCGGCGACTGGAATGGGCTGGTGGGATCCTTATAGCAACGACCCAGAACTCGGCGCCCGAGACATAAATATCAACGGGGCGATGTCCTATGGGGGCCCTTGGGACCCGGTTACTGGCGCACCAGATTCACGCGGGCGGCGTTGCAAAATAGTACCTGTTACTTAACGCTCCTTCTTGGCTAACACATCGCCTGTGCCAACAATTCGAACGACCGGACGCGAGCCTTATGATCCCAGATCGCCGCGGCAACCATCAATTCGTCCGCACCCGTGGCTTCAATAAGGGCGCCGAGCTTGGATCCGATAGTTGCAGGAGAGCCGTGAAATGAACAGGCTAGCATTGCCGCTGCGTGAGCCTTTTCCATCGGGTTCCAAAAATCCTCAATATCATCGATAGGTGGCGGTAACTGACCTCGGGTGCCGCGCACCATCCGGGCAAAGTTCTGCTGCGGTGACGTGAAGAGACGCTTCGCTCCCTCCTCCGTATCAGCGACGATCACATTACAGCCTACCATGACATAAGGTTGGTCCAACTGATCCGAAGGTTCAAAACGTTCGCGATAGACATGAATAGCCTGCATCAGCGCCTGCGGCGCAAAATGTGAGGCAAAGGCATAGGGCAAACCAAGCATGCCTGCGAGCTGCGCGCCGAATAGACTAGAGCCCAAGATCCATAAAGGTACGTTGGTTCCCTCACCGGGAATGGCATGTATGGTCTGATCATCGCTGGGTGAACCAAGCAACGCCTGCAATTCCAGGACATCTTGCGGAAAGGTCTCTGATGCCTCTGGCCCACGCCTAAGTGCCATCAGTGTGCGCTGATCTGTGCCCGGCGCGCGACCTAGACCGAGATCAATGCGGTCAGGGAACAATGTCGCTAATGTGCCGAACTGTTCTGCTATTACCATCGGCGAATGGTTTGGCAACATGACGCCCCCGGCACCGCAGCGGATTGTCTTTGTGCCTCCCGCAACATGACATATACACACAGCGGTCGCCGCGCTAGCAATCCCGGCAAGATTGTGATGCTCGGCCAGCCAGTAGCGTGCGTATCCCGCAGCCTCGGCATGTTGTGCAAGGTCAAGGGCGTTGTTAAGCGCATCCGCCGGCGTGAAACCCTCGCCAATATTTGCGAGGTCTAGAACTGAAAGCTGTACCATGGCACCAGTCAATCTATTCTGTGTGCATCGGCATGCCAGCACAAAGATACAAAACAGCTAATATCCATTGCCCAAAACATCAAAATTACACTTAGCAAGCAAGGACTCGCGTGCACATCAATATGTCGTCGCGATGCGCCTTCTCTCATTCTTCCTAGAGCGTACCGCAGCTCAACAGCCTCTGCTCACGAATTTTTATTAGTAATTATGCTAAAACGTTCTTTTGAATATAGTTAATGATCGCCCTATAGTTGAAACTAAGGCCATTGTAGCGTCCTCGAAACATCTTCAAAATTTAAGCTATAAGGCTTTCGGCTGGATTAACTTGTGACAAAGGAACTGGGCTCCGAAATGAGCACTGACGAACACTACGAAGCAATCGTAATCGGCGCTGGCGTATGCGGCATTTACCAGATCAAGCGTTTAGTGGACCTCGGCATAACCGCAACTGTGCTCGAATTGGGAGGTGACCTTGGCGGGACGTGGTACTGGAATCGATATCCCGGGTGTAGGTATGATTCGGAAAGTTACACGTATGGTTATTTTTTCTCTCGAGAATTACTAGATGAATGGCATTGGACCGAGGCCTACTCCCCACAACCAGAGAACCTGAAATACCTAAATTACGTCGCCGAAAAGTTCGAACTGCGCCAACACATGCAATTCAATGTACGGGTTAGAGCCGCCCATTGGAACGACGAGGACGGCCTTTGGAGGCTAAGCCTCGACGATAATCGCACCTTAAGCTGTCGCTTTCTTATCATGGGCACCGGCCTGCTATCGCAGCCGACAATGCCCAATATTGATGGCATTAACGATTTCCAAGGAGCATCCTTCCACACGTACTATTGGCCTCACGAAGAGGTTAAACTGGCCGGTAAACGGGTGGCAGTAATCGGAACAGGTGCGACGGCGATCCAGGTTATTGGTGAAATTGCCGATAAAGTAGGCGATCTCAAAATTTTTCAGCGGCGCGCAAATTGGGCGGCACCGCTCAACAATTATAAGATCGATAATGCAAAAATGTCGGAAATCCGTGCACAATATGAGAAAATCCAGGAAGATTGCGCACGCTCGCCCGGCGGTTTTGAGCATCATCCCGACCGACGTGGGTTTTGGGAGGTCGGCCACGATGAGCGCCGCAAGCTTTGGGATCGGCTTTACGATGAACCAGGATTTGGCATCTGGTTACAAAATTTTCGTGAGATTTTTACTGATGAGGAAGCCAACGCGGAATTGTCCGAATACATTGCCGATAGAATTCGTCAACGCGTGAAAGACCCAATTACCGCAGAAAAACTTATCCCAAAGGATCATGGGTTCGGTGTCCAGCGCGTGCCACTGGAAACCAATTACTACGAAGCATACAACCGTGAAAACGTGCAGCTAATCGACATCTCAGAAACACCTGTCGAACGAATTACGGAAACCGGTATCAAGACATCAGTAGCGGATTTTGAATTTGACATAATCATCTACGCAACCGGTTTCGATGCCATCACCGGCGCCTACGATCACATCGACATACGTGGACGCAATGGCGAAAGGCTTAAGGAGAAATGGGACGGCGGCGGCATCCAAACATATCTTGGCATATTCGTGCACGGATTTCCGAATATGCTAATGCCAGCCGGCCCGCAAAGCGGCTCCGCATCATCTAACTACCCTCGTGGGATCGAAAATGGGGTCAATTGGGTCACCGCACTGATGGAGTATGCGCGCGTAAACAACGTCAAATGCCTAGAGGCCAGTGCCGCAGCGGAGCATGAATGGACGGAACATGTGGTTCAAATGTACTCCACGATGCTGATGCGGAAGGCACGATCCTGGTTTACCGGATACAACTCGAATGTTGTTGGCCATGAATACGGCAACCCGCGTTACTTGGTATACAACGGTGGCGCACCTAAATACGTTCGCCGGATAGATCAGGTCGCGCGCGACGGCTATGCAGGTGTGGAAATGGACGGAGTAGCTCCCAAACAGGCGGCTGCGTCATAACGGGCTTAGAAACATTGTGAAAACAGACAAAACTGGCTGGGTAACCGGCAAGGTGTTGGCGACGCAAGCGGCGCAACAGGGTGACGCCCCCTTTATGCAGTTTGAAGACGGCCCTATTCACACGTATGCGGAAGCACATCGGCTCTCGAACCAGGCGGGTAATGGATTTGCGGCAGTCGGGATCAAGTTCGGCGAGAACGTCGCCGTAATGATGAATAACTGCCTGGAATACTTATGGACCTGGATTGGGCTAGGACGCATTGGCGCGGTACCGGTAACGATCAACACGGCGCTTCGTGGCAGTTTTCTTACCCACGTCCTGACAAATACCAGTTGCCGCATCGGTGTGTTTGATCCCGATTATCTCGATTGGCTCGCTGACATAGAGGACGAGGTGCCGGAACTGGAGACCGTCTACGTATTTGGCGAAGGAGTGATCCCCTCCTTCAAACGCATAGAAATTCGCTCATTTGACGAAATCATGTGTGGCCCCGAGGATGAGATTAACGTTGAGGTGAGCTATCGTGATATCGGCACGATTATGTTTACCTCCGGAACCACGGGGCCGTCGAAAGGCGTATTGATGCCGCACGGACATCTCTATCTATTCGGCGAGTGCATGCGAACCCACCTTCGGATCACGCGGGAAGATAAGTACTACATCACCATGCCGCTATTTCACGCCCAGGGCCTCGTCATGATGAGCTACGGTACGATGATCGCCGGCGCGAGTGCGGTGTTGACGAAAGTATTCCGGGCTTCAACCTGGATAGACGAAATCCGGAAATACGAGGCGACGCTAACCAATCTGCTCGGGGCAATGAACGACTTCGTGCTCGCCCAACCACCAAAACCCTATGAAGGTGATAATAAGCTTCGTATGATCTGCGCCCTGCCGGTCACAAATGAAACCTTGTCGCAACTCAAAACCCGTTTCAACGTGCCAAAATGCAGTGAACTTTTTGGTATGACTGAATGCAATTTACCGGTCGGGCGCCCCTTTGATGCTCCGGATGAGGCGGGCTGTTCCGGCAAGGTGTGGGATGAATATTTCGAAGTTATTATCGCCGACCCAGAAACAGATGAAGAATTGCCCATGGGCGAGGTCGGTGAAATTTTGGTGCGCCCAAAGGAGCCTTACTGCTTTATGCAGGGGTACAATGGTATGCCGGAAATGACGGTCGAAACCTGGCGCAATTTGTGGTTCCATACCGGTGACGCAGGGCGGCAAGACGAACGGGGCTATATTTGGTACATTGATCGGATTAAAGACAGGATCCGTCGGCGGGGCGAGAATATTTCATCCTACGAGGTCGAATCAGTCTTATTAGAACATCCCGCGATCGCCGAAGCCGCGGCCGTCGCCGTTAAGGCGGATCAGGGTGGCGAGGATGAAGTGCTGGCCTTTATGGTTTTAAAGCAAGGAGTGGATGCACCTGACCCCGCAGAACTGCTCGATTTCTGTGTACCGCGTATGCCCTATTTTGCGGTACCCCGGTACATAGACTTCATCAAAGAAATCCCAAAGACGCCCTCCTCAAAGATCCAAAAGAACAAGCTCCGCGAGCGGGGCCTCAGCTCCGACAGCTGGGACCGCGAGGCGGC
>JAYZET010000018.1:0-156153 GCA_036337155.1 Pseudomonadota bacterium | reverse complement strand
GTTCGAAATTTCCTATATGCTGATGGGCATCAGTCTTTTGGTAGGCATCGCCTACTGCGCACAATTACGTAAGCATATCCGCGTCGATTTTTTTTATGACAAAGTTTCGGTGAGAACTAATGCAATGATAGACTTTTCCGGTTATATAATCTTGCTGCTTCCGGCAGTGAGCTACTTAACATGGTGGTTGTTTGAGTATTGGATCGAATCCTATGTACGGAACGAGCAAACTGGTGAATCTGCTTGGAACCCGCTGGTTTGGCCATTTAAGTTTTTCTTTGTATTCGGTTTATATCTTTTCCTTATCCAAATTATAGCGGAAACAGTAAAATGCATGATGACGCTTTTGGGCCGAGAAGCGCCACAACCGAATATACCGAAGGGTTTTGAATAATGGACGTTACCTTTGCACTTTGGATGTTTCCGGCGCTGTTACTTTGTCTATTTCTCGGCTTTCCGGTTGCATTTTCTTTGATCGGTGTCGCCATGATATGGGGCCTGATAGCCATCGGTGAACCGGTATTCGCAATGTTTGGCGCCAAGGTAGATGACGTGGCGTCCAACGCTGTCATAGCAGCTGTCCCAATGTTCATCTTCATGGGCTCCCTACTTGAGCGATCGGGCGTCGCTGCCCGCCTTTTTGAAGCCATCCATCTTTGGGTCAAACGCTTACCTGGCGGTCTTGCGATAGGCACTATCCTGCTGTGCGTCGTCTTCGCAGCCTCGACGGGTATCGTTGGTGCAACTGAAACAGTGGTCGGACTGTTAGCAATTCCAGTGATGATGCGGGCGGGTTATAACAAATCACTGATCTCTGGAACGATTTGTGCGGGTGGCTCACTTGGCACGATTATTCCACCATCCGTTGTGGTCATTATCTTGGGGCCAGTCGCCGATGTATCGATCGGCGATCTCTTTGCAGGCATGATAATTCCGGGCTTGATGCTAGCTGGCTGTTACATTGTCTACGTAATGATCCGGTGCATAATTAAACCGGAAGACGGTCCCAGAGCGATAGAAGAAGGCGACGAAATGTCGTTGCCGGACAAAATCAAGCTCACGTTAACTGCGCTCGTGCCACCATTACTACTAATTGCGATCGTGCTTGGTTCAATCCTCGGCGGACTTGCCACCCCGACGGAAGCGGCCGGTTGTGGCGCATGTGCTTCTGTAGCTCTTTGTGCTTTCTATAAAACTCTGAGTTTTGAAGTAATTAAGGAATCGCTCTACAAGACGGTTGTGATCACGGCGATGATCTTGCTAATCCTAATGACTGGCAACATGTTCGCCGGCGTATTTTCCATGACGGGCGGTATGGTAGGCGTTCAACAGCTTATGGCGGCTTGGGCTTTGACTAATTGGGAGACCATGGCAATCCTACTTTTGATTGCATTCGCCGCGGGTTTTGTTCTGGACTTGATCTCGTTAATGCTAATCGTGGTACCAATCGCGATGCCTATTATCATCGGTACCCCGTTTTACGAACTCGATCCAGGATCGATCAAGGTTTGGTTCTCAATCTGTTTCCTGATCATGATCCAGACCAGCTACTTAACACCGCCAATGGCGCCTGCCATCTTCTATCTCCGCGGCATCAGCCCGCCGGAGATAACCTTAATCCATATGTATAAGGGCGTCGTGCCATTCATAGTGCTTCATATGGTGGTATTAGCCTTCGTGCTGTCATACCCAGATCTAGCTCTTTGGCTACCATCTATATTCTTCCGAGGGTTCTGACGGACCGTCATAAAAATTACCAAGAAGAAGAGGCGACCGATAAAGTCGCCTCTTTTTTTTGCACTATACTCATCTTCAGCCACATTGCCCGCAGCAAAATTCAGTTTGTGTAACAGGGTTCGTTTTTCAATCAATTTGCGGATCCTTATTGCATGCACATAATGGAAGTCTCTAAATATTGAGAATTAATGCGATGGAACTTAACTCGAGAAATACCGTGGATCGCGGTGCATGGAATTACCATCCCGATGTTCCGATCCAGCAGGGCGGAATATTCCGGAGGTTTTGGGATCCGTTATTTATTATAAAAGGAATTATTCTTTCCTGGTTCGGTCTCTATATTCGAGGAGTATTTCTCGTGGCAATTACCATTTTGTGGCTGACCGTCTTGCCAACGATGGAAAGCGTATCTGCTGGTAATTGGTCGTGGATCGCGCAGACACTCGCAGTCAATTTGACACTTATGTTGGCTTGGGCGGGTTCTCTCCATCTATACCTGCACACATTTGGCCGCCAGGGGAAATTCCTCAAGTTCGACCGGAAGTCGATGCGAAAAGGGCCTCAGTTCACCTTCGGCGACCAAGTCTACGACAATATGTTTTGGACACTAGTATTCAGCGTACCCATCTGGACTGCATATCAGTCTGGTCTTCTTTGGGCATTATCTCAAAACTTTATCCCGAGCCACACATGGGATGAAGGGTCAGTTTGGTTCGTTTTGTTATTTGTAGCCATACCATATATTGACAGTACACATTTTTACCTGACCCATCGTTTCTTGCACTCGAAGTGGCTCTACAAATATGTTCACAGTGTGCATCATCGCAATGTTAACGTTGGCCCGTGGTCGGGCATGTCTATGCACCCGTTGGAAAGTGCCATATTTCTAAGTCCTGTCCTCATTCATCTATTTTTACCATCCCATCCGCTGCACATAGTATTCCATATTTCCTGGCTCTCAATAGGGCCGGTATGCACTCATTGCGGATTTGCCGCGCTAACCATCAACGGCCGCGAATATCCGCGCCTTGGAGATTTTTTTCACGTGCTCCACCATAAATACTTTGAATGCAACTACGGGAATTCAGAAGTGCCACTCGATAATATATTCGGACAGTTCCACGATGGCACACGTGCGGCGACAAGACTAATAAACGATCGACTGAGAAATCGGGATTAACTGAGGAACAAAAAGATGAGCCGGTCTCTCAAAACGGATGGTGCCCGCATGGTCTACCTCATCAAACGGAAGACAGACACCAGCCGCGAAGAATTGGTTGCGCACTGGTTTGCCAACCATATGCCAGGCGTCATTGCGCGTAACGCAAGCAACCAGGCCAGAAATCTACCCCATGCACGTCAATACGTGGCCACGCTATTCGATCAGAGAGACGGGAAGTCAAACGCGTGGGACGGTGTCGCGCAGCTTTGGTACGATGCACCGCTACCTCGCCCGGAGCAGGCAAGTGCAGTAAAGCCCTATGACACCTTTCAGCAAAAGGTTGAACCATACTGGCCTTGGGCAACGCAGGAATTTCTAATAATGGATGGCGCCCTGCCCCTCGAGCCATTGACCCTAAATCCTGCCTTTCCCTGCACCCGTAGTGGCTTTTTCAAAGTGACGTTTCTGCTCACCTTGGGCGATGGTGCGGATCGGGACAGCCTCTTCGATCATTGGCTCAACATTCACGTGCCTAACGTACAAAAAACGATGGAGGCCGTCGGTGGCTTCCGTTACGCAGTCGGACATAGTCTCGAGCCCGAAACTGAGCCCTTCGTCGGCATGGCAGAATTATACTTCCAGGATGCTGCCGGCTGGGACAACTACAGAGACCACTTTAAACCGGATGGATTTGAAGACTGGATCGATATTAACGCTACACTGCGCTTTTACAGCGGGACGGAGATGGTCGGTATAGAGTAACGACCATTCCTGATTATTTCTTGTGGCAGCGGATCTAATTAGGCCATCATTTATTTACAGAAGTTTATAGGGATTTCCGGAATTTGTATTTTTTTATTACGCCGAATTCGAGATAGCGCATAGCTCAATTGTATTTCGTAGTCTGCAACCAAATTTGGGCCCGGTAACTAGGCTGGATCGTAGTAGTGAATCTCAAGGAGCAGACACCCGCCATTTGATTTGAACGGGCCATGATGAGCGCCCGGTGGCCGACATGCATAAGTATTCGGCTCGAACGCCTCACCGCCATTACCTTCGGTATCGTTACCAACAGTCAAATCGCCAGAGACAAGATAAACTTCTTCCCAATAATCGTGCACAAATGGCTGGGTTGTATAAATACCCGCATCGAAGCGAAGCAACCTCGTACGACTCCCAGTCTTCGCATCCTCATCCAATTCACCAGAAAGTATTTTTTGCTGGATACCGTTCGGATATCCCCTCGGAACAGCCCACCCACTTCCCATATCAAGCGAATGAAATTCCTTATGTAACTTATTAACCGCCATTACCTTGCCTCCTTCATTATCGCTTCACATAATAGCGTATTGCATTTGAGCCACCTCGCACGCGACTGCCTTCTAGACGGATACTGACGACCGAAACAGCCAATGCCTATGCAATCGTTAGAGATTACGCCACAAATAAATTAATTGGCAGAGGTAAATTGTCTTAAGTTTAGCAAAATTCAGTCTCGAATTATTTGATCGCAATCGATCGGCTAGCAAACCGCATTTTAAAAGCGGTACTCCCAATTAAATAGGATTTCTTTGCTGTATCCTTATATTGTCCCGATTCGATTCCAGGACTATTGTTTAGACGTAGTGATCAACTTCATTTGGGGTTAGAATGGAAGACGGGAACGCAATTACTCAAATTTTCCTCCCGGCTTCGCTGGCATTCATTATGTTCTCGGTCGGCCTGGAACTTACAGTGAACGACTTTAAACGCGTCGGCCTCCAGCCAAAGAGTTTTATAATCGGTAGCTTTAGCCAAGTGATCCTCTTGCCGTTGGTCGCTTTTGCTTTGCTTTCAATCTGGTCTATTAAGCCAGCACTAGCAGTCGGTGTGATGATAATCGCTGCATGCCCAGGTGGTGTCACTTCTAACCTCATGACCTATCTGGCACGCGGCGATACCGCTCTTTCAGTTTCACTAACCGCAATCATTAGCTTGTTTGCCGTTGTCACTCTACCTTTGATCATCAGTTTTTCGATCCTTCATTTCATGGATAGCTCAACTGCACCTGAGCTTTCAATTGGTCGAACGGTTATAGGCATCTTTGCGATCACTACCGTACCCGTCATTATAGGTATGGCTGCAAACCATTATGCGCCTTCGTTCGCCCAAAGTTTTGAACGCAAGGCGCGTTTAGTGGCCGGATTTCTTTTTATCGTGATTATCGCAGGGGCAATCTACGCAGAACGCGACAATATCGTAGAATTTTTCAAACAGGCGGGCCCGGTCACGTTGACCTTGAACCTTGTTATGATGGGTCTGGCCATAGTGTTGAGTAAAATAGGCCGGCTTGGTACAGCCCAGCAAACCGCAATCACCCTGGAATGCGGCCTGCAAAACGGCACTCTGGCAATATTTGTTTCAATCACTTTAATTGGCTCGCAAGAAATGATGGTTCCTGGTGCCATATACAGCTTATTAATGTTCGGGACGTCGGCTGCTTATTTATTTTATGTCATTAGGCAGCGACGTCAGACGCGGTAAAGCACCATCACCCATAAGGCTGCTTCATTAAGCCGCTTTTTTCTAATGCATCTTCGCTAAAGCTTAAAAAAACGCTTCGTGTCTCGTAAAGAAAAGTGACCCTTTAGGGTTACTTATTTCTCTTCGTCAGGTGAACGGCGGGCCTCGGGAAATAGCCATACAGCAAATATCATCATTGCAGCCAATATGGGAATTACAATTCCGCCCTTAACCCCGAAGGAATAGGCAGCCCAGGCGACGACGGCTACCATCGCAGATATGATAAATTTTAAATAAACTGGCATACCTCAGTATTGGCTTATGGGGTCCGCCGCCGCTTCAACTGGTGTTTTGGGAGCGCCCCGCAAATCCTTCTTAAGATGTTTCGTGCTATACCCATTGAAAAGGTGACCAAGTAGACCTCGGTCCAAATCCGAAGTTCCGAAAATCCAGTCCGAAATGGGAAATGTTAAATTCATATTCACTTCCATCATAAGCCGTGAGTTATGATGGGCGGTATGATGGCGACGCAGCGTGTTGACGAACGGACAGTAACGCACAAACCAATTTTCATCTACATGACAGCAGTAGTGCATGAATTCATAAGTGAGGTACATACCCGTAGTCGTCGCAACAAGTAGCCAACCAACATTGGGCGAAATTAAGTACCCCATTATCACCGCGCCCGGCGCCGACATCAGGATAAAGACGACCAGCGCGTATGGCGGAAAGAATGTAACTCGCCAATCCTTCTGATCGCGGAACCGCATATCGGAATCTGAAAAAAACTGGTGATGGTTCAAGGTGTGCCGCTGGTAAATTGGTCGCAGCCCTTTAACCTGTATTGGACGGTGCATGATTTGAGTGTGCAGATACCATTCGAATATATTGCACAAAAGGAGTACGACCGGGATGGTAAACCATTCCCACCAAACGACATTGCCGATATTCTGTGTGTAAATATACATCGCCGTTAAGCCGATGCTGTAGATCACTAGCACGTGGAGATAACCGTTATACCAACCGGCAATCCGCGAGCGGTATTCTTTACGGAAATTAATTTGTTTTTCGCTCATCATCGTTTGTGTGCTCCGTCTTCTTCAACACGCCGTATCAGGCGCCACCGTTCAAGGCGTTATCTATCTCGTCACTGGTCAGGGTCCAATCATTGTCCAAATTGGCGACAACGTCGCGCATGAATTGTGCGCAAAACTCAATCGCCTTTTCACCGTCCCCGAAATGATCGGCAAGGATCGCGAGTGCTAATTGTTGCGGCTCTGCACCTTCATAAGTCCATTCAAACCCCCAGGATGTGAACCGCTTAATGCCGTACGCTTCATCCAACGGCTCTCCCTCCACCGTCACGGTCAAGCCGTCAATGGTCCTAATGCCAGCATAGATCTTCATCTCTCTAGCCCCCCGACAACTGGCCTCTTAATAATATATTACAAATTATTCGTTTCTGCCTAGCAAAGACATGCACGTCGTTCCAAATCTTTCGTGTTCAACTAATAACGCTTCCCTTTTTCCGTATCTGCGCCCTCATATAGGACGCGCCGCTTAATTTCTGAGTCGCGTCGGCAAAGTTCGAAATCGTCTTCATGAAGCCAGCCCCGGGGATTTCCAGCGACGGTAAAATGACCGAACTTATCCTCACCATTTACCAGCGCAACCAGAGTCTTATCACCGGAACGCTGTTTCATAGATGGTTTGATATAACGAATTGCGGAACCGATGCGCCGATAATTCGTGTTGTTTGGACCGGACGCATGGAACAGGTGCCCGTGATGAAGTGACGCTTGCCCAGCATCTAATACAACGTCGACACCTTCAGCGTCATCGACTTCGACGGCAATTTCCTGGCCACGGGTCAGTAAGTTGTTCGGGTCAAATGTATCTTTGTGCTCCACCAGCCGTTTCTTGTGACTACCGGGCACGAACCGCATGCAACCGCTCTCCAGGTTCGACGGGGACAGAGCGAACCAAGCGGTGACCTCATCAACCTCATTCAGCCCCCAATAGGTAAGGTCTTGATGCCATGAGACAACATGCGGAGTGTTTGCCTCCTTGATAAAAAGGCCAGAACTCCAGACCATCAAATCATGTCCGAGTATTGGTTTTACGGCTTCGATTATACGCTTATGGCGGATGAGCCTATCAAAAGATGGGATCAATCGATCCGGATAAGACCTGACAAGCGCCAGTCTCTCAGGATCATCGGAGCATTCTGCTTCCGCCTTTTCCAAATCAGCCAGGACCGCTCTTACTTCGCCCTCAGGCAAAATTTCGATGGGAAAGATAAAACCATCTCGCGAATATACTTCCGCTGTCGTGTCCAAAGCCGCGTTCATCAAGCCCTCCCAGCGTCACAAATTTGCGCCGCATACAGCATCCTACATAGTAGCAACCAATCCATGCGTCGATCCAGCATACCATCACAAATCAAAACAGTTTGCGACGGGCAAACGGTTGTCTAAATAACTTTGCTACCATCCCCACAGCAACGACACCGGAAACGATGCACCATACTGGCATTTACCTAACTATTGCCCTTTATATTCCGCCTTCCGCCTTTCACTAAAGGCATTGATGCCTTCCATGTAATCTTCCGTCCAACGGAGCTTTTCGTAAGAATGCCCCTCCACGTCGAGTGCCGTGCTTAACGGGCTTTCCAGGGCAGAATTGAGAACACGCTTCAACGCTCGCATCGAGATCGGTGCGAGTGCGTTCAGCTTTGCGGCGTAGTCATACACCATCTCCATCAGGGCGGAGCCGTCGGCTGCGACATCGGTCAACAAGCCGATTTCCTTTGCTTCTGGCGCCGGAACTCGCTTGCCAAGCATCACCATGTCCTTGGCTCGGGTCATTCCGATGAGGCGAACCACTCGGGCGCTGCCGCCGGAACCCGGCATCTGGCCAATCGCTGATTCCGGTAAGCCCACCAACGAGTCCGCGGTGGCAAAACGGAAATCGCATGCCAGGCAAAGCTCGAACCCGACGCCAAAGGCATACTTCTCTATTGCCGCGATTACCGGTTTAGAACATCGTTCTGGCGCACCGATATTATCCGCAAGATCGGACATTTTGTTCTTCGGAATATCCGGGAATTTTTTGACATCACCGCCCGAACTGAACACCTCGTTAGCGCCGCGAATGACAATAACGCCTACATCGTCGTCCTCATCAAAGGCTTCGATGATGGCCCTGATCTGTGCCCTTCCCTTGAACGAGACAATATTGAGCGGCGGGCGATCTAGAATTAAATGCCCAATCTTGTGCTCTGTATCGACTTCAACTCGCAATCCGTCTAAATCACGCAGTATATCGCCGCGTCGTTCCGCATAGTCTCGTTCCATTTTTTCTTCCCTTAAACCGTGTTTTCGTAATCGCTAAGTAGCTCGTAGTTGCCGGTGCGCAAATGCCGGCGGAGCAGCTTACCCGAAGCAGACCGGGGAATCGCTTTCACGAAGGCATAGGCGCGCGGTCGTTTGAACCGAGCGAGCCCGCTGTTGAGACAGAAAACGTCGAGCCGTTGTGGGTTGGCACCAGTATCAGCGGGTTCTACAAAAGCCGTCACCCGTTCGCCCCAGCGTTCGTCCGGCGTACCGATTACGGCGACACCAAACACGTCAGACGACTTCGCTAACACATTCTCGACTTCCTCGGCGTAAATGTTCTCACCACCCGATATAATCATATCGTCGACCCTGCCGAGAACATAAACTTCCCCATTCTCATCGAAACGGCCAAGGTCGCCCGTGAAATACCATCCGTCTCGAATGGCCTTCTCATCCGCGTCTGGACGCTTCCAATAGCCTGTAAATGCGTCAAGCGCATTCATACTAGCAATGATTTCGCCAGTCTCTCCAATCAGTACTTCTTCATCGGGGCCAACGTGCTCATCGGCGGCAGCACGAACTACGCGAAGGACCTGGCCAAAGCCGGCACGACCCGCAGAACCTGGATTTTTAGCTAAATTGTTCCGGACTGCGAAAGTGTAAATCTCTGAAGAACCGTAGAAATTGCTGAACTCGGCGTCCGGAAATAACTTCGCACAGCTCTCAACCAACGCGGTCGTCATCGACATCCCGGCATAGGCGATATTGCCAATAGAGGAGAGGTCGAATTCGCCTAGGCGAGGATAATGTACAATATCGTGGAACATGGTTGGTACCAGGAATAGTGAATTGACCCGCTCGCGCTCAATAAGTTTAAGTACGTTTTCAGTATCGTAGGACGGCATGCACACCAATACACCGTTGAGGAAGGTAGACATGAGCAGACTACGGATACCCATTGTATGGAACAGCGGCATCACGCCGAGAGAGACATCGCCGTAACGATAATGTAGCTGTGAAATGCAGTTGAGCGCGGCAATTCGTTCCACCGCGTGCGACCGGGGCACGCCTTTCGGGCGTCCTGTCGTTCCTGACGTATAGAGCATCAAGCATATTGCGTCATCGTCTGAGGGCTCGGGCCCCTCGTACGGTCTCGCATCAGACAAAACATCAAATGCCGTTCCTTCACCCGCATCCAAGTAAATAACGCAGTCTTCTGGGAACCCAGTCTCCACCAGAGCCGCGATGGCCGAATCCATCGAACGCTCTTCATAGACTACGAGTTTTGCTTCCGCATCTTTAATCACATAGGCCATCTCCGAACCAGAGGCTCGCCAATTGAACGGAGTGAAGATCGCCCCAATCGTCTGACAGGCCCAATAGAGGCTCGCTGTCTCCCGCCGGTTGGACAGGAATGCCACCAGATGATCACCGTTTCTGAGACCAAGAAACGCCAATCCGCCGGCCAGTTTGCGAATACTTTCCTGCCACTCCCAATAAGACTGGCGCTCTGAAACATCAACGACGGCCAACGCGTCGGGATCTCGGGCGACCGACGCCGTCAACATACGCACGATGGTCATCGTCTTGCCCCCAGCCTTTCTCTCGCAAACTCTAGTATGGCCCGGATCATTCCTTCATACCCCGTACAGCGGCAAATGTGCCCGGAGAGCATGTCTCGTACCTCTGCCTCACTGGGATCCTGAACATTAGCAAGAAAATGGCTGACCGAAGCGAGCACCCCCGGCGTACAGAACCCGCACTGTAACGCACCATATCGAGAGAAGGCGTCGCGCAGTCCGTCCAAGCCTTCATCCGAAGCCAAACCTTCGACGGTCACGATCTTGGCACCTTCCGTCTGCATCGCAAGTGTCGAACAAGAGCGCGCCAACCGACCGTCAAAAATTATCGTACACGCACCGCAAACCCCATGCTCACAGCCTACATGGGTCCCGTAGAGGTGCAGTTCATGACGAAGAAAATCCGAAAGTAAAGTGCGTGCCTCCGCAAATCCGCTCCGCTGCTTACCGTTTACCCAACAGTTCACCCTTACACGTTCTCCCGCTTTGACCCGTCTCATTCGTTGACCTCTGCAAATACTGAACGGAGGACCGACTTGCCGAGAAATTCAGCAAGATGCGCGCGATAATCAGCCGATGCTCGACGATCGCCCATCGGCTGAAAATCACTAGCGGCTTTTTTAAAAATCTCTTCAATTGAGTCCTCAACCAGCTCGCACCCTGTTTCAAGGTCATCCCGCACAGTAATAGGCCGGTCTTCAACACCTCCAAGCCCAAATCCGTAACGCCAACCTCCCTCTCGCGGTACAGCCCACGCGGCCGCTGCCACAATGGCAAAATCTCCATGGCGTTCACTAATTTCCTGAAAAGCGATGCGAGTTCCTGGAGATGCGGCCGGCCAATATAATGCTGTCAAAATTTCATCACCAACGCGCTCCGTGGTCAGTGCACCAAGCACAAATTCTTCTACTAAGAGACGGCGCGTACCCCGTATAGAGGTCAATTCCACTTCACCACCAAGGGTCGCTAGACATAGCGGCGTTTCGGCACTCGGATCTGCGTGGGCGACCGAACCTCCAAGCGTCCCCCGGCTCCGGGTTTGATAGTGGCCAACGTGGCGGAGACCCTCTACCAGCAACGGAAGCGTTTTGCGGCAGTCCGCTGATCCAAGGACCTCGGCCTGTCTCACAAGGGCTCCGATGCGCACCTCTTCTTCTTGTATTTCAACTAACTCAAGCTCCGCCAGGCTGTTGATATCGATAACCGCCTCTGGCCGAACTATCCGCATATTGAGAAGCGCACCGAGAGACAGGCCTCCCGCCATCACCAATGCATCATCGCCGAATTCGGCAAGCACCGCCAAAGCCTCCTCCAGCGTATCCGGACGGCAATATTCAAAAGGCGCCGGCTTCACGAAAGAATTCCTCGGTTCGCCAGGCTCCAAACCTTATCCAATGTCAGCGGCAGTTCGATATCCTCGCAATTAAGAGCATCCGCGACTGCATTAGCCATTACAGCCGGGGTCAACATAGAGGAGCCGTCACCCATTCCTTTGGAGCCAAGAGAGTTCGCCGGCGAATCTGTCCGACTGTGTGCAAAATCGAGCGTCGGTAGATCAGCCGAGGTGGGACATAGGTAATCAGCGAAGGTGCCGGATAAAAAATTGCCATACTCATCGTAGGCGAGTTCCTCAAACATTGCAGCACCGAAACCATGCGCGAAACCGCCTCTAATCTGACCTTCGACGATGATTGGGTGAAGAATACGGCCTACATCGTGCACCGACGCATAACGATGAATTTGCAGGCGTCCTGTTTGTGGATCTATCTCCACCGCCGCTAGATCACAGAGAAAACCAAAAGTAACAGCGGAAGCAACACGGTCGGAGCCATCTGGTGCATCCAAAACTTCGGGGTTCACCAAAGCAGTTTCATATAGGCCAGGTGCCATCCCACTGGGGAGACCAGATGGATGCCAATGCGTCGCCGCCGCCACTCTACTAATCGAAATGCCGCTGTCGGGCACACCAACAATTCTGGCTCTTCCACTTACCAACTCTACGTCTTCGACCGCGGTCTCCAGCATGTCTGCTGCGACAGCACGCAGCTTTGTTGCTATCCGCTCTGCGCTCTCTGTGATCGCTGCGACAACGATAGAAGCAAAACGATTGGCGTAGTTGCCAGAAGCCAGAGACCAATTTCCGGCCTCCGTGTCTATTCCGCTAACAACGCGAATTTGCTCAGGCCGCATCCCAATCGCATCCGCCACAACTTGAGCTGCAACAGTATCGTGACCTTGCCCTGCGGGGTTACTATCAAGCCTGACCGTAACTGCGCCTGTCGGGTCGATGGTGACGTTGGCGACCGCAGTCCCACCTGAGCGACCGCCCGACTTCGCCCTTTCTTCCGGCGTTTGTGCTAAAGTGACATAGGCCATATTCGAGCCTGAAGGTTCGACGCCGGCACCGAAGCCAATCCCAAAAAGGCGTCCAGCAGCACGGGCTTCTTCGCGACGCCCTTTTAAGTCGTCATAGCCAGAAATGATAAGCAAAAGGTTGAGCGCCTTCGAGTAATCACCTGAATCGTAGATTGCACCTGCCGGTGCAGCATAAGGAAATGCTTCCGTTGCGATGAAGTTCCGTTGACGAAGTTCTGCAGGGTCTAATCCAAAGCGGCGCGCCGCCGTATCCATGACCCGCTCTAACCCGAAATAAAATTGCGGCCCACCGTAACCGCGGTTAAGGCCGATCGGCGTCTTATTGGTCGTCACAAGTCTATTTCGGACCGAGATGTTACGTACTCGGTAACAGCCATTTGACGCCGAATGCATGCGATAAACTGAGGCTGGCTCGGGTGCCCTTACATAGGCCCCAACATTAACACAATTGTCGTAGCGCAACCCGGTCAGATTGCCATCACCGTCAAATGCCGCCGAGATTTTATCAGCACGGTCAGATGCGCTGGACGATGCCGCAAGGTGTTCAAGTCGATCTTCAGTCCATTTTAACGGGCACCCGATAATTCTACTGGCTGCCGCCAACAATACGAGATAGGGGTATAGTCCTTGCTTAATGCCAAAGCTACCACCGCTATGGGGAGCCGATATCAGACGCAATCTATTCCCTGAGACACCCAATGCCCTAGCCATTAAAGGCTGTAAGATAAACGGACCCTGAAAATTTGACCAAACGGAGTAACGTTCTGGGGACAATTCATAATTGACGATGGCACCATAAGTTTCCATTGGCGTCGAAGACTGCCGCGGATAGCGCCACGCGAGTTCGACTACTTGCGCCGCATCATTAAATGCGGTGTCCGGTTCGCCATAGGAAAAACGACGCTCATGAACGAGATTATCTCCCGCCGCCTCATGCAAGAGCGGAGCATCATCGGCGAGAGCCGCTATTGGGTCGACAACGGCCGGCAGGGGATCGAAATCCACCTCAATCAACTCCACGGCGTCTTCAGCAACGTACCGGTCCTCCGCCACGACCAGAACAACAGGTTCTCCCGCGTAGCGTACCTTGTCGACGGCAATCGGATAATAGGCAACTGGTGCTCGCACCGCACTAACCAATGGGTCAATGAGTTTCGCGATTTCCGCTCCCGTGACGACGCCAATCACGCCAGGCAAGTTAAGCGCGGCCGAAGCATTGATCCCCCGAATTCGTGCGTGCGGATAAGGAGAACGCAGCATAGCGACCTGGCGAATGCCGGGTAGTGGCGATAAGTCATCGATGAAACGCGCGTTGCCGGACATAAGCGCCGCATCTTCATGACGCGGGATTGCCTGGCCAACCCAGCCCTTTAAATCCTCGCTCATAGAAGGCCTCTCCGTGCGGTATTGCGCTTACTTCTTTCCATCTACAGCCGACAAGAAGTCATCGATGAGGTTATCTGGTGCTTTAATCACATGCTCCCCCGCGGGAAATTTTCTGGTGCGAACATCTTCGAT
This sequence comes from Pseudomonadota bacterium, assembly GCA_036337155.1. Lineage (GTDB taxonomy): Bacteria > Pseudomonadota > Alphaproteobacteria > UBA8366 > UBA8366 > UBA6544. Next base: position 141,940 of record JAYZET010000018.1, on the reverse strand, counting down.
AAAATCCTTGAAACCACCCACCCGTTCCCGCTGCATATCTTGCTTCATCTTGTACATATCGCGGTACTGCTTGGAATGACGCGGGTACGGTGGCGCATTGTTCCCGAGAATATCATCGGCAAAAAGAAACTGAATATCGCCGCCCTTGCCACCACCTATCGAAGACGTCAACAGCGACGTTCGCTTAGTGATTTCTGTCAAAAGTTCTTCCGGAATGACTTCAACTTCCACCGCGTAGGCCCCAGAACTTTCCAATGCCTTGATTTCGTCGTAGACCCATTTCGCTTCGTCGAGTGTTTTACCAACGGCGCGCAGGCCACCAGTCCAAGTACTCCTCCGTGGAACCAGTCCCGCATGTCCCTGGACCGGAATTCCGGCCTCTGCCGCAGCCTCTACAAACCGGGGGCTCCATTGGCACATAATGGCATCGGCACCGAGAGCCATCGCGTCGTAGCCTAGACGTACCGCTTCCTCAGGGCTCGCGGCCGCAATCAACGGGACCGAGAACGCCAGAAATGTATTTGGCGCCGCCTGACGAATGGCCGCTGCCGTTTCCGGCATCTTAGGATCAAAGCGAACTTTCATCGTATCAATACCCGCTTCTTCCGCCGCCATGGCCTCCTCGACGGAGAACGGTAGCGTCTCTACCAGAACACACTTTCCCTTCTGATCACGTAATCCTTTCACTGTGTAGTTCCGCGTACCGTAAGCGCCGCTCAAGGTCATTACTCGAGTGAGGCCGCGTGTACCCGCGTCCCTCGGCGGTATGCCGCCGTCGCCTAATGCATGACTCGCCATGAGTGCTCTCCTTGCAGTTTAAATTAAGGAACAGTGAAGACTTCGACACCTATACGGCCACCGCAGACACACGGTCTCCCACTTATCCTTCGAGACAAATTTAGGTGAGCGGGAATACTTCCTCAACTACTCCGGTCACCACGCCAGGGTCAGTTCTCCGCCAAATCCATGAGCCTATTTTGGGTTAAATTTTGGACGAGACGAATTAACCGGTTCGCGTGTTAATCCGACACTACTACCGCAGGTTTATTTGAAATCTTTAATAATTATAAAATTCTCCCTAACTCTAGCTTAAGTATTTTTCTCCACCAGCAGCCAAGGAAAAAAATAGCAACTTGGATGCCCAGACGGAACATATGATACAAATTGTGTTTAAGGCCCGGCAGGACCGAAAAACATGTGCCGGCTGCTAAAAGAAGACCACCCCGATACTCGCCTCTTTGGAAACGTTTGGGTCAAGGATAGCATCCAATAAAATTCTCAAGCTTTCTGAGATTTTCTCCCCGGACCGTATCATTACGCATTAGTCCTTATCACGCAAACCAACTCCATGCGTCGACTAGGATCATCTTAACCTCCGTCTAATTTAATCCTTAATCCCCCACGAATAGTTCAGTACATCACAGGACAGATCCATGAGACCTCTCGAAGATATCCGCGTTCTTTCCGTCACCGTATTCCTCGCAGGGCCATTCCTCAGCATGACCCTCGCCCGCTTCGGGGCTGAAGTAATTAAGGTCGAGGCACCTATTACCGGCGATCCAATACGCAACATGGGCCCATTCGTAGGGCCAAAAGGCTTTAATGCAGAGCGGCAGACGGAAGACGATCTTTCAGTGCGTTTCTTGAAGCGCTCGGAAGGCGTGAAAAGCGTAACCCTGAACCTTAAAGATCCAGTCGGCAGAAATATGTTTCTGGATCTCGCGAAACAGTCAGACGTGGTGATTGAGAACTTGTCTCCTGGCTCAATGAAGCGTCTTGGCCTGGGTTACGATGATGTCACGAAAGTCAATCCAGGTATCATCTATTGCTCGATTGCTGGCTACGGCCAGACAGGCCCGTACAAGGATATGCCAGCTCACGATCATCAAATACAGGCAATGTCCGGAATTATGGATATGAACGGAGATGCTGACGGGCCGCCGACGCGTATCGGCGTTTTTGTCGGCGACCTTGTAACTCCGCTTTACGCAGCTTACTCAATCCTTGCCGCGCTCCGACAGAAAGAAAAAACCGGCCAGGGACAATACCTTGATGCGTCAATGATCGATACACTCGCCACAATGATGTTCATGGAACCCATAGAGTTCGCACTTCGCGACGGCCTTCCCGTTCGGGCTGGAAACGATAGTCGCGACAGTGCCACTGGCCTCTATCACCTGAAAGACGGCGACGTCATCATCACGATAGGAACGTTTGCGCGTCTGAAAGCGTTATTAGAGGTTATCGGCGGTATGGAGTTGTTTGATGATCCTCGTTTTTCAAACGCAACCGAGCGAGAGAATAATATCCTCGAATTGAGGGCAGAAATTCAGTCCCGGTTTGCTCGCTTAAACTGCACTGATGCCATTGCTGAACTAGAGGCGGCCAGCGTTCCTATTGCCCGCGTAAGGACGCTTTCAGAGGCAATCGATGATGAACACTTCCGCAAGCGCGGCACTTTAAAACCAATGTATCGACACGGGTCGGAAATGCCTGTGGAAACTGGGATTGTATCTGGTTTTCCAATTGTTTTTTCTGGCGACCCTCTTCCAGAACTCGAGGGAGGCGCCCCACTCGGCCATCACAATGCCGAAATTTTTTCGCGTCTCCTTGGTCTAGACGGCGACGGCATCGATGATCTTAAGGATCGCGGTGTCCTTTAAGAGGGTAGGAAGACACCTTTACCGGTCTTCTGCTGATCAAACAATTGGTAGGCCTCTTCCGCCTGCTCCAGTCGCCATTTGTGAGTAAAGAGACTATCAACGTCAATTTTTCGGTCCGAAACGAAGCGTGCGCAATCTAATTGCCCAACTTTTGAGAACGTCCAATGGCCGACCAGCGTAATTTGTCGATGGATCAAGTCTGGCAGCACCTGAAGCGTCACCTCGCCACCAATTCCAACCAGGCATACAGTCCCCCAAGCTCGCGTGCTGAGAACCGCATTACGGCGAGCATCGGACGACGAAGTTGCGTCTAGCGCCTTGTCCGCACCCTCACCGTGTGTCAGATCCTTGACCGCCTCTACCGGGTCATCGGCCGTCGGGTCAATAATAACTTCCGCACCTTTCTGACCCGCCATTTCGCGCCTATCGGCTGAGATGTCGACGGCAATCACACGGGCGCCCATCGCGGCCGCCAATTGCGTAGCAGATAGACCGACCGGGCCCTGACCGAAGATGACGATTGTCTCATCTCCCTCAAGCCCCAATCGTTTTAAGGCCCCGTAAGCCGTGCCCGTTCCACATGAGATAGCGGCTCCTGCTTCGAAAGTGAGATCCTCCGGAAGTGGTACCAGAGTGTGAACCGGTACCTTCATATATTTAGCATGCGCACCATGACCGCCCGAGCCATAGACGACGGCACCATCCAGACACATTTGCGACCAGCCCGACGTACAATGTCTGCAATTACCGCAGCCGTCATAATGATGGTCCATAACGCGCTGGCCTATTTTTGCCTCTTGCCCGCTGACCGCTGAGCCAACCTCGGCGACAACGCCACAGGGTTCATGTCCCGCAATGACGGCACCCGTAACCCGACTGACACCGGAGCTAACCCGACTCCCCGCAGATAGGTTACGTCGATAGGGCCCGAGGTCTGTGCCGCAAATCCCGGAAGCCTTAATCTCCAGAATCACGTCACGTGGGCCCGGTGTTGGGTCCGGAAAATTCATCAACTCCAGCTTGCGGTCTCCGTGAAAAACAATGCCCTTCATCGGAACCTCCTATGCAAATTGTCTTAAAGTCCGGCGCGCAATCACCATGCGGTGGACCTCTGTTGGGCCTTCGTATATTCGCGCCAGACGAATTCGTTGCGCCATTATTGACAACGGAAGTTCTCGGGTCATTCCCATTGCGCCAAAGCTCTGCATAGCATGATCAAGCACCTCGGTCGCCATCTCCGTGGATTGGACCTTCAACATCGACGCGACCGTTCGGATATCTTCACCACGCTCCGCCATACGGGCGGCATCCTGCATCAGCAGGCGCGTCATACGGATTTTAGTTGCCGCATCAGCGATCCACCACTGGATTGCCTGACGGTCGGAGAGCAGAACACCGAAGGTCTCGCGTTGTTGCGTATGCTCACACATCATTTTAAGCGCACGCTCTGCCATCCCAATGCAGCGGGCGCCAATTTCCAACCGACGCACAGTTAGCCGCATCTGCATCGGAGCGAAACCTTCACCAACCTCACCTAAGATTTGGCTCTGCGGCACGCGCATATCTTCCATCACCAATTCATAAGTGCGTGAGCCGCCGATCATTGAAATTTCCCGCTCGATGCTAAAACCTGGCGTATCTTTATCGACGATGAAGGCGGTGATACCACCCCGAGAGCCCTTTTCTGGGTCCGTGACCGCCATCAAAATAATAAAATCCGCTGCTGGGACGTTTGAGACCCAGATTTTGCGGCCATTGATCACCCAGTTGCTGCCGTCTTGGATCGCACGCGTCTTCATATGGGCCGGATCGCCGCCCGCTCCCGGCTCAGAAATAGCGATGCATGACTTCATCTCGCCCTGGGCGTAAGGCTCCATGTATTTCGCTTTCTGCTCGGGCGTTGCAACCTTGTCCAGCATTAGTAAGTTCGGAGAATCCGGCGGAAACGTGAAGGGCGTCACGGTACTGTAAAGTTTTTCGTTGATTGCTAACATCACCGTTGGCGGCAACTCGGACCCTCCCATCTCCTCGGGCGCGTCGAGTGCCCAGAGGCCCAGCTCTTTGCATTTCGCGAGGAGCGGTTGTTCCTCCTCCGGCCGCAGGGATGCTTTCTCACCGCCCGCCTCGCGTTCCATAATGACTTTTTCGAACGGCATAAGTTCGTTCTCGACGAACTTCTCGACGAGATCAATAACCATGCGGTGTTCTTCGGCAAAATCTTCGTACATTAGCCTTGGACCTCCAAATTTCGAATAAGCGTAATTACTTCTCGGGTAGCACGTTCTTCGGCACTACCCGATAAGGGCGGTCGGTATCGAAACGCACCTCCTTCGGCATCTTAAGGACACGTTCCGAAATAATGTTCTTCTGGATTTCATCAGTACCGCCCGCGATCGAAATTGCTGGCGTGGAGACCAGCACCTCAGCGATAACACCCTGCTTCGGGCTGTGGTCTCCAGTGAGCATAGCATCCGCCTCACTGATCATCGTATGCACGTTATTAGCCGCGCGCGCCACCTCGCTTGCAGCAAGCTTACCGAGTGAACCTTCCGGGCCCGGCGGATGTCCTTTCTCCTGTGCGGCTCGTGCACGTTTTGACATCCACTCAGCAGATTTCGCCAAAGTCATCACCTTCGCGATTTCTTGGCGCACTACCGGATCCGTATTTCGCCCAGTCTCCTTAGCACGCTCGATCACAAGGTCGGTTCGTCCCGCCCGTTGCGGATACCAGGTATAAGGCGCCATCGAGGTGGTAATTTCCTGCTCTTCCTCACGATAAATTTGTCCCGGTCGGTTCGTCGGCTCGACCTTCCGGCGATTCGAATCTGCGTTGCGTCGCTCGTGCATCAAAGTCGTCGTGGCAATTTTCCAGCCATCGCCCTCATTCTCTAAAAGAAATTCCGGAGCAATTTCAGCATCGACCATGAAAACCTGATTAAAAGAGGCATGGCCATTCATCTGGCGCAAGGGTACGACCTTGACCCCGGGCTGGCGCATATTAATGACGAAATAGCTGAGCCCGCGATGCTTCGGAACGTCAAGGTTGGTCCGCGCGAGTAACAAACCATAATCCGCAATATGTGCACTCGTAGTCCAAACCTTCTGACCGTTGACGACAAATTTATTGCCCTGGCGTTCAGCCCTGGTCATCGCACCGGCCAGGTCGGAGCCATTACCAGGCTCGCTGAACAGCTGGCACCAGGAGTCTTCACCCGTGAGACTGCGTCGTAAGAGTTTCTCACGCAACATGTCTGATCCATGCGCCAAGATAGTCGAGCCAGCTAAAGTCGTTGCACCTTTGCGAGCGACGGTTATGGCATCGACGCGCTTAAATTCCTCATCGATAACGCGTAAGAAACCAACGGGAAGGTCGCGTCCATACCATTTCTTCGGCCATTGCGGCATTCCCCATCCTGAATCAACCAATATTTTACGCCAATCGAGAAGATGGCGACTGGGATTCCAATTTTCTTCAAGCCAGAGCCGTATCTTGGCACGGACCGTACTCTCATTGTAATCGCTCATCCCGGTCAGCCCCTGGCGTCTTCAAGCATCATCGCCGACGCCTTCTCTCCAATCATAATTGCCGGCGCATTTGTATTTCCTGTCGTCAAGGTCGGCATGACCGACGCATCCGCCACACGCAATCCCTCGATACCATGAACCCGCAACTGGGGGTCAACGACCGCAGCTGGGTCTTCACCCATCTTGCAAGTGCCTACCGGATGATGAATCGTACCGCCTTTCTCTCGCATGAACTGACGTATTTCATCACGTGTCCGGACTTCTGGCCCCGGCGCGTACTCTCCAAGACTTATTTCATTCAAGGGTGTCGCCTTACATATGGATCGAACCTTCTCGATGCCAGAAACTACAACGTCGATATCGTTCTCATCGGATAGGTAGGCTGGAGTTATCGCCGGGTCTTCCATGGGATTGGAACTCCTAGCCATAACATGCCCGCGGCTCTCCGCCCGAACCGGGATCGCAGTGATTTGAAAGCCAGGATCCTTTTCCAGCGCACCCTGTCCCGTATCGATTGGCGTCGCCGGCGTAAATGAAAATTGCAGGTCCGGGCTAGCTAAGCCTTCCCGGCTGCGACAAAAGACCATTGCGCTGGTTACGCCGAAGGTCAGCGCGCCATTACCAAAAAGAAAAAACCTCATCACCTCCGGCACTACGCGTGGGAAGCGCGATAATTGGTTCATCGTTAGTTCACTGACACGAACGTTGTGCTTTATACGGGCACCCCAGTGATCGGCTAGATTGCCGCCAACACCAGGTAAGTCGTGCAGTACTTCGACGCCAATTTCACGAAGATGGCTAGCGGGCCCGACACCTGAAATCTGCAAAAGATGCGGCGAATTATAGGTGCCACCGCACAACACTACTTCCTTTAACGCACGGATTTCTTCGTCTGATCCTCCCCTCCGATACGAGACACCCACACATTTTCGCCCCTCAAAGATCAATCGTGTTGCGCGCGCATCAGTAACGATCTCAAGCTTTGGATCGCCTTTTACCGCGCGCAAATATGTTTGAGCCGTCGAGCCTCGGAAACGGCCGCGTCGGGTCATTTGCGAATAGCTCACCCCCTCCTGGCGGCTGCCGTTGTAGTCGGGATTGAATTCGTATCCAGCATCCAGCGCAGCTCGAACGAAACGATGCGTTAGTGGTAGGATTGTTCGGTAGTCTTCAACCTTGAGTGGGCCGTCACCGCCCCGATACTCCGAATTATTACCTTGTTTGTAATTTTCTGATTTTTTGAAATAGGGTAGAACCTCTTCATAGGACCACCCTCGGCATCCGCGCTGCGCCCATTCATCGAAATCCGCTGGATTTCCGCGGACGTAAAGCATGCCGTTTATCGAGCTGGAACCTCCAAGAACCCTACCTCTAGGCAGACTTACGCGCCGCCCGTCCGCACTCTCAACCGGCTCCGCGGTATAGTTCCAATTCACAGCGGCGTCGTTGAGTAGAGGCCTCAATGCTGCCGGAACATGAATTCGCCAGTTCGTGTCCCTAGGACCTGCTTCCAAAAGCGACACCGTCGCCCCGCCCTCCACTAACCGGCAGGCGACTGCGCATCCAGCAGAACCCGCACCAACAACAATATAGTCAGGTACTCTCATTCCTTGGCTACCGGATGCAGGGCCCGCCACAACCGTTCTGGCGTCGCCGGCATGTCCAGATGGTCGCAACCCGTTTCGCGCACCAGGACATCGGCGACCGCGTTCATGATTGACGGCAGAGAGCCCGAGCAACCGGCCTCACCGCAGCCTTTAGCACCGAGCGGATTAGTCGTCGCCGGAACAGGATGCGATGCGAAATCGAAACTTGGCAGGTCTGCCGCCCGCGGCATCGCGTAATCCATGAAGCTACCTGTGATCAACTGGCCCTGTGCGTCATAAAGGATATCCTCCATCACCGCTTGTCCGAATCCCTGGGTAATTCCCCCGTGGACCTGTCCTTCAACGAGCATCGGATTGATCAGGTTGCCAAAATCATCGACGATCGTGTACCGGTCGACCCGCAGGGTGCCCGTATCGGGGTCGATTTCGATCTCCGCTATATGACAACCATTAGGGAAAGCCGAGGGCGGTGGATTTTCGGTAATTTCGGCATCGAGCTTCTGCGGCACGTCAGGTGGCATTTCATCCTTTGCCTGCGCTGCGAGTTCCAAAATCGATATACTCTTATCCGTGCCTACCACAGTGAATTGGCCGGCGTCGAACTCAATATCGACGGGCGCGGCCTCGAGAACGTGAGCTGCGATCTGCCGTCCGTTCTCAATCACCTTCTCCGCAGTATGAAGCATGATCGTGCCGCCAGAAATCATTGTTTTGGACCCGCCACTACCCTGGCCTGCGATCAATTCATCACTGTCGCCCTGAATCAGCCGAAAACGGTCGATCGGTATACCGAGCGTTGAACCAACTATCTGGGCGAAGGGCGCGGCATGTCCCTGTCCGTAGTCGAGTGAACCCGTCACCATAACGACGGTGCCGTCCTCCTCAAATCGAATGCGACCCATCTCGCGCGCTGGCGCCCCCGTCGCCTCAAGATAAGTTGCTATACCGCGGCCACGCAAATAACCTTTCTTTTCGGAGGCCTTGCGGCGGCCCTCAAAACCGTCCCAATCTGCGCGGGAAAGCGCATTGTCTAGCACCGCCGGAAAATCGCCGCTGTCATATTCCAGTCCGCCCGCCGCAGTGTATGGGATTTCCGACGGCTCCAATATGTTCCGCCGGCGCAGCTCTACAGCATCAATATCTAGCTCACGTGCCGCCGTGTCGAACAGTCGCTCCATATAATATACCGATTCTGGCCGGCCAGCGCCGCGAAACGCGCCGATTGGCGTGGTGTTTGTGAAGACAGCATGCGAGCGCGCGTAAAGCATTGGCAAACGGTAAACGCTCGGAAAGTTACGCTGCACATTATTGGTGAACATGTGGGGGCCAACAGCACTGAGATAGGCGCCGCTATTGCCGTAACTGACCACTTTAGCACCCGTAATTCGGGCATCCCCGTCGAAGGCGAGAGACACGTCAGCCCAACCATCGCGTCCATGCTGATCAGACAAAAAACTGTCACTCCGCTCGTCGCACCATTTTACAGGTCGCCCGAGGCATCGGGCGGCAACCAAGACCGGTGCATATTCCGGATAAGGGGCGGATTTCATCCCGAACGATCCACCGACACGATTGGTAACGACGTGTAAATTCTCCCTTGGAATTCCGAGAACACGCTCGGCCATTTCTGTCGTGTAACCAAAAACGCCTTGGGTTGAGACGTGGAGGGTGTAACGACCGGTATCGGCATCAAACTCGCCAACCGCAGCGCGGGGCTCGATCGGGGATATCGCAACCCTATTGTTACGTATCGTCATTGTGGTTACGTGGGCGGCCTTCGCAAAAATTTGTTCAGCCTCAGCTTCGTCACCAAACTCCCAGTCAAGCCCCCGGTTATTTTTAGCCTCGTCGTGCAGTTGCGGCGCGCCGTACTTTAATGCCTCTCTTGCGTCCGTGACGGCGGGCAGTACTTCAAGGTCCAAATCAATTAGTTCTGAGGCATCTTTCGCTTCGGCAAGACTTTCCGCGACAACAAGAGCTATAGCCTCGCCCCGATAGCGCACTTTGTCCTTGGCCAGACATGGACGTTCAGGCTTGATCATGGGCGTACCATCACGACTGACCTTATCAGTCCGACAAAACAGTGGATTTACACCTGCATCATCAAGCTCAGCTGCTGTCAAAACTGTGAGAACACCCGGTGCATTCAAAGCATGCGATACGTCCAACCTATTAATCACACCGTGCGCGTAAGGTGAGCGGAAGACAAAGGCGTAGGCCTGACCATCTAAGCCGACATCGTCCGTGTATATCCCATCGCCCCGCAGCAGCATTGGATCCTCGAGACGAGAGACGGGCTGCCCGACGGCGAACTTCTCGAATGCGGGATCTCTATCCATTGGGGAATTGGCCATCCTTTCTGAATCTATATTGCCCTGCGGTATCATGAATTTACCTACGTCGCGTTACTAATCACACCAGCCTGTCTTAAGCAAAATTATCTGAATTCTAAGGTGATTTACCCAGCTACTCGCTTCACGGACCTTAGCTAAGCCCAAGATCTATTTTCGGAGTGCCCATAAGATCAACGAGGGTGACAGATCAATCGGCGACAGCTACGAATAGCCTTTCTGCCGGCTGCGGGGATCTTGGCTTAACTCTATGATAAAAACCAAGTCAATTGTTGCAAAAGAGTAAGGCCACAAGCAATACCAACTCGCCACTTAGAGAGTGAGCGAAGATAAAAAAATGGTAATGCCAACGCCCTTGCTTTCACACAATGCCGATTGAATTACCGCACTGATTTTTACTGAAACCTAATTAAACGCCTAAAGATGGTTAACAATAATCAGCTGACTCCGTTACTCGACAAATTTTATATCAGCCATTTCCTCTAGTACTGGTATTATTTCATCGAGATTGACGTCCGCCCCATACTTGTAGACGCCTTGCTGTAAGAGACCGCGTACAATGTTATGCAAGAGCATTGGTGCGCCGCAATTCAACCCAAGCTGCGTTGCAAGGCTCACGTCTTTAAGCATCAATCCCATCGCGAAATTCGAACTTTCTTCTCCGGCAATCATTGCTGGTAAAAGACGTTCCGTAGCACCACTCCGACCTGAGGACTTATTAATCACGTCACTCATTGTTTCAAGTGTAAGTCCGTATTTTCGCCCCATCGCAACCGCTTCGAGCATGCCCAGACGATTGCAGGCAGCAATCGTATTATTAACAAGCTTAACCACGTGCCCATTCCCAGTACCGCCACAATGGACGATATTGGGGCTGATTGATTCGAGATAGGGGCGCACCTTATCGAAGACTTCTTGGGGGCCACCAACCATTATGGCAATGGTGCCGGCATCGGCGCCCGCCGGCCCGCCCGAGACTGGTGCATCAATCAAACTAATCCCTTGTTCAGCCAACTCCGAAGACATGGCGCGCGTCTCATCGGGGTTGCCACTCGTCTGGTCGACAATGACCTTGCCAGGCGCCAATCCTTCGGCCAATCCACCAGGGCCGAAGATGGCATCGCGAACATCAGCGGAGCGCGGCAAACACAGCAGTATAATGTCACTTTCGCGAGCGAGAGACGCACCATCCTGAGCCGGAACTGCACCATTCTCTACAAAGTTTGCCACTGCTTCCGGCCGTAGATCCAATACTCTCAATTTGTGCGACAGCATCAATCGACGCGCCAGGGCTCCACCCATTGCACCCAGTCCTACATACCCGAGTTCCATCACTCGTAACTCCCCTAATTCTGATCTAATCGTCTATAATCGTGTCCACGCTATGATTATTTATCTAGCGTAACGTTCACAGGAGGCCACGCGATCCCTCCGGTAGAGGCGAGCTTTGGCAATAATACTCCTCACTTTGTTTTGGGATTCCGCAGGGATCTTAAAACCTTAACCCCACTTGGCCAATCGTTGGGGCGTCAGAATTCCTCAACCCTAAATAGCTTATTGCCCCACCCTACCACGAAAGATGAAACTGCAAAAAAACTTCGCAGTGAAAATTTTCCATAACTTCACAAATCTAACTGTATTTGATATGTCGAGCTTCGCTCTACAAAGATAATAAACTACCAAATTTATAGCCCTAATTCGGCTTCTTGAGTAAATGCGTTACTTGAAGGGAAGCTTATAAAATTAATTTGACGCACACGATCAAATAGCCACCGCAATTTCTTCGACACCCTTTACTATTGATTGTTACAGGGCGGCATCTGTCACCAAATTATAAGTTCAGTATCAAGCTTTCACGATAAGATTTGTTGTCTACCCTCTCCTGATTACGCTTATTAGTCTTCAGTATCGAGCGGAACGCAGTAAAGCTCGAGCTTATGGTCCACTAGTTTCAAACCGTGTTCTTTCGCAATTAGTTCTTGTAAATTTTCGATTTCAGAATTTGTGAATTCAAATACCTCACCCGTTTTAATATTAATGAGATGGTCATGATGATCGTCAGTAGCCTCTTCATAGCGAGAGCGGCCGTCTCCGAAATCATGTTTATCCAAAATACCTGCGTCCTCGAAGAGACGAACTGTCCGGTAGACAGTTGCAATCGATACGCTGGAATCAACCTCTACTGCCCGTCGATGTACTTCTTCTACATCTGGATGGTCTTCAGCATCTGATAAAATTCGAGCGATGACGCGACGCTGCGAAGTCATCTTCATCTTCTTTTCAGCACACAGCCGTTCGATGCGTGACACAGCCATAAGCACCTCCATACGCCACTTAAATCATAGCACAATATAGGCATGAATACTTTTAAATTTAGACCCCCTTGTTCCTAAGAATATCCCCCCCCTTTAAGTTCGCCATGATTGTGCCGAACAAAACCTCCACAATCTTCGCCGAGCAAAATTCCCCCGTTGTCCGAGAATATCTATATCAGCCTTATTAGCGATTAATGGACACTCGGAAGTGGTGAGTTAGGGGTGGTTGGGTGTTCCCCGCCGACCGGAAACCATTGGCGCTCTCGAATATAGAGCCCGTTCGCCTTGAGCAGTATCGCAAATTCTTGGAATTCCCGACCTAAGTCGTCCACTACCGATGACGGGAGCCAATCTGACAATACCATTTGAGCGTTAGATTCATCACCCGTTTGGAATTCAGCAATCACGCCAAGGATTGCATGTTCGTGGTCGCTAATATTTTTATTACACGTATAATAGAGTATGATCTCGGTTGAAGCATGCGTCGACAAATATGTCATTATGCGGTCAAGCATTAAGTACCCTTCTTCCATCTCTACCGATCGGAAACCCTCGCGTAAATTCAGATGAAGCGCAGACGCTTGGTGGTTGCTTTTTACCCAAAAACGAACGGCCCAAAGCACAAATTGCTCAGATATTGGTAAATCTGAAAAGTCGGGCCTAATTGACACGATATAGGGTTTTGGCTTGGTCATTTGGGTTTTTAACCATTTCAAATAATATTCCCATCAATAATTGCGGCTGTGACTATTAATTATTCCTTAGCCACAAAGTGTTCTGGTGCAACTTGCTCGTAAGAAACAATGACCGGCTGATAGCTCAATTCTTTTGTCGCACTCGGGATTTCATCAGAATCCAAGGAACGCTGAGTTCGACGCAATCTAGGATCGGCGACAGGTACTGCGGAGAGCAATTTCTTTGTGTATGAATGCGTCGGATTCTCAAATATATCTTCGCGTGAGCCTATTTCGACAATTTGGCCCAAATACATCACCGCTACGCGGTGACTAATGCGCTCTACAGTGGCCATGTCGTGACTAATGAAGAGATAAGAGAGTTTTAGTTCTTCCTGAAGATCCATCAACAAATTGATAACCTGCGCCTTAATCGTTACATCAAGCGCGGAAACTGCCTCGTCACAAATGATTAGTTTCGGGTCAAGTGCAAGCGCTCGGGCGATGGAAATTCGTTGCCGTTGTCCGCCACTAAATTCGTGTGGGTATCGTTGGCCGAATTCTGCAGGAAGGTGAACTTTTTCTAATAGATCAACAATGCGTTGGTCAATTTCGGAAGCCTGGGCGAGCTTGTGTACTCGGATCGGTTCAGCCAAGGCGTCGGCAATCGACATTCTTGGATTTAGAGATGAGTATGGGTCCTGGAATATCATTTGTACCTTTTGACAGAACTGCCGCCGTCCTTCGGACCCCAAGTTTGTGACAGATGCGCCGTCAAAATAGATTTCTCCACTTGTGGCTTTTTCCAAACCCATAATTGTACGACCAGTAGTAGTCTTGCCACAGCCGCTCTCGCCAACGAGACTGAGGGTTTCACCAGGCCTAATACCGAACGAAACGCTCTCGACGGCGTGTACACGAGCGATAGGTTTGGAAACTATTCCTTCAGTAATCTCAAAATACGTTGTCAGGTCGTTAACACCTAAGAGGTATTCATTCTCCAAATTCTCACTCATTTTTTGCCCTTACATTTCAAAATTTGATATGCTATTCGCGCCCAATACCATCTTATCCCCCTGCGAGTGGAAATTTTTCAGGCGCAGATTTACCCGCCATGCTGCCAATCCGCGGCACGGCATTAATCAGCTTCTTTGTGTAATCATGCTGCGGATCATGGAAAATCTGATCGACTGGCCCTTGTTCAACGATTTTTCCGTTAAACATAACGACTACACGATCGGCCATTTCAGCAATTACGGCCATGTCGTGCGTAATGAACATTACTGACATCCCAAATTCGTCTTGTAGATCTTTGATTAGATCAAGAATTTGCGCCTGTATCGTCACGTCCAGCGCTGTCGTCGGCTCATCGGCTATCAAAAGTGCCGGCTGGCAACAGAGAGCCATGGCGATCATAGCACGTTGCCGCATTCCACCTGAAAGATGGTGAGGGTATTGTTCCAATTTTTTTTCTGGATCAGGTATTCGGACGCGCCGCAGAAGCCCTAATACCTTTTCCTCCGCGTCCGACATAGTCATGTGTTGATGCTGCAGTAAAGGCTCTGTCAACTGCGTTTTGATGGACAACACTGGGTTGAGGCATGTCATAGGTTCCTGGAATATCATTGCGATTTCCTTGCCCCGGATTGATTGCATTAGAGGCTCTTCGGCCTCTGTAATATCAACCCGCCCGTTCTCCATACTATGCAACACGATCGAGCCTTCTGGCATATATGCTCCGGCCATATCATTTAAGCGTAGTAGGGACATGGCACTCACCGACTTACCCGAACCGGATTCACCGACTACGCCAACCGTCTCACCCTTGTTTATATGAAAGGTCACTCCGCGGACTGCCTCAATTGGCTTTCCAATAGTTGGAAAATAGACATGCAAATTGTTGAACTCGACGAGAAGATCGTCAGACATTCTGTTTACTCCCTAATGAATGGCAGCAGATATCGGTTTGTTGCCGCCTTTGTCCCGGTGTGAAAAGGCGTAACCTGGCCCAACGCGCACCCGATGCAGAGTTATCGACTGAAAATATTCCCGAACCCAACCTGACGACATGACCGAGACGCCTGCCAACTTCATACTTACGCAGATCGAATTGAGATAGGTCCTCGCGTATGACTGCTGGTCCAGAGCAAACCACCAGTCTAATATTTCAGATGTAATATTAGAATTGCCGGCCAATTGTTCAGAAATGACGTATAGCAGTTGCACTTCGAACAAACGCAACTCATTGTCAGCCATGGATCCTGCGTTCACCGCATAGGGATCAGTCCGCCACAGGTATGACACAAAAGCTGCTATGTTTTTGTTAGCCTCTATTGGAAGAATATCAGGACATTGAAGCGTGTCGGGCACTTCCCGCCATTGGCGAATTGCTCTGACGACAGCGGCTTCATTTGAGGTCAGCCGCTCCATAGTCATTATGACTTTCACCATCAGCTTTCTTTCTTCAAACCGCACCCTTCCACTTAAACGGCATCAACCCATGGCCCCTAACATTGTCGCCGCGTCGCTTACCTCGAATGGGTCTCCGGGTGCCGTGAAATCTTCAGCGAACATTTTTTTAATAACGCCGTCGTTGACGAGCATTGAATAACGCCAAGAACGAGGCCCAAAGCCTAGGTCGCTCTTATCCACCAACATTCCCATGCCCTCGGTGAAGGTTCCGTTGCCATCTGGCAGCATCCGGACCTCGCCATCGATGCGTTGGTCCTTCGCCCAGGCATTCATGACATAGGCATCATTTACCGAAAGACAGTAAATTTCATCGATGCCAGAAGACTTTAGCTGGCTAGACATAGCCACATAGCCTGGCAGGTGCGTACTAGAGCAAGTCGGCGTGAAAGCGCCTGGCAAAGCGAATAAAACCACTACCTTGCCGTCGAAAACCTGGCCCGAATTTAGGTCCACCCATTCATTGCCATTGCGGGTCCGAAAATTGACTTGAGGTACACGAGCCCCAGGCTCAAGATGGTTCGGTTTGTCCATATTCTTACTCCTCTCTTAATGCAAGCTTTTGGCATGAATTGTGAGATTCGGAGACTTGCTGCCAACGAAAGCAGCATCGCCTTCCGTTCCAATCAGCAGTCCACTTTTTGCTAACTGATTTGCAAATTTTTTGAATGCAGCGCACGCAACGCGGCAACTTGAGACCGGCATCCATACATGTAATTGAGCGCGAGCCCGATCGTCGTCCTCCTTCTGAAAGGCTGCCAGTACCTCGAGGAAATCGCCTTCATCTTGCGAGATGTATTGGCTGTCCACGTTCAAGAATAACAGATCTTGATGGGTGCCAATTGCGAGGATCGCCATCCCATCGTCGAACGCTCTTCCAGCGTCCGCTATCCCAAGGAGTTCGAAGGCCTCGTGAACAGTCGCGAACATCTCCGATCTGCGACAATAGGCACGTAACCACATTCGAACCGACCACAGTGTTAGCTGTTCAGCAAAACTAAGTTGCTGGAAACGTCGAATGTTTACGAGGCCGATATGTCTACTTTGCGTATCCAATATTCTCTACCTCAACATCTCAAGTTTTGGGCTCGACGAGCCGCCCGACCGTGAATGAGAGGTATGGGTACACGGTTTAGACGGGACGCCGAGCCCGGAGCGGCGCCTCCGAAAGACGGGATGGCAGTAGAGTTTAGGGCCGTCATTCGGCTTGCCTGGGCGCCTATAAGTGTGAACATTCTAGAACTTTATTGCAAATGCGAATCAGTATCATTCACATATCAATACCACACACATCACGCAAGTTTTATTTCAAAAAAAAATTGAACTGGAAGCCTAAAGCTAAAAATTCACTAACCTGCCAAATCAACGCTCGCTTATGCGATTAAGCGTCATATTCATCAAAATCACGGGGATAATTCCCGTAACAACAATCGCCAGCGCCGGCAGTGCCGCTTCCTCCAGGAGCTCGTCCTTGGCGAATTGATAGACGAAAGTCGCCAGCGTCTCATAATTGAAAGGGCGAAGCAGCAGGCTCATCGGAAGTTCTTTCATGACATCGACGAAAACGAGGAGCCCTCCGGCTAAACAGGAGAGCCTTATCATTGGCAGCATAACCCGCCAAATACTCTCGGCTACGCCTCGCCCAAGCATGCGACTAGCCTCTAACATATTTGTTGAGACCCGCCCTAACCCGGTAACTACGGCTCCGTAGCCGACCGCCTGGAACCTGATGACACACGCAAAAATAATGAGACCTACCCCACTAGTCAGCCATCCCTCATAGGGAATACCGAGTACCCCTTCAAAACCCGCAGCCAGCAATCGATCTAGACCACCACCAACAGTCACGACACCTATTGCCAGTATAGTGCCTGGAAAGGCATATCCGAACGAAGCAAGCGCCGAAAATCTTGATAGCCACACTCCCTTTTCGAACATGGAAACCAATCCGATCAAGGCAGCCGTACCTATCACCAAAATTGCCGCCACTAGTCCGATGAAAATCGAATTTCCCGCCGCC
Source organism: Pseudomonadota bacterium (assembly GCA_036337155.1). GTDB lineage: Bacteria > Pseudomonadota > Alphaproteobacteria > UBA8366 > UBA8366 > UBA6544. Next base: position 124,316 of record JAYZET010000018.1, on the reverse strand, counting down.
TCGATCATCGTAATATCGAGTTCAATGGAATAACCCTTAAAAACGAAACTCAACAACACCGTAACAGGCACGGCAAAACCGACCACAACCGGTGTAAGACACGCCGCCAGGCAACCAATGGCTTGACGTCCGCGAACTCGTTCCGGTGACAAAGACGCAGAGCGCCTCGTCGTGTCAACAAACCGGCGACGCGCCCGCGATAGCACTTCAACCGTCAATAATGCAATCACAAACAAAAAGCTAAAACACGCAATCTGAGCCGCCGCCGTCAGGCTATTCATACCAAGCCAAACATTGAAGATACCAAGAGTGAGAGTCTCAATCGCGAAATACTCGACCGTTCCGAAATCAGAGAGGGTCTCCATAAGGACGAGTGCTAACCCGGCCACGATAGCCGGCCGAGCAAGAGGAAGTGCTACGCTCCAAAATAGACTGCGGCCCGCAACCCTACCCACCTCGAATAACGAAGCCGGCGTCACAAGATAGGCTGTACGCGCCATAATATAAACGTAAGGATAGAGGACAGCGCCGAGCACTAGGATGGCGCCACCCATGGAGCGTATTTCGGGAAACCAGTAATCTCTCGCGCTACTCCAGCCAAAGATATCTCTCAGCCATACTTGTACAGGACCAGCATATTCAAGAAAATCCGTGTATGTATACGCGATCAAATAACCGGGCATTGCGGCTGGCAACAGAAGAACCCATTGTACAATTCGGCGCCCAGGAAACTCATAACGGAAGACGATCCATGCCGTGCTGACCCCAAATAGCAGGCTCAACACTCCTACACCCAACATTAAGCTAAGTGTGTTGACTACGTAGCGCGGTAATACTGTTTGGGAAAGATGACCCCAAAGACCGCCGCTGTCACCTGAAGCTGCGAATACAATGGCGACAATCGGCAGCAGCATTACAACGACGAGAATAATCGTTACCAGTTTCCAGGGATTCAACCAAAGGCTAAAATCTCGGCCGGTCAGCGCATGCCGGAGTGCTACCATCCAACTCGGTCTATTATCATCTGAGCTTTAGGTGCCAATTCAGCAATGCGGGCTATCGGCATCTTGTCCTCGCTGAAAACTCCCCATGAACGCAATTCTTTCGGCACATCTGCTGCTGGGTTTACAGGATATTCGTAATTCACAGACCCGTATAGATCCTGTGCCGCGCTGGACGTCAAGAACTCGAGGAAACGGATAGCCTCTGCCTTATTCTTCGAATGCTTGGCTACACCGCCGCCAGAAATGTTTACGTGTGTGCCTCGACCGTCCTGATTGGGGAAGATTAGCCGAACCGCTTCAGCCCAATCACGCTGCGCCGCCTTATCGGAATGCTTCAGCTTGCCATAGTAATAATTGTTAATGATGGCAATGTCGCAAACACCTTCGAAAATAGCTTTCACCTGCGCCCGATCGTTTCCTTGCGGCCGTCGTGCTAGGTTTTTCATGACCCCAGCCGCCCAATCCTCAGCGGTCTGGGCACCAACAGCATTAATCATCGAAGCAAGAAGGGCGCGGTTATAAACGTGGCTTCCAGGACGCGAGCATACCCGCCCGCGCCACCTTGGGTCCGCCAAGTCTTCATAGCGTTTTATAGCAAATGCGTCCTGAGCGCTTTTGGCTATAGCAATAACCCGGGCACGCTTTGAAAAGGCAAACCAGGTTTTATCCGGAGCTCGTAAATGGGTTGGAATATTGCTCAATAAAACTTGAGATTCGACGGGTGCCAATAGCCCTTTATCCGAATAGACATACAATCGTGCAATATCGACAGTCAGAATGACGTCCGCCGGACTGCGCGCACCCTCAGCCTGCAGCCGTTGGGCCAAACCTTTCGAAGCATAGACAATATTAATCTTGGTACCTGTCTCGGCCTTATAAGCTTCGATAAAGGGTTTGATCAAAAATGGCTGCCGGTGCGAATAGATGTTCAATTCACCCGCCGCCGCCGATGCCGATGCCACTAAGACCCATAAACAAAACAACCCGACAATTCCATTAATGGCAGCTCGCCGGGTAGTGCGGTGATTGCGGAAAACGGACATCTTCTCAATTCCTTTTCTTATTGATCGATGCAGGCAATAAATAGCCTCGATGAAGGGACCCAAATATATATTGGCCATATCGTGGGAGGTGGACCTATTGTCACTGAGCCCAAATCGCACCGGCGGCTCGGTCCCAGCCAACTGAAGACTACCGCCAAGCCGATCCCATATGGCAAGTACAGCCCCGAAGTTGGCGTCACCATGACAACGTTCGACCGAATGATGAAGTTGATGCTGCGCAGGGGAAATTAAAAAGCGTTCAATGGTACGGCCATAACTGATCCAAACATGGCTATGGCGAAGGTTCGAACCAGCTGCATTAAAAGCGAATAGGAAGACGTTCGCACCAAGCACTGTTACCAACTCCGCACGGTCTCCAAAGAAAAACACGAATCCGGCAGTTGTGATCGACTGCACGGCAACCGAACGCAACGCGAAAATTATTCCTTCCACTGGATGCGTCCGATAGACAGTAAACGGGGTGAGTGTCTCCGCAGTGTGGTGGACTTTGTGGAAGCACCAAAAAAACGGTATTCCGTGAAGGATACGATGCACGAGATACTTCGCGGCATCATCAAGGAGGAAGAGTGACAGCGTAAAGGCGGCGGCAACAGTCCAGATTGGTATTTCCTCCCATAGAACCGGACGTCCGTCGAACCATATGTGCATCGCCTCAAATATCACGGTGGCCACAGCCAGCTTCGTAACAAGACGCGGCAGAATGCCCATCATTACTACTTGGTTAAGGAGCATTATTAAGTAGTCGGAACGTGCCGACCTCGACCACCAAATATCGGGAGAGGAAAGCTCGCGCCAAGTGTTATTGAACGACCCGCGGGAACGCAATAACACCACGATAAACGCAATCGCCAGGGCAGAAATCATATAACCCGCAAAGACACGTTTTTGCGGGTTCAGGAAGGAATCTATTAATCGGTCGATATATTCAAAGATCGCCGCTTCCATGGGTTCTCCAAAAATCTGCCGGTACGGGGAGGCCTAACTATCCCGCACCGGCAAAGTTACGTGAAGAGACTGGATTAGTCGTTCTCGGCGCTCGATCCTCCTCCAAGTTTCTTGGTGAGGTCGGCGATGTTGCCTGAAATCGCCTTACTACGAGCCGTGACGCCAAATTTATCAACCAACAGTTTCTGAATTTTGGCCATGTGAAGCATATACTCGCCCCATGAACCGCCTTGATCGCGAACGAAATTTCCCTTGCTGTCTATATCGACCACCTGGCTGAGGTTCGGCATCAGAGGCCCTGCCCCAATCATTCGATTAAGTCGGGTCGCGGTCTCGCCCAGATTTTCCTTGCCGGTCTGCAGCGCCAGACTAAAGCCCTTCAACTCACCCCAATGCTTGATGTATTTCTTGAGTTGCTTTGAGGTATCTCCTTTGGATTCCATGATGGTCTTCAACTTAGACATGTCATTGTAGACGGAACCAGCATATTTGTGCGTGGCTTCCGCCAAAACTTTCTGCCAATTCGAAGAAATTGTCGCTGCATAACCCTTTAACGTTGAGCGCTGAGCGTCAGTTAACTTCTTACCGTTGGCCTCAGTGATCAACTTGCGACCATCCAAAAAAGCCTTGGTAATGGTGTGGAGGTATTTTGTTTTTCCACCTTTATCAAAACCTGCGGCATAATAAGCAGGACCGAAAGTCATTTCAGTTTTCAAATCAACTTTCCCGTCCTTGTTATGATCAGCAAACTTCAAAGCATTTTCTGGGGGCTTTGATTTTTTGCCCATCTTCGCAATTTCGTAAACCTGCTTAGGTGTTAGATGCATAGTATGTGCAGGCGTACCAAAGTACCCGAAGGCTTCATCCCAAGAATGCTCCTTCCCCGTATATGGAGCACCTTTTTTATAAGGCTTGTCATTTGGCTTTTTTTTCGCCGATAGTTTTTCATCAAGATAATTATCGACCGCCTGATTGTAAGATACGGCGCCCATGATGAATTTTGATATCAGCTGAGGATAATTGTACCCATTAGCCATATCGACGCCCTTATTGGCAGCGGAAGCCTTACCGATCCAAAACTCGACAAGCCCCGGTCCCGTCATGTTATTGGGCATGCCCGTGATCGTTCCCTTATAAGTCTTGCCAATGAGGTTCTTACCTTTGCTAATGTCATCGACACCCGTCTGCTTAACGACGAAAGGTCCCTTAGTTTTCGGCGCAATTATGACCCGGCCCTTATCCTTGTTTTTGTAATAGGACAGCATCTTGGATTTTAGGTTTGCATCAGGTTTACCATTGCCAGAACCCGCCAGCTTCTTGAGGGAATCGTGTAAAACATGTCGTGCAATTTGTCCCGTATAGGCGGTCGACGTTGTTTTTTTACCGGCATACCCATTTACGGTGACAGGAAAACCTGAATAGACCATATCGTCGGCAATTGCTGTGCTCGACAACAAGACAATGGATAGGGCGACCGGCCCTAGTGTGTTGGTTTTCAGCATGGGTAATCCTCTGACAACTAAATGATAAGAATGATTCTCACAATCATCCGCAGCATAATGGTTTACGACAATTGGGCAAGTAAAAATTGCGATTAATTCTTATTTTCGTATTTTAGGCAATTAGCAACTAAAATTAAGTTGGGTCAGCGTTCCGAGGCTAATTCGGTAGAAGTAACTTTTATCTCCTGACAGCCCCGGACGGATAATTTCTTTTTTCTCCAGATTGACGCCAGAAAGTTTGGCATATCCGACGGCTTTATGGTGTGCCAAAGAACCAACCCAATCTCGACCAGAACGCAAAGTCAGTCGCAATTCGTTTAAGTTGAGAGTTGCGGATGGTTACCGAAGCCTCGAGATTTCATCCTCAATTTCACATTCGCACTGACCACAATTCGGCTTGTGACCATGATAAGAATGAACCTCATGCCAATCACCCGCACCAGCATCAATAGCATTTCGAACTTCACGATCGGTCATGGCATTGCAAATGCAAATGTACATGCGGCCAAACAGCTATCTAATTAGCGATGCGAGTGATTATCAATAACTGCGACAGTTGTCTAGAGATCAGGTCGTCTCATCAGCGTCTCTGTCTAGGCTTGTGGGCGGATTAATTGATTAGTTGGCGAATTTGATCTCTGGAATCAAATCGCAGCAACGGTAATTCAATCTTATCAGCGCATGCCCAGATGCCCCTTGGGGACGCCTGATAATGCTTCGCATTAAAACTCTCAAATGATATTAATTATCAATGAGTTGTAGGTATATTTTCATATTTTCTACTGTCTAAATTCACTCGACCCGTGTACGTTCCACTGTGGAATTTATTCACTGTTATTGTAGGAGATGAAAATGCAGGGAGATGCGACGGTAATTGATCAACTAAACTTAATTCTCAAAAACGAATTGACGGCAATCAATCAATATTTTCTTCATGCTCGCATACTGAAGAACTGGGGGTTAAAACGCCTCGCAGATAAAGTGTATGAAGAATCAATAGGTGAAATGAAACACGCAGATCTCTTGGTAGAGCGTATACTGATGCTTGAGGGCCTGCCTAACCTGCAAGATCTTGGCAAACTCCGGATTGGCGAGAATGTTCCCGAGATCTATAAGTGCGACATGGGCAGCGAGCAGAACAACCAAGCCTGTCTTAAAGAAGCAATCGCGATATGCGAACAAATGCGGGACTATGTCTCGCGGGAAATCCTCGAAAATATCCTTGAGGATACAGAAGAACATATTGACTGGATTGAAACACAGGAGACGAGGATCGAACTCGCTGGCCTACCAAATTATATCCAGGAGCATATGTACGAAAACGCGTCCTAAGGAGTTCATGAGCAAGTCCTCAGATCGACATTAGGGACACCCGCTATCACGCGCCCCCTTCTACAACACGCAGTTGAGGCGGAGCGCAATTAAATTGGTTTGTCTCATTAAAAACTTCTCCAGCAGCGGATTGCTGTTGATCAGTGCGGATTGGTAACACAATATCTTTTTCTGTCAGCGCTTCAGCAATCCGCCGGCATCCCTCGATTAGATCTGATGTGCCGTTGGCCGAAACTATCCAATTTGCCGTGCAGCGGGCGAGAAAATGATTGCGGCTTTGGCACGCACTAATCAAACACAGAAATAACAATTCGTCCGCGCAGACGAAAACGCAGCACAAAGGATATAGCCGGATGGGGCGTCTCGACGCACCACCAATTGCCGCAATTACGCTTTGTAGACCACCAATTATAGACTGAGCGCTTTTTACGCCGAAAGCAGTCGAAAGATCGATCCAAACGGACTTCAAATACTGGTTATCACATAATTGCATCCCCACAACCCATCGACGGTAAGATTTTAGCAGGAGCCTCTCGGCGTCGATTAATTCTTCCATCTCAATCGGTAAGGATTTATTTTCTCTTTTGTTCCGTAAATTCACGCTCATGCGATCCTCAATAAATCCCCGCTGGCGCTTTCGGTTCGCTCCCGCAACTAAAATTCCGTTTATGGAGTGGGGAGCCACGCGGCGAGAATTATCTTCCCAAATTCCACGTGGCTCCCACGGAGAGAACACTTGTAGCCCTAAGTCCGAGCCAGGTTACACATCAACAGATAGCCAATATCGCTAATCATTATCATTATCATTGTATGGTATAATTTTCATATGCGCAAGTAATAATTATTATCAATTGTATAACTTCGATTTTTCGGGTCCCACGGCGAAAAGCGCGAAAAACCCTGCAATGATGCCGAATATCGAAAACAACATTAAGGATAAGTCGTATGCATTTGAAAAATCGAAAAGTATGCCCGAAATAAGCGGACCCGAAGCCTGGGCAAGCGTCTGTATAGGTAATGAGATGCCTCTAATCGCACCCAAATTCTGCCTACCAAAATTATCAGCCCAAGCGACTGGCAACAGTGTCATCAGACCGCCAATCCCAACGCCAAAGGTAGCTGCCGACAAATATGCAGTCCACACATTGAACGCCGAGAGCATGATGGCAGTTCCGATTGCCATCAACCACGCCGCGCCTGCCAAACTGCGCCTAATCCCAAACCGATCTTCAAGTTGGCCAAATATCAACCCTCCGATCGCAGCCATAAATGAAAAACTGCTCACGGCTGTTGCGGCTACAGCGAGGGAAAACCCGCGATTAACTAAATGGGGCGCCTGATGAAGGCTTACGCCCGCTTGCACGGGATAAATGAAAAGTGAAAATGCAATAAGCACCCAAAATGTTCGGGTCCGCGAAGCTTCCCCACGTGTAAAATTCGTTTCTAGCTCATCTGCTTTTATTTGATTTTCAACCGTTTCTTTCGACGATGACTGACTTCTCTCATAAGGGTGCAGCCCGACATCTTCCGGGCGCTGAATCATCAAAAATAAATTTGGAATTACGCCAACGAGCAACACAAGAAAAGCGATAGCAAGCCATCCGGCCCGCCAGTCCCATTGATCGATGACCGTAAACGCAATAATCGGCAATACAGTCAAGCCTATGCTGTGAGCAAGCGCTGCAAATGACATAGCTCGCCCCCTTAGTTGGATAAACCAATTCGCGACTGCGCTGGTTATTGCTATTTCAAAAGGGCCAGCAAATATCATCCGCCCAAGGCAAAAGGCGATATAAAACCACACCAATGAGCTTGTCTGCGATAACGCTAACATGCTGACGCCAATTAAGAGCGTCCCAATCGCCAAAATTTGTCCGGCCCCACGCCGGTCAACCATTTCACCGACCTTTGGAGAGATAAAGGCACCTAGAAGGCCACCTAAAGATACTGCCCCCGAGAAGGCGGTCATTGACCAATCGAACTCTTGAGACATTGGAACGACAAAGACCGAAAGCGTGGCTACCGCTGCACCCTGACGAGCAAAATTTGCTGCCATCGCGCATCCCACGATTATCCAACCGTAAAAAAATGGTATCTTGCGTATAAAATCAACGGGGCTAAACATATCTGCTACCCCGTATTCCCGTCATTGATTGCGCAGATTGACACAATTGGTTCGAAACTGAAGGATTACCTTTCAGTTAACCTTGTGCGTGCCAGCCGGAAACCGCCTTTACCTCAAGGAACTCCATCAATCCATAGGAACCGCCTTCTCGACCATTGCCAGATTGCTTGTATCCGCCAAACGGGCTGCCTGATGCGCGCGAGGCACCGTTGGCCTGAACCATTCCTGCTCGCAAACGACGGGCTACCCGGTTTACCCGCTCACCATCACCACTTTGCACATAGTCAGTCAGTCCATAGCTGGTGTCGTTTGATATCTGGATTGCCTCTTCTTCAGTATCGAAAGCGATGATTGACAACACAGGTCCAAAGATTTCTTCTCGTGCAATGCGCATGTCGTTGTTAACATCCGCAAATACTGTTGGTCGCACAAAATAGCCACGGTCAAACCCTTTCGGACGACCGACCCCTCCGGTTATCAGCCTGGCTCCTTCGTCTATACCAGCCTTTATCAGATCCTGAACTTTATCGAACTGCTGCTTTGACACGAGAGGCCCTATGTGTTGACCCTCCTGATCCGGCTTGCCTACTTGAGTGTTCTCGGCAGTCTCACGTGCCACCTCGATCGCTTCTTTATAAACGCAGCGTTCTACTAACATACGGGTTGGCGCATTGCAGGATTGGCCGGAATTATTAAAGCAATGGACTGCGCCACGGCGAACCGCTTTTTGCACGTCGGCATCGCCAAATATGATATTGGCCCCCTTGCCACCGAGTTCCAATGCGACCCGTTTCACCGAATCCGCGGCTGCTTTAGAGACCAAAATACCAGCTCTAGTGGAACCTGTGAAACTCATCATGTCGATGTCTTGGTGTCGGCTCATTGCGCCACCGACTGTTGGCCCATCACCGTGTACGAGATTGAAGACACCATCGGGAAACCCAGCCTCATCCATCATTTCAGCAAACAAATTCGAGGAAATCGGTGCAACCTCTGACGGCTTCAGCACTACGGTGCAACCAACGCCAACAGCTGGTATTACCTTCAATGTAACCTGGTTCATAGGCCAGTTCCACGGGGTTATGAGACCGCACACCCCGATCGGTTCATGGATGATGTACTCGCCCTTTGAGTCTTCCCGAAGTGGATGTTCAAATTCGAATGTTTTGAGAGTATGTATAAATGCCTTGATATGCCCCAAACCAGCAGCCGCCTGCGCATTGATTGCCAAGGATATTGGCGCCCCCATTTCGGCTGAAATCGCTTCAGCAATTTCGTTGATTCTGCGCTTATAGATGACCTCTAAAGCTTTCAGCTTGTCCAACCGCTCTGCATGTGGCGCAGCACTCCATTGCTGAAAAGCGGCCCGGGCTGCAGAAACTGCGCGATCAACATCAGCCTCCGAACCCAAGGATATAACTGCAAAAGCTGTTTCATTGGCCGGATTGATGACCTCAAGCTCACGTTCAGCACTTGGACCAACCCAATTTCCATCAATATAGAAGCTCGTTTCTCTTTGCATGGCTCCTCACTTAAATTAGTCGATATATGAAATTGTCGTCATTCATTTTTTCAAGTCAGCCCCAGTTGGAACGTACTTCTACCAACTTGAATTTACCGAAAGTTGATGTTTTTAAATAAACAGAGAAACACAAAAGATTGGTTCATTGCGCGGCCGGTGGTTGGCATTCTTGTTCCAATCCGTCCCTCAAACCAGCTACAAAAGACGCAATGCCGGACGATCTAACCGGTTTATACGGTTTCAATGTTTGCCTACAGAGACGTTTGACTGTAGTAGCCGCATCATGGCTGACACGGTCCGTCGGAAAGATCACTAGGTCAGTAGCTGTCACGGCACGGGCCAGTTCACCAATCGACCTTTCCAATCCTCCGTCATGGTGAATTAGTTCACCATTCCAAGTTTCTACCAACGAACGCAGGCGATGGACGGTATGTGGCCGTCCACCAACGTAAAGAATGCGCCGGCCATCTAATTCGAATCGGCTTTCCAAATTATCTCTACTCTCATTTTGCAATAGGGCGAGTTCCAAAGATTTGTTCTCCTCGTGGAGAACATTAACCAACTCTGTAAGTGTTTTTTTCGAGGACTGAAATTCAGCAATTATTGTTGCCGATTCACCCAATTTCCCTCTCAGGTGTGCCAATTCTCCTTCCAAGGAGGTAGCGTGTTTTTCCGTGGATGGCGCGGGACCCTGAATTTGTTGATCTATAAGTTCGATTCTTGATCTCAACTGCACCACATTTTCTTGCAGTGCCAGGATCTCCTGATCTTTTTTCTCCAGTCGCTTGATGTGGCGTTTTCGTTGCTTTGAGAGTTCCTCACGTGAACGAGCAAGTTCTTCTTCGTAAGACCTTATCTTTCGGATATCAGCTCGGTTAGATGCACCGACGATATGCGAGAGCATATGAATGTCGGCAAAAGCCCGTTCTGACAAAGCATAGGTAGCGCAGGGATGGCTAATCATAGCCCAATAAGGACCTGCAATATCTCCACCATCGAGTGCATTATTCCAATAATTTTCAAGTTCGTCAGAGGTTTTTAACGTGCGGGCCTTCTTAATGGCCCCAGCGTAACGGCGATCTAATAGCTTGTTTAACAATTTTGCGATCTTGTTGGGTTCGCCCGCTTGCTGAGTGAAAAATCCGTGAATTTGGTAGTCAGCCGGAAAATTAGGCTGAATTTTTAGCGAACACTTTTTCGCTAAACTGCGTAATTCGCCAAGAGACAGGCAAGTCCCTATTACCGAACAGTGCCAACCAACAGGCAACTCCCATATACGTCGCCTACTACCGGTTGTCTGGAAGTCTTTCTCTCTTTGTTCACATACTTGGCACATATAGGCTCACCTCAATGTTGGGACATTAGTCATGCGGCCCAATATGTCGGCTGTGTTTGTAACCGCTTGGGCGCGGCTTGCCGCCGCAACACAATCACGATTGATTGACCCGATAAGCTGTGACACAGCTTCCAAACGACGCTGTTCCATGCCTATCCATAAACGCGTGAAATGGCCCTTGTTGGGACAGCGCTGACTGCGAACAGAAAATTCCGCGAGGCGGCGGTCAGCGCGATCTTTTAGACGCCGCAATACGTATTCAACAGTCTTGGCACTCGCTGTATCAAGAAAACAGAACTGTAAGGCGTCTGCCACGACGGGTGTTACACCTTCAAGATCACCAGGATCCGACTTAAGCAACAATTCTAGTTTTTCTTCTCCCTTTGGCGTCAGGGTCAACGCTTCGTCGGTCGAATGCAGTTCGACAATACACAAATTTAACTCTGCGACATTTCGCTTTATCGCTCCTTCAATCACGCTAACGGTTGGATACCAAAGCTCTGGGATTAATGATTGCAAAGCCTGAACGATATTGGTTATGGCGATCGGCCCTTGCTGGGTAATACCTAGCAGAGCCAAATCCGTCATTCCGCGGCCGGTCATTAAGGGGCCTCCAATGTCATAGATTAAAATGCGAGTAATTATCATTATAATATAGTATTCTCAAATGCAAATGCGAATTGTTATCATTTATTGTTAGAATTTTTCTACTTAACACAGCATCACAGCTACGTTATTCACAATGACATCTCAAACATGGCTTCGATGCTAGGATTGCTAAGGGGCGCCTTCTCCTATCGGGAGATGGCATACAATTCTATACCTAGTTACTATCTCGTTGAATTGAACGTCGCCTAAAGTTGCAAAGGCGCGGAGGCAAAAGCGAAGAAGAAATTTGTAATCAAAACTTATAAATCTCATTCCTCACCGTTACACAGCTGGATTCACTTAGGAAAATCTCCCACGAACGAATCTTCACAAATTCTTGCAGCAATTAGCAATGAATACATTGAAGCCTCGAGACATTGGTAGTTAGGTCAGAAATTAAGAGACCATGCGGTGTCCAATTACTCATAACTAAGCCACCCCACTCAACAAAATATTATAGAGTTAATTAAACATATCAGGCATAGAACGTTTGGATTATAGACCTTGCAGATTGAAATTTCTTAGGGTCGCCAAAATATTTTCTTCAGGCGATTAGACCGACGAAAATAATGTCAAATTTGAAAATATTTTCTATGTTCTAGCCCTTGCCAAAGCCTTTAAAATTCGCTCAGGAGTGAATGGGGTTTCATTGAATTCCGCTCCAATGTCAGCGAGTGCATCGCGCAGGGCATTGCCTATTGCTGCAGGCGGCGCAATCGCACCCCCTTCTCCCATACCTTTCAAGCCATATCGCGTATGTGCCGCTGGGGTCACCATGTGTCCAATCTTTATTTTAGGCACCTCTGTTGCGCCAGGTAGCAAATAATCAGCTAAGGTCGTCGCGAGCGGCTGACCTTTGTGGTCGTGGACACTCTCTTCGTATAGAGCTGTGCCGATGCCTTGAGCCACCCCGCCAACGATTTGACCGTCGACAATCATTGGATTGACCACGTTGCCACAATCTTCGACCACGGCATAATCCATTAACTCAACCGCGCCGGATTCCGGGTCGACCGCGACAACAGCGGCATGAGTGGCATAAGAAAACACACCGCTTGACGAGCTTGGCTCATAGGTAACGGTTGCATCTAGTATAGGATCGAGCCCATCGGGCAAACAATCCTGCCGGAGATGCGCCGCCCGGGCCAGTTCAGCGAGTGGGATTGATCCAGAGGCACCGTAAGCGGCACCATCTGCAAAACTCACTGCCGCTGTATCGCACTGCAAATGATGAGCCGCGATATGCGCCAGTTTTTCCCTGATCAAAACACAGGCATTCGATACAGCGCCCCCACTCATCACCATGGAACGCGAGGCAAAGGTCCCAAATCCAAACGGCGAAGTGCCGGTATCTCCAAACTTGACTGTGACGTCTTCGGGATGAATGCCAAGTTCTTCGCTTGCAATTTGCGCCAGTGTGGTCTCCAGCCCCTGGCCGTGCGAATGAATTGCAACCAGCAACACTAGCGTGCCATCCGGGTTCATTCGCGCTGTCGCACTCTCGAAACCCGGTATAATTGGAGAACCCCGACGGGTCCATTCCTCTGCACCATGTGCGGTTTGCTCAGTGTAACTTGCGAGACCTACACCCCACATTCGGTTATCTGACGCCGTCTCCGCTTGCTTTGCACGCACACCCTCGTAGTTTACCAAGTCCGCCGCACGACGAACACTTTCGGGGTAATCGCCATTATCAAATAACATCCCGCCGGCGCTCTCAAACGGCATTTGGTCTGCAGAAACCATATTGGCAATTCGAACGTGTAGCGGATCTCTGCCTACCGCGCGGGCCACTTCATCAATTGTACGTTCAATCGCAAAGCAGGCACCAGGACGTGCAACACCCCTATAAACACCCATGGGCGGCTTATTGGTCGCAACGGTCCAGGTGCGGCATCGCAAGTGGTCTATATGGTAAGGACCAACAAGGTTCCGCGCGGCCATTCCTGTCTCCATGAAAGGACCAGAATGCCATAGTGCGTATGCTCCCGCATTAACCGTTAGCTCAGCGTCGATCCCCTTTATAACGCCTTGCCGGTTTGCATAAGCAGTGATGCGATATACATGCTCACGCGCTTGAGGCGCTGCCATCAGGTGTTCACGTCGATCTTCCAACCAGCGGATAGGCTTACCAGTATCGAGTGCAATCGCGCAGACGACGATCTCCTCGGGCATAAGCCTAGCCTTCCCCCCAAAACCACCGCCAACATCAGGAGCGATAATGCGAAGCTTATGGACAGGCAACCCTAGAACCTCCGACAATCCGGTTCGCATCAAATGCGGTATCTGTGTCGATAGATAGACTACAAGCTCAGAGGCTCGTTCATCCCAATAAGCCAACACCGCACGCGCCTCCAGCGGCACTATGGATTGGCGGTTCATCCGATAGTCCCGGGTTACAACAACAGGGGCGTCGCGGACGCTTTCAATATCTCCGCCTTGAATATCCGCTTGGACGAAAACATTGTCACCCCATGCATCATGAACCAAGGAAACCGGCGCGTCGCGCGCGGCTAACGGATCGGTCAACGCTGGTAACTCTTCGATGTTGGCAACGATTTTATCGGCCAAATCCTCAGCCGCGGCCCGATCGACACCGACACATGCAACAATGCACTCGCCAACAAACCTTACCTTGTCACTCGCGAGAGCATGATGATCAGACGCCTTGAATCCTGGCACCGAGGGCTCTACACGAACCGGCTTGATTTTGCTTAAGCGCTCAGCAGTATAGATCCACTCCGCAGCATCATTAGAAAACTCGATTCCACGCAGCCAACCATGCGCATAAGGGCTCCGAACGAATGCTACATCCAACGTGCCCGGTACATGCACGTCGCCGACGTACATACCCTTCCCACGAAGAAACCTCTGGTCCTCTTTCCTTGGAACCGATTCGCCTACACCGAAGCCACCTTCTTTTGGGCTAGTCACCAAATTGATCATATACCTTCCGGCAAAATGTCCGCCCACTTCGCCCGAATTCGGTCGTCCAGTTCACGACTAGAACGGGCCACGACTGGAAATTCCTGATACCGCTCCCACGGCCGGCAAGCGTCGATGACCACGCGGGAATTGCGCTTATCTGTATCGCCATCGTAACACATGGGGTCCAAAGTAGTACTCCAACAGCCGTCCAGCCTTTCCATATCCATGCGAGGATCGAAGCGCGTACACATCGCCCACAGAACTTCATTCGTATTTGTCGGATCAATATCATCGTCAACAACAACGACCCAACGGTTGGCATACCCACCGGCGTAGCATTGTGATGCAACCAACCCCGCCTGCTTGGAATGCCCGCCGTATCGCTGCTTTATTGAGACAGTCAGCCACATCCGACTGCCCCCTGCTTCATGCGCGCAAACTCCTCGTATATCGGGAACCCCAGCCGCCTCCAATTGGTTCCAAACGGCACCGCTGCGATAACTACCGAGGTAGTATGTATTGTCGTTAGGTGGCACGGCCGGAATTACACCAAGCAAGACGGGCCCATCGCGATGCATAAAATTTTCGATACGGATTGTCGGCTGCGGTCGCTTGCCACCGGCATAATATCCAGTCCACTCACCAAGCGGTCCCTCTTCAATGAAATCGCCCTCTTCGATATATCCTTCAAACGCAATCTCCGCATTCGCTGGAACCGGTATTCCAGTGCGCGGCATCTCCAGAACCTTAACGGGCTCACCAAAGATACCTCCGACAGCGTCGTACTCACTTACGTCCTGTGGAATTTCAAGACCGGCAATCATTAGCAGGGCCGGATGCATACCTGCCACCACGGCAACGGGGCAGGGCTCTCCTCTAGCATGGTATTTATCCATAATCAGCCGGCCGTGGCGGCCTGGTGACATCATTACCGAAGCTGTCCTTGGGCCGTGAGCTTGCACGCGATATGCGCCATAGTTGACCCAGCCGCTGTCCGGATCCTTCATCACCACCATGCAACCAGTACCAATAAAAGGTCCCCCGTCGTGCTCGTGCCAAGTCGGGGTTGGAATGGTCGTGATGTCAACAGCATCCCCTGAACACACATTCTCTTGCAACGCACCAGTCGCAACCACTTCGGGAGCATGGCGTGGGGCAGTTTTCATATAATCACGCCACCACAATACCAATTCCTTTTCAGATCCTCCTACCGGAAGACCGAGCGCGACATTGATCCGCTGAACGGAGGTTAATACATTGGCCAGCACCCTGTGGCCCTTTGGGAAGCCCGGAACTTCGTCGAAAAGAATTGCTTCATTTCCCATCCGGCGTTGGTAAAGATCGAGGATACCACCGATCTCCTCGGTTGGCTCCGCACCTTTGATGTATTTGAGCTCGCCTTCAGCCTCTACCACCCCCATCCAATACCGGAGATCTTGGTCCCAGTTCCTGCGACTTCCCTGAGCCATAACCGCCTCCTAAATTTTGCCCAGCGCTCGCAGCACGACTTCCGGGGTCATAGGTTGTTCTGTGACTACGGTCTCGAACGGTCGAAGCGCATCATTAACCGCACACATCGCCACTCCCGGTGCCGCCCCAGTACCTGACTCGCCAACGCCTTTGGCACCAAGCTCAGATTCGCTAGTCGGCGTCTCAATATGTGCGACAACGATATCGGGCATTTCAACCGCCATCGGTGTCAGATAGTCGACCATCGATCCATTGAGTAGCTGTCCTGCATCATCGTATATACAGTGTTCATAAAATGCCCCACCAAGACCCTGGACGCATCCCCCGCGCACCTGCTCGTCAGCGAGATTTGGATTAATTATACGCCCACAATCCTCCACTACCCAGTGCTTCAAAAGCCGGATGAACCCCGTTTCAGGGTCTACTTCAAGATAAGCACCGTGAACGCCATTGGTGAATATATAGGGTAACTCAGTCAAACGATATCGATGTGTCGCCGAAAGAATGGGTTGGTAGTCATCCGGCAATTCGCCGAGTTGAAAATGGCCTATACGCCCAATTTCCGATAACGGTATTCGGGCTTGCCCCGTGTTTGCATCAACAACATTAGCATCAACGATGTCAAGTTTAGTCACCTCCGTTTGAAGCAGTATGCTTGCCATTTCAAGGATTTCTGTCCGCAACGCTCGGCTAGCCTGATATACCGCCTCACCGCCGATAGCCGTCGCACGGGAAGCGTAGGTGCCACCCCCGTAGGGCACGGCATCCGTATCGCCACTGATAACTCTGACGGCCTCCATCGATACACCAAGCGCTGTCGCTGCGATTTGTCCCATAACAGTGTCGACACCCTGGCCTTGATCCGTAACTCCGACAGTGCAGATAACTCCTCCGGAAGGTTCCAGTTTGATCGTACAGGCGTCCTGAGAAGCAATAGGCGCACCTCCTGCCCCGTAATAACCCTGAGGGCCAGGCGCCGTGCCCTTTATGAAGCCAGCAATCCCAATTCCACGATAGATACCCTGTTCGCGGAGTTCCGCCTGTTCAGATCGCAATCTATCGTAATCCATCAATTCAACAAGTTTGTCGATACAAGCTTCGTGTGAAAGGTCGTTGACAGGCACCCCTGAAGGCGCCAATGCCGGATAAGCATCGTCTTGCATCACATTGAGACGGCGGATCTCTAAAGGATCTAGACCGGTCTGCTCTGCTGCCCGGTCAACCATATGCTCACCGACCGAGATGCCAATTGGGTGCCCGACGGCACGATATTGAGACGTAGGTACCTTGTTTAGATAAACCACTTTTGTGCTGGCGCGGTAATTCTCAAACTTATAGGGACCACCAGTGATGTTGAGAACTTGATTGGCTTCGAACACGCTGGTCCTTGGGTATGCCGAATAGGCTCCAACCCCGGCCAGGTCATCGATCTCCATTGCTAGGATTTCCCCATCCTTTCGAAATGCCATCCGAGCAAAAATTTGATGTTCTCTCGCGTGAATATCGGAAACGAACGATTCAAGCCTATCAGCTATAAATTTTACGGGTCGGCCCAGAACCATGGACGCAGCGGTGGAGGCAACCTCATCACCAAATGTATGGATCTTTAAACCGAATGACCCACCGACGTCTGGGGCGACAATCCTTACATTATGTTCGGGGATACCGAGCGTCCGGGCAAACACCGCTTGTATCATATGCGGGCATTGACTGCTCGTATGAATAGTCAGGCGTTGTGTGCCTGGATCGTAGTCCGCTAATAGAGATCGCGGTTCTAGGCTCACCGCGGTATGGCGACCGAAGCTGAACGATTCTTCAATAACATGGTCCGCAATATCAAAGGCTTTGTCCACATCACCTCGGTCAATCGTCTTTGCAAAGGCCAAGTTGTCACCAAGTTCCGGATGAAGCACCGCCGTGTCTGGATCAAGGGCCGTTCCCGCATCAACGGTCGGGGGAATTTCCTCCCATTCAATATTGATGAGATCGCAAGCGTCTTCAACAACAGCCCGGCTCTCACCAACGACCATCACCACTGGCTCACCCTGCCAACATGCGCGGTCAACAGCCATCGGGTACTGTGGCGCGGATTTCATTCCTTCAAAACAGGAAAGGACACCAACCCAGGGACCGGTACAAAGTTCCGCCAATTCCGCGCCGGTCATCACAAGCGCCACACCCGGCATCGCAACGGCAGCTTCCGCGTTGATCTTGCGAATCCAGGCATGTGCGTAGGGACTACGAACAAAGGCCGCATGCAGTGTACGCGGAAGCATAACGTCGTCTGTATATTTGCCCCGCCCTGCCACAGTGCGTCTAGCGCTTGCGCGCGACAGCGATCGGCCAATGTGACTATTCGTTCGCTCGAAGGCGCTTCGGTCGATCGCATCATTCATGATTGACCCTCCAAACGCTGTTTTAGGGTCATTTCTACCGCGTCTACAATCGCGTGATAACCAGTACACCTGCAGTAGTTACCGGAGAGGAAATCTCGAATTTCATCACGTGATTTCGGCGCAGCGTCACGCAGGAGTTCCGCCGCGGTGATTAGCATACCGGATGTACAAAACCCGCACTGCAACGCATCTCGCTCAACAAAGTTATCTTGCAAATCAGAAATTTCGCCGCTTTCCGTTAAACCTTCAACGGTTTCGACAACCGAGCCATCCACTTGAACCGCTAGCATCAAACAGCCGCGAACGACGCAGTTGTCAACTCGAACAGAACAGGCACCGCAAACCCCATGCTCGCAACCGAGATGTGATCCCGTAAGACCAAGCTCAATCCGCAAGAAATCAACCAGATGCTGTCTAATTCGAACGAGCCGAGTAATCTGCTGGCCGTTTACCGTTAAGGTAATAGTCTGTGTATTGTCACTCATCGAGCCCTCGCCCGCGCTATTGCCTCGTCCAGCACTCGACCAGTCAACACTCGTTGCAAGTGGAGCTTAAATTCAGAACTGCCTTGCAGGTTCTCCATAGGGTCCAGATCATCCCCCAACGCGTCTAGCACAGAAGCTCGGGAGCCTTCGGACCACACCTTATTCGTGATTGCAGTGACCGCGTTTGTTGCTAAGGTTGGCCGATCCTCGCTTGCAAAATAGACCAAACGTGCGCTTGAAATTGTATCACCGTCAATTTCCGCCGCGCATGCAACGCCTGCAACTGCAAAGTCGCCCTGACGACGGCTAAGCTCCGAGAACACATGGACGCCTTTCATACCTATGCTTGGAATGCGAACCTCGATTAACAATTCGTCTGGCCTACGCTCGGTTTCAAACAATCCCTTGAAGTAATCGGATGCAGGAATTTCACGCTGCCCTCTAGCGCTTTCAACTACGATCGTTGCACCAAGCGCCAGCACGCACGCCGGCAATTCCGCAGCCGGATCAGCCAAAGCAATACTGCCTCCGAAAGTACCTCGATTACGAATGGCCACATGAGCGACATAAGGCATAGCTTCGGCGATCAACGGAAGCTTCTCAAAGATTACGGTCGAGCGCATGATTTCTGCGTGCCGCGCAAGGGCCCCGACCCGTACGATTCCATCTTCGAATGAAATACCCTTAAGGGCATTCAACTGATTAATATCCACCAGCAGCTTTGGTTTTGAAAGACGCATGTTCAGGGTGGGCATAAGGCTCTGGCCACCCGCTAAAACACGCGCATCGTCACCATACGACGCCAAAAGTTCTATTACCTGGCCGACGCTTTCAGCTCGTTTGTAACCCAGTTCCGGCGCCTTCATTCCCCACTCCCGTCGACAACAACCTTATGGCGTGTGCTCCCACTCTCAAGGTTTAAAGGACGGTAGTATTATCCCCTCGCATCATGGTACGCACAACCAATTGAGCTTCGTTTAATTAACGATTAAGTACCAAAATTGGGGATTGATTGATTAATTTTGAACGGCCTAGTTCGGCAAAAAATACCGGAGGACCGCGATGAAACGCCCAACATCTCTCATTGCTTTACTCTCATTGGCGTTAGGACCAATTACCTCTTCCTCCAACGAAATTCCGCCGATCAATGCGGTCAAGAAAGAGATGGTGACGCTTTCCGTGACAATTGATAAGAACAAATACGATCTCGAAACACAGGTCTTAACGCCGCCGGCCAAGAGTTTGCGACCTCTGGCCATCGTCACCCATGGCTCGCCGCGCCACGGCTCGAGTCGCCCCAAGATGACGACACATCAATATTTCGCCCGGGCGATGGAGTTTGCCCGCCGCGGCTATGTAACGGCAATCGTAATGCGTCGGGGCTATGGTCAATCCACAGGTCGTTGGCATGAAGAATACGGGGATTGCGATTCTCCCCATTACGACAAGGCAGCCTTTACGACGGCACGCGATATCATCGCCGCGATTGACGAGCTCAAAAAACGACCGGGTATAGACCCGAACCGTATTTTGGTTGTCGGCCAATCGGCCGGAGGTATTGGCGCGGTGGCGGTTGCGGCCAAGAATACGCACGGCGTCGCAGCGGTAATTAACTTTGCGGGTGGTCGAGGCTCGCGAAGCCATGGCGAAGTGTGTTCCGAAGGAGAATTAGTCGACACCTTTAAAATACTGGGAGAGACCTCACGTATTCCGACCTTATGGGTGTATGCCGAAAACGACGGGTATTTCAATCCGCATCTGGCCCGCCAGTTTTACGACGCATTCACTCAGGCCGGCGGTAGGGCCGATTTCATCCAAACGGGTCCTTTTGGTACGGACGGTCACCGTCTTTTTAGTCGTAACGGCATTGCGCAGTGGCGCCCGATCGTCGACAATTTCCTTCGTAAAATTGGGCTGCCTACTTGGCAGACGCCGCCCGAACTGCCGCGTGCCGTGGTCATCGAGCCGCCTCATGGGCTTTCTGAGCGGGGCCAAAAATCGTGGAGCCGATATCTGAACAAAGCGAATAACAAAGCCTTCGCAAAGTCACGAACAGGCAGCCGGTATGGCTGGCGCAGCAGCCGCAATACGATCGAAGAGGCAAAAAAGTTTGCCATGGGCTCTTGCAAGGCCGACGACTGCGCGATCATCTCCATCAACGGTTCACCGCCCTTGTGGTGAGCGAAAAAGAGGGCTACTCCAAATGAATCCGCCCTGAGTTTTAGCTGCGGTTCCGCCCAATCGACGATTGGATTCATAGGAAAATCTCTTTGATCCCGCGGACGCAAGATGGGCAATGGCAGTGCGGTATGGCTCTTGTGCTAGATAGGCGGCAATTGAAATTCGACGTCGTAGAGGGAAGGGCTATCCCATAGAATATAAGGATATTTCTGAGCCTTGGGGAACAATCCTTTAGCGCACTCACGTTGACGATCAGACAGACAAGAAAACACTGTCTCGCTGTGATGACCTTCTGATTGTTTAAGAACGGGCACCCGCGCACATTGATCCTTCTTAAACCAATGCAGGAGATGTTGGAGCGCATAGAATTTTTAGGATGGTCAAAATTTTCAATGGGCTCACCGATCGCCAGTACTACTACAAATGGAAGAGAGTTCAGTCGCAAATTGGTTTGCAGAGCGATCCTGATTTTGCCATTCAGGGTACAGGCCTCAAGCGACTGCAGGAATGGCTTCGACATCCAAAAATCCATAAGACGCCGCGTTAGGCACACTTGCCACTTTACTCGCTGTTCATAATGATTCCTGCAACGACCTCATGCTGGACCCATCAGTCATCTTACGGTAGTCAAGTAAAAGCGGAGGGGTGGCAGAGTGGTAATGCAGCAGATTGCTAATCTGTGGTCGGGAAACTGACTCGCGGGTTCGAATCCCGCCTCCTCCGCCACCCAGCTAAAATATTGATAATGTGTATTCTTTTAAACGGCTATAAGTACGATGAATATTGTTAACCTCGGAAAAACCAAGTTAAGCTACAGAAAACAAATAAAATGGTGATGCATGGAACTTTATAAATCCACTGCATTACCACCGTGCCATCCCTCCGGGAGACTGCTTATTTCACAGCTAATAGACAGGTAAGCACGACCGGCTTAGCGCATCAACGTGCCGCTAAGTGCGGCCGATCCGCAATAGTCGCGCGGTAAAAGCGACGCGGCTGGTGAAGTGGGTTCTCGCCTGTAGCGCTATGCCAGCAGCAGCGGTTGTCCCAAATTACACTATCGCCGTGGCGCCACTCATGGCACGCCTGGAAGCGTTCTTGCCCAGCCCAGTCGTAAACTTCTTCAAGCAGTTCCAACGCCGGTCCGTCCTCCCACCCCTCGATACTAACGGTATGTGTCGGATTAACAAAGAGTGACACGCGACCACTTTCGCGGTGACGTTTGACAATTGGGTGCGCCTGCAGCGGTTTATCTTCGTCTTCCCTCTCGAGCCGCAGGTTGCGGTCGGCCGACCGCCCGCCGTAACGAAAAGTCGCATTTAGTCCGTCAATCCGCCGGCGCAGCGCCGGCGGCATCGTCTCCAAAGCCAAGTACATATTGGCGAAAAGGGTATCACCGCCCTTCTCGGGAATTTCAATCGTATGCAGCAAGGTGGCCTTTGCTGGTAAAGGCATATAGCACATGTCAGTGTGCCATCCGACGCCGCGCGCCGTCTCGTGCGCATCAATTTCGCCCTTATCATTCATATTTGTCATGACAATAAGGTCGGGATAATCCGGGTGGCGGTACTTCACTGTGATGTGCGGCTCAACCGGCCCAAAGACCCTGGATAGGTCGAGCGTCTCTCGCGGCCCCATCGGCTGATCCCGGAAGACCAACACACAGTGCTCAAGAAACGCCTCGTTCACGGTCGCCCGCTCATTTTCATCGAGCGGCTTCGTCACATCGATGCCAACAACCTGCGCCAGCATCGGTTCGTCCAGTTTTCGTATTTCAATAGCCATCCCGCCGCTGCCTTAAAAAAATATTGTCACGTTCTTGGCGAGTAGTACGTTCTGGTCAAGATCGATCTCGCGGCGCAGCAGGCGCTTCGTCGCATCATTGCTCATGGAGCCAGACCCCCTCGATATCCGACCTTACTGCCACGCTAAGCTTAGCGCCTTCACCCGTCAGATCCAAGAATTCCCAAAGTGACACTTGTCAGAATTGTCGGCGTTAATTCCCAAAGGGATATTTGTTCGGATCCTGTTTTTATGGATGCGCTCCCCAAATCGTTAAAAGTTTCTCTCGGTTCCCGCATTTAAAAAATGTACCAAATTGTTAGCGCGCCAAATTATATCTGCGTCCCATCAACAATTTCTCAGTTAATTCTTGCTCACCAATTCCCCGGCGAGTTGAACTACCAACTTGCATCATCATAACATTATTTGGCTTCACTCTCTATAAATGTACTTCGTACGAAAAACTCAATCTCCTAATTTTGGCTAGGCCTATCGGATAATCTCCCTTGAAAGGCGAGCGCCCCAACATGAAGTCGCAATATGACATCCTTAATATCAACGGCATCCCTCTGCATGTGGCCTTCGACGGGCCAAAGGATGCGCCGGCGCTGATCTTCGCGCACGCGCTATCACTCAACCTCAGGAGTTTTGAACTGCAAGCAACACATTTCCGGCACCACTACCGGGTTATTCGGCTCGACCTGCGAGGGCACGGCAAGACTGGCGGTGGGTCCTTCTCGATGTCGGACCTGGCAGGTGACATAGTTGGCCTGCTCGAGCATCTCGGGATCCAGCGAACACATTTCGTTGGCAGTTCGCTTGGCGCTATGATCGGGATGACACTGGCGCTAGAACACCGAGAACGGCTCACCAGCCTCACCTTCATGGCTTCGCAAGGAGCCCTACCACCCGAACGCATTGCTGCTGTGCGCAAGAATTTAGACGCGATGCGCGCATCAGGCGCCAAGCCCGAGACCACCTTAACCGACCAGACCGAAGCAATGCTGGCACGCCTCCTCGGCGAAATCGAAGAGACCGAGGCGCCCGAGACTTTCGCCTTACTGCGTCTGATCCTCAGCGAGACAACGCTGTTCGGACAGGCCCGCGCCTACGAGGCTATCATCGAAATGAATTACGATGGCCGCCTCGCCGAGATCACGACGCCGACGCTCATAATTGCAGGTAGCGAGGACGCATCGACGCCGCCGGCACGAATGCAGATGTACGCCGAGGGCATTGCGGGCGCCCGCATGGTGATCCTGGATGGCGCAGGTCATTTTCCGAATGTTGAGAAACCCGATCCGTTCAACGATGCTTTAGCGACGTTTCTCGAAAGCGTGGACGGCTGAGCGACCTGGGGAACGGCACTACCGGCCCTAATTCACTTGGCAAACAACCGAAAGGACCAACAATTGGAACGCCTTGCAACGGGATATACGCTTGTCGAGGGGCCGGTCTGGGACGACGAACGGGGACTGCTCTACTCCGACGTGCTCAATGGCGGGGTCTTCGTCCTTTCGTCTGAGGGCGAGGTTAGCCAAGCCGTCGAGCGCCGCCGCGGCATCGGCGGGATGGCGGCGCATGCGGACGGCGGCTTGATCGTCGGGGGCCGGGACATAGCCTGGGTTGGCTTCAATGGCGAGGAGCCAACGCCGTTGCTCACCTCCGACGTAACACCAGAGGCCATCGGATTCAACGATCTTACGACCGATGCAGCGGGCCGCATATGGGCCGGCACCGTCGCGTTCCGCGTCTTTGGCAACGAGAAGCCCCGGCCAGGGCACCTTCACGTAATCGACCTCGACGGATCGGTGCGTACCGTCTCGGACGGCATCATGCTCACCAACGGCATGGGTTTCTCTCCCGATGGAAAGAAACTCTATCACAGTGACGCCCGCTCCGATTTGGTGCGTATCTATGACGTCTCCGACAACGCGGAAGTGGCTGGCTGGGAAGTCTTTGCCGAAATTGGCGGTGGCACTCCAGACGGATTGGCTGTTGCGGAGGACGGTTCAGTCTGGGTGGCACTCGCTCATGGCGGCTGCGTGCGCGTGTTTAACGCGTGCGGCTCACACCGCGAGGACATCGCGGTGCCTTTGCCGATGGTAACCAGCCTTTGCTTCGGCGGCAGGGATCTCCGCGATCTCTATATCGTCACTGGCTCTCATGGCGGACCGAGTGAGGATTGCGGGTCTATCTACAAGACCCGGTCGGACGTGCCGGGGCTTCCGGTTCCACCCGCGCGGGTACCCATTCCCTAATTAGAATTCGGAGCCGTACGCTCGGACCATTGTCTCTCAAATGCAGTAAATTGCCCTCACGTCGACGACGTCGGGCGGCAATGGCATTGCCATCCAAGAGTCCCCCCCGTCTTCGGTTCCAAAAACCTGTCCGAGGCGAGCCCCGAAGAAAATCCGGTCAGGTTCGCACGAACTGACTGAGACCTTCATAACCGTGCTGTCGACTGAAATGCCGTGGTCAATGCGCTGCCACGTCTCGCCGCTGTCACCACTGCGGTAAAGCGAGCCGGCGTGGCCGCGAGACGATTCGCTGAGCGCTGCGAGATAAACCTTGGGGTCATGAGGGGACACCATAATATCGCGCGCATATGTCAGGTCGGAAAACCGTCCAATACCAAACTCTCGCCAATTGTCACCACGATCCTCACTAACGAATAAGCCCATTCGATTGGCAATCCAGACCATTCCAGAGTGAGTCGGGCTCACCACTAGCGCATGCAGGTCGAGCATGCCCTCGGTGTCCTTATCGCTTAGGATCATACTTTTAAGATGAGGCTGCACCGCAAAGGCCGCCAAATTTCCGCTGCGGTCATCCCATGTCTCGCCACCGTCCAGGCTCCGAATGAATCCGCCAACTTCGAGGGCGCCGTATATTTCATTCGGCGCATTCGGGTCGAGCCCCATCTGCAAGACGCGAACTGGGAAACAACCGGTGATTGCTGCTTCTGGCTGTATAGTCGGCAGCCGACGCCATGTTCCACCGCCGTCCACGGTCTTACAGATGGTCGTATGATCCAAACCCGCGTAGATCGTCGCCGGATTGCCCGGATCCAGGAGGATCGAATAGACGGCGGACCCCTCGACCCGCAAACCCATGTCGTTCCAGCTATCGCCGCCGTCCACGCTGCAGAAAAGACCTTTCTGTGTGCCCATGTAAAGAATACGGTCATCTTCGGGCCGCCCTACAATGGACAATACTTCCAGTCCATCTGGTAGACCATCGCGGACCGGTAGCCAGATACCTTCCTCCGAAGCAAAACGATAAACACCGGTTTCCAACGCACCCGCAAACACCGACGATTTCATAATAGCCACCCCATCTTTCCTTCGAACCAATGAAGCTGCGATTGCCGCTTCGGTTCACTGTTAGTTAGTTCGAATAGAACGTCTGAGACGTGGCTTCAACCGCAGCTCTGCTTCGGATTTAAGCCAAAAATTGCCTCGAACCATGTCAATTTAGTATTCCTAAAGCTTTACCAATATTGTAGTGATCTCAATCAGCGGCCAATTATCTCGAATCGATACCGTCGCGGCCCATTTCGTTTACAAATGGAACCAATTGGACGAACTAGATGCTGAGAAACACCGACACGTACGACGTAGTCTGGCCACGGGCGGCCCGACAAATGGAAATCGCACCCGCGGCGGGACGCCACGACACGCTGGAAGGTAAGACCGTCGCACAGCTCTGGGACTACCTTTTCCGCGGCGACGAGGTCTTCGATCATCTAGAGCGTGGTCTGAAGGAACGCTACCCAACAATTAAATTTGTGAGCTGGAGAGATTTCGGCTCAACCCACGGCGCGGACGAGCGGCAAGTTCTTGCTGAATTGCCGTCCAAAATGGAGGCGCTCGGTGTCGATGCCGTAATCTCCGGCATGGGTTGCTGAGGCAGTTGCACGCCTGCCGTGTTGCGGGCGAGTGCAGCGGCCGAAAAGGTGGGGATCCCGTCCTCCTCCCTAGTTTGCGAGGGTTTCATTGGCCAAGCCTGCACCACGAGCGTCGGACTGGGCCTACCAAATCTCCCTGTGGCGTTAGTGCCGGGCCATGTCGGCACGCAAAACGCCGAGGAGCTAGCAGACAATATCCTTAGCGTGACTCTTCATGATGTCATCAGCAACTTGACGGAGCCACCAGCCCAAGTTTTGACTACAGCTGATCCGGCGCCCCGCGATATCATTTTCTCTGGAGATCTCGACGAGATTAACCGCCTATTCTTAGAAAATGAGTGGAGCGATGGCCTGCCAATAATCCCGCCAACGACCGAGCGGGTAGAGGCGTTTCTATTCTTCACCGACCGCGATCCGGACGAAATTCTCGCAGTGCTACTCCCGGACAGCCGCGCCGCCACCGTTTGGTCAGTTGCCGTCAACGGTGTCATGGCCGGCTGCCGGCCAGAATACATGCCAGTGCTTGTGACGCTGATTGAGGCCATGGGCGATCCCGACTATGGAGTTGAGCATTCGGGTAACACACCAGGTGGCGAGACGCTCATCACCGTGAACGGCCCACTTGCCAGCCAACTCCGCTTCAACAATGAACAGGGTGTGCTGCGCGACGGCTTCCAACCCAACACTGCAGTCGGCAGGTTCTGGCGCTTGGCGCTGCGGAACCTTGCAGGTTTCCTGCTCCACAAAAATGACAAGTGCACCTTCGGCAATACCTGGCGCGTCGTCATGGCAGAAAATGAAGAGGTTTTAAAGAAAATCGGCTGGCCGACTGTCGCACAAGACCTCGGCATCGCAAAGGATCGAAGTTCCGTCAGTATCGCCCGTTATACTGGCTCCGACCTAATTGCCTCAGCGACCGGCGATACCGGCAAAAAAATATTGCCCTACCTCGCGGATGCGGTCCTCAAGCAGAATACCTGGCAACTTGTCTTTACTATCGGGACCTCACCGGGAACCCTACGCCCCCTCCTCGTACTGAGCCCTATTCTGGCGGAGACGCTAGCCAAGGACGGCTGGTCGAAGGCAGATGTGCGCCAATACCTCTACGATCATTGCCGCTTGCCCGCCTGGCAGTTCGAACGGTATCTCGGAGAATGGACCGACCACCCAATCAACGACCTAAAGGACGAGGTCGGCCTACGTCGAGCACCGAAGGTTTTCGCAGAAAGCGACGACCGAGAGCGAATGGTACCAATCACTTTCAATCCGAATGATTTCATGGTTGCGGTCAGCGGCGATCCACTTCGGACCAACGCCATCACTTTCGCTCACAACGGCATCTTAGGCTATACGGTAGCCCGGGAAATTGACCTGCCAAAAGACTGGGAAGCAAAGCTACGGGCAGTGAGATAGCCTTCAAAAAAACAAATATCAGAATTTCTGTGCATCTTTCTATGAAGCCAGCTTTATATCCGAACACATAAATGAGATTGACATGAAAACGAAGATAACTGCCATAGAGTTCTACGCTCTTCAAACTGATAAAGAGGAACGTCCTCATTGGGTTAGCCTATTCAAAGTTCCGAGTGCCAATGAGCTTCTTGTACGCATCAAAACCAATGATGGTATCGAAGGCTTCGGTCTTGCTACCAGCTACACGGATATCACTCCGATTACCAATGCCGTAAAATCGGGGGTAGCAAATGAAATCATCGGAATGGATCCCCTAGCACCAGAACAGATTTATCAAAAGCTATTCGGGTTCACATCAAGTCGGACCGCAGCCGAGATGAGCTGGGGTAGAGAAGCGCTCATACGAATCTCATCAGCTGTCGACCTCGCGTGCTGGGATATTGTCGGCAAAACAGCCGGACTGCCTCTGTATAAATTATTCGGTGGCTATCGCAACAAGGTGCAGTGCTATGTCACTTGTGCCTATTACAGAGATGGCAAGGACAACGTTGAACTGCGTGACGAAATCCAAATGCTGGTCGAGCAAGGGCATCGTGGGTTTAAGGGTAAGGTTGGCGGATTGAGCCTCACCGAGGATATCGAGCGCATGGAAATAGTGCGTGATGTTATTGGAGCTGACAAAGACCTCATGATCGATGTCAATCGGGCTTGGAGCCTTCAAACGGCAATTGAGGGGGCGCGGCAACTTGAAAACCTATCACCGGTGTGGCTGGAAGAACCGGTACGCTGGACCGATGATCGACGAGAATTAAAGCTGCTGGCGAGGCAGACATCAATTCCATTATCAGGGGGTGAAAGCGAATCTACCAGTTACGGTTGTCGTGCAATGTTAGAGGAACAGGCAATCCAAATTTTGCAGTTCGATTGCACGATGTTTGGCGGTTATACCGAGGGTCGTAAGCTTGCTGCTTTGTGCGAGCTAAATCATGTCGATGTTGCCCCGCATCACGATTGTTTTATTCACGCACCACTCGTCGCATCCACACCAGCAGGACGGATCGTTGAATCTTTCACCGATCCAGAACGCGATCCTCTTCAAGCGGAGCTTTTTGAAAACCCCCCGCATATATCAAATGGTTGGCTGACATTGAATGAGGAACCCGGGATCGGATTAACCCTGTCTGAAGACGCAGTCAAAAAATTTGGCAACCTAATTGTAACAATTAAGTGACGTTAAATCAGGCAAACTTGATTTACAGACAATGATCTCAAACCGAATTTATTACCGATCTGCTATACAAATTCAGCTGAGAAGCTAGGGTGGGCTTATTCCTAAAGCTAGATATTCCATGCGATCACGCTGAATTATCGACTAACTAGGCCAAATTAAACCGGGGCCCCAATGCGAACATGCAATTTGGCGCCGCGCCTTAAACCCCCGTCTTCCAGAGCTCAAACTTGCCACCAAGCACAAATACCAAAGGCCCCAATGTAAAAGTTCGAGGAGCGTTTAGTTGCGCCTCCCAGCGGCCATTCTCGTAGCAAAGACGCAGCAGTTCACCAGCCTCCATCTCCGGGTTTACATCTCCAACGTGTCGAATTTCGAAGTCGCGCTCACCCTTCTTGGCCACCACATAGGCGCCACAGCGAAAAGAGCGGTCGCCAGCGTTCCATTCAGTGCGCTTTTCATCATCTGTCAACTTCACGTTGCCGATTCCAGCTGCCACGCCCTCGGAACTCGCGCCGTTACGCGAGGTGAGAAATCTGAAACGTGATCCCTCCACTGGCATGGAGGTTAGCAACTTCGCAATTTCGTCAGCGCGCCAGGAGTCGAAAGTGTCAGACGCTTCTCCTATTTCCTTGATGTGGGCCGCCACGCGAAGACGAAAACTCTGGTCGAGGTTAGGCATTCAAGAACCGCCGTGGTTAGAACAAGCGTGGAAGCGCCCCACGCCGAGGTCTAATATCAACCTTCAAGACCACTCCCACAACCGTAAGCGAATTTGCACTGGTGTACGTCCCATTGTGGCGCGAGAATGCAAGCTATGGCGATCGTCGACATCAAGGAATTACGGGCCGCCGTGCCGCGTGGCAAGCGGTTACTCGGCTTAGACCTTGGCTCGAAGACCATCGGGCTTGCAATTTGCGACTCCAATTTTGCCGTTGCTTCTCCATTGAAAACAATTCAGCGAAGCAAGTTCACTCACGACGCCAACGCTCTTGAAAGCTTAATCAAGTATCGCGAAATTGGCGGACTGATCCTCGGCTTGCCACGTAACATGGATAACTCCGAAGGACCGCGCGCCCAATCGACGCGCCAGTTTGCAGCGAACCTACTAGGCCAGTTCGATATCCCCATTACCTTTTGGGACGAGCGGCTCTCGACGGTTTCAGTGGAGCGAATGCTGATTGACCAAGCTGACTTGTCACGCCGCAAGCGCGCTAAAGTAGTAGACAAGTTGGCCGCGAGCATCATTCTCCAGGGTGCACTCAACCTAATGGCAACCCAACGGGAAGCAGCAAGTGATATCGAGTGATGACGCTATTCTGATTGGGGGGCAGGAGCCATCGGCGGAACTAATAGGCGACCTCGAAGCCGGTCAACGCCAACAGGGATGCGAAAACTTTGACCTGCTGCAATCGCGAATGACCGGTGTCCCACTCTGGCCTTCGTCGAAGCGCCTATATCACATACAGGCTCTTAGGTTCCACTCGACTGCCGCCAACCGAAGTTCGGATAGGCAACCTTACACCTTGCCGCCTTCGCTATAGGCCACTTATACTGTCGTTTTTATGAGCGCGCGCGAGCAAACACCGGAAGATCTGACCTACCGGTTCCCGCACCGGCACCTTCTTGGTATAGAAGGTCTTTCCTCTGACGAGATCACTTGTTTACTGGACATGTCCGACACCTATGTCGAGCAGAACCGGCGTCCGGACAAAAAGACTGACCTGCTAAGAGGCCGGACGATAATTAATCTGTTCTTCGAAACTTCGACCCGGACGTCCAGTTCCTTCGAACTCGCGGGCAAACGTCTAGGCGGTGATACAATGAACATGTCGGTAGCTTCTTCCGCCATCAAAAAAGGTGAGACGCTTATCGACACAGCAATGACCCTCAATGCAATGCACCCCGACGTGCTGATCGTCCGGCACGCGGACTCAGGCGCAGTTAAACTTCTGTCCGAAAAAGTCAATTGCTCCGTCATCAACGCCGGTGACGGTACACACGAACACCCAACCCAGGCGTTGCTCGACGCTCTTACCATACGGCGGCGCAAGGGTCGCATCCATCGCCTGACAGTCGCAATTTGCGGCGACATCTTACACAGCCGGGTCGCCCGTTCGAACATTCATCTGTTGCACACGATGGGCTCCCGAGTTCGGGTCGTGGCCCCACCGACCCTACTACCAAGCAGTATCGACCGCTTCGGTGTGGAAATCTATCACAATATCGAGGAAGGCATTAGGGACTGCGATATAGTAATGATGCTACGACTTCAAAACGAACGCATGCAGGGTATGTTTGTCCCTTCGATCCGGGAATATTTTCACTTTTTCGGTCTGACCCGTGAGAAACTTGCAGCCGCCAAACCAGACGCATTAGTTATGCACCCTGGACCAATGAACCGAGGCGTTGAGATTGATTCGGACCTCGCCGACGACCTCGATCGCTCAGTGATCCGCGAGCAGGTCGAAATGGGCGTAGCAGTCCGCATGGCCTGTCTCGACGCTTTGACCCGCGGCGAAAAAGCAAACAAACCATGAGCGCCCCGCGTTTTGCCTATCTCCACGCCCGGCTTCTCGATCCGGCAAGCGGTCTTGATACGCCAGGCTCGCTGCTGATCGAGGACGGGAAAATTGCCGATTTCGGTGCCAAACTTTTCCATGACGGAGCGCCATCAGTCTCGAAAGTAATTGACTGCGAAGGGTTGTGCCTGGCACCTGGCCTTATCGACAGCCGAGTGCAATTGCGCGAGCCTGGCGAAGAACACAAGGAAACCATCGAGACCGCCAGCCGGGCTGCCGCTGCAGGCGGCGTTACAACAATAGTGGCACTACCGAACACTTCGCCAGTGATCGACGATGTTTCGGTCGTCGAGTTCATGCATCGAAGGGCCAATGAGGCGGGCGCAATAAAGGTCCGCTGCTACGGCTCGGTGACACGAGGCACAAAGGGTGAGCAATTAACGGAGATGGGGCTCCTTGCAGAAGCCGGGGCCGTTGCATTCACAGACGGCACACGGGCTGTCTCCGACACTATGGTTATGCGCCGCGCGCTCAGTTATGCATGTGGATTCAACCTTATAATCGTGCAGCACCCTGAAGATCCTAAACTCGCCAATGGCGGAGCCATGAACGAAGGGGAGATCGCAAGCCGTCTTGGCCTTAGTGGAATTCCTCCTACAGCGGAAGTCATCATGATCGAGCGCGATGTGCGTCTCGCCCAATTGACTGGCGGGCGCTACCACGCAGCGCACATATCCACAGCAGGAGCGGTCGACGTTATAAGGCGCGCAAAGGCAAAAGGACTCAACGTCACCTGCGACACTGCGCCTCATTACTTCACGCTGAATGAGACGGCAATCGGAGACTATCGAACATTCGCCAAGGTATCACCTCCTCTGCGATCAGAACACGACCGTAGGGCGATTGTCGAAGGCCTCGCGGACGGAACCATCGACATAATCGCCAGCGATCATACACCGAGCGATCAGGATTCCAAACGCCTCCCATTCGCTCAGGCGGAAGCCGGTGCCGTTGGGCTCGAGACCCTGCTAACAATGACACTTGAACCATACCACAATGGTGATCTCGGGCTGCTAGACGCGCTTGCCAAGATGACTATCAATCCGTCCCGTTTGTTTGGGCTTAAGGCCGGAGAACTAAAACGAGGAGCAGCGGCAGACCTAGTTCTTTTCGATCCAGACATACCTTGGCGGATCGAAGAAAAAAATTTCCACAGCAAATCAAAAAACACGCCCTTCGACGGCCGGCCAGTGCAAGGCCGCGTCATGGAAACAATTGTCGACGGCCGTTCAATATTTAGGCGAGCGGAGTAGAAATCGATGCCCGATCCGATAAGCTGGGCTCAGGACCTACCGTATTTCGCTGTAGGGTTTATCATTGCCTATATTTTGGGATCAATTCCATTCGGTCTTCTGCTGACGAAGTTCTCTGGCGCAGGTGACATTCGCAAAATCGGGTCGGGTAATATCGGCGCGACAAATGTCTTACGGACGGGTCGAATGGGCCTCGCTGCCACGACGCTCTTACTTGATGCCGCTA
The DNA here is from genome assembly GCA_036337155.1 of Pseudomonadota bacterium. Lineage (GTDB taxonomy): Bacteria > Pseudomonadota > Alphaproteobacteria > UBA8366 > UBA8366 > UBA6544. The sequence goes on along the minus strand of JAYZET010000018.1, from coordinate 90,984 downwards.
AGGGCATTATCGCGGTTCTCATTGGCAAATTATTCGGACCGGATCTTGCCGTGATTGCCGCCTGGGGTGCCGTCCTCGGACATTTGTTCCCGCTCTGGCTCAAGTTCAGGGGCGGGAAGGGAGGCGCTACAGCGCTGGGCGTAGGGATGGGACTGGAGCCAATCCTAGCACTCTGCTGCGGCCTCACCTGGTTAATGGTAGTGGTCTTGCTCCGATATTCGTCGCTCGCGACACTGCTGGCGATCGCTTCGGCTCCAATATTTGCGTGGATCATGGAATATCATCAAATCGCTGAAGCTTTCGTCCCGCTGGTTGTGCTAATTTGGTTCAAACATCGTGCGAACATCCGACGTCTGATTTCAGGTCAGGAGCCAAAAATTTTTCTAAAATCAATGTGACGATTGCATTGCCCACCGCACGTGAGTACGCCGAGGCGTTGCCTCCGCACAATTCACTGTCCTCACCCTCATGTGGGAGAGCTAATAGTAAACGCGCCTTACGCTAAATTGAAACTTAACCATAGGCGGACAAGCTTTTTCCAGTCGACAAAATCCTTCGACAATTCCCGAGCAGATACCCATTACTTGAAGATTTCATATTGGCCTTTGCTTGAAAATCTTAGTCACACGCAATTATAAAACTCACGAAATGGCAGACTATTAAGACGTTACAGCACGCCTCACTCCTTCAGCTTTGCAATGATTAACTAATTTTAATAAACGCCACGGCACAACATGGAGGGGTCACACCAACTAAAAAAAGCGCCCTTTAGATGGAATTAGTCGGCCCAAATTGTTGAATTTCGTAAAATGAAACCGCACTACTCAAGCCTTAAAAAAACTTATTGTGTGAAAATTATCTAACCTGACATCGCATTCCCGGTGTTGACGAACGGGCCGCGTAATGTCAATTCGTAGCCTGTCGTCGACAGAGGAAGAACTAAATCGGTCGACAACGGACGGCATGGAAACCGCCAGAAAACAGGAATTCAGACACCCACTTATGACAGTCGTTATAGTCGAATCGCCCGCCAAGGCGAAAACCATAAACAAATATCTAGGCGCTGATTACCGCGTTCTGGCCAGCTATGGCCACGTTCGAGATCTCCCCTCGAAAGACGGTTCCGTACGCCCTGACGATGATTTTTCAATGTCTTGGGAAGTCGACAGCAAATCCAAGAATCGTATGGATGAGATCGCCAAAGCGCTCAAAGGACAAGACAGGTTAATCCTAGCGACCGACCCTGACCGAGAAGGCGAGGCCATCTCATGGCATGTCGAAGAAGTCCTACGCCAGCGCAAGGCGCTTAATAACGTCAACGTCAGTCGTGTTGTATTTCACGAGATCACAAAGGACGCAATCCTGGAGGCGATGCAACAGCCGCGCCCGATAAATCAAGAGCTGGTAGACGCTTATCTTGCGCGACGCGCACTCGATTATCTCGTCGGCTTCACGCTGTCACCAGTGCTTTGGCGTAAACTTCCGGGCTCCCGCTCTGCAGGGCGAGTGCAATCAGTAGCACTCCGCCTTATCTGCGAGCGAGAGGCCAAGATCGAGATCTTCGTACCGCAAGAATACTGGTCGGTTAACGGCCAATTCAAGAACGCGAAGGGCTTTCTTTTTCCAGCCCGTCTTACCCATCTAGACGGCGAACGTCTTGACCGACTGGCGATCAAATCTGAGGCCGAAGCTAATGCAGCTCAGTCAGCGATTGAAGCAAGCACCTTCACAGTGGCCTCTGTCGAGAAAAAAACAGTGCAGCGAAAACCGGCCGCACCATTCACCACCTCAACGCTACAACAGGAAGCAAGCCGCAAACTTCGCTTCGGGGCCAGTAGGACTATGCAACTGGCCCAGCGCCTTTACGAAGGTATTGATATGGGAGGTGAGACTGTTGGACTTATCACCTATATGCGAACCGATAGCGTTACGCTCAGCAGCGAGGCTATAGGCGGATGTCGGCGCCTAATCGAGGCAGATTTCGGCGACCGTTATCTGCCTAAAAATCCTCGGATCTATCGCACGAAAGCGAAGAATGCCCAAGAGGCGCACGAGGCCATCCGACCGACCGACCTCTTCCGCCGTTCCGCCGACGTAAAACCTTATCTAGATGAAGACCAATTCCGCCTCTACGAGCTGATCTGGAAACGTACCTTGGCGTCAGAAATGGAAAACGCTGTGTTCGACCAGGTCGCCAACGATTTGAAATCCGACGATGGCAAAATTACGCTTCGTGCAAACGGTTCCGTGCTAAAGTTTGACGGGTTCCTGAAACTCTATCAGGAAGGTAGAGACGACAAATCTGAAGACGATTCGGATAATCGGCGTCTGCCCGAGATGAACGAGGGCGAGGCCTCTGATTTACAGTCAGTCGAAACCGAACAACATTTCACCCAGCCACCAGCCCGCTACAGCGAAGCGAGCCTCGTAAAGAAAATGGAGGAGTTGGGCATCGGTCGGCCATCGACATATGCGTCGATCCTAAAGGTACTACAAGATCGAAATTATGTAAGATTGGAAAGGCGCCAATTTATTCCGGAGGACCGGGGCCGCCTGGTGACAACCTTCCTAACTTGCTTCTTTGAGCGGTACGTTGAATATGATTTCACCGCCGGACTAGAACAACAATTAGACGATATTTCCGGCGGCCGCCTCAATTGGAAGAAGGTACTGCGAGAATTCTGGCGAGATTTCTCCAGGTCGACGAAGGAAACAGCATCACTAAAGTTCTCGGAGGTCCTCGACGCATTGGACGAAGATCTGGGTCCGCACTTCTTTCCGGCGGCGGAGGACGGCAACGCTGAGGCGGCCCGCCTCTGCCCAGTATGCAAGGAAGGTCGTTTGTCATTAAAACTCGGTCGTTATGGAGCCTTCGTCGGGTGCGGTAACTATCCGGAATGCAAATACACGCGCCAATTAGCGGTGGGAACCAAAGGCAATGACGATGACGATTCCCTGCTCGCCGCCGGTCCGGTCGTCCTAGGCATTGACCCAGAAACCGGTCTCGATATCAGTCTGCGCAAAGGCCCCTACGGACCGTATATACAGCTCGGGGAGGCGCTTCCCGCTGACAAAGAAAAAAAACAGAAGGCGATTAAGCCTAAACGCGTCTCACTGCCGAAGGGCATGATTCCGGCGGACGTAACGCTAGAAATTGCCCTCAAACTGCTCTCACTACCGCGCGATGTCGGCGCTCATCCGGAGACCAGCGACGTCATTACCGCAGGAATTGGACGCTTTGGCCCTTACCTTCGATATCAAAGCAAATACACGTCACTTTCCACCGAAGACGACGTTCTATCGATCGGACTAAATCGCGCAGTTACCATTCTCGCAGAGGCCAAACCATCAGGTGCACGCGAACTCGGCAATCACCCCGACGATGGCAAGCCGATAACGGTGCGAAAAGGTCGTTACGGACCCTACGTCAAACACGGCCGAACCAACGCGACCTTGCCAAAAGACTCCGAAGTGGATGAGGTGACCTTGGAGCAGGCGGTCGAACTGATTGCCGCAAAAGTTGCAAAAGGCAACAAAAACAAAACGCAAAAGAAGAGTGCGGCCAAATCCACTAGAAAAATCAAATCCTCCACGGCGGAGACGGACACTGCGCTGACGGACGCTTGAGGACTTGGCGCGCCACCCCCGCAACACCACCAAACGACCAACCAAACAGCAAGTACTCGCCTATATCGAGGACGCGACAGGTCGTATCGGTAAGCGCGAGATCGCTCGAGCGTTCCATCTATACGGCACAGATCGCATTTGGCTAAAAGAGATCCTGCAGGAGCTAAAAATCGATGGTTTGCTCGAGCGAGGCCCAGGACGAAGAGTAATTCCCACCGGCAGATTACCAGAAGTGACAGTCGTCCGCGTCGACCATATCAACAAGGATGGAGAGGTCATCGCCTATCCGACATCCTGGCCCGACGAGAATGCCCCACCGCCGCCCACAATCTGCCTCACCGACGGCAGACGACGGCGTATCACACCCGATATCGGCGATCGCGTGTTGGTGCGGCTCAGATATTTGGAGCATGGTACCTACGAGGGAAGCCCAATACGGATCCTCGGCCCCGCCGAACGCTCACTGATCGGCGTTTTCGAACGAGACAAACTAGGCATCGGACTACTGACGCCAGCAGATCGCCGGCAGAAATATACTTATACCGTTTCACCCAAACACGAAGGCGGCGCCGAACCAGGCGAATACGTAATCGCTAAGGATATTGCCAACAATGGACGCAATCGGCGCGCTCGAGTTTTAGAACGGATAGGGTCGGCCGAGAATCCGCGTTCGATCAGTCTTGTCGCAATTCATAGCCATGGCCTACCGACAGATTTCCCTGACGCCGCTCTGGCAGAATCAGAACGCTCGACGGCCGCGAAACTAGACAACCGTGAAGACCTGCGTGCACTGCCGCTGGTGACCATCGACGGTGCCGATGCGCGTGATTTCGACGACGCTGTCTTCGCCACTCCGGACGAGGCCCCAGACAATGCGGAGGGCTGGAGGATTGTAGTCGCCATCGCGGACGTCTCTTGGTATGTGCGGCACGGCAATGCACTTGATCTCGCAGCCCGCGAACGTGGTAACTCCGCCTATTTTCCAGACTGCGTCGTACCTATGCTTCCAGAAAAATTATCAAACGATCTCTGTTCGCTACGCCCCGGTGTCGACCGCGCCTGTATCACCGCCCATATGCGTATCGACCGGCAAGGCCACCTACTCAGCTATTCCTTCCGACGCAGTCTGATGCGTTCCGCCGCGCGTCTGACCTACGAACAAGTGCAAAATGCCCGTGACGGACAACCGGACGATAAGACCCGAACATTGTCCACCACTGTAATAGAGCCGCTCTTTGGCGCCTACGCAGCCTTAGCGCGAGCCCGTGACGCCCGAGGAACTCTCGATCTCAATTTGCCAGATCGAGAAGTTGTGCTCAACGAAGCATGTTGGGTAGAAAAAATTCTACCGCGCCCCCGCTACGAGAGTCATCGTTTGATCGAGGAGTTTATGATCGCGGCAAACGTCGCAGCCGCCGAAGCGCTGCATGCCAAACGGGCACCAGTCATGTATCGAATCCATGAACAGCCCGCCATGGGCGATGTCGAAACACTCCGTAAATCGCTAGCTGCAATCGGCTTCAAACTTGCCCCAGCCGGAATGCTCAAGCCAAAACAATTTGCAAAAATTCTGGCGCAAGCAGCGAAAACAAACAAACTACAGACCGTGAGTGAACTTATCCTTCGCGCCCAATCGAAAGCGGTTTATAGCCCAAGTGACATTGGCCATTTTGGCCTGGCGCTGCGACGATACTGTCATTTCACATCTCCCATTAGGCGCTATGCTGATTTGCTAGTCCACCGCACTTTGGTCCGCGAATTCAATCTCGGCGACGGAGCACTACCGCCCGAAGCGGATAACGACTTCGCCTTTATAGGCGAGCAAATTTCATCAACCGAACGGCGAGCCGTCGCAGCGGAACGCGACGCAATGGATCGCTTCACTGCAACTTTCCTTGCTGATCAAATCGGTCGCATATTCACTGGCCGGATAAGCGGAGTAACTCGCTTTGGTCTTTTCATCAAACTGGACGAGACGGGCACTGATGGATTCATTCCGATCCGAACTCTCCCATGGGACCGCTATAGGCATGACGAGACGCATCATTGTCTGGAAGGTGAGAATACCGGCACCAGCTTCATGCTTGGTAATGCAGTTTCAGCAGAACTGTTTGAAGCAGAACCGCGCACCGGCAGCTTGGTGTTCCGACTTACTGACATACATTTTAAATCCGATAACAATCGACCAAAACAGACCCGGCGTCGCTCGTTTAAACGACATGGACACCGGAGACGTTGAGCGCCGACTGGACACTAAACCGTCCAGATTTTATTACATTTCAAGGAATTAGAATTCCGGATTATTTGCATGCGGCATTCCATCCTTCGGCGCAAAAATTTGATCCCGCGTATCGCGGCTGTCCCAATTATGATTAGCGTGGTCATCACGGTAACTGGGTGCACCCGGGTTGAGGTGACGGATAGGCCGATTAGTTTTGAGACAACGACCGCGATCGAATTTTTCAATGCAGGTTTTTCTTATATTCAGAACAATTACATCAACGAAACCGATCTTGGCAAATTGGTGCCAATCGGATTAAACGGCTTGCGACAAATCGAGCCAGCGTTAGCAGTCGTTCGCAGTGAAACGGGCGATCGCATTTCATTACTTATCGATGGCAGGGTTGTCTACGAGATGAAAATAGCTATTCAACCAAAGGAATGGGCTACAGCAATCGTCGGCCTGATCGACCGTGGCCGGGCAATATCCAATGCTTTGAACAACGCGTCCTCCGAACGCATCTACGCCGTCATATTTGAAACCTTGGCGCACCAGCTTGACGCTTTCAGTCGTTATTCAACAGCAAAAGCCGCACGTGAGGAACGCGCAAAACGCGATGGCTTTGGCGGCATTGGTGCCAACGTTGAGGCACATTTTGACGGAGCTCTAATAGGCCGGCTAAAGTCAGGCCAACCAGCCGATCTTGCTGGATTACGCAGCGGTGACCGCATCGTCGCAATCAACGACCTGATCGTCACTGGATTACCACTTCGACAAATTATCGAGCTCCTGCGCGGCCCAATTCGAACTAAAGTCCAATTGACAATTCAGCGGGAGCCGCAGGGAAAAATGTTGCGATTTACGGCAACACGCGCCCCAATACTAGAACAAACAGTATTCCTCGTGCCGCACCAAAATTTTGCCCATATTCGGCTTACGAACTTTAATCAAGATACGCTACGCGAGATGCGCCATGCGATAGAACAGGCGCAACGAGAGCTTGGATCCAGCATTCGCGGTCTGATCATAGACTTGAGAGGAAATCCGGGTGGCTTACTCGATCAAGCTGTCAAGGTCACTGACCTTTTTTTAGAAACCGGCGCTATTCTTCGAACCCGCGGTCGCCACCCTCTCAGTCATCAGTACTTCGATGCTGACAGCAAGGTCATCGCTTCAAAACTACCAATGGCCGTGCTGGTTGATGGTGCTTCGGCATCTGCGGCCGAGATCATCGCTTCCGCTTTACAAGACCACAGTAGAGCGATCGTTGTCGGGGCCAGCAGCTTTGGGAAAGGAACAGTCCAAAAAATCCTGCGCCTACCAAACGACGGCGAATTAGTTCTGACATGGGCTAAAATGCATGCACCTTCGGGCTATGCACTGAACCGATATGGCGTGCTGCCAACTATATGCACAAGTCGTATACAGGACACTACTGTCGCCATTGCCAAACTCGAGGCAGGTACCGGTAGATCCATACGCCAGAATTTCATCACTCGCCGGCAATCTCAAACAAACAATTTCAAGCGCCTTCAAGAGTTGTGTCCCTGGCGACCGCACGAAGGCAAAGACTTAGACCTTGAAGTGGCAACTGGCGTTCTCAAGAAACCCGAACTTTACGATAGGGTTCTAACCTTTGCCGAACCATCGACGGGCAGCTAAACATGGCTCCTACCCAATACTGGGCGCCACCACCTACTAGGCCAGCAAGACCACGTCACGCCGCAAGCTTGGTGCTATTGCGGAGCAACAAACAGGAATTGGAAGCATTGCTAGGTCGTCGCCCAATGACAGCCCGCTTCATGCCCGGTGTTTACGTTTTTCCGGGCGGAGCACTGGAAAGAGAAGACTATGCGGTGGCATCAGCTCTCGAATTACGGCCGGATGTCGAAACGCGACTGTCCCGCCATGGAGGCAAGCGGCGAGCCCGGGCGCTTGCTTGGGCTGCAATCCGCGAGACGTGGGAGGAGACAGGCATTATGGTCGGCAAACAAGGCACCTTCGAGCCGACGAACAACATACCAGCCACCCGCGCCTTCAAAGATGCTGGCCTAATACCGTCAGTGGCGAAGCTCGACTATATCGTCCGTGCAGTTACGCCCACGCATTCGCCAATCCGCTTCGACACCCGGTTCTTCACAGCTGAGGGCAAAGATGTCCGCGGTGAGCTGGTCGAAACAAACGAGTTGGAAGATATCGGTTGGTATTCGTTACGCCACGTGCTCTCACATCTGAAGATCATGGGCGTGACGCGATTCGTGCTGGAAGAGGCCCAGCGGAATCGGCTCAACAAAATGAATGAAATTTAGAGATAGAAAGACGTCCGACAGCAATCACCCGGCCGGAATCAGGGTAATCTGGCCCGAATGAACTTGACTTAAAAGCCGGGGTCTTTATCGTCCGGCTGGATAGACTGACAAATGGATAAAAGACCGTGGCAAAATCAAGCACTATTTTGGTGAAACTCGTCAGTACAGCTGATACGGGATATTACTACGTCACAAAGAAAAATCCGCGTACGCAGACGGAAAAACTAATTATGCGGAAATACGATCCGGTAGTGCGTAAGCACGTCGAGTTTAAAGAAGACAAAATCAAGTAGCCAATAAGTGATCATTACAACGGACTAGTGCCAGCCTTCTGAGCGTCACTAGTTTTTGGATTTGAAAACCGATAGCGACAGTAATCAATGCTGTAATTTGACTGTCGACCCGTAATTTCCATCGGCATTCCAGCGAATCACCTGATTTCGGCCTGCTGATTTGGCAGCGTAGAGCGCTTCATCAGCGCGATTGATAAGGCTAACCATTGTATCGCCGCCGGCCAAGTCGACTTCTGTAACGCCAACACTTATCGTTACGGCTAGGCTTTGATCTAATGTGACGGCCGTAAAAGGCTGGTTCGCCACCCCCTGGCGAAGACGTTCGGCAATTGTCATCGCAACATTGATGTCGGTCCCCGGCATGACGACGACGAATTCTTCACCGCCATAGCGAGCCACAGTATCGAAACTCCGCACGCTCTTCATCACTCTAGTGCACAGTTCTTGCAGCACTTCGTCACCTGCGGCATGGCCGAATAAGTCATTGATCTTCTTAAAATGATCAATGTCGAACATAATGACGGAGAAAGGCCGTCGACCGCCAGCAATACGCTCGATCAGGCCGCCAAGATGCGCTTCCAAATAGCGCCGGTTGTATAGCCCTGTCAATCCGTCGCTAAGAGCCATTTCAAAACTGCGTTCGTAATTGTCTCTCAACTTTTTTTGATAACGGCGACGGCGTATTTGGGTTCGGCAACGAGCCTGCAACTCTTTACTTTCGATAGGACGCAGGACATAGTCGTTGCAACCAAGATCCATGGCCTTCGCCACCTGGTTCAAATCATCTTCATCGGCGAGCAACAAAATTGGAAGGTGCCGGAGTATATTGATCGAGCGAATATGTGCACAAAGACGCAAAGCGTCCAAGTTCTTAAGGCGAAGTTCGATAATGACCATGTCGTAGCTGCTCGTCGCTAACTTCTCGATGCTTGCTTCTGGAATCGTTATAACTGAGCTTTCGTGACCATCTGCAGCTAATATTTCAGTGAGCTCGGTAGCGCAGGACGCCGTGTCGTCGATGATTAAGACACGGCCATTTTTGCCAGATCCCACATTCGGTTCAGGAGTGCCTTCTAAAACAGTCAAGCTCTCCGACGTACGCTCTCGCGACCGCCATTCATCCATCAGCATTTTGAGGCGCACCAGGGAACGAACACGTGCCGAAAAAACCCCGCCCTTAAACGGCTTGGTGAGAAAATCGTCTGCACCCGCCTCTAGACCACGCACTACATCGGCATGACCCGAAAACGCGGCAACTAAAACGACCGGAATGTGCATCGTCAAGGGGTTGCTCTTTATTCGTTCGCATACCTCGAATCCGTTGATGTCGGGTAACATAATTTCGAGCAACACGATGTCGGGAGGGTCTGCGTCTATCGCAATAAGCGCATCTGCACCGTTCCTTACCGTTTCAACTTGCATATACTCGTCAGAGAGTTTCGACTTAAGAAGTTGCAGGCCCAAAAGCTGCTCATCCGCTACTAAGACACGGGCCGTCATAGGCCTCTAAGCGAGAAATTGCCCTCCCCACTCAAAAGGTTTAACATTAGAAAACCCTGCGGAATAAAAGAATCACAAATTTTCTTATCATATCTCTTCATGGCGAACACGGTTAAACCGCATATCAAATTCTTCTTGAGGTTATCGTCCCTTTTCAGCCATTTAGTACTCCGAAGCTGAAAAATTCTGGCAGTGATGCATTCACCATCGTTCGATTTAGCCCTTCCACCTGAGCAATTTTTATTGTCTCCAAATTATTTCACACAGAAGCGTTGCATTGCCCCCGCGACTTGATCTAGTCATCAAAGAATTTTGAGTTCAGCTAGTCGTTCTTAATAATCAGAATTTTCTTTGCTCTCTTAAATCGTTAACGTGTGCTAGGATTCAAACGTTCCTGATCCTAGTTGATGCACATAATTCCGAGAGCACCATCCATCTTCCCGCGTTCCACTAGTATAATCCCAACACGTCGCGACACAACGGCAGTAACGCTCATAACACAATGCAAAAAATAGGTTGAGGTCTCACTAGTGAGTATCAGAGCATTGCATTTGCAGCAAAGAAACTTAACGCCATACGGAGATTATGAAGCGAGGACCTTACCAATTTGGAAATTCATTCTCTCTATAGGAGTGGATCACATCAGCCGCTATACCCTCGGCTTTAGTACAGGTGATACCATCTACCCTGCCACCCGCCTGTTAAAAAACGATTTCAATTTCCCCGTCTATAGGCGTCCTTTGAAGCCGAATTTGTTAGTACGCTTAGGGCATGCAACGCGATTGTTAAACGACCAGAAGGGCGACGCGCCAACGGAATCTGGCATCAAATTTAAAGCCATTCTCGGTATTGGATGCAACATCGGTATCGTTACACACGGAAAATTTTTTGTCAGCGCAAATGCAATCCTCGGCGAATGGGCACACAATCCGATTCTATGGCTTGAAAGCGATGTGCCGGACGAACTGCAATTCGACTGTGGCAGGAGCGGAAGAATTAACACCTTCATACCCGACACTGTTCTGTCTCAAAAATACGTGGCAGACAACACTCGCGACAAGCTTCGAGCACATAAAATCATTGCCCGCGTGGCAGAAGGCCGGGCCACATTGATAAGCAGCCTGAAACGCTACAAAAGACGTCTCGGGCTAACCATAACCTCAATTGTCAGCATGATTCCTCGTGGAGTTATCGTTCCAAGCACCGATAGGTCAAATGTATCTCGGATCTATGGGAAATCCCCGCAACTTTGGGAGAATTGTGCCTTTTTTTTTCTCATCACCACCAAGTTGCAGGATCAAACGTTTGACGGTTTAAACCGCGCCGGCAGTGCGGCTTGTTTATCGCCCAAAGGCGGCAAAGCATGATTGCTACGCTTTGCCGAACCTGTCTAGCCGATTTTCCGGCGATGCCGGTCGGCAGACGGTGTCCGCAATGCAGTTCGCCTCGCCTTGTTCAGCATCAAGAATTACATGAATTAACTATTGCTCATATCGATTGCGACGCGTTCTATGCCGCCGTCGAAAAACGCGACAATCCAGAATTGGCAGAAAAACCGGTAATTATTGGAGGAGGCCATCGGGGCGTCGTCTCAGCTGCCTGCTATGTTTCACGGCTTTATGGCGTTCGTTCGGCGATGCCTATGTTCAAAGCCCTGCGCGCATGTCCTGATGCGGTGGTCATCCGACCGAACATGGCAAAGTATCGCCATGTTGGTGAAGAAATTCGCACCCTGATGCGAGAGTTGACCCCTTTGGTCCAGCCGTTATCTATCGACGAAGCCTTTCTCGATCTTGCTAAGACAGCACACAATAGCGAAAGCAGTGCCGCAGTTCGACTCGCCTCTCTAGTCCTGAGAATTGAAGAACGGGTAGGGGTTAGCGCAAGCATCGGGCTTAGCTACAATAAATTTCTCGCCAAGATTGCCTCAGACATAGATAAGCCACGCGGATTTGCTGTAATTGGTCGTACGGAGGCCCTCAATTTTCTCGCTGACCGACCGGTTAATATCCTTTGGGGTGTAGGCAAGTCACTTACCGGTAAGCTCAGGCGTGATGGTATAACAAAGATCGGACAACTACAGCATATCGATGAGCGAGAATTGATGGCTCGCTATGGAGCTATCGGGCGACGGCTATACCAATTTTCTCGCGGCGAAGATCCACGCGGAGTAGACCCAAATTCCCCCACCAAAAGCATCTCCACGGAAACAACGTTTTCCTCGGATATAGGAGACTTGGACACATTGGTGGGTCGAATTGCTCCGCTCTGTGAGACAGTTGCCCAGCGTCTAAAAAACAAGGATCTCGCAGGACAAGGTGTTACCGTCAAGCTTAAGCAGTCCGATTTCCGTCAATTGACGCGCGCGCGACGTCTCGCAACCCCGACACAACAAGCTGAAGTCATATTTGAAGCCGCAAAAGGTTTGCTTGCAATAGAGGCGGATGGTCGAACTTATCGCCTTATCGGAGTCAGTGTCGGCGATCTAACTAATTCATCTGAAGCAGACCCTCCCGATCTATTTGACTTAACCGAACGGGTGCGTAGAGAATAAATCAGCAGTCGGGTTTTGCCAGCGGTTCCAAACGCGCAAGAGTGCCCTTTACCGAGTAGTCCCCATAATCCAAAATAAGACTCGGAGCGATACCGTTATCCTGCAACTTGATCGACATTTCGAACTCAGGTTCGGGCCTCGCACCCACCGAAGCGAAAAATGCTAGATGTATGTTCCGAACTAAGTGCGGTCCAAACGAATCTTTAAGCAAAGGACTTGGATTCTGCGACATCTTAGGTGGCAGAATAAAAGCGGTAACCGGGCCCCCAGATTCTAACTCAGAGCCGTCGAAAACGTACTGACGATCTGTACGAGCGCCATCTTTGGCGCGACTTATCAGCCGCAGCATATGTCTAGTTGGAAAAACTACGCCTTTTGGCAATTTGACACGAAACGGCTTTGGTAGATCGAATTCCGCTACGCCCGAACCATCTGCGCTATCGATCCAGGCCTCACCCCGAATTTTTTCAACTGCTTCACCGTTTCGTTTCCTTTTGATAGCGAATCGAAGTCGGCTACCGTCTTTTGATTCCCAACTCGACGAAACCGCAGTCAACTGCATCGAATTGCCATCGACCCTGATAATATTTAACAGAAATTGTTGTTCGACAGTCCAGCCGTTGCAAGTTTCTCCCCAAGTATACATCAAGGCGCCACTGGCATCTGAAATTTGGCTACTCCGGCTCGTTCTTTTCGCCTCCAGAGTGTACCAAGCGCGGTGCGGTACAATTTCTCTATCCGCCCACGTCGGTGCTGGAATCATAAAAACTATAAAGGCTGAGGCCAAAATCGAGGCGACATACCGTGATTTGCAAGGCACGCATTTTCGAAAAGGTTGGATTTGCATTTCTCTTAAAGGATTATGTCACGGTCAATACTGGAGTGAAGCGCCTCCGACACGTAAATGAAAGGAAGAAATCCCATGACGGCAAAACCGGTCTTGCTAATCACTCGAAAGCTTCCAGAAGCGGTTGAGGCTCGTGCAAGCCGCAACTACGACGCAATTCTGAACGACTGCGACAAACAAATGAGCGCCGTTGACTTAATCGCACGCAGCAAAGATGTCGACGCCATCCTCATATGTAGCACGGAACGCTTCAGTGCAGATGTGATCGAAAAGTTGGCCCCAAGGGTTAAAGCCATCGCCACCTTCTCGGTCGGGTTCGAACATATCGACATCGAAGCCGCAAAGAAGCGTGGGTTAATCGCTACAAACACTCCCGACGTACTGTCTGACGCAACAGCAGACCTCACAATCCTTTTGATGCTTGGCGCAACGCGCCGTGCCTATGAGTGGGGTAAGACGTTGCGTGAAGGGAAATGGGGTCGCTGGGTTGCGATTGAGAAACTCGGAACCGACATCAAAGGCAAACGGCTCGGCATCTACGGAATGGGTCGAATTGGGCGTGCGGTTGCCGAACGCGCCCGAGGTTTTGGTATGGAAATCCATTACCATAATCGTAATCGGCTCTCACCTGATATCGAGGCTGGCGCCACCTATTACGCCAACGCCGAGGCGATGCTGAGGGAAATCGACATATTCTCAATGAACTGCCCAGCGACAACCGAGACCATAGGCTTTCTCAATGCGGAACGTATCGCTATCATGAGGCATGGCGCCATCGTCCTGAACTCTTCGCGCGGCTCTGTCATTGTCGACGATGCACTGATATCCGCTCTGCAATGTGGAAAACTCTCTGCAGCGGGTCTCGACGTATTCGACGGCGAACCGAACATCGATCCACGATACTTGAGCCTCGAGAACGCATTTCTAATGCCGCATATCGGAAGTGCTACGCTGGAGACCCGAAATGCGATGGGGTTCCGAGCTTTGGACAACCTTGATGCGATTTTCGCGGGTAAGGAACCAAGTGACCGCATTGCCTAACACCGGCAGAAGCTACCATCAAACGGCAGTTCTTTCCGGCACAAAAATATAATTCACAGTAAATTATCTGAAATTCCGCGGCTCTCGTTTTGGCATGGCGCTTGCTCATTATTAGGGTAACGCCACAACGAGATAAGGATGAAGCGAGGATGAGAAATCCGTCTGACGATAGAACTGGCGCAAACGAAGCACCGAGCGGGTCGACGAAACGTTTGGAGGACGTGCTCGACAAACTGAATCTCGACGCCCTATCGACCCCGCTTCTCCGTAATATGCTCTCTCAGATGATTAAAACATTGAAAGTTGCCCGCCGACGCGTTGACGATCAGGAGCAGCATATCGAAGCCCTCAATCGGGTTTCCACTACCGACCTCGTTACCGGTCTGCTCAACACGCAAGGGCTACACCTCGTACTGCGTCGGGTGTTAGCTCGCGCCAAACGCGATCATGCCGGCGGCGCCCTAATCGTCATTAATCTCGACGGCTTAAACGCAATCAACGACACCTACGGCCATGTAGCAAGCGATACAGTTCTTGCTTTCGTCACGCGACAATTAACTAAAACCGTGCGAGAGGGTGACGTAGTAGCGCGCCTTCGCGGAGAAGAATTCGCGATCCTGATGCCCGGTATAAGTCGCCAAGACGCCGATGTTCGCGCTGCCTCAATAGGGATTGCACTGAACAAATTAAATGTTCCATGGAATGGCCGAGCGGTCCAGGTGCGGGGCAGCGTCGGCGGCGCTTGTTTCGGTCCGGACGACGACATGGAAACCATCTACCGGCGCGCTGACGAAGAAATGAATCGTAGCAAAGAAGACCGCGTGTCGATTCGCTCCTCCGGTGGCAAGCACGACGCCTAAACCTGATTTATTCTCCGCTTTTCTGCTGCTCTGGCGGTATCTGCAGTCGGATATGCAGTTCTCGCAGGTGTTCAGGATCGACTTCTCCGGGTGCACCCATCATTAAGTCTTCGGCCTGTTGGTTCATGGGGAAGGTAACAATCTCGCGAATATTAGGCTCGTCCGCCAACAGCATTACGATTCGATCAATCCCTGGGGCAGAACCCCCGTGTGGTGGCGCACCATATTTAAGCGCATTCAGCATCCCACCAAATTGTTCTTCCACATCTTCCTTTGTATATCCGGCGATCTCGAAAGCCTTGTACATTATGTCCGGTCGATGATTCCGAATTGCCCCAGACGATAACTCTACACCGTTACATACTATATCATATTGGTAAGCTTTCACATCTAAAGAATTTTCAGCATCCAGCGCTTCGAGCCCACCTTGAGGCATCGAGAACGGATTGTGGCTGAAATCGATTTTGCCAGTCTGTTCATCCACTTCATACATCGGATAATCGACGATCCAGCAAAACTTGAAGGAACTTTGATCTATAAGACCGAGTTCCTCGCCGACGCGCACACGCGCCGCTGCGGCAAACGGCGCGAAAGCAACGGGATCACCGCAAACAAAAAACACCGCGTCACCGTCTCCAAGGTCAAGCTGCGATCGAATCCAAGTTGTAGGGCCTTCGCCGATGTTATTTGCAATCGGACCAGCACCTTTCCCGTCTCGGAAAAATATGTATCCGAGGCCTGGCTGCCCTTCTTTCTGCGCCCAGCTGTTCATACGGTCGCAGAACGCTCGTGACCCGCCATTTTTGGCTGGAATGGCGTAGACCCGAACCTTGTCATCCTTCTCGATCATCCTGGCGAAGATTTTGAATTCAGAGCCACGAAAGGCCTCAGTAACATCGGCTATCTCTATTGCAATTCTTAGGTCTGGCTTATCTGAACAGTATTTCAGCATCGCCTCGTCATAAGGAATACGTGGGAATGGCGCTTCGGTGACCGAACGTCGCGTGCCGTCGGCAAAATCCGCGAACTCTTCGAACACTCCCTGCATGACAGGCTCTAGGGCGTTAAAGATATCGTCCTGCGTAACGAAGGACATCTCGATGTCGAGTTGATAGAACTCGCCCGGCGAACGGTCGGCACGTGCATCCTCGTCGCGAAAGCACGGCGCGATTTGGAAATAACGATCGAAGCCCGCAACCATCATCAGTTGCTTGAATTGCTGCGGCGCCTGCGGAAGAGCGTAGAACTGGCCCGGATGCAGCCGGCTCGGCACCAAGAAATCGCGCGCGCCCTCAGGTGACGTAGATGTTAGAATCGGTGTCTGGAACTCGGTGAAACCCTGATCCGTCATTCGTCTACGGATCGACGAAATCACATGGCTGCGCAGCACGATATTGCGATGAAGCTCTTCCCGACGTAGGTCGAGGAAGCGGTAACGAAGCCGAATGTCTTCGGGATAACCGGCGTCTTGGTTGACCGGCATCGGCAGTGGTTCTGCCAGACTCTGAACCTCCACAACCGCGATCCTCAACTCGATCTCTCCTGTCGGGATGTTCGAATTTTTTGTATCATCACTACGTCGGTCGACCTTGCCGGTGAAGGTAACAACGGTCTCATTGCTTAACGCTTCGAGCTGCGGAAAGATTGCGCTGGAAACATCCGCAACGCATTGCGTTACGCCGTAATGGTCGCGCAAATCTATAAACAAGAGATTGCCATGGTCGCGGGTGCGGTGAACCCATCCAGAAAGACGGGCCTCCTCGCCTGCGTGCTCCAGTCTGAGATCGCCACAAGTATGCGTGCGGTAGAGATGCATGTCGGTCCGGCTGCAAAAGTCTTGAAAAATCAGACGCGGAAAGGGCATGGTTTCGCACCAAATGTCAAGCTGGACCTAATCGAGCGAAAAGGACAAAGAGATGAGCGACACGTTTCTTCCCCTTCAGGATATTCGCATTGTCGAAATGACCCACATGATAATGGGTCCCTCCTGCGGCATGTTCCTCTCTCTAATGGGTGCCGAAGTCATCAAGGTGGAACCCCCGGTGGGTGACAAGACACGTAACCTGACCGGCATGGGAAGCCCGTTCTTTCCGTTATTTAATCGTGGCAAAAAGTCAATCCAATTGGATCTGACCTCCAAGGCCGGACAGGCAGCGCTCGACCGTCTCTTGGCAACTGCCGACGTCTTTGTCGATAACTTTAGGGACGTGTCACTCGCCAAGATGGGAGTGGGGCCAGACAAACTGCGCCAAAAGTTTCCACGCATGATCCTCGCTTCCCACAAAGGATTCTTGCAAGGGCCCTACCAGGAGCGCACTGCGATGGACGAAGTGGTGCAGATGATGACCGGTCTCGCCTATATGACCGGCCCTACCGGACGACCACTTAGAATCGGCTCTTCGGCGGTCGACATCGTCAGTGGTCTCTTCGGTGCCTTCTCGGTGTTAGGCGCCCTGATAGAGCGTGAGAAAACTGAAAAGGGCCGCAACATCCGCATCGGATTGTTCGAGAACGGCTTGCTTCTCGCTGCACAGCATATGGTCCAGTTCGAACTCGAAGGAACTAATCCGCCACCGATGCCGGAGCGCGACTTTTCCTGGCCGGTCTACGACATCCTTACAACCTCGGACAATCGCCAAATCTTCGTAAGTGCCGTAACCGAAGGGCAATGGAAGGCGCTTTGCACCTACCTTGAACTGCGCGAACTATTGGTAGATAAGAACCTGCAGAACCGCATGGATCAGATCAACGCTCGGAGCTGGACGATCCCCATCGTCGCTGCGGCGATCGCCAAAAAGCAATACGACGATTTATTGCGAGATTTCGAAAAACTTGGCATTCCCTTTTCGCCTATCAATAAGCCATCCGATAATTTCAACGATCCCCATGTGTTGCGGCCAGGCGGCTTAGTAACCTCGAAGATGCCAGACGGAAGTAGTTTCCGCGCGCCGGCGTTACCGTTCGAGGTCGACGGAGAAATGATGTCGACAACCGGCGATCTGTCATCGGTCGGCGAGTTCACATCGGAGATTCTGGGCGCACTTGGTATGAATGAATTGGAAATTTCCGCAGCAAGAGGAGTGCTGCCGGCTGTCCCAAGATAGATCTATTTCCGACCACGCCCGAGCATAGTCGCAGGAATTATAGCGGCGACAAACACGACGGTTATAACCATGAAGCCGTCCTGGAAGCCCATCGTCTGTGCCTGCGCCTCAATAACGCGTCCGAGATAGTGCAAGGCACCCCGCTGCAGGACGGCATCGGCGACCCCGACATCGTGCAGCAGGTGAGACACTTGCTCCAACAACTCTCGGCTCGCTTGATTTTGCGCGGTCTGCGTCGCAGTCATGGAAATGGCGTGGTAGTCGGTTCGCTGTTCCATAAAAACGACCAGCAGATTGACGCCGAAGGCACCACCCATCAAACGGACGAAATTGATTGAACCAGATGCGTTATTTAGCTGTTCAGCCGGCAACGCCTGCAAAGCGGAAACATTTATCGCTGGCAGCATGATACTTTGCCCCAACCGCCCAATAATCGTGTAAAAGGCGAGTATCCAAAATGCTGTATTAACGTCCGTCCCATGTAGAAGTGCCGTACCAAAGGCGAACAGCCCAAGTCCCATCATCGCGAGGTAACGAGCCGGAAAAGTATCAACCAGGCGGCCACCGACGGGAAAAAAACACATTACCACCAAACCGGCTGGCGCCGTAACCATACCAGCCAAGGTTGGTGTGAAGTTCTGCACCGTCTGCACAAATACCGGAATGACGTAGGTTGATGCAAAGTTACCTGCACCGAAGACAAAGCCGAGGCAAGCCGCTGCCGCAAACTGCGGGTTGCGAAATACGTTACAATCGAGAATGGGCGCATCCGATTTGAGTTGCGACCACACGAATGCAACACCAAGCGCAACGCCACCGCCACCCATAACGAGTATGCGACCGGACAGCCAACCGTCGCGCTGACCGTTGGCAATGGCGGTCAGTAGCAATACTAACGCCCCCGCGATCAACGCATAGCCGGTCCAGTCGAACGGCAGTCGTTTCAATTTCCGATCGCGCGACGGCATAAATAACACTCCCATGAGCATTGCGAACCCAGCAATCGGAAGAGGAATAAAGAAAAGCTCGCGCCAGCTCGACGCATCAATCGTGATGCCACCGACAATGGGTCCCATGATCGGCGCGATCATAATACCCCCACCGTATAAACTGAGGGCTAGGCCCCGACGATCTGGAGGAAACACCTTGAAAATTGTCACCATAGCCAGCGGCTGTACGATGCCGGCCGCAAAACCTTGAATCACGCGGGACAAAATAAGCAGATCAATATTGGGTGCAAAGGCGCCAAGAAACGAGCCGCCAACAAAAATTGAGACGGCACCAATATAACCGCCCCGGGGGCCGAAGACAGAGAGCACCCAAGCTCCGAGCAGTTGACTAGCTGTCATGGCCGCGAGGAATGCAGTTGACATCCACTGAGCCTCGCTCTGACCCACGCCGAAAGTGCCCATAATGCTGGGTACCGCTACGTTGACCATCGTCGATGTAAGAATCATGACCATCGCGCCAGTCATCCCGGTTGCTGTGACCAGCCATTGATAGGCTGAACCGTAGCGGTTTATGAGTGTTTCAACGCTTTCAGTAGTCACGAGGAATCCGATCTCAAATTGAGTGGAGCGGCGACCGGCTACTTCTGTTCAAGCAGAATCGCCAGGTAATCAATTTGGGCGTTGCTGAGCAACCATCAAACTTCAGTTATTCACTGAACCGGCATTTTTTCTCGTCAGCTTGACGATCGATTTAACCTATTGTTCCAATACCTGGAATTCCATCTGCTGGCGGGTTATGATTCCACTCCGCTCATCCAGTAAAGCCTTCTGATGGGCAACTATTGTCTCCAATTGGATCAAGCGTACCTCCATTGTTATCTCTCCAGATTCCCGCCTACCCTTTCACCAACCTTACTTTACGTGTATCCCTTTAGTGCCATGCCGATCACACCGATCGTCGATACTGAAACCCTTGCCGCTTTCTGTGACCGTCAGAAAGGCGTGGACTTCATTACGGTAGATACGGAGTTCGTCCGAGAAAAGACCTATTACCCGATCCTTTGCCTGATGCAAATCGCCGGCCCAAAAGAGGAAGCGGTCATAGACGCGATGGCGCCCGATATCAATCTTTCTCCAATTGGGGGTCTTTTCGCAGACAATACTATTCTTAAAGTGTTACATGCCGGCCGTCAGGACAACGAAATATTCTACAATTTGTTCAGAGCTTTGCCAAAACCGCTCTTCGACACGCAGATCGCAGCAATGGTTTGCGGTTTCGGTGATCAGGTTGCGTACGGTACTTTGGTACAAAAATTGACGGGGGTCGAGATAGAAAAGACTTCTCGTTTCGCCGACTGGTCGCACCGTCCGTTGACACAAAAGCAACTACGATATGCACTTTCCGACGTAACCCACCTTCGGCCCGCCTATGATAAGTTGGCAGCCGAACTGAAACAAACTGGACGTGCCGATTGGGTCGCCTCCGAGATGGAAATACTCACAGATACCAAGACCTACGAGATGAATCCGCGGAAGGCGTGGGAGCGAATTAAAAGCCGCACAGCAAATGACAAATTCCTCTCAGTTTTGCGCGAGGTCGCCGCCTGGCGTGAAGAGGAGGCTCAGAAAAGGGATATTCCACGCAATCGTATTCTGCGAGATGATTCCTTACTCGACATCTCCGCTCACACGCCAAATAGCGTCAAAGCACTGTCACGCACTCGTGGCATACCGAAAGGCTTTGCTACCGGACAACTGGCAGACGGTCTATTGGAGGCAATC
Organism: Pseudomonadota bacterium; assembly: GCA_036337155.1. Lineage (GTDB taxonomy): Bacteria > Pseudomonadota > Alphaproteobacteria > UBA8366 > UBA8366 > UBA6544. The sequence goes on along the minus strand of JAYZET010000018.1, from coordinate 69,896 downwards.
AAGCGGGGTACGAACATACCAGAACAAGAGCGGCCCAAGGTCGTACCACGAGAGCGAATACCGAACGGAATCGGACCGTTGATAGACTTGTTGAAGACACTGCTCAAACTGCAGTGTGAACAGGCCAAGGTGGCACCCAGGCTGGTCGCCTCAGCAGCCGATCTCGAGCGCATCGCAGCATTTGACAACGCCGATGTTCCAGCATTGAAAGGCTGGCGGCGAGAAATTTTTGGTGAACAGGCACTTGACCTGAAAGTTGGGCGCCTTGGTCTCACCGCTGACGGCAAAACAATAAAAATCATCAAACTTCCTGGCCCCAGTCGAAGCTGATCTCATCGTGTCTTCGCTCTCATCTACGATCTTAGCATCGACAATTTTAGCTTTAATTTCAGCTTTTTTTTCCACGTTTGCATGGTCACAGTTGAGGACAATCCCAAATCAGCTCACTAACCTTGCCTTTGTCTTGCCCGTCCACTGCGACTTTCCAGAAGAATGCTACATTCAATCGTATGTCGACCTCGACCCGGGGCCTGGGATACAAGACCGCGCCTGCGGTATTCATACATATGACAATCATAAAGGCACTGATTTTCGACTTAGAAGCCTCGACCTGATGGATCGTGGCATACCCGTGCTGGCCGTCGCGAGCGGAAAGGTCGTGCGTACACGCGACGGAATGCGCGATGTTCATATGAGCCTCTTTGGCCAAAAATTAGCGTTCCGGAGAGGTGCCGGCAATCACGTATTAATTGATCACGGCAGCGGCTGGAAAACACTTTACGGTCACATGCGGCAAGGTAGCGTCACCGTGAAGGCGGGCGATTCGGTAAAACCAGGACAGCAGATCGGTTTGGTCGGCATGTCGGGTTTGACGGAATTTCCACACCTCCATTTTGAAATTTCAAAATTTAATAACACCATCGATCCGTTTATTGGCCTCGCCAACACAGACAACTGCAAGGGACCAAAACAATCGCTTTGGACGAGTGAAGCGCTCGAGGTGCTATCTTATCGCGATCGCTTTCTCATTGCCACCGGCTTCGCCGACATGCCGCTCAGCCGCGAGGCATTGTTGTATCAACTGCATGTTTCGGATCGAATATCACGAAAAGCGCCGAATTTAGTATTCCATGTCGATTTTGCGGGATTACGCGCTGGTGACGTCTATGAAATGCGAATTTATGCACCCGATGGAAATATTTTTGCGGAAAACCGAACCCTGTCCAACAAAGACATCCCTGTCTCCTTTCGTCTGCTAGGGCGCAAGATCGCCAAGCGGCGGGCTTGGCCCACCGGCGAATATCGGGGAGAATTTATACTCTACCGAGAAAAGGGCGGCCAAAAATCGGTCTTTATTCATCACGAAACACGGATGATAGTGAACTAATATTTCTATATAGCAACTGCTCGCGCTTGCAGGTCCTCGAAAAATACTATTTCGTACTCGCATTTAAGGTTTTTGGCGAGTGCGCAAAAGCGCCGCTCGACCTCATCACCCACTAAAATGTAGGCATGTGTGGGCAGGATCAGGGAAAGGCGGTCACCGTTGCGCTCGATTTTAATCGATTCGAGTAGACCAATTGCCCCTCCGGTCACCGTATAAGCAAGCCGCATTGCGAGACCGATAGAACGGGCTTGGGCCACCCGCTCCTCGCTGAGGAAACTGTCAATCCGCCAACGGCGCACGATCTGCTCCATTGCGGCATGTCGAGACGCAACGGCAAGTGCCAAAATTGCCCGCTCCTCATGACTGATGCCGACGAGCGGCATCCTCAAAATTCGCAAAAAAACTTGTTCCGCACGGTAGTCGGGATGCTCAGACCAACCAATATCTGCGAGATTGGCTGAGGCATAGCGCAGACGCTGCATGTTGGCCCCATCTTCACCAAAGACCGGAGCAATCCAATCTGCAAGCATTTCCCCATCAGACGTGGACCGCCCAACGCGTCGACTAACTTCGCGCGTCATCGCAATCAGAGGATCTTGTTCCTTTCGTTTTTGAGTTAGCTGCTCGAAGAGACAACCTTCCCTTAGACCGTAGGCGCAAAACACGATGCGCTGGACCTTAGTTTTTTTCAGTAATTTCTCAAGTAAGCGCGCGGCGTAAGGCACTGAATCAATCCGCTGTCGGCTCAATCCTTGCACGCCTTTCAATGTCTTCCGGCTCAGGTTACCTACAAATCGGGCAAAGTTGAGCGCCTCCCGAGCCCCCAATGTATAGTGATGGATGACATGAATTGGGTAATTCACTTGATCCATATGTATTCGGGCCATCGCACGCCACGCGCCCCCAACGGCGTAAAAATCTTGCCCCGTCACAACATCCAGCCAGTCGAGTTGGGCAAGGTGTGAATCTATGACATTGTCGGAAACCTCACTACCCGCCTTACCCGATTGCAGACCGCGCAAAGCCCCAAGTGGCAAAGTTACCCTTTCATGAAGCTTGCCGGCGCCGAGACGCACCAATTCGACGCTCCCGCCACCCAGGTCACCCATGATTCCTGCCGCGTTCGGCATTGCCGACAGAGCACCGTAACCCGAAAGCTCAGCTTCCTGAGCACCGCTCAATACCCTGACTTCCATTCCGCATTCGCGCCTAAGACGATCTACGAAAGATGCTCCGTTAGATGCGTCGCGCACAGCAGCAGTCGCAACAGCTTGAAGTTGCAACACGCCCATCGACTCAGAAAGTGCCATGAAACGCTGTAGGCACTTAATCGCCATCTCCATGCTATCGTCAGCCATAATGCCTGACCTGTTGAGGTCCCGTCCCAGGCCACAGATGACTTTTTCGTTGAAAATTGGCAGGGGCGCGCGTTTTGCACCGTCATACACAACCAAGCGTATTGAGTTAGACCCAATATCGATAATTGCGACGGGTCCCTTACGCCTACCAGATTTTGTCGTCGTTAAAATGGCTGACATCGCCTCACTTCCGTTGCAATGCTAATGGCATCATCGGGCGGAATTTTTCGAGCGCACGCCCGCGTCCAGATAGGCTAGGGTTCGTCATGAAATAGGTATGCGCGGAAAAATCATTTGACCCTTTTGATAACCTTTGAAATGAGCCATCCGACTGCATCTGCCAACTCTGAGCAACATCGTTTAAATTCGCGACCATGACCTGCTCGAGGATCTGTTTTTTAACCGTTGGATTGTCAACAGGAATGAATGTTTCCACCCTGCGGTGTAAGTTGCGTGGCATCCAGTCAGCAGAAGACAGATAAACCTTGCACTCGGAAGACGGTATGGATTGCCCTCCGCCAAAACAAACAATACGGCTATGTTCGAGAAATCGTCCGACAATACTTTTTACACGGATGTTCTCCGACAATTTCGGAATACCTGGACGCAGGCAACAAATTCCACGGATGAATAATTCGATCTCGACGCCCGCGCAACTTGCAGCATAGAGAGCATCTATAATCTCTCCATCGACTAGCGAGTTCATCTTGGCCCAAATCGTTCCCTGCCGGCCCGCCATTGAGTGCTTGACCTCTTCCTTGATCAATCTCAATAGGGTTGGCTTTAGTGTTGTGGGCGAAAACTCCAGCTTTTCCATTCGATCCGGCGTTGCATATCCGGTAATGTAGTTGAATAGTCTCGCTGCGTCACGACCAAGCGCCTCGTCCGTAGTAAAGAAACTAAGATCTGTATAAATCTGCGCGGTGATTGGGTGATAATTGCCCGTACCAAAATGTACATAGCTGCACAAATCCGTTCCTTCACGGCGTACGATGAGTGAGACTTTGGCGTGGGTCTTGAGATCGATAAAACCATAAACAACTTGAACGCCCGCGCGTTCAAGATCCCGAGCAAGTTGGATATTCGCCTCTTCATCAAAACGAGCCTTTAACTCTATCAACGCAGTGACGGACTTACCCGCTTCCGCTGCCTCAATGAGGGCCTCAACGATCGGAGAATCGTCCGATGTCCGGTAGAGTGTCTGTTTGATCGCTACCACCGCCGGGTCGCGCGTTGCCTGACGCAGAAACTGGACAACAACATCGAAGCTCTCATAAGGATGATGAACTACAAAATCCTTCGCACGAATTGCAGCGAAGATATCTCCACCATGCTCCCGAACACGCTCAGGGAACCGTACGTTCATGTGTCCGTATTGAAGGTCGCTCCGTTCATCAATTATAATTTGCTTGATATCCGCAATGCCAAGCATATGGCGACGAGAAAAGGTATGAGTTGACTCGCCGTCAAATTCTCGCATCACAAATCGTCGGAAACTTTCCGGCATCCGCTTGTCAAAATCTAGTCTGATGGCTTGGCCTCGCCGCCGCCGCTTTAATGCAGATTCAAATGTTTGGACTAGATCCTCCGCCTCTTCGTCGATTTCTACCTCGCTGTCTCGAATTATTCGAAACATGCCGCAGCCTTCAATATCGAAGCTGGGAAACAATCGCGCAAGGTTGAGATCAATGACTTCTTCAAGAGCAAGAAACCGCAAGCTCGATCCCGGTAACCGCACAAAACGGTTGATTTGATGAGGGATGATGATTAATCCCTTCATCTCTTTTTCGTCTATCTCGCGCTGCAGTTCGAGAGCGAAGACCACACTACCGTTCTGTATGAACGGAAAAGGATGTGCTGGGTCGACGGCAAGCGGAGTGATGACGGGGAAAACCTGCCGATCGAACCAAGACGCAACCCATGCGCGATCATGATTATCAAGTTGCTTGGCTTCGGCGACCTCCACGCCAGCCGCTTTACATTCGGTCAAAATCTCTACCAGGCACGCATCCTGCCGGTCGAGCAGTTCAGAAACCTTAACCTGGATAGCATTGAGTTGTTCGTAAGGCGTCAGTCCATCCTGACTGCGTTCGCTAACGCCGGCAGCGACCTGGTCCGTGAGGCCAGCAACCCGGACCATATAAAATTCGTCTAGATTACTGGCGGAAATAGAGAGGAATCGTAAACGTTCAAGGAGCGGATTTACCTGATTACTCGCTTCTTCTAAAACACGCATGTTGAACTCTAGCCAAGAGAGCTCACGGTTGATGAACCGTGCAGCCGAGCAGATATCTATTGGATCACCTGATATTTGCGCGTCATCGTTCGAAACCTTTCTTATCGTAACCACGGTCTTTACCTCCATCCGCGATTGCCAGGACCGGATATCGAGCAATTAATTTTGTAAGTTTCAGTTTCGCAGCTAGTTTTGACCAAAAGGGTAAGATTACTTACTCCGCCAAGACTAAAATAGCCAAGGGTATGATGTGGCAACGCTTCACATACTACGCCATGCCAAAGCAAAACCTGCGCCAGATCTAAACGATATTCAGCGTCCTCTGGCTGAGCGTGGTCTTCGAGATTCGAACCGTATGGGCAGCCTAATTGCGAAGAGCGGTATACCACCGACACTGATTCTATGCTCATCCGCGCAACGCGCTAGGGGAAACGCTGTCAGGCTTGCTATTACATCTTACCGGGAATTATCGAATAGAGATTGAGGAGTGGCTCTACACCTTTGAACCAGGGCCGCTAATGGAACGGCTACAGCGTGTCCCAGTTGACGAACCTTCCGTGCTTTTGATTGGGCACAATCCGGCCTTAAAACAATTGATCTCCGAGTTGTCAGCCGATAGCTGCGCAGCAGCTTTCCGTCAACATACACCCAAATTCCCGACTTGCGCTTTCGCGACTATTGAATTCACGTTCGACGACTGGGCGCTTCTATCTTCTAAGTCCGGTCATCTAGTGCATATTACTTTCCTTGCCGGCCTCAATTGACAGCTTTTCGCCAACGCGCATCGGACCGGTCTCTAAGGTCCCGTTCACTACCATGATGCCAACCTTGAAATTCTCAACCACAATGTCGGCATTTACAACGAAACGATGGACGACGTCAGCGGCTTCCGATTGCTTCAAGCCCAAAAGACTGCTTATCTGCACTGTCCAAAAGGTAGATTGCCGAAAAGCCCGACGCCCGTAACTCGTCATCCAGCGGGTACATATGTTGCCCCTGGTCCCCACTGTCCAGCTACTCAACCTTAACCGGATCAGTGCCCATAAGTGCTAATTGGTAGGTCGCGAAAAGCCCAAAAATAGCCTGCATAAAGTCGACCAAACGAATCCCTTCGACGCTACGCACAAGTCACACTCTCCCCTCATGCTCCAGCACTAAATGGAACTATTGAATGCACCACCGTCGAGCAGCAAGTTCTGACCCACAATGAAGCCTGACTTAGCACTGCACAAAAAGGCGCAGGCATCGCCAAACTCCGACGGCTCTCCAGGGCGACCCGCCGGGTTTTGTCTGTTGCGAATAGCCAACATCTCATCGAATGATTTACCTGCATCATCCGCCTGTACCTGGATATTCGAATGGAACCGATCAGTCGCGAAAGGGCCCGGCAGAATGTTGTTGATGGTCACGTTGTGAACAGCGGTCTTGCGTGCCAAGCCCGCGCAAAATCCTGTCAACCCCGCCCGTGCCCCATTAGATAGTCCGAGAATTTCAATGGGCGACTTCACGGCTGCTGAAGTAATGTTGACTATGCGGCCAAACTTCCGATCGATCATACCGTCGACAACCGCCTTTATCATAAATATCGCAGTGAGCATGTTGGCGTCGAGGGCCTTGATCCAATCTTCTCTGTCCCAATGACGAAAATCACCCGGTGGCGGTCCTCCCGCGTTGTTAATCAAAATGTCAGGGTCCGAGCATGCGGAGAGCACCTTAGCCCTTCCCTCCTCCATAGTTATATCGCAGGCAACAACGGTGACGTTAACGCCAGTCTCATCGCGAATTTCAGTGGCGGTCTCCTCAAGCGTCTCCGCAGTACGGCTATTTATCACAAGATCAACACCCTCTCGGGCAAGCGACAAGGCTGACGCCTTACCTAACCCCTTCGAAGCGGCGCAAACGATGGCCTTGCGTCCAGATAACTCCAAATCCATTTCTCACTTCTCCTCGGTATTATTGAATTCCTCTTCGAGTTGTTTGAGCACTGTCCGAGCTAACGGCACTGTGACAGCACGCGCCTCTGACAGGCCCAATCGATCTAGCGCTTCAACGATGGCTCCCGCTGCAGCGAATGAGCGCTCTATGCGCGGCAGTAAATAAACTAGGACATCATCTACGATCTTCAGCTGACGGTCGTGGAATAATTTGACCAAAATCGCACCGAGCAACTCTTCATCTGGTGGCATTATACCCACAGCAGGTGCCGCTGCGAGACGAGACGCAAGGTCCGCCAGTTGAATGTTCCATTGTGCAGGCGGGCGACGCGCGGACAGCAGCAAGGTGCCACCGATTTCAGCCAAATGGTTATAGAGGTGCAGTAATGTCTCTTCGTCGGCAATGCCGTCGGCATCATCAAGTACACAGCTATCACCATCTCCGATGATCTCATGCGCCATGCGGCAAGCAATATCTTTTCCTAGCAACACAACCGCCTTGGATCGACGTGCCCAAACATGCGCTAGGTGCGTTTTGCCACTGCCTTCTGGCCCATATACAGCAAGTGCCGGACCTGGCCAGTCTGGCCAACGGTCGATCCAGCGAACAGCTGTTTGATTACAGTGACTGACAAGAAAATCAGCCTTGCCGAAGGCTGTGCGATGCGGAAAGTCGAGAATTAGTTGCTGCGTGCCGTTCACGCCATATCCTGATCGTCAAGCTCCGCTCCGCCGCGATAAAGAGAACTCGCCAAGTATCGTCCAAGCGCAAAACGAACCAAGACGCCTATCACCGCTGCGACGGGCACCGCCAATAAGACCCCAACGAAACCGAACAAAGTACCGCCGCCCATCAAGGCGAACAATATCCAGACAGCATGTAGGTTAACCCGATCGCCCACTAATTTAGGGGTCAAAATATTGCTTTCGATGATTTGCCCCGCCACAAAAACACCTACCACCAAACCTAGATCCCAGGGGTTCTCGAAATTGGCGACAGCGAGGCCTAAACCAACCGCGAAGCCACTCAGCATACCGACATAAGGTATCAACGATATAAATCCGGTCACCAGACCAACTATTGCACCGTAAGGCAAACCTATTACAGTCAATCCGATCGCGTAGAACGCCCCAAGCAGCACACAGACGCTTAGTTGCCCCCTAACAAAACCGGCCAAGGTCTGATCGATCAATCGAAACTGCTCACGAATTATTGCGGCATGGGTGCGGGGCAACCAACAATCGACAGCGGCGACCAATCTATCCCAGTCGCGTAACAGATAGAAGGCAACGACCGGCGTCACGATCAGAAGTGCGATCATATTAGCGATTGCACCAAATCCACTAATAAGGCGCGAACCGAGTTGGCCTAGCACCTCCGCTGCGCCAGCGATTGAACCGTGCATCATATCCTTCAATTTATCTTCATTGGTTGGCTCTAAGCTCACTACTCCGTCAATAAAGGGTTGCACCTTTACTTCAATGCGCTCGATGAGATCCGGCAATTGCACCGCGAATTGCAGCGCTTGCTTGTAAAGCGCCGGCACCAGTAGCGCGATAGTGACGACCACAATTAAAAAAAATCCTGCCGTCACCATCGAAGTAGCGAGCATGCGCGAACACCCCATAACTTCCAGTCGATCACAAATCGGATCGAGAAAATAGGCGACTGCAAGCCCGACCAAAAATGGCAACAATATGGATTCAAATAATAAAACGAAGGCGACGAAGACCGCAAAGGCCGCAAACCAGTACAAAACGCGTTGGCGAGTGGTCATTTGCCAATAGCCTCTATACGATCACGAGCCGTCTCGCCGTCGAAGCCTACCGTCCAGCGCGAAAGATAAATAGTTCCAGACACGAGAGTCGTCACTGCAGTCAAATAAATCAATCCCAACGTGACGAAGAAGATATTAAAACCAAGAACGGCCTGTCCGAGCGCCCACATTCCCAGTAAAATTTGAAGCAAGGTATTCAGCTTACTAATGAACATTGGTTCGACTATTAATTCAAAATTGATCAATTTCGAAAAAATAACGCCTCCGATGATCAGGATATCTCTCATGATGACGAGGCAAACAAACCAAACCGGCAGTAATTTAAGGGCCACTAAACACACAAAAACAGCGATTAGTAAGATTTTATCGGCGACAGGATCAAGATACGTGCCAAGCTTTGTCACTGCATTCATTCGCTTCGCCAGGTAACCGTCGAGCCCATCACTCAAACCGGCAGCGACGATGACCCAGAACGCCGCCGTCAGCTTGTCGTCTAATAACAAAAAGACAACGATCGGAACGGCAAATAACCGCAAACCAGTAAGCAAATTGGGCAGCGAGCGATAAAGGTTCATCAAAAGCTCCTGAGCACTAACGCGGCACAAGACGGAGAATATAACTATCCCGCTTGCTTCCGAATTCGAGGTCAAGATCACTGTGCGCCATCGACAAACGAAGCTGGTCGGGCCCACCCGAATAATTAATATCGACCAAAGCTTCCGTTACGGATAAGCGGATTAGTCGAATGTCAATGATCTGTGAAACACGGCTCAGCTTATTACGGATAGCAAGCCAATTAGAAAGCGATTTCAGCGGCACAACAATGCTGAGTCTCCGCTGATCGGTGAATCGTTGAAGATTGTCTCGTTTCCAGTCTTCCTCCGCCTGTAAGATCAAAGTTTCAACCGCATGTGCAAGAAGCCGCTCCACACCTTGGTCAACCGACCCGGAAAAACTGCGAACAAATGTTCTACCCACATCCGCCTTTCCAAATCGGCTCATTGACACCTCGATGGAGGGGACACCACTGCGTGGGTCAACGACAAGTTCCGCCACAGTAACCAAGGTGCCTATCGCATCATATTTTTTTGCAATCGCCGCGAGCTGTGCTTCGCTACCAGCTAAAGCTTGGTTAGCACTGATTACGGCGACATCGGAGTAATCACCCAGCGGCACTGTAAGTGGCAATAGACCTTTTGGTAAGCGGCGATTTGCCCAAGTTGTAAACCACGGGTTAGGCTCATCCCACAGCAGGGTAGATCCCGCCACACGGTACACAGGTAAAACAATTACCGGCCGGCTCTTCGTCTCTGCAATCGGCACTTTACTCTCGCGCAACATTGCTCGCACCCCGTGGCGCTTAAAACGGACGGTCAGCATAGCAACATAACGCCCACCGCCGAACTTTTCCTCAGTGATCGCATAATCTCGAATCGTCCGCTGCACCGCGGCTGAATTCACTTCCGGCAAACGATCATGGTCGTCTTTCAGCGTTATTTTCTCAATCAATTGTTGCAAGGCCGCTCTCTGCGCCCGCGCGATACCCCGGGTCTTCGCCAAAAGCTCATCCTCCGCACGCTCGTCCACCGCGATTTCCGGTATTGTATAAAGCTTCAGCACATTAGTATGCGCCGGCGAAATCCACACCAACGTAAGCAGCAGGACAAGTAAGCATGCTTGTCCGACCGAAGCCCGTCTATTGGACATTGCAAACGCCTCCGGATGAAGTATTTTCGGGCCATTCGTATATACAATCTTCGCTAAGAGGACGCCATAGTCACTCCACCCAACAGAACCCCGATGACCTACCGCGATTCTGGAGTAGATATCGACGCGGGCAACGCGCTCGTGAATGCTATTAAACCGCTGGCAAAGTCCACCGCGCGGCAGGGGGCAGATGCCGCGCTAGGCGGATTTGGCGGATTGTTCGACCTTAAAGCTTCCGGCTTTAATGACCCACTTTTAGTCGCCGCTACCGACGGCGTCGGAACCAAACTCAAACTCGCTTTTGCTACAGGCATTCACGACACAGTCGGAATCGACCTCGTGGCTATGTGCGCTAATGATCTGGTCGTCCAGGGTGCGGAGCCACTATTTTTTTTAGATTATCTCGCTACTAGTCAGCTAAAAGTTGATATCGCAACCGCGGTCGTTTCCGGTATTGCAGACGGCTGCCGACAAGCCGGCTGCGCCTTAATTGGTGGCGAAACGGCGGAAATGCCTGATATGTACGGTAACGACGAATATGACCTAGCGGGCTTCGCCGTTGGCGCAGTTGAGCGCGATAAAATTATCGATAGCAATCATGTTATGGTGGAAGATATCGTACTCGGCCTTGCCTCCGACGGCATTCATTCGAACGGCTTTTCGCTGGTCCGACGCATTATAGAGCGAGCCAAGGCGGATCTGGCCGCTCCGGCGCCCTTCAATCTACGTCAAAGTCTCGGAGAGGCCTTGTTAGCTCCCACCCGCATTTATGTGAAGGCATGTCTGTCGGCAATCAAAGCGGCCGAAGTTAAAGCAATCGCACATATAACAGGCGGGGGGTTGGTCGAAAATCTACCTCGTGTCCTCCCGGAAGGATTAAGCGCACAACTTGATATAAAATCTTGGCCATCTCTTCCAGTTTTCGACTGGATAGCCGAAACCGGCGACGTTCCCGAAATGGAGATGCGGCGGACCTTCAATCTAGGAATCGGCATGGTATTAGTTGTCTCCGCTTCGTCTGTCGAGGCGGCAACCTCCGCACTAAGAGACGCGGGCGAGACAGTATATGAAATCGGACGGGTGACAAAAATGGACGATGGGCCCAAAATTATCTTGGCCGGTTAATAAAATGGCAAACCAGCTTAAACTCGCGGTTCTGATTTCCGGAAGAGGCAGCAACCTTCAGGCGTTGATTGACGCAACAATAGAACCCACCTTTCCAGCGGAGATAACACGGATCATCTCAAACGAACCCGATGCAGCTGGACTGGAACGGGCGGTCGAAGCCGACATCTCTAGCACTATCGTGCCGCACCGGGACTATTTGGACAGGCAAAGCTTTGAAGCCGCTCTCGACAAAGTGGTCCGCGACTCTGGTGCGGAGCTAATAGTTCTTGCTGGTTTTATGCGCTTGCTAACGAGAGATTTTGTCGATGCCTGGCGCGACAAGTTGATCAATATTCATCCATCCTTACTACCGTCATTCAAGGGTATGCACACGCACGAACGCGTCCTTGAGGCGTGGGTTCGATTTACTGGCTGTACAGTTCACTACGTACGACCGGAGATGGACGAGGGACCAATCATCATTCAGGCGGCGGTTCCAGTCCTGCCAGGAGACAATAAAAACGATTTAGCTGCCCGAATTTTAAAGCAGGAACACGTCATCTATCCGTTGGCAGTACGCCTCATCGCAGAGGGCCGCGTGCGGGTTCAGAAAGAGCGGGTGATCATCGAAGACGCAGGTCTCAGCGCACCCACTTCGACGATAAATCCTGTCCCCTAACGCGACCAATTCCTTGCACCGTGACGCACAACCGTGTACGTATATTGCTTATTGTATTGGGGGAGATGACGGACAATGGCTCCGGAAATGCAGTTTCATAAAGCTACGGAGGAACATCTCCGAACGTGGCAACGCATCTGTAAACTGTTTACCGTGTCGGTGATCGCAATTGTGATTTTATTAGCGTTAATGGCTGCTACATTGGTTTAGTTTCTTTAATAATTATTATAGGAAAAACTAGCGTGCCTCTTCCTATATTAAAAATTGCTAAATTTCTCGTCACTTAGCCAATAATTTCCAATCCTGCGAAGAAGTAGGAAATCTCCCACTTAGCGGTTTCTGCCGCATCAGAACCGTGAACAGAATTGGCCTCGACAGATTCACCAAAATCCTTGCGGATTGTACCTTCATCCGCATTTGTCGGGTTTGTAGCACCCATGATTCCACGGTTCTTAGCAATCGCATCTTCGCCTTCCAGCACCTGAACAACGATCGGCCCGGACGACATAAATTCGCAAAGATCACTAAAAAACGCCCGTTCGTTGTGAACGTGATAAAATTGTTCAGCTTGCCCGCGCGTTAGGTGAATGCGTTTCTGTGCCACTATGCGCAGACCAGCTTCCTCCAACCGCACATTTATTTTCCCAGTAAGATTGCGCCGTGTTGCATCTGGTTTAATTATCGATAACGTTTTTTCGACCGCCATGTCGGACAGCCTCCATACCTTTGCCACTCTCTTGAGGCGCCGGGTTATAGACGGAGTGATCGATAACGGCAAGCGGTTCGTTGCCTCAAAGTTTTTCTCTCAATTTACCTGACACCGCATGCGCTGAATGATATGGAGCTTGTGCTATGCTGAGCTTCAACAAACTTTCGATCCGAATCGGCGGTCGGTTACTGATCGACAATGCCTCCGTGCAGTTGCCAGCGAACGGACACGTTGGTTTTGTCGGTCGAAACGGCACTGGTAAATCTACTTTGCTGAAAGCGATCCTCGGCGAAGTTCAACTAGAAGCGGGCGCGATTCGTCACCGGAGCAGGGATCGCATCGGCAGCGTTGCGCAAGAGGCTCCGACAGGTACTATAACGCCCTTGGAGCACGTCCTCGCCGCTAATGTGGAACGCACACACCTTCTCAAAGAACTCGAAAAGACATCGGACGGCACCCGCGTCGCCACTATTCACGAAAGATTGAACGAAATTAGCGCCCATGCCGCGCCGGCGCGGGTTTCGCAAATTCTAGCGGGCCTTGGCTTCGACGAGGCAGCGCAGAACCGTCCCCTTAAGAGCTTTTCCGGCGGTTGGCGTATGCGTGTCGCCCTTGCGGCCGGGCTCTTCAGTCAACCCGACTTCCTTCTTTTGGACGAACCGACGAATCATCTCGACTTAGAAGCATCACTCTGGCTTGAAAGATTCTTGGCGCGTTACCCAAATGGATTGATTCTAGTTAGCCATGATCGTGACCTTCTCGAGCATGCCTGTGATGGAATTTTGCATTTGGATGCTGCGCAGCTGGCCTATTACACCGGAAATTTCGAGCAATTCGAGCGTACGCGCCGCGACAAACTGGCACAGCAGCAAACGGCTTACATGCGCCAACAAGCAGAGCGAAAGCATATTCAGGCCTTTATCGATCGTTTCCGATACAAGGCGAGTAAAGCGCGCCAAGCGCAGAGCCGAATCAAAATGCTTAAACGGATGGAACCAATCGCTGGCGTAACGGGTGAGGCGACGGCCCACTTCGAATTTCCGTGTCCGGATGTTCTGGCTCCACCAATACTCGTCCTAGAAGGTGCTGCAGTCGGTTATGACGGCAGTGTACCGGTATTACAAGGGCTCGACCTTAGGATCGATATGGATGATCGCATCGCCCTACTCGGCGCGAACGGAAACGGCAAAACAACGCTGCTTAGACTATTGGCAGGCGAACTTGTTGCTACCGCGGGAGAATTGAGAAAGAGTGCTAAACTCAAGATCGGTTACTTCGCTCAAGACCAATTCGATCAGCTAGACCCCAACCTAACCGCTTTCCGCCACCTAGCAACAAAAATACCTGGTGCTGCGGACGCTAAAGTCCGCGCTCACCTCGGTCGTTTCGGGCTTGAACAAACGAAGGCAGACACCAGAATCGGTGAACTTTCAGGTGGAGAGAGAACACGTCTGAATCTTGCCACGATCACCACCCTTACGCCCCACTTGTTGCTGCTCGACGAGCCCACCAACCACCTGGATATCGACGCGCGCGAAGCCCTGCTGCAGGCGCTGAACGCCTTCGAAGGCGCCGTTGTTCTGGTGAGCCATGACCCACACTTAGTATCAATGGTGGCCGACCAGCTTTGGCTGGTAAAGGATGGTGGTTGTGAATTGTTCGATGGCGACGTCGCCGACTATCGCCACAGTATCCTAGAAAACACGCGTGAGACGCGTCGCGAGGAAAAGCGGATAAACCGCAATGCACCGGTCTCCAAACGCGAAAACCGCCGCAAACGCGCTGAAGACAGGGCCGCAAAGGCATCACTCCGGCGTGCCGTGCATGATGCGGAAAAGCGCATGGAATCGATTGCAGCCGAACGCGAGGCGTTGGCCGGCAAGCTAGCCGATCCCCTGATTTACGAGGGACCCACAGCGGACCTTGCGAACCTCGCTATTCTCAAGGCAGACCTCGACCAGAAACTCGAATCAGCCGAAACCGATTGGCTGGAAGCGCAGGAAGCACTGGAGGCGGAGACATGACCGCGCCGACCCTTTGTCATGTGAGCCCAAAAGATGCCACTGACACTACCGTGGGTCGCGTCACCAATCTCATCAACGAAGCCTACCAATGGTCAGAAGCCGAGCTTTGGATCAAGGACAAAGAACGGACAAATACTATGGAAATAAAATCACTTTTTGAAAACCGAATGATAATTTTAGCTTACATCGAAGATGCGATTTCAGGTGCGGTCAAGATAGAGGAAATAACCCCCGAAGTTAGCGGGTTCAGTATGCTGTCGGCCGCAATGGAAAACATGGGCCGTGGCGTCGGGAGGGCTTTAGTAGCGGCAGCCGAGAGATGGGCGCGCAACTCCGGGTACCAAAAAATGGAGATCGAAATCGTGCGTAGTGACCCGCCGAATGATCACAAGAGTTTCCTGCAAGATTGGTACACGAGGCTCGGATATGTCGAACAGTCAACTTACCCAATCTCGTTGCGCATTCCCGAACTCGCACCGCTGCAGCGGATGATCTGCGTCAGCACATTGTATCACAAACGCTTGCAATGAAGTATAATACAGGTCCCATCATGAGGATGACCCGCCAAATACCCCCTAGGGTATTTGCTTTTTTATTTGGAGTTGAAATCGCAACTTTACCGGATTAAATCCGTTGAAACGGCGGCATTATACGATCACTTTTTCAACAGACAGACAGATATTGTATCATTTAATCATGTCTCATTCAGTATTTTTATACTCTTTTCGAGAACTCTCTGCTTTTTTTCCCCAATTACCTCGCTCTGTCTGCTGCCAATAGGTCAAATCAAAACCGGCCTCTTTACGCATCCTCCAGTGATTCCGAGCGGCCACCAAGGCAAAGTCGTCGCGGCCATCGAATACCTCGCAACAGAGTTGAAATTCAGCAATCCGAGTGGAATTAGCGCCATCAACCAAAAATAACACATTGGCTCCGTTTGGGTTTTCGTCACGCTCCGTCAACCAAATAGGCTGGCGGTCCGGATGGCTGTCCTTCCTGCTACCATGGGGAAGGAAACCTTCCCGCGTGTAGTTCCATAGCAAAACATTCAGTGCTTCAACCCGATCATCGGATCCAGCCATGACGACAGCGCGCCATCCGCGTTCCAATGTTTTTTCCAGGAGCTGGGGCAGTACCTGCTCCAACCTCTCACGCTGGAGATGATAAAAACGCACCTCCGTCACAGCGGATCAGCCCTCGTAGTTTCTCCGAACAAACTCATCTAGCAGTCTTACGCCAAACCCGGTGCCACCGCGAGGCACCGTCGGCGCTTCCTTGCTCGACCAAGCGACACCAGCGATATCAAGATGTGCCCACGGTACCTTGTTGACGAAACGCTGCAGGAACTGCGCCGCCGTAATTGAGCCTGCCTCGCGACCGCCAATATTCTTCATATCGGCCCCGTCTGTTCTTAGTTGCTTATCGTAAGCATCGTCGAGCGGCATGCGCCACACCTTCTCGCCAGTAGCGAGGCCTGCCGCGGTTAGTTGCTCAGACAGCATGTCGTCATTAGAGAACATGCCGGCATGTTCGTGGCCAAGGCTTATGATGATAGCTCCGGTCAGCGTCGCGAGGTCAATCATAAATTGCGGCTTGAATCTCTGTTGAGCGTACCAGAGTACGTCAGCCAGTACGAGACGACCTTCAGCGTCGGTATTGTGTATCTCGATGGTTTGACCCGACATCGATTTAACGATGTCGCCGGGTCGTTGCGCGTTGCCATCAGGCATGTTTTCAACAAGTCCTATTAGCCCTACCGCATTGACCTTCGCCTTGCGCCCAGACAGCGCTTTCATCAACCCGGAGACCGCCCCCGCGCCGCCCATATCCCATTTCATGTCCTGCATACCTGGACCAGGCTTCAGAGAGATTCCGCCGGTATCGAATGTAACGCCCTTGCCGATAAAGGCGACTGGTTTCGTCGATTTTTCAGCACCTTCCCAACGCATGATAGCGATCTGACTTTCCCTCGCAGAACCCTGACCGACGCCGAGTAACGATCCCATGCCAAGCTTTGCCATCTGTTTCTCGCCGAGCACCTCGACCTTTACGCCTAGCTTCGTCAGTGCCTTCACCTCCGTGGCAAAGCTTTCGGGATATAGAACATTCGGCGGCTCTGACACGAGATCCCGGGTAAAGAATACACCATTGGCGATCTTCTCCAACCGACCGAAGGTACGCCGTGCTTCGGCCGCTCCTTTGACACGCATGGTGAAATTACGAAGGGTGGGTAATGTCTCCGCTTTCTCCTTAGTTCGATACTTATCAAAACGATAACTTTTTAAAAGAGCTCCATAAGCTATATTGGCGGCAGAATCTATGAGGTTCCGGCCCATCGCCTCCACCGCAAAATGTGCTGACTTTATGCCCGCTTGATTCAGTCTCGCGAAAAGTCGGCCGCCAAGCGCCTGCTGTTCGATTTCGTTAAGCCCGTTTCCAACGCCCACCAACACTATACGCCCATAGGCCACCATCGAAGGAGCAATAATGTCCAGGAATTGAGCTCTCTTACCGGAAAACCGACTTTCCTTAAGGGCACGGGTTACTGCGCCGCTGGTAGCCTTATCAAGCTGGCGCGCCGTTATTGAGAGTTTACCACCATCGCCAACACATGCGATGACAGTACCAGTCTTCGGAAGTCCAGGTTCGATGAACGAAAGTTTCATTAATTCCTCGCATGACAAATGTTCGACCGCATCTTTCAGCAACTTGCTCCTAACTGTATTCTCGCGAACTTAAAAGAAAAGCTAAGAAAACAGCAAATTGACGAACCTCTAGCCCAGGAGATAGGGTACCAATAGGGCCTATAAAGCAATATCACGAAGTGTTATACGATAGCCAATATGACTACTATTTTCAGCTACATGACCAAACAACTTGTCGTCTCCACAGTAGCTATCACCCTCGTACTGTGCATGATCTTCTGGCTCGCAAAAGCCTCGACCTTGCTTGATTTTATTCTCAACCGTGGTCTCGATTTTGGCTTCTTTCTTTATATGAGTGCGCTTATTCTGCCGCGATTGCTAATCATCATCCTTCCCATTGCCACTTTCGTGGCACTCCTTTTGTCCTATTACCGATTACAAACCGACAGCGAACTCGTGGTCATGCGGGCGGCCGGAACTAGTACATTTGCATTAGCCAAGCCCGGCCTTGCGACGGGCGGTTTTATATCCATCACAACCGCACTATTGACGTTGTACCTTTTGCCGGCATCGTATCGAGAATTCAAGGATCAGGAATTTGCGATCCGTCAGGAATTCGGTTCTGTGTTAATGCAAGAGGGTGCTTTTAACTCAGTCGCGCCAGGTATCACAGTGTTTGTTCACAAACGGGGAGCCAACCGAGAACTTCTAGGCATCATGCTACACGACAATCGAGATACCCAAAAGCCACAAACCTGGCTGGCAGAACAAGGTGCCTTAGTATCCACTTCAGATGGACCACGCGTCGTTTTAGTAAGAGGAAACAGACAACAGGTGGATCGTGAACGTGGCAAATTTTCGATGCTATTATTTGATCAAACTACTCTTGACATCGCAAACACACAGGCTAACCAATCTCACAGGTGGCGCGAACCGCGCGAGCGATTTCTTGGCGACCTATTTGACCCAAAGGACACTTCGCCCAACCAGCCACACTTTCAGGAACTCAGGGCGGAGGGACACAATCGGCTGATACAACCTTTCTTGCCGCTTACCTGCGCAGCCGTGACACTTGCGCTTCTTCTGAGCGGCAGTTACAGCAGGCGGGGACAAACGGTCTCCGTCCTAAGTGCTGTCGTTATCATAATTGTCATCCTTGTCGGCAGCCTTAGCTCCCGTAGTCTTGCTGGAAAACAGCCGCTTATGATTTACGCTATGTATGCGAATGCAATTCTACCGCTCTTGGTTGCACTCTATTATCTAGCCTGGCCACGAAAAATTCGACCATCCTGGTTGAACCGACACGGTTTGAGGAAGATCGAATTGGCGAAGAGCTAATTTGAAGCTTCTAAGATTTCCCCGTGACGATTACAGGAAGTCTCCGCTAGTTCCAGGAACAGGCTAGCGATTGATTCCGGCATCTTTATAGTTTTCGGATTCTCGCCAGGAAATGCCGACGCTCGCATTCCGGTGCGAGTCGCGCCAGGACTCAGTAAATTGACGCGTATATTAGTATTCTCCATTTCTTTAGCATAGCACTTAACCAGTGACTCAAGGCCAGCCTTTGTTGCAGCGTAGGCGCCCCAAAATGCCTTGCCGCGCGCAGCACCGGAAGTGACGAAGATCGCCCTGCCAGCTTCGGATTGTCGAAGCAATGGATCCAAACTCCGAATAATTCGATAGTTCGACGTCAGATTTAGCCGAATGGTTTCATCCCAAACTAACGGCTCAATATGACCAACCGGAGAAAGCACCCCAAGCATCGCCGCATTCGCTACCAACACGTCTAGTCGGCCAAACCTCTGGTGAATCGCCGCGCCCAGCCGATCTATCTCATCGACCTGGCTCAAATCCATCGGAACAAGTGTCGCGTTCCCACCTCGCCCTCGCACAAGGTCATCCACCTCCTCCAGTCCACCAACAGTCCGAGCCGTCAAAATTAGATGTGCACCTTCCTCAGCAAAGCGGAGAGCTACTGCACGTCCAATACCACGGCTCGCGCCGGTCACTAGAGCTATACGACCGTTGAGTCGACCCGTCATGGGGCTATTTCGGCGAGCAATGACAATTGCCGGCCGGTGGCACCGTCGTCCAGATCCGTGAGACGTATCGGATAGTCACCAGAAAAACAGGCATCACAGTACGCCGGACTTTCGGGATCCCGCCCAGACGCACCCATCGCCCGATAGAGACCATCCATCGAAATGAACGCCAGACTATCGCATCCAATCTTCTCACGCATCCCCTCAACGTCGAACTTAGAAGCGAGCAACTGATCTCGCTCTGGCGTGTCAACGCCATAGAAACATGAATGTTTCGTCGGAGGGCTCGCAATCCGCATATGAACCTCCTTTGCTCCGGCATTGCGCACCATCTCTACTATCTTTGACGACGTTGTGCCCCGGACTATCGAATCGTCGACCAATAAGAGGCGTTTTCCTTCAATATGGGCGCGGTTGGCATTGTGTTTCAGTTTTACCCCGAGATGACGTATTTCCGAAGACGGCTCGATAAACGTGCGACCTACATAGTGATTGCGGATGATACCCATCTCATACGGAAGACCAGCCTCATGGGCGTAACCGATGGCAGACGGTACGCCTGAATCTGGAACGGGGACCACCAAATCGACATCAACTTTAGATTCACGCGCCAATTCCGCGCCAATCCGCTTGCGCGCCTCATATACGGAAAGTCCCTCGATCACGCTGTCAGGTCGAGAAAAATAGATGTATTCGAATATGCAAAACCGTTGCGCTGCATGCGGAAACGGTCGATGGCTGTGCACACCCTCCCCGTTCAGTACTACTAGCTCGCCCGGCTCAATATCACGGACATATTGCGCACCAACAATATCAAAGGCACAGCTTTCAGATGCCAGGAGATAGGCATTGTCGAGCCGACCCAGCACCAGCGGCCGCACCCCATGCGGATCGCGACAACCAATTAAACAATCTTCTGTCACGGCAACAAGCGAATAGGCGCCTTCAACCTGTCGCAAAGCATCCACCATTCTGTCAACAACATTACCGGAACTTGTAGCCATTAGATGAATGATAATTTCTGTGTCTGTAGTCGATTGAAAAATACAGCCACGACAAACCAATTCCTGTCGGATGCTGACCGCGTTGGTCAGGTTGCCATTATGGGCAACAGCGAAGCCTCCGAACTCTAAATCTGCGAAAAGAGGCTGAACATTGCGTAAATTTGGGCGACCCGTTGTTGAGTAGCGGGTATGACCGATCGCCATCGTACCCTCTAGCTGATTGATTATATGTTCTTCACCAAAGATATCACCGACCAGACCAAGTTCCCGGTGAGCGTGGAATTGTCCCTTGCTAGTCGATACGATGCCAGCCGCCTCCTGTCCACGATGCTGCAGTGCGTGTAACCCTAGCGCGGCATGGGCTGAGGCGTCTCCCGAGCCGTAAATTCCAAAAATTGCGCACTCTTCTCGCATATGATCGTCTTGGTGAGAGCTGGAAATTCGCATACCTAATTCTGCTTGCTCTCAATAAGACGATCCAGATCACGCCGAAACGGCACCGCATAGCCTTTTTGTTTAGAAATTGGATTATCCTCAATTTTCGGTGTTTTTTCTATTAACTTCCGCATCGCACGTTCCGTCTCCATTGCATCCTTTATGCGTTGGCTCGTATCACCGACCGCTGACTTAACCCTTTCCCCTGCGGGGCCTGGCAGAAAACTGCTTATCGTATGCGCGCCAATCTCCACATATGGGCGACTCCGAGCTTCGGCAATTGCAGCCGGCAAGTCCTCTTCGCTCCACATCCATATCGCGCCGAGATAGGCGATGCATACCAAGAAGACGCCAACCATGAGGCCACCAAGGAACCCAAGAGACCGGTCGAGACCGCTGAACTCACTCCGGCGGACGGCACGCCACACTAGCGAGAAAAGCCAAAATAGAAAAACCAGACAGACTACAAATACCGATACCACCGATCCTATGTCGACGTATAACTGAGTTTCAAATAATTCCCCAAAATACGGCTTCAATTTTTCATAACTATAAAACGTTACGAAACCAGCACCAACCCAACTTGCGCCGAACAAGACAGCTTTTACGAGCCCAAGCGATAAACCCATCAAGGCGCCCAACAGAAGACTGCAAAGAACAAAGAAATCCCCTAGAGTGAAGCCAAGTTCCTCCATAGTCAATCTTTCAACGCCCGAACTGCTGTTCTTGCGGCAGGCTCGAAAAATTCAAGCATGTCGCGAAGTTCAGATGTTAACATCACATCTAGGTTGGAACGATTTTTGCTCCCACCCTCGCAACCCGCCGGCATTAACGCAAATTGAAAGCCTAGCTTAGTCGCTTCTTTTAGCCTCGCATCAGCCTGACTGACCGAACGTACTTGACCAGATAGACTAATTTCGCCAAAAGCGACCATTCGCTCTGGCGGGGGTACGCCGGTTAGTGACGATGTCAAAGCAGCGGCAACAGCAAGATCGGCCGCCGGTTCAGTAATGCGGAGACCTCCAGCGACATTGAGATATACCTCACTACTAGAAAAACTGAGCCCACAATGAGCTTCCAACACAGCTAGTACCATGGCGAGACGACCCGAATCCCATCCAACAACTGCACGGCGCGGTGTGGCCAGTGATGAAGCGGCTACAAGAGCCTGAATCTCGACTAGAACTGGTCGTGTTCCTTCAATTCCTCCAAATACCACCGAGCCGGCAACTTGGTCACGCCGGTCGGCAAGGAACAGCGCAGAGGCATTATCAACTTCGCATAACCCTAAACCCGTCATCTCGAAAACCCCTATTTCGTCGGTCGCCCCGTAGCGGTTTTTGACTGCGCGCAGAATTCGAAATTGGAGCCCACGCTCGCCCTCAAAATAAAGCACCGTATCGACCATGTGCTCGAGTACGCGCGGACCCGCGATGGTTCCCTCCTTTGTAACGTGCCCCACGAGCAGTAGAACGAACCCTCGTTTTTTGGCCAAACGGATCAGTTCCTGCGCGGAGGCACGAACCTGCGCTACAGTCCCAGGTGCCGAATCAAGGGCATCGTAGAAAATTGTCTGGATCGAATCGATTACTACGAGTTCAGGGCCGTCCGCCACGTCCAAGGTCGCCACTATGTCGGCAAGGTTCGTCGCAGCGGCCACCAATACCGGCGTCTTTTCTACGCCAAGTCGGCACGCCCGCATCTGCACTTGGTCGACTGCCTCTTCGCCCGTGATATAAGCACAACTAATACTTGCACCAAGACTTGCAGTCACTTGCAGTAGCAAAGTCGACTTGCCGATTCCAGGATCGCCACCGATTAATACTGTTGATCCCTGCACCAATCCACCACCGGTTACGCGGTCGAACTCACCAATTCCAGTTTTGCGGCGAAGCACCGGTTTGTTAACCTCTTCCAGGGTTGACATATCGATCACACTGCCGCGTCCCGTACCGCCGGGCGCACGATCATCTAGGTAAATGAATCTCGCATCACCCTCGGTGACAGAGTTCCATTTGCCGCAGGCATCGCACCTTCCCATCCAGCGCGAATGGGTAGCCCCGCAGACCTGACAGCTATAAATTTTTTTAGTTTTAACCACCTCATGCAGCCTCTGTCAGACAGGTCTGACCGATCATAACGGACGCAACTCCATTTTTATCGGTCCTTCCGCCCGGCCATGAATAAACTGATCGACGCGCGGATCACCAGATTTATCAACCTGGTCGGCTGGTCCCGCCCAGATAATTTTCCCCTGATAGAGCATGGCAATTCTATCAGCTATTACCCGTGCGCTGGCCATATCGTGGGTAATCGTCAAAGTTGTCGCTCCCAAGTTGCGAACACATTTGACAATCAGTTCATTAATAATGTCTCCCATCACTGGGTCGAGCGCTGTGGTTGGTTCGTCGAATAGAATAATTTCCGGTTCCAAGGCGATCGCGCGCGCAAGTCCAACGCGCTTACGCTGACCACCTGATAGTTCCGCCGGCATGCGAAGCCCAAAGCGACGGTCTAGGCCGACTTGCTCTAATTTATCGTAAGCTATTTTAGCAGCCTCGGCTGGCGTCATACCCTTGCCACGCAACAACCCGAAAGTAACATTGTCAAGAACTGACATACTGTCAAATAGAGCAGCGTGCTGGAACAACATACCAAACTTTCTGTTGATACCGTCGCGGTTGTCCTCAGAAATTCCTAAAATAGATTCACCATCAATTTCGATATCGCCTTCGTCCGGCGTCAGCAGCCCAAGCAAGCATTTCAAGGACACAGATTTTCCACTGCCCGACCCCCCCATTATGACGACTGATTCGCCTACACCTACATCGAGATTGAGCCCATCCAACACCACCTTTCCCCCAAAATTCTTATGGAGATTATTGAGCCGAATTTTCGGCGCTGAATCGTTCATGCGCCGAAGAACAACTGGCTGATAAGGTAGTTTAGGATCAAGATTAATATGGCAGCGGCCACAACAGCATTTGTCGTCGCGGCACCTACTCCTTGCGCGCCACCGCTAGAGTGATAACCCATGTAACAACCGAGCAGCGTAACCACAAAACCAAAGACAGCCGCCTTCACCAATCCGGATAAAACATCGATTAGCTCAAGAAAATTAAGTGTTTTTTGAATATATATGGAGGGATTAAAATCTAGTTTGAAGACGCCAATGACATAACCACCAAAGATGCCAATCACGTCGCCCACCAGTACGAGTAAGGGCAACATGGTCAAACCTGCAATGATGCGCGGCACTACAAGATATTTGATTGGATTCGTCGAAAGTGTGGTCAGCGCATCGATCTGCTCTGTCACCCGCATTGTCCCAATTTCCGCCGCCATCGCCGCACCGATCCGGCCAGCAACCATCAGTCCAGCAAGCACTGGAGCCAGTTCTCGAGTAATCGACAGCACCACCACTGCAGTAACATTCTCAAGCGCCGCGTCAGCTGTAACACGCGTTGCACCCGTATAACTCTGCAACGCTATCACCATGCCAGAAAACAGTGTCGTCAATCCCACGACAGGCAGCGAGTAGTAACCAACATCAATCATTTGCCGGCCAATGAGCCTAAAATAGATCGGTGGACGTACAAAATGGGAGACGGCATTAAACATAAATAAAGTCAGCTGGCCGATTGTAGCCAGCATACTTAACGTCGCTGCACCAATTGGCCGGAGCAAATTTACTTGGACCCGCTTCTCGCTCATTTCTCCCCCAAGTAGCAGCGATGGTAACGACGGCCTAGAGATGTCAAAATCTCATAAGGAATTGTGCCGGCGTCGCGCGCCAAGTCATTAATATCGTAATTCGGTCCAATCAACTCGACCGTATCACCCACCTTCAATCCAATTGCCGCGGTCGCGTCCAACGTGATAAGATCCATCGATACCCTGCCGACGAGCGGTAGAGCTATGTTACCCCAGCGAGCCAGAGTCTGACCTCCCGCACTCCGAATATATCCATCCGCATATCCTGCAGCAACGGTCGCCAATCGGGCCTTGCTATCGAACTCGTAGCTAGCACCATATCCAACGGTCTCAGGACTGTCCACGTCGCGTAGCTGAAGAACCAGGCCATCAAGGCGAACAACTGATTGCATCGGGTTATCTACTCCCCCCGCCGGCGTTCCGCCATAGAGCGCCACGCCAGCCCGCACCATATCGAAGTGCCACTCTTCGCCAAGGAATATCCCGGAAGAAGCAGCAAGCGACGCGTGCTTATGTGGCATCCGGTCGACGAAACTCGCAAAGTTTTCATATTGCTGCCTGTTCAAAGGATGATCTGGTGTATCTGCACAAGCGAGATGACTAATAAGATAACGACACTCGAATTTCTGGATGAGATTTGGTTCCGTCAAGAGACGTTCTCGCTCAATCGCCGAAAGGCCAAGACGCGACATGCCTGTATCTACATGCAGGGCAGCAGGTAGCACTCCAGTCTCTTCGCAAAATGTTGACCAAAGCTCGATCTGACCGAGGTCGTTGAGCGTCGGTAGCAGCCGGTGTTCGCGATAGTAAGCCTCCTCACCAGGAAATAATCCGTTTAGAGGCACAATATCGCCCTCAGATAAAACAGCTCGAAGCAGGATCCCCTCATCCAGCGAAGCAACAAAATAAATGCTACACCCTTCCTCCCATAGTCGACGTGCGACCGGCTGTACCCCCAATCCATATGCGTTGGCCTTCACGACGCCGGCACAAATCGCCGGCGCTACAAGCGCGCTGAGCGCCTGATAGTTTGCTGCAATCGCATCGAGATCTACGGTCAAGACAGAGGTTGCGGTATGGGCTTGCGCTCCTAAATCAGAAATTGGCATCCGGATCGCTGTGATAGAGGTCGAGATCGGAGAACTTTGTAAGGTCACCATTGAAATGAAGTTCGACGGTACCAACCGGTCCGTGGCGTTGTTTGGCAACGACTACCTCTGCAATATTTCGAGATTCCTTTAGCAAGGTATTGTGCAGATCTATACGGTCCTGAAATTTTTCTTCTGTCTCGTTGTCGCGACGCGCCGGTTGGTCACGCTGGAGGTAGTATTCTTCGCGAAAGATAAACATCACGACATCAGAGTCCTGCTCGATAGTGCCTGATTCGCGCAGATCGGCGAGTTGCGGTCGTTTGTTATCCCGTTGTTCCACTTGGCGACTAAGTTGAGAAAGTGCTACTACCGGCACATCTAGGTCCTTCGCGAGGGTCTTAAGGCCCCGTGTAATCTCCGCAATTTCCTGCACTCGGTTGTCGGGGCGTGAACCTGGAGAGGCCTGCATTAGCTGTAGGTAATCAATCACTATCATGTGAAGTTTTTTCTGGCTCTTCAAACGTCGTGCCCGTGTACGCAGAGCGGAGACAGAGAGAGCAGGCGTATCGTCAATGTAGAGTGGAAGCCGGTAGAGTTCCTGGCTCGCCAACGCCAACCGCTCGAATTCGTCGGCAGAGATATCGCCGCGTCTAATTTTGTCTGAGGGTATTTCCGACTGCTCAGCGAGTATACGTCCCGCAAGCTGTTCTGCGGACATTTCGAGTGAGAAGAACAACACATGCCCTCCTTCGACAGTGATCCTGCCATGCTCGTCGACAATTTCTCGAAAGGCTCTCGCTGCGTTAAAAGCGATGTTCGTCGCCAGCGCGGTCTTTCCCATCGATGGGCGTCCAGCCAATATTAGCAAATCCGATCGATGCAAACCACCGAGCATAGTATCGAGTTCGCGAAATCCCGTTGTCACACCAACGATATGGGTCTCACGCTTATAGGCCTCTTCTGCGGCTTGCAGTGCAAGCTTGGCAGCGTCGGCGATTTCAAAATAGCTGCGTTCAGTTTGCCCTGTTGCAGCGAGATCGTAGAGCCGTTGTTCCGCCGCCTCAAGTTGATCGCTCGCTTTAATATCGATGTGTGTTTCGTAAGCTTCATTCACGATGTCTTCGCCGACGCCGATCAATTCTCGCTTAAGATAGAGATCGTAAATCGACCTACCGAGATCCTCGGCGTTGACGATCATCACCGCGTTGGCGGCAAGATCGTAAAGGAACTCAGCCCCCTTGACATCCGTCAAAGCGGGATCCCGCTCGAAATAGTGCTTGAGGGTTGGAGGACTCGCCACCTGTCCTTGTTCAATCAGCTTGCTGGTGGCTTCATAAATTCGACCTAGTACCGGTTCATAAAAATGCTCAGGCCTCAGAAATTCACTAACCTTTTCATACGCACGATTGTTGGCGAGAATTGCCCCGATCAGGGCCGCTTCAATTTCTGTATTGTGAGGCGGGGAACGATAATCCGACCGCTCCGGCAAACCCCCTTGGATAGTCGTGAAATGAGTGTCTGTCGCTTGTGTCGCCATAACAGTTAGGTTACACCGATGCGACGCTGGAAGATATCGAAACTCGACTGTGAATAAAAAGGAACCTGTGGAAAAAACGACATCGTCCCGAGTCGCAACTCTACCACAAACATCAAAATTGGGCGAGCTTAAATATTTTTTGTCGAATTACTCTTTTTCACTCTCTTTATGTATCGACTCGGGTGTAGGTTCTTCCTCACCTTCCACAGCGCTTTCATCCACCACAGCCTCAATAGTCTTAAATGCTTCCGGATCAAGCAAATCAGCCGCATCCGGTGCTGTTTCCATTTCGCCTATTTCGTCATCGTCTTCTATACCGACCAAGGCCCTACCGAGCTTAGCCTGCGTCTTCGCTTCCTCTTCGCTCCGAGCTACATTCGCGGTCACACTAACTTCAACTTCCGGGTGCAGAAGAATTCGGAATTCGTGGAAGCCGAGCGCTTTGACCGGCTGATCGGCGATCACCTGTTGCCGAGTGATCGTGAAACCGGCCTCGGTTACAATTTCTGATATATCACGGACATTGACAGAACCATATAGTTGTCCGGATTCACCAGCGCTGCGGATCACTACAACCTGCAACCCATCAAGCCGTTGGGCCACAGACTGAGCCTCATCTCTGCGTTGCAAGTTGTCAGCCTCAAGTTGCTGACGTTCCAACTCGAAATGCTCCAAATTCGCCTTCGTCGCGCGCATCGCTTTCTTTTGCGGCAACAGATAGTTCCTAGCGTAACCAGGTTTGACGTTAACGACATCTCCCATTTGGCCGAGCCGTTCGATTCGCTCAAGCAAAACGACTTCCATTTCACTCCTCCTCACCGGCATTCGCCAACTTTCGGCGAAATCCGGCTATTTGTTCGATCAATCCAAGAAAGGCCACGAAAACAACGGGCCACCCAAACAAGATCATTAAGATATAAAACACAATCAGAAGTAACGACCCCGTTGCAACACGTTTAGCAGCGACATGCACGACAGCAAGGCCAATTAAAAAAAATGGCAGTGACACCAGGATCGCGGCATTCACCGCATAAAACCCAAACACCCCAGGCAGGGCTATAGCTCCGATAAGTAAAATCGCTGCCGCGTCCCGCAACCACCTAGGCAAATGCATCGCCGAAAAATCTGGACTGGGGCGGAGATTATAACCAAAACGAACCAGGAGTCCTTGTCCAAGAGCGCCATTAACGACGAGGGTAACAATCCAATAGAGGCCAATGGCGCCCGGTAATATAGGTGCGATACTGTCAACCACTTGGGCCCGTTGAGCTGCGGGCACACCGGCTAGTACCTTGTCAGCAAATGCCCCGAGAAACTCCTCAATCGCCGCTTGGATACCTTCGGTCGTTGCTCCCAGCCAGAGAAACGCCCCAGTTAGCAACACTAAAGCCAATCCGGTTGCATAAGCTGCAAGCAAGCCAGATGAATACCATTCCTTACCTTCATTCTCGTCGGCACGGGACAACAGCGCTTGACGGATCATGATGATTACCGGCGCCGCGTTGAACAATACAAAGACGAGAAATCCGAGCGCGCCGAAGATGACCAACATACCCGCGGCGGCACATGCTCCAGCAAATGCACCTGCGACCGTTCCCATGCTCAGCCCAATCAAAAAAACGGGCAGTTGATAAAATACGGCCAAAAGCAGTCCGCCGAAATTGCCAGTCAACGCTAGTGCGTAAAGCGAGGCGCTAAAAAACCCTCCTGCAGCAATTGCCAACCATTGTTTTGGCGTAAACATCCCGCGACGTCTTCCAAACTTCGTCGACTACTGGATAACATAAGGGAGCAAACCGAGATAACGTGCACGCTTAATGGCGCGCGCCAACTCGCGCTGCTTTTTAGTCGACACCGCTGTGATTCGGCTCGGCACAATCTTCCCGCGCTCTGATATATATCGAGACAAGAGCTTAGTGTCGCAGTAATCGATGGTTGGGGCGTTCGGGCCTGTGAAAGGACAGCTCTTTCGCCGACGAAAAAATGGCCGCCGGCTACCACCACCATTGCGTCCGTTGCTCATGCCTCTCTCTCCTTTACTTCTGCTTCGGGCGCCGCTGTATCCTTAGCGGTTTCCAGTGCATCATTCGCGAGGCTTTCACTCGCGATTCCCTCTTCGACCGACGACCCATCGCTTTCAGAGTGAGAGGATTCAACTTCGTCAGATTCGCGACCCCGACGTTCTGCTCGATCCCGGTCGCCTTTGCCGTGCGCCATCGGCGAAGGTTCGATACGCAACTCATCGACGCGGATAGTCATGTAGCGAAGTACATCTTCGTGTAGCCGGAGATTACGTTCCATCTCCTGAATTGCCTCCGATGGCGCATCCAAGTTGAACATAACGTAATGACCCTTGCGATTCTTCTTCATCCTATAGGCAAGACTTCGCAGGCCCCAGTATTCTCGGCGAGCTACGCTTCCTCCACCATCAGTAATGATTTGTACCATATCGTCAGCCAGCGTATCGACTTGACCAGCAGATATATCTTGGCGTGCGATGAACACGCTTTCATAAAACGGCATCCGTACACTCCCTACGGCTGTTAAACGATCCAGGGTCAGTAAAATCGTCGTTCCCGACCACCCAAATCTAGCCGACGCCCAGGCGCCGGCAAGGAGTTATGTCTTCCCACGAATTACGGGACCGCCGGACTATAAGCATTTCTGCCGCATTGGCAACGCGGAAAGGGTCCGCTTTTAAGTTCGTTGCTTGACAGTCAAGTAGCAAGGGTTATGACTTGCCCGCTATTCAACCTACGAGATAACGGCATGACCCGCGCATTAGTCTTTCCTGGTCAAGGTTCTCAGGCCGTCGGAATGGGAAAAGAACTCGCAGAGGCTTTTCCGACTGCCCGGCACGTTTTCGAAGAAGTCGACGAGACGCTGCAGCAAAACCTCACCCGTATAATGTTCAACGGCCCGGATGACAAATTGCGTCTGACCGAGAACGTCCAGCCTGCCCTGATGGCAGTCAGCGTGGCCATCGTAAGTGTATTGCGGAATGAAGGTAAAGTACCCCTGCTAGATTTAGCAGATTATGTCGCGGGCCATTCGCTCGGCGAATATACGGCACTTGCCGCAGCGGATGCATTCAGCTTGGCGGATACAGCGCGTCTTCTCAAGCTTCGAGGAACGACGATGCAAAAAGCGGTGCCTGTCGGAAAGGGCGCTATGGCAGCCCTCATTGGCCCAACTTTGGAAGAAACAGAAGCAATTGCCGCAGATGCACTTGCCACCGGCACTGAATGTGAGGTGTGCGATCTCGCTAACGACAACGCGCCCGGCCAAGTCGTGGTGAGTGGAAGTCGGGCGGCAGTCGAACGCGCCGTCAAAATCGCTTCTGAACGGGGTGCAAAGCGCAGTATCATTCTTCCAGTCAGCGCGCCTTTCCACTGTTCGTTGATGCAACCCGCCGCAATCATCATGGCAGATGAACTGGCAAAAACGACGATTTCGCCACCGGTCGTTCCGTTAATTGCGAACGTAACGGCGGACGAAGTTGGAAATCCCGAAGAAATTCGTAGGAACTTGGTAACGCAGATTACTGAACGCGTGCGTTGGCGCGAATGTGTTGTATCGCTCAAAAATAAAGGTGTCGAAACGTTGGTGGAAATCGGTGCCGGCAGGGTACTAAGCGGTCTGACGCGGCGGATTGACCGGGAGCTATCATCCGTTTCAATACAAGGACCCGGCGATATCGAGACCTTCCTCGGCAGCCTGTAGAAGGAAATCCAAATGTTTAACCTTTCGGGTAAATCAGCTCTTGTCACTGGCGCCTCAGGCGGTATCGGCAGTGCTATTGCAAGGGTCTTGCATGACGCAGGTGCCACTGTCGCAATTTCGGGCACGCGAGTTGAGGCTTTGGAGTGCCTGGCCACGGAACTCGGCGAACGAACCCACATTACACCCGCCAATCTTTCGGATGAGGATTCGCTCGAGGGACTGGTCGGAGCTGCCGAAGAGGCGATGGGCACGATCGATATCCTAATCAACAACGCCGGCCTGACTCGCGACTTTCTTTCCATGCGGCTATCCAACGCAGACTGGCAGTCTGTAATCGATATAAACCTGACCGCTGCCTTTCGTCTCTCGCGCAACGTTTTTCGAGGCATGATGAAGAGGCGTTGGGGGAGGATTATAAACATCACTTCCGTTGTTGGTGTCACCGGAAATCCTGGTCAAGCCAATTACGCCGCATCTAAAGCTGGTTTGATTGGCATGACCAAGTCAATGGCGCAGGAAGTCGCGAGCCGCGGAATCACCGTGAACTGCCTTGCCCCAGGTATGATCGTAACAGCGATGACCGATGGCCTTTCGAACGATCAGAAAGGTAAAATCCTCAAGATGATTCCCACCGGCCGGCTCGGCGAATCCGATGAAATTGCTGCTGGAGCACTTTATCTAGCAAGTGAGGAAGCCGCCTACATTACCGGTCAAACACTTCATATAAATGGCGGAATGGCGATGATTTAGAGTAAGTTGGGAGAACCTCGGCAAGCGCTGGTCAGTGAGTTAAAAGTATGTTACCAAGCGCTCGTTGTTAGACGGGGTAGGCGGACATTTAGTGGCAACTGCAGGCAGAGCTGGACAGAAGCGGCAACCGCAGGCAGGTCGGAAATTCAGTTTTACGCTCATAAATTTAGGAAGGTTATAGGACATGAGTGACGTTGCGGATCGCGTTAAGAAAATCGTCATTGAACATCTCGGCGTTGATGAGGAAAAAGTTTCCGATAACGCCAGCTTTATCGACGATCTCGGCGCGGACAGCCTCGATACAGTCGAATTGGTAATGGCTTTCGAAGAAGAATTCGGCTGCGAAATTCCTGACGATGCCGCCGAAAAAATTCTAACAATTAAGGATGCCATCACATTCATCGAGGGTGCCGAAGAATAGGTCCATAGCGGGTTCGTTAACGTACACAGGAAGCGTCGTTGCGATGAGGCGTGTCGTCGTAACAGGTATGGGAGTTGTCACGCCACTTGGCGTTGGCGTTGATCATGTATGGCAACGCCTCGTCAATGGCAACAGCGGTGTAGGGCAGATAAAGGGATTTGATGCGTCCGATCTCGCTTGCCGTATCGCCGGACATGTCCCTACCGGAAAAACGAGTGACGGCGAGTTCGATGTGAATGAATGGGTCGACCGCAAAGATCAGCGGAAAATGGACCCTTTCATTGCATTCGCGGTTGCCGCAGCCAGCGAAGCCATCAAGGACGCAGGTTGGTCTCCCAAAAGTGATGAAGAACGCGAAAGGACTGGTGTTCTTATAGGTTCTGGTATCGGCGGACTACCCGGAATTTCAGAGACGTCAGTCACCCTGCACGAACGTGGCCCACGTCGAGTAAGCCCATTCTTCATCCCAGCCAACCTAATTAATCTAGCATCGGGTCATGTATCGATCCGACACGGATTCAGTGGACCAAATCATTCCGTAGTAACAGCCTGTGCAACGGGTGCTCATGCCATTGGCGATGCCGCCCGCTTAATCCAATTCGAAGATGCGGATGTAATGGTTGCTGGTGGGGCGGAAGCTGCCATCTGCCGCATGGGTATCGCCGGTTTCGCCGCCGCGAAGGCACTGTCAACAGGCTACAACGACACACCGGAGGTCGCCTCCCGGCCATGGGACGAAGGCCGTGACGGTTTTGTGATGGGCGAAGGCGCGGGCGTCGTCGTTCTCGAAGATTACGATCATGCCAAAGCGCGCGGTGCAAAAATTTATTCTGAAATCACCGGGTATGGACTGTCCGGCGATGCGTATCATATCACCGCGCCAGCGTTGGACGGCAACGGTGGCTTTCGGGCAATGAAAGCCGCCTTGAAACGGGCCGATCTCTCTACTGATGCAATTGATTACGTGAACGCACACGGGACATCCACTCCGCTCGGCGACGAAATCGAGCTCAACGCGGTAAAACGCCTTTTTGGTGACCAGGCCTACAGTCTGTCAATGTCATCCACAAAATCCGCTATCGGCCATTTACTCGGCGCTGCCGGTGCAGTCGAGGCAATTTTCTCTATTAAGGCGATTGTCGAAAATACTGTGCCTCCAACGTTGAATTTAGAGAATCCCTCAGAGGGTTGCGACATTGACCTCGTTGCAAAGGTCGCGAAAGAACGACCAGTTCAAAATGTAATGTCGAATTCTTTTGGTTTTGGCGGCACAAATGCTAGCTTAGTACTCAGCGCTGTCGATTAACGCCTGATGAAGCGTGGCGCGCTCTTTTTTCTAATCCTATCGCTGTCACTCTCCCTCGGTGCCGGTAGCCTTTACTATTGGGGTCATAGGGCCTTCCACATGCCCGGCCCAGCAAAGCAACCGGTTCACCTTTTTGTTCCTCGAGGCACGAGCCTAAATCAAACCGCCAAATTACTCCGGAAAGTGAATGCCATCGACAATCCAAATATCTTCGTCTGGGGAACACTAATTTCTCGCAAAGATCGGTCGATAAAGGCGGGCGAATATAAGTTCCAGCCGGGCTCAAGCCAACATGCAATTCTGACGGCACTCACACTTGGTAAAACAGTCCGTCATCGTATTACTGTGCCGGAAGGATTGAGCGTATCCGAAATTTCAAAAATTTTAAATAATACAATTGCGCTTTCTGGCTCCGTTATATTACCGCCTGAAGGAAGTATACTGCCTGAAACATACAGTTTCGAACGTGGCGAAACTCGTGCCGGATTGATCCGTCGTATGACGGCTTCAATGCGTGATACTGTTACTCAGCTTTGGGCCAACCGAGCAGATGGATTGGCCCTAGAGAATTCTGAACAAGCTGTGATTTTAGCCTCAATCGTAGAAAAAGAAACCAGCATTACTGAAGAGCGCTCTAGGGTCGCTGCAGTTTTCCTCAACCGGTTACGAAAAGGAATGCGCCTACAATCCGATCCGACTGTCGTTTACGGTATCACTCGCGGACAACGCCAACTTGGCCGCGCATTGACGCGCAAGGACCTAAATAGCGATACACCATTCAACACCTACCGCATCACCGGATTGCCACCGAGTCCAATTTGCAACCCGGGACAGGAGGCTATCGCCGCGGTGTTAAACCCATTAAATAGCGAAGAGCTTTACTTCGTTGCCGACGGCACAGGCGGGCACGTGTTTGCTAAGACGCTCGCTGAGCATAACCGGAACGTTACAAAATGGCGGCAGTTGCAGTTAACCAAGAAACCTTAACGATCAGTCAGCGTTCCTGTCGCTGGTTTCTCAGGCAGACGAGCTAAAACAAAACGCAACACCGCGGGTGGCAACAACTGACCCAGAGCATAAACAGCCATATACATTGGAAATGGGAAGGCAATACGTGCCTGATCCCGCTCTATTCCGCGTAAAATGATCGCGGCCGCGCGTTCCGCAGTCATGATGAAGGGCATCGAAAAAGTATTCGCGGCCGTCATCCGAGTATGCACAAATCCAGGGCAAATAACACTAATTCCGACACCTCGGCGAGCGGCGGAAGACCGCAAGGCCTCACCAAAATGACGAACTGCTGCTTTACTAGTGCTGTAGGCCGGTGCCCCCGGCATGGGCAAAAACCCCGCGAGAGACGATATAATCGCAATCTGCCCCACTCCTCTTGACCCCATTACTTCCAAACCTGGCAGAACCGTATTCAACACACCATCGATATTCACCGCGAATATCTGGCGACTTTGTGATTCGGTTTCGACACCACCGGCCGTCCCACCCGAAATCCCGGCATTTGCAACAATAAGATCGAGGGCCGCCCGGCCATGGGCATAATTAATCCAATTGGACATCGCCTTACGATGTGTAACATCGAGGATCGACGTATAAGCCTCGGCCCCTTGTGCTTCACAGCTCCTGGCAACAGCAGTCAGCCTTTCATCATTCCTTCCTGATAAAAAAAGAATTTTACCTTCACTTGCATAGAGGTACGCAAGCGCCGCGCCGATTCCGCTCGAAGCACCGGTAATTAAGATTGAACATGGTCGTGACACAGGCGATACTGAAGTTAGTTATGCTGGCCGAAGCCAACTTGTTGACAAATGGCCTCGCCGATATTTTTAGGCTGGTTTTTCATCATGTCCAATGAGGAATTTTCTTTGCCCCTTGCGAGCATGACTGGATTCGGCCGAGCGAGCGGCGAACTACATAACCAGCGTTGGACATGGGAAGCGAAATCCGTGAATGGGCGGTCGCTCGACGTCCGAATTAAAGTACCATTCAGCTATGGCAGAATCGAACTACCTGCCAAAAAAGTTGCAGCCAAATATTTAGACAGAGGCTCTGTATCTATAACGCTTTCAATCGAATCTGATCATACCAACAACGTGATTAGGATTAACCGACCTTTGCTCGACGAGTTAATCGCATTACATCGAGAGATTTCAGGAGGAGTAAGCGATGCACCGTCCGGTATCGAAACACTTCTCACCATCAAAGGGGTTGTAGAGGTAGCAGAGCCAATCAATTCGCAAGTGCAAGCAGAGCTTATGGATGCCGCACTTCTATCAACCTTGGACGAAGCGATCAAAAAGCTCGTGGATTCGCGTCGAGCGGAGGGTAAACAAATAAGCACATTGCTGGACAAATTTTTGTCCACACTTGAAGGTCTCTGCCGCAAAGCGCTTCAGTCCGACGGCGCGCAGGTCTGTTTTATTCGAAGCCAACTAGAAGAACAGATCGCTAGATTATTGGACTGCCCTCAAGAAATCTCAGCAGATCGCCTCGCACAGGAAGTCGCCTTGCTTGCGACGAAAGCCGATGTCCGGGAAGAACTGGATCGGTTAGAAACCCACTGCGCTGCCGGACGCGAATTGCTCGCGAAAAAAGAGCCGATTGGACGAAGGCTTGATTTTCTTTGCCAAGAATTCAATCGTGAAGCCAATACCCTTTGTTCCAAATCAGCGAGCAAGAAATTGACCCGTATCGGACTGGAAATGAAAGCGACAATCGATCAACTTCGGGAGCAGGTGCAAAACGTGGAGTGAGAGTGTGCACGACGACTTGAGAATCCAACGCCGTGGATTGATGTTCGTATTATCATCCCCCTCCGGCGCCGGCAAAACTACAATCGCCCAAGCGATCCTAGAACGAGACACCGAGATCGTAATGTCGGTTTCTCTGACAACCCGGCCCAAGCGGCCAGGTGAAGTCGCAGCGCGAGATTATCACTTCGTCGATACCGCGGATTTCAACCTAATGGTAAATCGAGGTGATCTGCTCGAATATGCTAAAGTTTTCAATCACTACTACGGCACTCCGGTTGCGCCTGTTATGGAGGCACTGGAGAGCGGCAAAGACGTGTTGTTCGATATTGATTGGCAGGGCACGCAGCAACTGGCGGAGCAGGCTAGGGCTGATCTCGTCAGTGTATTTATTTTACCGCCGTCGACATCTGAATTAGAGAAGCGATTGCGTGGAAGGGCCCAAGATTCTGCGGAAGTCGTTGCCAATCGTATGAGCCGTGCACCCGACGAATTGAGCCATTACCCCGAGTACGATTACATCGTTGTCAACCGGGAGATCAATAAAAGCATCGAAATGGCTATGTCCATCCTAAGCGCGGAACGCCTAAAACGAGTGCGTCAGACTGGTCTTGGAGAGTTCGTCAAAGGTCTTCGCGAAGGTCGCTAAGTGCAGTCGCAAGAGAAGCGAACGCCGAAACATCAAGCTCCTCCGCCCGAAGCCCTCCATCTATACAAGAGCGTTCAAGCATGGCGCCTACAGACACTCCAAGAGAGAGGAGCGACCGCCTTAGGGTTTTTCGTCTTTGCCCAAATGCGGCAGCTGTAACCAATTCGATATCTGCCACATTGCCCGAAAATCTTGGCTTATGGAACGGCGTCAACCTAACGACCGCAGAATCTACACGCGGCGAAGGAGTGAACGCCCGAGCAGGTATTTTGAAGAGAAATTTCGTTTCAGCGCACCAATTACTCAATACAGCAAGGCGGCCATATGCCTTATCGCCCACCGTGGCCGCGATCCGTTCAGCGACTTCGAGTTGAAACATCAAGACCATTTCGGAAATTCGTTTTCCGGCCCTGAGCCAATGTATTAGCAACGGTGTAGCGATATTATATGGTAGATTGGCGATGATCCGAATTGGAGCAGGCCCCAGTGATTCTAAACCGACATCGAGGGCATCTCCATGATGCACACTGAGGCGTCCGGCGGCTACTTTTATAAGTGGAGAAAGGGCCCTTATGCAGCGCTCATCGCGTTCAATCGCTATGATTCTTTCCGCCCCTTCCAACAACAGAGACCGAGTTAGACCTCCAGGCCCAGGACCAATTTCCAAAATGGTCCCCAGAGATAGATCGCTCGCCGCCGCCGCGATACGTCTGGTTAGGTTCAGGTCGAGCAGGAAATGCTGACCGAGCTTCCGTCTCGCATTTAGACCATGAGAGGCAATGATCTCTCGCAACGGTGGTAAACCGTTAATTGAATCGGCCAGTGATTTCGTCATCGGGAATCGCTTTACTGCGGATTCGGTTCATAAATATATGCGACGCGACTTTCAATGCCGCAACCAGGCTCGATTCGTCCGCAACCCCGGTTCCTGCTATTTCAAACGCAGTTCCATGATCTGGCGATGTTCGAACAAACGGAAGTCCCAGCGTAACATTCACACTCGATCTAAAATCAATAGTCTTCAGTGGAATGAGTGCTTGATCATGATACATGCAGACGACGGCGTCGTACGCTGCTCTCGCCCGGTCGTGAAACAACGTGTCGGCCGGCGTCGGCCCCGTTACAGAATAGCCAGATCTCTTCAAATCTTCTACGGCTGGCGCAATTATTTCAATCTCCTCAAGACCCATAGTCCCCCCCTCTCCGGCATGAGGATTTAGCGCAGCTACCATGATATGCGGACGGTCAATGGCAAAGTCCTGACGCAACGCTTTATTTGTCGTCATTACGACTTGAAAAACCCGCTCCCGGGTTAATGAAGTAATTGCATGGCTGAGTGCCTGATGTACCGTCACGGGCACAACTTTCAATTGTTCGCAGGCAAGTAACATCACCGGATCATCACTACAACCGGCCAGAGATGCGAGAAATTCCGTGTGCCCAGGATATTTGAAACCAGAATCGTAGAGGACCTTTTTATGAATCGGGTTGGTCACCACAGCGGAAGCAATTCCAGCCTGCACCCATTCAACCGCACGTTCAATTGAGGCGATAACCGAAACAGCGTTTTCCAACTGAGGCTGCCCTGGAATTGGAGGCTTTGGCAGTTCTAGAGGCAATACCGGTAGAGCTAATGAAAAAACTTCACCCGCCTCCGCCGGATTTTCAATCTGAACCACCTTTATATCCCACCCCAAGCGTTCAGATAATCTGGCAAGACGATCGGGATCATCGATAACAAAAAATACCGGCAGTCCGGTCCTTTCTTTTGCCCGCCATGCCTTCAACGTGATTTCGCCGCTAATTCCACTCGGATCTCCCATCGTGACCGCGATCGGTCTCGGTTGAATCTTCACTGCCTCAAGTCCACATATGCTGAACGCCGGAGGTCCCGCATGTAGCGCTGAGCAAGTAGATTCATTCGCTTTTGCCTAATTCCTTTTCCCAACTCTTCCACACTCGGCAGGCCAGCTTCTTTAACGGCTCTGTCACAGACGATAAAGATCGAAATACCACTCCTGTTACGCCGTGGCGCGCTCGGGACGCCTATGTTCTGCATCAGTAACAATTCCCGAAATGCACCAGATAACTGATCGGATGAGACAGATTGCATTTTCTCAAAATTCGACGCACGTAACTCACGGCCCATTTTAACGAACTCGACACACGATCGAACCTTGTCTGATACATTCTGAGCACGCCGACCGGCCTCATCTATCTCGGATTGTATGGCGTTCGGCAGTAAAGGAAACGTCATCCGGCGAAATCGTACCTCGCTAGCTGTGCCAGATAATTTGGGAACACGCCGCTCGACTAGGTAGAGGATATAATATCCAGTGCGTGTACGAATTGGCGGCGAAATTTGCCCTGGCTGCATAACGACGATCGCCCGGACGAGCTCTTCATCTAGTGCCGATTCAGTAATCCATCCTAAATCCCCACCGCGCCCCGCCGTCGTGCTTTGTGAGAACTCACGAGCCATGGCCGCGAAGCTCGCATTACCCGAGATTTGCTGGATCAGTTTTTCTGCAGTTTCTCTAACTGACGTTTCTTCGTCAGGGTTATCAATGCCCAAAAAAATCTCTGAAACCTTTAATTGAGGTTGGCCCCGTGCCTGCCTCAGACGTTCCATTTCCTCTGCCAACTCTTCCTCTCCGACCGAAACCTGGCGAGCAAATTTCCGTTCAATGATTTTGAGCCAAGAAAGACGCGCTTTGACTTGCATCTCCAGCGCTGATCGATCGACTTTTCGCTGCTCAAGCAACTGCCACATTTGCTCCAGAGACATTCGGTTTCGACGCGCCAACTGTTCAATCGTCCGGTTGATTTCGCGCTGGCGGACGCGAATTTTCAAGTTGGCCGCTTCTTGCAATTGCAACCGCTCATCGATCAATCCCCTTAATACCTGAGGGCGGAGACGCCGATAAACGTCCTCACGAGAAGGAAGATTGGCCGTGGTAGCAACCAGCCGTACACGATTATCTAAATCGAACTTAGAAATTATTTCGTCATTAACGATTGCCGAAATCCGCTGAACTGCCTGGGCAATCGCAGGACTGCTTATACCTAAACAGAAAAAGGCAGAGACAAATAAAAGCTGGCTCATCCACCTTCGATCTTTCCGAAGATTTCGAACGTGTGCGCGATTAGCTTCCATAAAATTATCCCGCGCTCGAATTTACCTGTCCCAAATGCTTAAACCTAAACTGAAATAGGATGCGATTTTCGGGTTCTGCACCAATTTCTCTCGTAAAACGTCTCTGTGCCGTAACATTAAATCCAAAACATTCATCCAGATATTTTGCACGCAAATAATGCTCCAGCGAGCCTCCATCGCCAGTCAGGTCCCGATGGGTCCCCAAAGATGCGGACCAATAACGATTGATTTGAGAATTTAACGAAATCTGTAGTTCTTCGCGCCTTCCCGAGTTGCTCGCCGCTGTACCTTCTTCAACGAAGAGATAGTTGCCGTTCACCTTCATGGCAGTCGGGCCCACGAAAAACCCGACGGAGCTACTTCGGTTGGAAAAATTTGATTCGCTAAATCTGAATCTATATAGAAGATCAATATACCGGTTCGGCTTAACGTCTATCCGGCCAACATAATCTGAAAAAGTCTCCTCCAATAATTTTGTGTCACGTAAATCTCGGTCAGTATGAAAACGATAGCTTTGGCCGAGAAACGCGGTTATGTCACCAAAATTCTCGCCATGCATTCCTAATTTTAGGCCATAGACAGCTCGTGTACCACTATCTACCCGATCTAAACCAGCGAAGCGATCCAAACTTAAGAGATTAGTGTCATCCAATTCAAAAACAGTACTCTCTTCGTCCGGGATTTGATTTGGATTACTCCCGTTAGGTGCCCCAATTATCATCGCAATAGGTTCCACAATCTGTTGGAGCATCCAGGCATGTCGGATAAACGGATAACGAGCTTCAATCGCCACCTGCGGGAAAAATCTCCCCTCCAAACTCGTACCACCAGAGTTTCCTGAATCATCGATGTGATAACCGTCAATCTGCGTTGATGCGGTTGCTGTCGTTACCAATCCAATATTCCAGGTGCGCCCAATTCGATAGCCTGGTTTTACAGATATCCTTTGACTATTCGGATTATCATCGCGGAACAAGGTTCGCAAGTTTGCATCCAACTGCCAACGCCCCCCCATACGATCCGCTTCACCCATATGGTTGAAATCAAGGACTGGCCCCACGATTGGTTGTTCGGCACGGTCCTGCGTGCGCAAATCCTGAAACCAATAAGCGTTCGCAGCAATGTAATTTCTGCCTCGGAAACCTTCGGCTTTGGCGTTCGAACGTAACGTGTTCGGATTGAGTTTAAAAAAATCAAATTTTCTAAGGTAACTCCTATCACTAGTTCTCTTCACATCAATTCCTGCTCGCCAGGTTTCATCCAAACGATAGGTACTGGCAATCTCAAGATGACCACTGACACGATCATCACTTTGCGCAGAATTGTCAGTACCTCCATCGTTTCGCTTTACTTCGGCAATGCTACCTCGAAGCTCTAATTTCGCTTTTCGAAAACTTTGCCGGTATTCTCCGCTTAGAACTAGACCTTCATCCTCGGTCAAAATTGGGTCGACGGTGACATCCTTGTCTTCACCAATTGGTATGAAATACGGAAGCCGAACGAAAGCACCGACATCACCACCAGTACCAAAATCCGGTGTCAAGAAACCAGCCTTGCGATCCACCGAAGGATCCGGATGCGCAAGATATGGCGAATATGCTATCGGATACCCCCACATTTCGAGAAAAACGTCGCGATATCTGATTTCACGAGATTCCTGATCGTGTACAATTCGCTCTGCCTTCAATTGCCACAATGGTGGTGCGTCAAGATCTTCTTCACAAAGTTTGCATGGAGAAAAAACGGCCCGTTTCATTCGGGTCTTGCTACCATCTTTGCGTACCGCACTATTCGCGGCAAATCGGCTCTCGTCTTCAAGTAGAATACGAATGCGCTTAATAACTCCGTTCTTTAGTTGATCGTTAAGTTCGACATATTCAGCGAATACAACTTCCCCCGTCGGCTCATGCAACACCACGTTCCCAGACGCGCTCACGGTATCAGTCTTTTGATTGTAACTAACAGCATCCGCGAGAAGGGTGCGTTGCCCCTGTACAATTTCTACTTTCCCACGCGCAACGACAGTCCCTAGTTCTTCATCGTAGTCAATGTTATCAGCCATCAACAAGACGGGCAGATCCGCCAAAAGAGGCTCGCGAGAATCTGCCTGCCCGCAAGCAAACAGAATGCACATCGCCGCAATTACGATATTTCGAACCTTCCCCATTACCCATCCTCTAAATGCAAGAGAAGGGCCAATCCGATCATAATCGTGACACCTGCGGGCGTTATCGCTGCAAGCTGAGCCGGCACATTGGTAGAAAGTCCAAGCGCATGCACGAGATCGCCAAGAATATAAAGAACAAAACTAGCGACGACACCACCCACGATGGCAAAAAACGCTCCTGAACGTTTATTGATATGGACTGTAAATGCTGCTGCTATTAGAACCATCGCGCAAAGCAAAAAAGGCAGCGCCAGCAGCGAATAAAAATGAAGGCGATGTCGATGCCCTGTGAAACCAGCAGCTTCCAGCTCGGCCACGAAACCAGGTAAATCCCAAAACGACATGGTCTCTGGCGGCGCAAAGCTCTCTTGAATCTTCGTTAACGTGAGATCGGAGGGTAATTCATGCCGATTGACATGATACGCGGAGCGGCTCGGTGTAGAAATCCAGGCATCTCTAATATCCCAATATCCCGCCATTAACTGTGCTGTCTCCGCATCTATTCGGCCGGCGAACTTATCGCTGCCCTCAAACAGAAAAAAGATGACGTCGTGAAGCTTCATTTTTTCCTTAGACACGCGAAGAGCATGAATTACTGCTTGACCTCCTGCATCTGACTGCCGAAGCCAAAGCCCGTTCTTCGAAACGGCCAACAAACTGGTAGTTCGCTTGAGGTACTTAGCCTCCACACTTTCGAACTTCGTCAACATCACAGCCGAAAACGGATTGAAGATCGTCACCTGAAATACACCCACCGCGAAAGTCAGGAGAATAGGCGGGACAAGAAATTGCCATATCGAAACACCGGCCGCTCGCGCAACGACAATCTCGTTTGCATTCGCCAATCGCCAGAATGCGAACATCGCTCCGAACAGAATCGTGAAGGGCAACATGCTTTCGGCGAGGTGCGGAAACTTAAACAGGCTCATCTGGATGATGATATCCATTGTCGCATCTTCTTTACCCGACGCACGACGCATCATCTCTACCACATCAAATAGCAAAGCCATTCCCATGAGAGCAAAGAACGTGCATGCCAGCCAGAATGCATACTGGCGACCAAGATAGCTCGACAAGGTCGAAGACAATCTCATAAATTACCCTCGGCATACTTACACGGCGAAACAACGGTGCCGACGCAATGTGCTAACGCTCTAGCCAGATAGGAAATTGATTAATTCCCGAAGCCCATAGGAAGCTCCATTGTAACAAGCCACGGATAACTAAATGAAATGTCACCCGCAGTAATTGTTCACAATTCGCCTCGCTCTTTAATAGAGCTTTCGAATCCGTTTTTCTTTTTCATACCCTGGCTTTTTTTTATTGAACACAGTAATAGACCGGAACGCCATGACTTTAAAAGTCTTTTTCATCTCGAACACAGCCGTTGCGGTTTACGAATCAAGCAGTCGGACGCTGTTGCTCAAATAGTGCAAATGCGAATCGCGGATTGAGCATGAAACTCTCTACCCTCTTTACTTTGATCAGGCCCCGCCAGTGGGTGAAAAATATATTTGTCTTCGCGCCTCTGTTTTTCAGTCCCACTCTAATGCGTGATGGCGCTAGCATCGACGTCCTTTTGACCTTTGTCTCGTTTTGCCTGGTCGCAAGCGGCACCTATTGCTTTAACGACTACCGAGACCGTGAGACGGACCAACTGCATCCGAAGAAAAAGCTGCGTCCCATCGCCGCCGGAAATGTCTCTCCTGCCTTGGCACTCTTATTATATGCCGCGTTGTCCGGTGGCGGGCTGGCTCTTGCCCTTACGGCGACCCGCGGTGGTTGGATCGTGTTTAGTTATTTCATCTTAATGTCATTATATACGTTGATTTTAAAACGGTTCGCGATTATCGATGTGCTGACCATCGCACTCGGCTTCGTCCTAAGAATCGAAGCTGGAGCAGCGGCCGCCCAAGTACAACCAACTGTGTGGATACTCGTTTGCACTGGAATGCTAGCGCTTTTTATTGCACTTACAAAACGACGCGACGACC
The DNA here is from genome assembly GCA_036337155.1 of Pseudomonadota bacterium. GTDB lineage: Bacteria > Pseudomonadota > Alphaproteobacteria > UBA8366 > UBA8366 > UBA6544. The sequence goes on along the minus strand of JAYZET010000018.1, from coordinate 25,580 downwards.
TCACACAGGCACTCGACAATGAGCATCGGCAAAGTCTGGGCGGGTATTCTGCCGCATTCCTTGACGCAGCCTACATCATGGTATCTACCGCGCTGTTAGTATCTTATGTTGTCTTTACAACTGATGCGGGGGCGATGATACGCCTCGGCAGCGAGCGTCTTTATCTCACTATCCCTTTTGTTGTCGCCGGAATATTGCGTCAATTACAACTGACCATGGTATTCAAAAAATCAGGCGCCCCTACGGAACTGGCGCTGACTGATCCATTCTTGGTGACCTGTACACTCGGCTGGATCGCCTCTTTCGCCTCTCTGATGTACGGTTGAGGGCCGGCGTTGTGCGAGCCAAGCGGATGCGTATAACAAGTTGGGGGCACAACAGTTATACAGATATGATGGCCTTTCGGCCGGAACGCATCTCAGATCTTCAGCAAGCCGTTAGAGATGCCGAAAGGACGGGAGGAATCATCGCATATGGGAATGGGCGTAACTATGGCGACCTCGCCATGTCAGAAGGTGGGACCGCCTTATTGCTTAGACGGCTCGACCGGATCCTCGATTTTGACGTTGATAACAGTACGATCACGATAGAATCGGGAGCAACATTTGCGGAATTATTGGACTTCACCGCAAAACGCGGCTTCCTACCACCAGTAGCACCCGGTACCGCATTCGCTACCCTTGGGGGTGGCGTTGCAAGCGACGTCCACGGCAAGAATCACGACCATCACGGGAGCTTGGGTGCTCATATTGATTGGCTCGACATCGTAACCGCGAACGGCGATTGCGTGCGCGCTTCGCTGACAGATCACCCGGAACTGTTCGCAGCGACAATTGGTGGTTGCGGTCTGACCGGTGTAATTGCCCGCTTAAAACTGCGTCTCCATCGCAAAAATGCAAATGCCGTCGAAACGAATGAATATCGTGTCCGAGATCTTGATCATTTTTTCGAGTTGATGTCCACACATCGAGATAAGGCTACCTACACGGTCGGTTGGATCGACGCCTTGCAAAAAGGCCGATCCTTGGGGCGCGGTATATTTCAAACTGGCGAACCTATTAAGGCGAACGGCATCAAGCCAAGGCGCGATAGCTTGTCAGTGCCAATTACGATGCCTAGTTATACCCTCAACAAACTCAGTGTAGGCCTATTTAATGCGCTCTATTATAAGCGCATCCCTGCCACAGGCCGTCAGAGAATCGTCGAATACAGTGCCTTCCATCATCCCCTCGATGCAATCAAAAATTGGAATCGACTTTATGGGCGCAACGGTTTTTATCAGTTCCAGTGTGTTCTTCCAGACAAAACTGCCCGAGACGGAATTCGAGATATTTTGGAATTAGTTGCAGCGAAGGGTGCGGCTTCATTTCTCGGCGTGCTGAAGACATTTGGTGCCGAAGGGTTGGGATATCTTTCATTTCCCCTCCCTGGCGTTACGCTGAGCCTAGACCTGCCAGTGCGATCTGAAACAGATATGCTCATGGGCCATCTCGAAGAGAAAACGCGCAACAACGGCGGACGCATATACCTAGCCAAAGATGCGTCATTATCTGCAGACGGTTTCGCTGAGATGTATCCGCGTCTGAACCAGTTTCGATCAACATTGCATGAATACGATCCAGATTGCAGGTTCGAATCCGACATGTCTCGGCGACTCAAAATCAGGACAACACAATGACGGGAACGGCAAGCGATATTAAGACTTGGTTAATTCTCGGTGGATCCTCGTCTGTGGCTCGCGCCTTCGCACGCCATGCTGCAGCGGCCGGCGCCAATATTCTTTTAGCTGGCCGCGACACGAAAGAACTTAAAACTACCGTCAAAGACGTTATAATTCGCCACAATGTCTCGGCGGAGGCCTTGCATTTCAACGCTGAGGAGAGCGGTAACCATGACGAGCTCGCCCGGCATATCGATGCCACATCGGGCCATATTGGAATCTTCTTACTATTCGGCACAATGCCAGAGCAAGCGGAAATCGACAACGATTTCGACCTCGCCAAGAGGACAATCGAGGTCAATTATCTCGGCGCCGTTTCCATCCTCTCGCGCCTGGTGCCGCGACTTGAGCGCGATCGCGCAGGGTGCATAATAGTTATGGGCTCGGTTGCGGGGGATCGAGGCCGGCTTAAAAATTACGTCTATGGATCGGCAAAAGCCGGACTACATACGTATTTGCAAGGCCTTCGCGCTCGACTTTCCCGTTTTGGAGTGTCTGTCACTACTGTAAAAGCAGGATTCATCGATACCGATATGAGCTTCGGTGCGCCAGGGCTTTTCCTCGTAGCTTCTCCAGACATGTGCGCCGCTGCCTGTCTCTCCTTCGCGAACACCGGCCGCGATGTCGTATATTTTCCTTGGTTTTGGCGTTATATCATGCTGATTATCCGGCACATACCAGAACGGGTATTCAAGCGAATGAATATCTAAACTGACCACTATGCCCGCCAGTACCCCAAGATTGATCAGGATCATGACTTGATCGACGCCCTAAACAGTTTTCTTCCAGGGTCAAATCAATGGATTGGCCTGGCCGCGATCATTCTAACCATCACGATGTTTTCGGGACTAGGTCGGGTGCGTGGTATTGCCAGTGATATGCCTGGGGTTTCAATACTAATCGGCTGGTCCGTCTTTGTCGGCGTATTGACCCTCGCCGGAGTGTTTACTCTGGCTTCTTTTAGCACTGTGTTTTGGGTTCTAGCAGCGATCTCTTTAGTGACGCTTTTATTCACCGCTCGGCATAGAATACTTGGTATCCAACCGCTTGTCCCTTATTTCGTACTTGGGGCTCCCCTCCTCCTGATTGTTACCGCCAAGTTTCCGTCCGAAGTGGACAGCTTTACGCACTGGCTACCGAACGGGCTCTATATTTTAGAGCACGACGCTTTCCTTGGTCCCAACGGACCACCAACTAAATCAGCCTATCCTGGCTTTCCTTACAACGTAACGTTTCTATTCCTCGCCGCGAGCAAGTTTGCCGGAAATTTTGTCGAGAACGCAGTCATTCTTTGTAATGTCGTCTGGCTGATCCTGTTTGCGGCAGTGATCGCCTGGCTTCTTCGGCGAAGCAAGGCAGTACCGTCTGGACACGATTGGAAACTGGCGGCCTTCTCCATGTTTTGCGCGACGCTTCCGAACCCTGTTTTCGTGCGCCGTATTTGGTTAACTTCATATCCTGACACCGCAACCTCGGTCACTGTGCTATTTGCTGGGCTCGCCGGTTGGCTCTGGATCGAAGCAATAGTAAAGCATGATCGATCGGAATTAGCGAAAGCTGCAACCTTCGCCGTTCTCCTCGCACTTCTCGTTAATATCAAACAGGCTAACCTCGTGCTCGTTATAACCCTCATCGTTTCTACGGGCATGGTCGCGCTTCGAGACCACGATGCATCCTTCCCGCTGTATACCAAACGCCTCCTTCTCGTTATGGGAACCCCACTGCTGCTATATTTTTGCTGGCGCTATTATCTGTTCGAAGTGGTGCCTCTGGAAGAAAACAAAATTCAGCCCTTTGCGGATTGGCCACTCGACCGATTAAGCGACCTGCTCAGCAAGATAGGTGTTGTCGTTTACCGAAAACCGCTTTATTTCGCCCTCGCCTTCGGCTTCGTGGCATGGGGCATGCGGACTTTAATCAGTCGACCAAAGTCCGACTTTGATCGACTGACGATTATCGTCGGAGCTAATTTCGTAGGCTACAACCTCTTTTTGCTGCTAATCTTCATCGCACATTTCGGAGGTCATCCGCAATCCTATTGGCGCTTCAACACCCATCTCGGTTACCTGATCATCGCAGCAACAATTTTCGGCTTTGGCGTCGCTTACAAGACCTATCGAGAGCGTTTATCAGAACGCATGCCAAATATTTTTAAGCGTATCTTCATGATGCTTATAATCATTTTACCAGCGCTACATTTGGGCTTAGCCAATTACTGGCGTTTCGATCTCGAGATTCCAAAACCCATGCTGCGCGAAATCGGCCAGGATCTTGCGAGAATCTTACCTGCATCCGCTAATGTTGCGGCGATCATACCCAACGACCAAGGTAATTTCACATCGATTTTAAGGCACTACGCATCACAAAAACGCCCGGATATAATTATCAGTTCCATCAAAAACACGTCACAACTCGATAAATTTCTCAGGCCACCCGCAGAAAAATCCACCTTTGTCTGGGCCTATTGTCCGCGCAACTGGCTTGCCAGAAAACTCGCGATAGACGTTCCGCATAGCCATGCGGCACTTTTTGTAAGAACGGCAGATAGCTGGAAGGTCAAACGACTTTGGCAGCTCAAAACACCCGGTCGATTCACACGGGTGTACAAACTGTTCAACCTCTCTAAATGCGTCAATGACTATTAGACAACGTTTTTTGGCACATCGCGAAATGGACGGTCGGTATCAAAACGAGGCTCCTTCGGCATTTGCAACACGCGCTCCGATATAATGTTCTTTTGAATCTCATCCGTACCACCAGCAATAGAGATTGCGGGCGTCGAGATTAGGATTTCAGCAATTACACCATTCATCGGACTTTGCTCACCAGTCAGCATTGAATCCGCACCTGTCATCGCGGTGTGCACCCTATTGGCCGCACGTGCTATATAGCTTGCCGCCAGCTTACCGAGCGAGCCCTCTGGCCCCTGCGGACGCCCCATTTGTTGGGCCGCGCGAGCGCGGCGCGCGGTCCATTCAGCCGATTTCGCCATTATCATCAGCTTAGCGATTTCCTGACGCATCACAGGATCGCTATTAGTACCCGTTTCCTTGGCACGCTCTAGAACCAAGTCGACCCTTCCCGCACGTTGCGGATACCACTTATATGGCTCTAGAGCGACCGCAATTTCTTTCGCTTCTTCCTTATAGATCCTTTCTGGGCGTTCCGTCGCCGAAGTGTAGCGCCGCAATCCATCCGCTCCGCGACGCTCATGCATCAGCGTGGTCGTAGCAATCTTCCAGCCATCACCTTCTTGCTCGAGCATAAATTCAGGTGCAATTTCGGCATTTGTGAAAAACACCTGATTGAAAGAGGCATGCCCGTTCATTTGCCGCAGCGGCACAACCTCTATGCCCGGCTGATTTATATCGATGATGAAATATGAAAGCCCCTTATGTTTCGGCAAATCGACATCAGTCCGTGCCAACAACAAGCCGTAATCCGCATGATGGGCGCTAGTAGTCCAAACCTTCTGGCCGTTGACGACCCACTTGTTGCCATTCAGTTCGGCACGTGTGGTCGCGCCCGCAAGATCTGAACCGCTGCCCGGCTCGCTGAATAACTGACACCATGTGTCCTCGCCAGTTAGAATTGGGCGAAGAAACTTCTCTTTATGCATATCGGTGCCGTGCGCCAGTATAGTCGCCGCCGCCAACGTGCGAATGCCCATCTTGGCGACACCCACAGCACCGATCCGCTCGAACTCTTCCTCAACCACCGGGACCAAGCCGACCGGCAAATCACGGCCATACCATGCCTTAGGCCAGTGAGGCGCTCCCCAACCTGTATCCGCCAGGATTGTTCGCCACTCGACGAGCCCATAACTAGGATCCCAGTTATTCTCGAGCCAGGCACGGACTTCTTCGCGTATCGATTGCTCGGTAAATTCGCTCATAGCATAATCCCTATCAAACATTCCAATGTTGCATCATGCGTTCCCGGTGATAGGCGGAACCACCCAAAAATACCTCGGAACTTTTCGCCCGCTTGAACCAAAGATGCGTATCATTATCCCACGTGAAGCCGATGCCCCCATGCATCTGGATAGCATAAATGGCGGTTTGCATGTATGCGTCCGCCGCTGCCGCTTTGGTGAGCGAAGCAAGGGCCGAGATGTTATCAGCTTCGTCTTCCGACTCATCTTTGCAGTCTGCGACCGCTGCCGCGTAGTAAGCCGCCGATTTCGCCAACTCTACTTCGAGCAGTATGTCTGCCGCCTTGTGCTTGAGCGACTGGAAGGAACCGATGGCACGACCAAACTGCACTCGCATATTAGCATAATCGACAGCTGACTCCCGCAACCGATCGGCGCCACCAACCATTTCGTTAGCGAGGCATATTGCCGCAATATCTAAGGTTTCGGTCAACGGCCCCGCGGCAGCACCTTCGTCACCGAGTAAGGCTGCCTTGACGTTGCTGAACGTCAATCGGGCTAATTTCCGAGTTGGGTCCATAGTATCGAGCTTCATTCGTTTGAGATTTGCCGCATCCCCCGCCACAGTGAAAAACGACAGACCTTCGTCTCCCGCACTCCCCTCGCGCCGCGCTACCACGATGATCAAGTCAGCAGAATGACCGTCGAGAACAAAACTCTTGCTCCCATCTAAAGTAAAGCTGTCGCCCCTTGCCGTTGCTATTGTCTGCACCTCCTCAGCTGTCCATGCTCCGCTCTCTTCGGCGATAGCTAAAGTGGCGACAGATGTACCCGCCGCAATGTCCGGCAACAGCATCTGTTTTTGGTCTTCTGTACCCGCTTTAAGAATCGCCGTCGCCGCCATCACAGTCGATGCGAAATAAGGCGCACAAAGCAGGGCACGACCCATTTCCTCGACTGCAATGGCGAGTTCGCCAACTCCAAAACCTTGGCCCCCGTAGGTCTCTGGAATATGGATCGCCGTCAGACCCAAATCTTGACTGAGCTGACGCCAAACCTCAGGGTCACAGCCTTTTTCGGTCTCCATCAATCGACGAACTTCTATCGGCGGTGACTTATCCTCAAGAAATCTGCGAAGCACGGAGCGAAATTCCGCCTGCTCGTCTGTAAAGTTGAATTTCATATCGCTGGATCCCAAAAGTTTATTTATGAACGCCAAAGCAAGTATCCCGAATGGTCGGCGCTTTTTACGTATATTAGGTACAGGTGATAGATAGATTTGGATCAAGACGCCGCAAGCGGACTTGCACGCATCTAATGATCTATCCCACAGGGTCGATGACCTTAAATGAATAGCGCCGTCAACTTTTCGAACCAAACCGTGGCGTGTCGTGTCGTTTATCAAATATTTCCGACAGGGCGAGAATCCTGCACTGGCCTAACCTCGGAGCTGAATGATGTATTGGTCGAACTTAAATGGGAAAGATTGCGCAGCTAGAATCGGCCTTCGAAGCGACCAGAACTAATCAACTCATGCTACAAGGAGGCATGGAAGGTCACAGCGGGTCTCAACGGAGTACACATCGAGGCCATAAAGACGACAATGTAAAGAGGCCCCATTCATATCAGTGTCCAGCGCACTTAACGAAAAGTCCCGCAGCCAGGAATTTCGTATTGGTGACAGGTTGATCGTCCTGGTGTTCAATTACGCCCAAAAGCACAGAGGTTATACTACAACGCTCCGATAAGGCCACTGCTCATACCATTCGGACATTGAGCATAAACGCACCAATTATCGCACCAATGACCGCGATCATCCCACCAAAAGCTATTCGACGAAGATCCATGCACCAAATTATGCCGTTAAGAACTGAACGAGTCCAAGGTACTGCCGACGGGCGACGTAGGAATATCGCGCCTGCTATAAAGGACGGTATGGAACACAAGATAAAACCAACACCATAGGAATCCGTAACCGCGAGCAAGCCGCCATAAAACGCTGGGTAGATCATCATAGCGATACTGGTGAATGAAAGGACTGCCCCCGTCACGCCACCTACCTTATCTCGCGGCGCAAGACGTGCTATCTCCGCGAGCAAAATGCCGTGCCAACTGAGAGCGCTAATGTTGTAAAGTACCGCCACTCCAAGAATCAACGAATAGCTCCAGCGCGCTTCATAAAAGCCAGTAAGAATTGCTGCGATCCCGGCGAATATGCCAATTCCACCTAGTACAACGCGCGCCGAGGTCACGCTGCCTCCCAAATACCCCCAAAATATACGTGCAACGACAGCTGACGTAGCTGCTATTGCAAATGCGCTACCCGCTTCCGCTTCGCTGTAGTCCATGCCGTCAATCATGAAGAGGATAAAAAATCCCGAGAAAATTGATTGGAGGCCACCAAATGCCAGAGCACCAAAAGACAGATCGCGCAGCTGCGGGTCCGAGACGACAAACTTCATCGTCTCGGAGACGCCAGAAAAAGTAAGCTTTACATCTGGTTTTCGATCGGCGTCGAAATGGGCACGAATTGGCTGCAGCGCGAGGACAACGAGATAAACAATCATCCCCGTCACGAATGCCGTACCGTAGGCGTCCAGATGGATAGGCGTCCTCATCGATGCACTGTAGAAGCTAATACTGAGTAAAAACGGGATCAAAAGTCCACCAATCAAACTTCCCACTGGAACGCCGGTTTGCTTTACAGAGAATATCACAGGCGCCAACCGCGTCGGACATACACGGGCCAAAATGTGGGAACTGGCCGGCGTCGATACCGCCGCCATACCAAGCAGGATTGCGCCCAAAGGGTAGAGCCAAAGCCACCCGATCGAAATGATGAATAAGCTGCCACCCATCAAGATTAAACACCATTGACTGATCCGAACCGCTCCATACCGCAAAATGAAACCGCCACACCCCATTGCCCCGATGATAGCAGCAACATTCTGCAGAAAAAGATAGAAGCCCAGCCATGCGCGCGATATACCAAAATCGTCGGCCAGTCTGTCTGCGAGAATTGGCAAGGCTATCTGGCAGACATACGAAAACGCCTGCTGAATCAGCATCGAGATGACGGCAATGCTGAGAATGGCACGCCAATCAAAACGCTCAAGGTTCATCAAAAGCGAATCTGGTCGTAGATTTGGATATTTACCTCAACTCGCATACCCGGCGCAATTTTCTTCGGCGGATCGAGGATTTTAATTCTAACAGGTATCCTTTGCGTCGGCTTGCGCACTCGACCATTAGCAGCTCCGTTCTCGCCCACCATCTCGGAGGTCGTAACAGTACCGATATGGGTGACGATGCCATCGAATTCCTGAAACGGATACGGATAAGCATCGATGTCGATGACGACACCTTGGCCCAATTCAAGGTGCCGCAATTGTGATTCGTCAACATTAGCCTGGATCCACAGCGAGTTTTCATCATGAAGCAGGATCATCCGCTCAGCTTCCTCAACATGCTCGCCCTTGTACTTGTAAACACTATCAATGATGCCGTCTATCGGACTGCGGACAAGATGGTACGTCAGCCGAGCTTTCTCTTGTGCTATCAGCGTCTTAATCTTCGAAATGTTCAAATTTGTAATTCGTTTATCGGTTTCCAGCACGTCGAGTCTTAACCTAGACGCGAGAATCTCTGCCAGTTCCAATTCGGCGACCTTAATATTGGCTGATGACTTCTCTACCTCAGCTTCAATAATCAAAACCTTAGATTGCTCTTCCTCAAAACTCTTTTTCGATGTGAGGTTCTTGCGATGCAAAAATTTCGACCGCTCAAAATTCTTTCGCGCCAACTCATAGCGGTTACTGATCGTAGCGTGTTCGACCTTGCGTGCCTTTATCGTTTCGCGCTTGGTCGCGAGTCGTGAGTTCAAGTCACGCTCAAAAGCCATCATCTCAACTTCGATTTTTGTTCGATGCCCTTTTTCTCGTTGGAGATCCGCCTCCAGCGCATTAATCTTTAGGCGTTGCACGTTGGACTTCAGAGCGACGAGTAGATCGCCTTGTTTTACCCGGTCGCCTTCCTCGACGTGAACCTTCTCTATTTCCCCGTCGATACGCGATGAAAGGGTAGTCAGTTTAGCTTCGATCCTCGCATCGTATTCGTAAACATGGGTAAACCAGTAGAATATCTCATAAGAAATAGCAGCGGCGACCCCTATGCCCACAATTGCGGCTAATTTCTTAAGAACGGATTTACTTCTCTCGTTTAGCGGCATGAGACAACATCACGTAATGACACTGGAACGGCTAGCAATCTATCCTTTGTCTCGCTCACAACAATCCGTTCGCTCCTTTTGTCTAGCTATCTTTTGAGTAAGGATTGTGCCCTTTCCGCATCTGAAGTCGCAGAGGTACGCCCGGCAGATCAAAATCGCTGCGCAATCCATTTTCAAGATAACGAAGATAAGCATCTCGCAGTTCAGTTGGCTGTGAGACCCAAAGCGCAAATGTTGGTGGCCTCGTTTTAATTTGCGTCATATACCGTATACGGATGCGACGCCCGTGCGCCAACGGCGGCGGATGTGCCTCAACCATTATGGACAGCCAATCGTTTAGCCGCGAAGTAGGGATCCGCTTGTTCCAAACGTCGTATGTGGAAAATACAGCGCCAAGCAAATTGTCCAGTTTACGGCCATGCAGAGCGGAAATATGAATAACAGGGACCCCCTTAATCTGCGGCAGCGACTTCTCAAGACGGTCACGGAGGCGTTGGCGCGCTTTAGCATAATCCTCGACGACATCCCATTTGTTGGCAGCGATAACAAGCGCGCGACCTTCATCGACGACACGCCGCGCAATCGTAAGATCCTGCCGCTCAAGCATATAGTCGCCATCCAGCACAAGAACGACTACCTGCGAAAAACGAATCGCACGCACCGTGCCATGGGCGGAGAGCCTTTCAAGTTTCTTGTCAACTCTTGCACGACGGCGAAGACCGGCGGTATCAACCAATCGTAAAGCTCGTCCTTTATAGAACCATTCTATCGAAATCGCGTCGCGGGTAATGCCAGCTTCTGGACCCGTCAACAACCGGTCTTCACCAATTAATCGGTTGATCAGGGTCGACTTGCCAACGTTCGGCCTACCAACTATTGAAAGTTGCAAAGGCGATTCGCTCAACTGATCTTCTTTAGGAACATCTACCGCGCAAGAAGCCAAAAATGCGGTCGATAAGGCATCCAAAAGGTCGCCCATCCCCTCGCCATGTTCCGCCGAAAGGGATACTGGTTCACCCAGTCCCAGCTCGTAAGATTCAAATAATCCGCCTCGGCCAGCGTTGCCCTCGCACTTATTAGCGGCGAGAATTGTACTTACTCCTGAACGCCTAATTTCATCCGCAAAATATCGGTCAACCGGGGTTATGCCAACCCTGGCATCGATAAGCATTAAAATAATATCAGCATCCGAAACAGCTATTTCGGTCTGCCTCCTCATTCGTGCCTCCAGGCTCTCGCCCGAAGCTTCCTCAAGGCCCGCAGTATCTATAACTCGGAATGAGAGACCGCCGATCTGCGCGTGCCCCTCCTGCCAGTCACGAGTAACGCCTGGCGTATCATCTACGATTGCCAAGCGGCGTCCTATCAGCCGATTGAACAGCGTAGATTTCCCGACATTTGGCCGCCCAACGATGGCTACGGTAAAGTTCATGGAGCATACAACCGGCATTACCGGTCCGTAGTGGTGTTATCTAACGATAGACTATCAAATCCGCCTCGTCAGAGAGAAAATACACGCCACCCAAAGCGACGATCGGAGCTACAGAAAAATTATCTGCCAGCTCCAGCTTACTCAGGAACTCGCCGGTATAAGGAGAAATACTCAAAACCTCACCTTCATTACCAACAACCATAAGGCGGTCACCTGCCAAAACAGGTCCATACCACCTTAGGGGGCCATCTTTATCTTCTGGGTCTTCATAACGAGGCAAGGGGCGGATCCAACGGACACGACCGCCATGACGTGTCAAGCAATACAAATCACCATCATTACTTAATACATAAACAAAGTTCCCAGCAATCCAAGGGGTTTCAGAGCCGCCGATAGGACGGTCCCAAGTGCGCACTCCTGTCCGCAAATCGATCGCGACAAGACGACCCGAATGGCTTACCGCATAGACCACGCCGCGATCAATGACGGGGTGGCCTCGGATATGTGCAACGGTCGATAAGGTGTCCGTCTTGCGCACAAACGCAAGGCTATCGCTCCAAACCAATTGGCCATTGTTCACCCGAAGCGCCACCAATTCACCCGACGAATAGGGTACGATCACAGTGTTACCCACGACCGCCGGACTTGCACCTCCAAGAAGGCCAGCCACCTCTGACACCCCCGAATGAATCCATAATTTCTTACCCACCTCAACGTCAAACGCTATAGTCTGATTATCGATAGTCACGACAAAAACGCGACCTTCACCAATAGCAGGACCTGCCCGACTAGGTCCTGGAAGTCCGCTACGCCATAGTTCCTTTCCGTTGTCAGCACGTATCGCAATGACTTGTCCAAAGCCAGTCGACATTAACAAGCGACCTTCATTATAAGCGATACCGCCACCAAAACTATCTTCGTCCTCCTCCGGAATTTCGGGGCGGTAGGTCCAAAAACGCTTGCCAGAAGTAGCTTCAAAAGCCGAAATTCGAAATTCGGCATCCATGGTGAAAACCAAACCATCCCCTACGATCGGTCTCGCGACCAAACGACGCTCGTCGCTTGCTCCCTCGCCAATGCTCTTTTCCCATGCCTCGCGCAGCTCGACGGGGACCTTCAGATGATGCATCGCATTTACTGCATTACCGCCGGCCTGCGACCAGTCTGCATTTTCGAACGGAGCCGGAAGCATAATCCGAAGATCTGCTACACGGGGGTCCGGCCCAAGTGCCGCCTCGTTTAGCATTACGGAAATGCGCTGGCCTGGCAAAGGCTTCTCATGTTGGCCCGTCATCTCACCGACCCAGTCGCCAATACCGCATCCTCCGAGCAAAAGCACGATCGTCAACGACGCCCATCCACAATGTCGCGCGAAAGTTTCTTTCTTGCCGTAACCGGCTCGATACACCGCTTAGTTACCCAATATTTGTAATATTTCCGCGGCGCGTCGCCTCGCACCCGGAGGCGCTAAAAGGTCGTCAGCGAGTTTTTGGAATTCAGTCTTCGCCAATGCCTTATCTCCCGTCCGCAACGCCAAAGCGCCGGAAAGCTCCCGCGCAGAATGCCGCCAGACCCCGTCCAAGGCAAGCAGCGGCATAAGGCGAACTCGCAATGCCTCCGGAGCTCCGTCATCAATCGTATGCATAATTAACAATAATGTTGCTAGGCCACGATAGAGGTCATCCACGGCATTATCCGATGCGATCTCTTCGAACGTCTGTACAGCACCCTCTAGGTCACCAGACTCCTTAAGTGCATCCGCCGTGCGAAACCGCGCGAAAAGGGCATAGCCTTCACCGGCATCATCCGAAAGTGCCCTAAATGCCGCGGCTGCCTTTGCGTGCTTGCCGTCGTCAGCAATTTCAATCGCCGCGACGAAGCGATCACTATCCGCTCCCCTGCGCTGTTCGATGTACTCACGCCAACCGACAGCCGCCGCCGTTCCTAGCACAATTGCAACAACGCCTACAATGATGTACCTGCCATAATCCTTCCACAGCTTATTAAGCCGATCGCGACGAACCTCTTCGTCGACTTCCTGGAAGATATCGCCCACTCTTCGCTTCTCCTACCCCGGTAAACTGTGCTTGCCAGCAAAACGCGTAATCTATCGATACCCCTACAAGCTTGCAAATTAAAGGCCGTTGGATCCATGTTTTAACCAGCACTCTTGAACCTAGTTCATCAATGCGTAAAAATATCATCTTTAATGGTTGTTATAATATCTCCCACCGGTTTACGATTGAAAGTTAAGACGATAAACGACGAGGCGCATGACAGAGATACGGGAGTCGCAATCTTGGGGCCGCATAAGAACGGGCTTGCTGTTCAGCATCGCATTGATAGCTATACATGCTTGTGGCACGAGTTCGTTTCTCGTTCTTTCGAGTTCTCTGGCTAATTTTATTCAAACGGATAAATTGCCAATCGACTACGTCGCTGAATGGGCGTCAGGTAAGGAATGTCGCTCGCTCGCAGCGATGAAGGACGGCGGACCCCTGTGTCGTAAATCGTTCGAACCGCCACGCATTTTCCAAAAACCTATCTACTGTTATCGCACTTTGGGAAGGATTACTTGTTACGATGAGCCTGATCCTTATCGGACAAGCCTTCAGCGCGTGCGACAATAAGGGAGGCGCCGGCGATGAATGACCCGATCCGACTATCCGATTATCGTCGCCCAAAGGGTAGCGTCTATTTCGATCGCCATGAATTGCGTCGGCTTCTAGACGTTTACAGCCGACGTGTGATGTCTGGAGAGTGGAAAGACTACGCCATAGATCATCAAAGTGGTCGCGCGATCTTCTCAATTTTCCGCCATAGCTTCGATTCGCCACTTTTCGCTATCGCTAAATGGCGCGAAGGTAAGCGCTGTGCTTATCAGGTCTTCAGCGGGCCACGCAAAATTAGGCAAAGCGTTACCATCGAGGATGCGCTTTCCATCTTTGACAAGAAGCTGCCGGAGGTTCTCACCTTTGGACATCCCCGTTAAATACGGCCCTTTGATAACTTTACCTAATCCTATTTAGTACCGTCTAAATTTTGTCATAATGCATCTAATAAATCTGACGCGGTAGTGCCAATATCATTGAATATGTTCTTATTTTGTTCTATATTGTCAAAGCGCATCATTCGTCGCCGAGACTAAATAATTGGAGCCAAAAAATGGGCCAACATAAGCGCAAATACCTTGAGAAGGCAGAATCTCGGCGGCACGCCATTCAGCTCGGCAAAATCATGCAATCCGGCATCGATGTCTTTTGCTGGTGCAACCGTTGCGGGCATAACGCGACCATCTCATCAGCGCACCTCGCGACCGAACTTGGCCTCGCATTCGCCGTGCCGGAAATTGGTAGCCGAATGCGGTGCTCTGGATGCGGATCTAAGGACGTCGCCGCGCGACCGAACTGGCCATCACTCGGGCAAGTGGCGCGACACGATTAGCCATCATCACTTGTCAGTAACCCAATATGCAAAAAATAACCGATGCAAAGCTAAATTTCACCCCCGAGTCGCTGTAAAGATTCCAGACACTTAGACTATTCATTCACTCGTACTTTGAATCACTTACAATCTACCAAGCCGATTCGCGTAACAATTTTTTGCCCGAAAAATGGTGGTGTTACAGACCCAAAACACATCGAGCTGCCACAACCGCTGGGACGGCCGTTGACGATACACTGGACTCCCGCCATAAATTAGGCCGCCGCAGTGATGGCAAAGAAGCAATCAATGTCGTGTGAGGAAGATCTCATCGGACGCAATATATTGCGCTAGTTAGTGCCAGTAATTCTAGTAAGTTATTGAATATTAAATACGGGGTTTTGACGATGGAATGGACAGAGGAACGCGTCGACAAGCTAAAAAGGCTATGGGAAGAGGGTTTGAGTGCCAGCCAGATAGCGGAACAATTGGGAGAAGTTACGCGCAACGCTGTCATCGGTAAAGCTCACCGCCTCGGTCTCTCCTCCCGGCCGTCACCTATAAAGCGGATAAACGATCCAATCGTCGGTGCACCAGAGCGGATGTGCCAATGGCCGATTGGAAATCCACGCGATCCGGGCTTCCATTTCTGTGGCAAAGCTGCAGCTGCCGACCGACCTTACTGCGATCACCATTGCGCAATGGCCTATCGCCGCAAAAGTGACAACGCCGCTTAGCAAGTTACCGTATAAATTTATTACACTAATGCTTAAAAAATCGGGCGCCTGATAGGTACCGCTGGGTAATTATTTAAAATCAGCGATAGGTTGTAACCACTCTCAGATAACACCAACGGTGTGTTCCACCGGCATACGGTTTAGAGCATCTTGAATTGCCTTCAAAGGAGCACCGGTGCGGTGTGCTGTGTTGCTAAGACAGTGGCGCCAAGCACGAGCTCCTGGAAAACCGTGAAATATCCCGAGCATATGACGCGTCATTGCGCGCAGAGGCGTTCCCGACAACAACTCTCTTTCAATATACTCCAGCATCACTGAGGCTAACTCGCGTCGCGACGGGAAGCGTGCTTCGGAAGCAAAACAATTCCGCTCTATCGCTGCCAAAATAAAAGGATCTTGATAGACCGCCCTCCCTAACATAACCCCGTCAACGCGGGCCAGATGAGCGTCGATGTCGTCCAGGGTGCAAATGCCACCATTTACGATAATTGGCATATTGGGCATCTCTGTCTTAAGACGATAAACAATATCGTAGCGCAACGGAGGCACTTCACGATTTTGCTTTGGATTCAATCCTTTCAACCAAGCCTTTCTCGCATGCACGATGAGCCGCGTGGCGCCGCTATCATATGCGCGGCTAGCTAGAGCCGATAAGCTTGACCATTCGTCTTGCTCATCGACGCCAATCCGAGATTTCACTGTGATCGGGATTTCTACGGCTCTCGCCATCCGCTCAATACAACGGCCGACAAGATCGGGGTCACGCATCAAACAAGCACCAAACCGACCGGACTGAACCCGACTGCTCGGGCATCCTACATTTAGATTAATTTCGTCATATCCCCAATCTGCCCCGATCCGCGCACAGTCCTCAAGAGCAGCAGGATCCGATCCGCCAAGCTGCAGCGCAACAGGATGCTCACTTGCATCATAGCTAAGCAAACGATCTCTATTACCTCGAAGGATCGCCTCTGTCGTAACCATTTCGGTGTACAACAAAACCCTTCGAGTTATGCATCTCAGCATGTAACGACAATGCCGATCGGTCCATTCCATCATAGGTGCGACCGATATGAGATATCCGGGAATTTGATCCATGTCGAACTTTTAGCGTGCTAGCGACGTAGCGCAAAGTCTACTCATTGCGTCTGACATCATTTTGGTTAATCTAGCATGCACTTATGATGTCGCAAAAAAAGGGAAAAAATGACAGTTTCGATCAATACGGTTTTGGTCATTGGATACGGCACAATGGGTCGCGGTATCGTAAAGACCTTTGCAGAAAACGGATTTCAAACGAGCATATTAACACGAAATCCGTCGAAAATCAAAAACTTACCGGGGGATGCTCGCGCAATAAAGGAATTACCCAATGCCGCACCTGATCTAATCATCGAGTCCGTTCCAGAGGATATGGTGATAAAACAAAAGCTCTTTTTGAATTTAGAATCTGTCTATCGCGGAGAATCGATTTTAGCCACGAACACTTCGGGTCTGCCGATCGAAGAAGTTGCTAAACCACTCGCCTATAAGGATAAGTTCATTGCGATCCATTACATGCAGCCGGCCGAAGCTTTCCCGCTCGTCGAAGTCTGCCAACTCGAGGAAACATCAAACCAAACTGCGAATGCATGCGTTGAAGCTTTGTCGCGCTCGGGCAAGGACACTATAGTTCTACAACGCCCAGTGATTGGTTTTCTCATCAATCGCCTCCAGCACGCCCTACTTCACGAAGCGTATTCTATGATCGAGGACGGTGTAGTTTCCGTTGAAGACGTCGACAAATTCGCACGGCTTGGTTTCGGGCCGCGAATGTGCATAACCGGTCTAATCGAGCAAAAGGACTTGAGCGGTGTCGACGTCAATGCCGCGGCACAGCGATCGATTGTACCAGACCTTTATCACAACCGGACTCCATGCAAGATGGTACAAGACATGGCTGCGAGAGGAGATCATGGCGTCAAGTCTGGCAAAGGTTTCTATAACTGGAAGGATCGCGACGCTGATGCTTATCGCCAAGCGGCCGCCCGGAAGCTCGACCGCCTTTGGCAAGCATTATCAGGCGACAGGTAAACGGATCGATGACAAAACTTAAATAAATTAGGCACCGCGCTCGTTAAAGGATAACGCTCGAGCATCAGGGGGCATTACGGATAAAGGTGAACTTAAAGCGAAATCACAGCAGTATTCACGCCGATTGTCGCGTCGGCTACGGGGACCCAAGCGGCACTCTTTGTAAGCCTGTGTGCTCGGTTAATTCTCACCTCATTCAGATAGCGATTCGGCCGGAATAACCAGCTACCGTTTGATTTATCACTGTTGATTCTTGGCGAAAAACCTCGAACCTTTCAGCTATGTGAACCTGCACAATTCCACGACCCCGCAATAAGCCTGAACAAGCTTGTGCTCTGGATCCTAAAACCATTAATTAACCTTTGTCCATTGATGGACACAGCCATACCTAAGCACTTATTACACACTTACCGTGGCGAAAATAGAACAAGAAAAGAGCGGCAGCGGCAACAATCGCTAGATTCAAAATTACGGATCGAAACGTCCGAGTTAGGTATTTTAAGCACTACATCAATAAGATCGCATTCGCAGCACCCCTTGAACGCCCACACTCCCAAGATGTAACCATCAGCTTTGAGATGGTCAAAATGTGAATACATGAGGAGAGCTGAACGAGCGACTTACTGTGCGAGATATTTCGAAAGCAATACAATATGTACCCGGATCCTCCGACATTGCCTCACAGCCTTGATAAAACAATGAACCCAGTACGTCGGCAAAAGCTTTGAGAATTCGCAAAAAACAATGGGCCATTCATCCATCGGACGTCAATCACCAGTAGATAGATTATTTGTGGCACGCTGACATTCCATAGACCTTCCACACGCCTCGTAGCAGGGGTCGTCACAATCATCTGACAAAATAACTCCCCGAACTCTCCCAAATAATCCCAACCAACGCGGCAATCATTATACTGCCCGTATCCGACCTTCTAATACCTCGAGGCGACGCATGGCGTGTAAACTGGTCGCCCGCCGAGAGCTCACTGAATAGATTGAGGATGAAGCTGTCGCAACTCACCTACACGGTTTCGAGGATTCCTGGGCTAATATTTCCCCGCCTAATAATACACAACCCATGCCGCCCTTCTGATGCAGGATCGATATATAAAAAATTATGGCTTGGCAGAATCCTGATATGGTTACCGCGCCGAAAGTGAACATGGATACAGGTAATCGCATGGGCGTCTCCTTGTTTCGTCAATCAGATGATCACGCCCTCGTCTTCTCCATAACAGCAACATAGAAGCCATCCATGCCGTAAGCACCGGGTGTCAACTGCAAGTCCATTGTCCCGCATTTCAGAACTCGTCCCGTGACCCGCCGCCATTCTTCCGCCAAAGGACGGAGGTGAAATGCCCCTCCAAATTCAGCCAAAAAATCGTCTATAAGATCTCGGTTTTCCTTGTTCAGAACAGAACATGTCATGTAGGCGATCATTCCACCTGGCCGAACCGTGGTAGCGGCAAATCGCAATAGGTCTCGCTGCCGATCGACGTGGCGTTTGAGGATATCAGGCGTTAGGCGCCATTTCGCCTCTGGATTTCGCCGCCACACACCCGAACCAGTGCAAGGGGCATCAATTATTGCAACATCGATAAGCCTATTTTTTACCAAATCTTTTGGACCTATTATGCTCTCTAGAGGCTGATATTCTGCGATTGTCACACCAGCACGTTTTAATCGCTTTTTTGCCCGCGAAAGTTTCCCAGAATTCACATCGGATAAAATTAGTCGTCCACGATTCCGCATGCATGCGGCAGCAGCGAGGCTTTTACCTCCCGATCCGGCGCAAAGGTCGAGAACAGTCTGTCCAGCTTTGAGACCAAGCAACTCAACTGCCAATTGCGATGCTTCACCTTGGGGCTCAAAATCACCGTCTCGGAACGATTTCAAACTTCCAAAAGAGCGGCGGACATTCAATCGAATACCGTGTGGTGCAAAAGGTGTGGCCTGACACTCGATCCCTTCTTCCCTTAGAAACGCCAACACGGCCTCTCGCGTCGAACGCAACGAATTGATGCGAAGATCAGTTTCTGCTTCCATATTCAGCGCATTTATTTCGATTACAAAACTATCATTGATTTCTTGACAAAACATACTTTCCATCCAAACGGGGATATTGGATTTGACAGCAACAGGCTGATCGTCATGGTCCAGCGTTTGGCCACCCGCCCGCTCTGCTGCACGCCACTCATTGATGGAAAGTGGTGCCGGACCAAACTTTTCTTTCTGGAAAGCTGCATACGAGGTAATATCAGGCCACGGAGAATCCTCTAAAGCCAGGGTCGTTAGGGCGCGATGACGTGATGTCCGTCCGAGTTCGAGACGTTCGCACCACCAATCAATTTGGCTACGCTTCCGTAAAATTTTATACACCAAAACTCGTACGGCCCGACGATCGCCACCACCCGCATACCTCCGCGCACGAAAGTACTTATTGAAAATCTCATCCGCCGCAGCATTTGACGAATCAATTTTATCTAGCAGTTCGATCGCTGTTTGGCATCTAGCAGAGGGTGTCATGACACTACATGATCCCGCCGTGGCCTCACACTGTCAAAATTATCAGCTTCATCAATCGATATGATAGTTTGGCGCTTCTTGCGTGACCGTAATGTCGTGAACATGACTTTCGCGCAGGCCCGCGCCCGTAATGCGTCGAAAGCTCGCGTTGCGTTGCATATCCGCAAGTGATGCGCAACCGGTATAACCCATCGCTGCCTTCAGCCCGCCAACTAGTTGATGAATGATATTCGCAATCGGCCCTTTATATGGAACGCGGCCTTCGACACCTTCAGGCACAAGCTTCAATTCCTCACTAACTTCTTCCTGAAAATAACGGTCAGCAGAACCACGTGCCATGGCTCCTATCGATCCCATACCGCGATAAGATTTATAAGAACGGCCCTGATATAGCATGACTTCACCGGGGGCCTCATCCGTACCCGCAAAGAGCGAACCAATCATCACGTTATCAGCGCCAGCGGCGATAGCCTTCGCTATATCACCCGAATATTTAATACCGCCATCTGCTATAACGGGCACCTTTTGGTCTCGACAAGCTTTGGAAGCCTCAATTATCGCAGTAAGCTGCGGCACACCAACGCCCGCGACAATCCGCGTCGTGCAGATTGAACCCGGCCCAATCCCCACTTTAATCGCATCGGCTCCAGCATCGATCAAGGAGCGCGCACCTTCGCCCGTAGCTACATTTCCAGCGATAACCTGGCTATAGTTGCTTAACCGTTTGATTGAATCGATAGTCGACAGCACACCCCGACTGTGTCCGTGGGCAGTGTCTACCACGATCACATCGCATCCGGCATCTAGCAGCGCTTCCGCCCGCGCGATGCCATCCGCACCGACGCCAGTCGCGGCGGCAACGCGCAAGCGGCCTTGCTCATCCTTGCACGCGTTAGGATATCGTTGAGCCTTTTCGATGTCTTTTACCGTAATGAGACCAACGCACTGCCGATCCCCATCAACGACAATCAGTTTTTCGATACGATGCTTGTGCAATAGGCGCATCGCTTCCTCTCGCTCCACCCCGTCTGGAACAGTCACGAGTCCACGCTTAGTCATCAATTCGCGGACAGTCTGACTTTCATTGTTTGCGAAACGAACATCTCGGTTTGTCAAAATTCCAGCGATCCTACCGGTTCTCCTAGAAACCACAGGAATGCCGGAGATTTTATGGCGTTGCATCAGGTTAAGCGCATCAGCCAATGTTTTTTCCGGTGTAATAGTGATTGGGTTAACAACCATGCCCGCCTCGAAACGTTTTACACGGCGAACCTCCTCTGCCTGCTCACCAATTTCCAAGTTTTTATGTATAACGCCAATCCCACCGGCCTGGGCCATCGCAATCGCGAGCGACGCTTCGGTAACAGTGTCCATCGCCGATGAAATAACCGGAATTCCCAGTTCAATAGCCCGGGTAAGCTTCGTTCGGGTGTCGGCCTCGTGAGGCAATATACTAGATTCAGCAGGCTGAAGCAGAACGTCGTCGAAAGTCAGCGCTTCCTGAATTTGCAAAACCGTCTCCGTCGCTGGATTTCAGCGCACTATACACGCCACCGTGTCCAAGCCAAGCGGATTAGGACAACGGCAGCATTATTGATCCTCATTTACCCGAAATCCGCGGGCGACAACATACATCTCCGCAGAGCGGTCGCGGCTCGCCGGTGGCTTAATTCGGTCCACTTTCGCGAATCGCTTACGCAGCATCGCGACATAGCTCGCTTCTTCAGCTCCCTGCAAGAACTTTACTACCATGGCTCCTCCGTTCTTCAAAGTTTCACAAGCAAACTCTAAAGCTGCCTCCGCAAGAACAGCACTTCGCAGATGATCGGTCGACGCATGTCCCGTCGCCGAGGCACCCATATCGCTGAGCACGATATCGACACCGTCTCCAACCGCATGACGTACTCGTTCACGTATCTCTTCATCGTTAAAATCCCCTACCACAGCTTCTACGCCGGGAATCGCGTCAAATTCCAGAAGGTCAATGGCAATTATAGAGCCGCCCGTCCCAATTCGCTGCGCAACTACTTGGCACCATCCGCCAGGCGCGGCACCCAGATCAACAACCCGCATGCCCGATCGCAACAAACGGTATTTGGCATTAATGTCGATCAGCTTAAATGCCGCGCGGCTCCGATAACCGACCCGTTTTGCTTCCTGCACGTAAGAGTCGTTCAGTTGACGTTGAAGCCAACGCGTCGACGAATTTGATCTACCTCGAGACGTTTTAACACGCTGCTTAGCGTCGGTGCGCTTCGATACGCCTCGTCTTCGCCGGGCCATAACCGCGCCTAGACGCCTTCGAACACAGCGTCGGCCTCCCGCATCAGGTCGAATAGGATCCCTTCACGCACCCCTCGATCTGCAACCCTAATTTTGCCCACAGACCATCGGCGCATAATCGCATCCAACACCGCACAGCCAGCTACGACTAATGCAGCGCGTTCATTTCCAATGCACGGATGCTCCGCCCGTTCCGCGCAAGCCATCCCGCGCAGCCTATCACTCACCAGGTTGAACTCCTCGAAATTTAAAATTGCCCCGTCCACCATGGAACGGTCGTAGCGCTGGAGGTCAAGAGAAACGCTCGCCAAAGTCGTAACAGTCCCTGAGGCGCCTAACATCTGCACATCCCCATTGAGCACTGCAGCAGCAATCTGGTGGCGGTGGCAAAAAACTCTCAATCGTTCTTCTATTTCGTCGACTATTTTCTCGTAAGACTCTTGCGAACAGATAGAGTTCTCGCCGTACCGTTCGGTCAGATTTAAAACGCCGAACGGAATTGAGATGCTATCGACCAATTCTGGATACTTACCGGCAGTGCGTAGCCAAATAAGTTCTGTGCTACCGCCGCCAATATCGAACATAAGCCCCAAAGGGCGACGACGGTCGAGTAATGGAGAGCAGCCTTGCAGAGTAAGCCGGGCTTCTTCCTCACAGCTGATTGTTTCGATCTTAATACCAGTTTCATTTCGAACGCGGGCTTCAAAATCTAAACTGTTCGACGCCTGACGGCAGGCTTCCGTCGCAACACAACGAACCCGATCGGCCTTATTAAATTTAATCTTCGAAACGCAGATCTTGAGAGCCCCTAAGGTGCGCTCCATCGCTGATGAGCATAAAATTCCCTCTTGCTCTACACCTTCACCAAGGCGCACCGGACGAGAAAAGGAGTCAATAACTCGAAACGCTTGCCGCGAGGGTCGCGCAACCAAAAGCCGGCAATTATGAGTTCCAAGATCGAGGGCTGCATATGTGTGCCTGAAACGACCTTGACGTTGAACACAGCGAAGGGGGCCTCCATTCCGGTGCGTTCGCTTATACTCACCGATTTTTTTATTGTATACGGCCATTCGGGCATTCCCCCGCAGTTTTCTATTTGCCGTGCCGTTGATGGTTGCGGTTTTTGCACATGGTATCTAAAGACCAATCGAACGCCAAGTGCAGGAAACTTCTCGATTGAAAGCGCTGCTACACAAGAATCTCCGGATGTGCTAAAAGCTTCGATCTCACGTTGGGGTATGGTGTAACGGTAGCACGACGGACTCTGAATTCGTTAGTCCTAGTTCAAATCTAGGTACCCCAGCCATTCCAGTCTGGACAATAAGGAAGCACATTACAGCATTCTAAATCTTCACCGACCAATCGTTTGAATTTTCCCAATTTCACTTTCCGCGGACCGAAGGAGATAAGGCCGCAATGGTAGATCCGAAAAACACCAAAATCGATACGCAAGTCAATGAGCCTAAAAAGCTGAAAGCAGAGTTGGATAAGCCACCATATCTACTGCCATATCCGTGCCGCGGCCGTATCCTCACGGGACTTGGAATGTTCACTGGCGTACTCATCTTGATCTTTCTACTTTCCGATCCTGTTTAGAAACCTTCTATTCTCCTTGCGTTAACGCCTCCAGGCGAATGCGCATTAATTGCATTCAAACGGAAATGAAATATGCCCATCATAATTCCTGACAATTTACCCGCCCGTCAGACGCTTGAGCACGAAGGCGTTGTAGTCATCTCGGAACCCGAGGCAATACGACAAGATATTCGTCCGATGCGAGTGGCATTACTCAATTTGATGCCGGAAAAAATCAAGACGGAGACACAATTGACACGATTGATCGGCGCGACCCCGCTGCAGGTCGAGATGACTTTGATCACCACGTCTAGTTATACGCCAAAAAATACTTCAGCAGACCATCTGCTCGCTTTCTATAGACCCTGGGACACAGTACGTCATCGCAATTTTGATGGTCTGATCATTACTGGCGCACCGGTTGAGACAATGCCTTTCGAGCAGGTCCAATATTGGCACGAACTAACGCAGATTCTCAATTGGTCGCAGACCCACGTGCAAGAGACACTCAACCTCTGCTGGGGAGCGCAGGCTTCACTTTATCATTTCCACAAAGTGCCAAAGCACAATCTTTCGCAAAAGATGTTCGGCGTCTACCCGCACAGAATTATCACAAAGAACACAACATTTCTGCGCGGCTTCAACGACGTCTTCCCGGTCCCTGTCAGCCGCCACTCGGAGACCAGACAAGAGGATATCGCCACGGTACCAGACCTTTACGTCCTCGCAAGTTCTGACGAAGCGGGTCTTTGTATAGTTCGTGATCCAGTAAACAGACAGCTTAATATGCTTAACCATCTGGAATACGAGCACGATACACTGGCGATGGAATATCAACGAGATGTCGACGCTGGTGCTGAAATCCAACTGCCAGCTTACTACTTCCCAAACGACGACCCGGATCAACCGCCTGTCAACTTCTGGCGGCCATTAGCTCATCTATTGTTTGCGAACTGGATTAACTATCTGTACCAGACCTCCCCCTTCGAAGTTGCACAAATTCCCCATATCGAAAATTAGAATCTAGCTGGCCCAGCGTAAATCGGGTCGAGCTGAACTCCAGTCGGTTGCTTGTTCATAAGCATAGCCAGCTCTAAGAACTGTCGCTTCTTGGAACGGTTTTCCATTCAACAAGAGACCAATAGGCAATCCATTTGAAGTAAAGCCACAGGGCAGCGTCAGGCCACATAAACCGAGTCGATTCCCGATATTGGTGTTCGCCATGTATTGGCCCGCATATGCAAGATAGGTGTCGAAGGATACATCGACGGTCGAGACCGGCAATGCTGGAATACGTGTCGCTGGTGACAACACGATATCAACATCCCGCAATGTCTCCATCTGTGACTCACGCAATGCCTTCAGAACGTTCATTTGCTTAACGTAGTCTGTCGCCAAGAAATCCCGTTCTCGGAGCATTCGGGGACCAACCACCGGATCCATCTCATCAACCTTGTTTTCCAAACGGTCCTCATGGATCACCGCCGCCTCGACACCGTTGATCACAATCGCCAAGGCGGAAACTTCCGCAGCCTCGGGATAGGGGACGTTTTCGACCGTTGCACCTAAGTCCCGGAACACCTCGGCGGCTGCGCGTACGGCCTTGTCCACCTCCATGTCGACCTCATCGAAATAGGCGTGCTGAGGAATACCAATGCGCAATCCTTTCGCGCCCGCTTTCAAATTACGCAATACGTCGTCCGGCCGCAC
>JAYZET010000017.1:0-56001 GCA_036337155.1 Pseudomonadota bacterium | reverse complement strand
CAAGCCGGAGGGTGACATCAACGAAATCCGCGAGGCACTCTACGACCTAATGTGGGACGACGTCGGCATCGTGCGCGATGCAGCATCCCTAGCACGCGGCATTGGAGGCCTCGATCACTTAAAAACCCAGCTTGATGCGACCGGCCTTGCCGACGGCCCCCGCACCTTCAACCTTACTTGGCACGACTGGATGAACCTTGAGAACCAAATTTTGATCAGCAAGGCGATTGCCGGAGCGGCGATAGCGCGAGAGGATTCGCGGGGTGCGCATTATCGAAGCGATTTCCCCGAGACGCGGGATTTAGAAAACTCCCGAAACACGGTGGTACGTTTGGTCGACGGATGCATCGCATCTAATAGGCAGCCCGTTCAATTCACCCGAGTAAGACCAGGTCAAACAATCATTCGGGAGGAAGCAGCTGAATAAGAACTTGGACGCAATTCCCCATACCTTAGC
This sequence comes from Pseudomonadota bacterium, assembly GCA_036337155.1. GTDB lineage: Bacteria > Pseudomonadota > Alphaproteobacteria > UBA8366 > UBA8366 > UBA6544. The sequence goes on along the minus strand of JAYZET010000017.1, from coordinate 55,544 downwards.
TCTCATAAGAAGGGAAAGAGGGTTAAGGTGTGGGGCTATATGAGTAACATGATAAACGAAAATACCATCTACGATGCCGGCATGGAGATCATGTCGCGGGCAGCCATCGACATTCCAAAGGACTACCGTGAGGGTCTTCGCGGCATGCTGGAGGAAGAGCAGGAGGAACTTTCCCGCTTCGTACTGATGTCGATGCTTGACAACTGGGAAGCTGCGGAAACCGACCGCCGGGCCATGTGCGCTGATACCGGCGTACCCCGCTATTTCGTCAAAATTGGCAACGAGGCGCGTATTGAGGGCGGCCCTATCGCGCTTGAACGTGCGCTCCGCCGCGCCACGGCAGACGCCACGCACGCAATCCCGCTTCGGCCAAACCGGGTGCATCCCCTCTCACGTCAAGACAACAACAACAACGTCGGCATCAATGCGCCAGAAATCGAGTACTCCTTCGAACCTGACGCCGATTGGATCGATGTGACCAGCGTCCACAAGGGCGGGCTGTTTGGAACCGACTACCGCATGCTGTTTCCCGGCGATGGTATTGATGGCATCAAGCGATTCTACCTCGACGTGATGTACGAATTCGGCCGGCGTGGTCTGGCCTGCCAGCCGGCAATTGTTGGTATCGGTCTTGGCGGCAGTAAAGATATCTCGGTCACCCTAGGCAAGCAGGCTGCCTGTCTACGCACAGTCGGAGACCGCAATCCAGATCCGAATATTGCCGAACTGGAACTCGAATTAAAGGAAATAGGCAACAATATTGGCATGGGTCCGATGGGTTTCGTCGGCAAGTCAATGGTGATCGATTGCCATATCGAGGTCGGATATACCCACACGGGCGGTATGCCGATGAGCGTGCATAGCTTTTGCCTCTCATCACGCCGGGCAGTAGCACGCCTTCACTCAGACGGATCGGTCGAATATCGCTCCGACCCCAATTGGTTCACCCCGTATATGAGAAGGGATACGATCGAATGGTCGACGCCGGAAACGGCTCAAGCGGCGGGTTAAAGAAGGTCCGGCTGAAAATGCCGGTCCAGGTCGAGGACCTGCATGCACTCGAAATTGGCAACGTAGTCTATCTAGACGGCGTGCTCTACACAGGACGCGAGGGGCTCTACAACAAACTGCTGGTGGAAAAGTCGGCGCCACCGGTCCCGCTCGCTTCGATCTCCAACGTAAATTTCCATTGCTCACCAGCCGCGACTATCCACGAAGACGGCAGCTACGAGATGGGCGCCGTCACCGCCACAGCCAGCTTCCGGTTCTCAAAGTACCTGACGGAATGGTTCGAGATGTCCAAATGCAAAATGATTATCGGCAAGGGCGGCATGTCGGAAGAGGATTACAAAACCCATTTCGTACCAAATGATGCGGTCTACCTCACCACGGTTGGCTACGGCACCGGAGCACTACTCGGCCGTGGCATAAAAAATGTCGACGTCCATTGGCTCAAAGAACTCGGTATCGCTCAGGCAATGTGGGTTCTGACGGTCGAGAACTTCGGCCCTTTGTTGGTCGAAAGCGACCTCAAAGGCAATAGTCTATTTGAACAGCAGAACCGCATCGTGAACGAGCGGGTCGAGCAAGCATACGAAGGGCTCAAACCGCCAGCGTTGAAGCGATATGGCGAAACGACATCACGGGACGACGAAGTCGTCTGAACCGAAAGGAAGGGCGATGAGTGATCCACATTTAATGCGAAGCCACAAGGTGAGTGTGGCAGACATCTATGTCCCCGCCGCGCGCCGCAAGACTTTTGACGCTACCAAGGCAGAAGCGATCGCGGAGAGTATGATAGATGAAGGCCAAAAGACACCGATTCAGGTCCGTGTGGACGGCGAACGTTACGTTCTAATAGAAGGCCTGCACAGGCTGGAAGCTTGCAAACTGCTCGAAGAGGAGAGCATCTTAGCCCTCTTTGTCCAAGCTAGACGCCGTTAGAAAGGAGTTTGAGGTATGCCCATTGTCCAACTCGACAAAGTGGAAAAGCAAGAGTTTCCGAACGGTGCTACCTACCAAACAATTGTTGGCGATAACGAAGGATCAACTCCGATCAGGGTCGGTGTCCAGACTTCACCGCCCGGTTATTCGACGGGTACGCATTCACATCCCTATATGGAGGTAGTGAGTGTAATAGAGGGCACAGGTGAGGCATGGATCGAGGGCCAGGGCGACAGCATTCCTATCGGCCCCGGAGCCACACTCGTGTTGCCACCAAACACACCGCACGGCTTTAAAGTGACAGGCATGTCGCCACTTAAGACATATGGCATCCATGCCTCGTCACACCGAATTGTGGATCGGTGACAAATCCTAGAACAAATTCATCTTTATAAGACCGGCAAAATTAATATAATACATTGTTATAAAATCGTTAATTTTTGATCGATATCCAATGAATATGCTAATTTATTAAATTTGCAGTAGAGGCTGCAGTGCCGTTAATCATGCTTTATTATTTTGCTCAAGTATGTGCTCTACCGTTGACGCTAGGATTGGCCGGTCATAGCTTCTAGTCAGCCCACTGGAATGAGAAAATGGATTTATCAAGCGAAAGCGTTCGCGCGCGGCTGCCTTCTGTAGACTTTCTTCTACGGCATCAACGTATGGCCAATCTAATCAATCTTTACGGCCGCCCCGCTACGACCGACGCAACGCGTGACGTTCTTGCAGCCCTGCGACAACATTTAGTCGAGGCTTCAGATGCGTCAAACAGCGAAGATGCCATAATAACGACGGTCGCGGATTGCCTCGAAGCACGAGCTAAACCTGGCCTCCGTCCGGTATTTAACCTGACAGGAACAGTACTACACACCAACCTCGGCCGAGCACCCTTACCCGATGCTGCACTCGAAGCAATCGCACTTACCGCTCGAGGTGCTTCCAACCTCGAATTCGACCTAGAGACCGGACGGCGTGGTGACCGCGACGCGATCGTTGAAGAGCGGCTTTGCCGACTTACCGGTGCAGAAGCCGCCACGGTTGTAAATAATAACGCGGCCGCCGTGATGCTACTCCTCAACTCTCTCGCTAATCGCAAGGAGGTGCCCGTCTCGCGCGGAGAGTTGGTTGAGATCGGTGGCTCATTTCGTATCCCCGACATCATGGCGCGCTCCGGCGTGAAATTGGTCGAAGTTGGCACGACTAATCGCACCCACCTCAGAGATTACGCCACAGCCGTAAACCCAAGGACCGGTCTATTGATGAAGGTCCATACCAGCAACTACGCAATACAAGGTTTTACAATGGAGGTCTCCGAAAAGGCGTTGGCAGCACTCGCACACGAAAACGATTTGCCGATGGCGGTCGACCTCGGCAGCGGTGCACTCACGGACATGACCCAATACGGCCTACCACATGAGCGAACGCCGATGGAGACCCTTGCGGACGGCGCAGACCTAGTTACATTCAGCGGCGACAAGCTCCTCGGTGGCCCACAAGCGGGTTTGATCATAGGTAATTTGGAACTCATTAAGCGCCTGAAACGTAATCCCCTGAAACGCGCGATCCGTTGTGACAAAATGACCCTGGCGGCGCTCGACACGGTACTCACTTTCTACGAGAATCCACAGAGGCTTGCCGAAGAAGTTCCGTCGATCCGACTGCTCTCACGCAAACCAGATGACATCCGTGCACAAGCGAAACGGGTCTCTGACGCCCTGAGACCGAAACTTGCAGTTCGGGCCACATTAGACCTCGTCGACTGCAAAAGCCAAATCGGCAGCGGCGCCTTGCCGATTGACTCATTGCCGAGCGTGGCTATCGCCCTGACCCCTATCCTTTCCGGCCGCCGGAGCATCGGTAGCGCGTTAAAACGCCTCGCAGCCGACCTGCGCGGTCTACCTATGCCAGTGATAGGACGCATTGAGAATGACCGACTTCTTTTGGACCTCCGGTGCCTCGATGACGAGATGGGCTTCATTACGCAATTCGAAGAGCTTGGCGAATGATTGTCGCCACCGCCGGGCATATAGACCACGGCAAGACGGTCCTGGTGAAGGCATTAACTGGGGTCGAGACTGACCGTTTACCAGAAGAACGCGCACGGGGCATGTCGATTGACCTCGGATTCGCCTATTCGGACCTCGGCAATGGTGTCGTTAGCGGCTTTATTGACGTGCCAGGTCACGAGCGCTTCGTGCGCAATATGTTGGCTGGGGTCAGCGGCGTTGATTATGCCATTCTTATCGTAGCCGCCGACGACGGGCCGATGCCACAAACCGAAGAGCATCTCGCAATATTGGACCTTCTAGGTATAGACAATGGCTGCGTCGCATTGACCAAGATCGATCGGGTTGAGCCTGAACGGGTTGAGGAAGTAAAGGAACTGATTGAAATTCTGCTCGACGGAACCTCATTCGAAGGTGCAAAAATATTTCCAACTTCCGGCATAACTGGTGAAGGAATCCCAGCACTACGCGAACACCTTGCAATAGTTGCTGCCCAAACACCAGACCGCCGCGGATCAGGGCATTTTCGACTTGCGATCGATCGCTCCTTCACCTTGGCAGGGGCAGGCCTCATTGTTACCGGAACGGTATTTGCCGGTAGTGTGATGGTTGGCGACCGCTTGGTTCTTACGCCGCTCGGCCGCGAGGTTAGGGTGCGTGGCATCCACGCTCAGAATAACGAGGCTGAAAGTGGCGGCGCCGGCCAACGCTGCGCACTTAACATCACAGCTCAAGGCCTAAGTCGAGCCAACGTTCACCGCGGCGATTGGATTTCGGCGCCCGAAACGCATGCACCAACACGACGTTTCGATGCCCGTATCCGCGTAATTCGGAACGAGCAACGAGCGTTAAAGCATTGGACGCCCATACACCTGCACCTTGCTGCAGCGGATATCACCGGCCGCATCGCCATCCTGGAAGATAGAGCTATTGCTCCTGGCGATAGCGGACTGGTGCAAATCGTACTCGACGAGCCGATCGGTTTACTTTGGGGAGACCGGCTAATTCTTCGCGACCAATCTGCGCGTCGTACGATTGCCGGCGGTGCGGTAATCGACCCGTTCTCACCAGCCCGCGGTCGTGCGCGGCCGGAACGCATCGAAACCTTAAAGGCGCTTGAGAACAAGGACGCCAGCAAAGCGCTTTCAAAGTTGCTTAAATTGGCCGATGCCGGCGTCGAGTTACAGCCCTTCGCCCGAGCGCGAAACCTGACGGCGGCGGAGGCGGTGGCGCTCTGGCGCGGAACCCCTATGCAGCAGGTCGGCCGACCAGAATCACCGATCGGGGTGGCAGAAACTCGCTGGAATACTCTGTCAGAAGAGATCATCTCAGCACTTGGAGAATGGCATCAGCTGCATCCAGGTGATTCCGGTCCAACAGAAGACCAACTGCGCCGGCGTATGCCCGTACGCACGCATACGGACCTATTTGCGGCACTGCTACTTGGCCAAATCGACGCCGATAAGATCGTTCGGGATGGTGCGACCTTGCGCCTACCAAGCCACCGGGCGGCAATGTCGGATGCCGAATCTTTGCTCTGGGAGAAGGTTCGTCCCATGATGGAAGAGGGTGGATTACGACCTCCACGGGTACGCGAGATAGCCGAAGATCTCGGACAACCACCGCAAGTCATAGAGCGTTTTCTGTTTCGCGCGGCTAGGCTTGGAATCGTTCATGCGGTGGCCAAGAACCGCTTTTATCCGCCGGCTACCATGCGCGAGATGGGCCAAATTGCCGAGCGACTTGCTAATAAAGCAGCGGACGGGCTGTTCTCGGCGGCCGACTTCCGTGACGCCACCGATATCGGTCGCAACGTTTCAATCCAAGTATTGGAGTATTTCGATCGAGCGGGGCTTACCCGGCGGGTCGATGAAGGCCGTAAGGTTCGGCGCCGCCCCGACGAGGTTTTTCGTGACTAATGCATTAGATCATCTTTTTTGCCGGGTCAGGCAATAAATTCTTAAATCCGCCGCGAATGAATTGAAACGCAATCTAACGCAACATGCCACGTGCGGCAATCGGCCAGAGCGCCTCAACACGGTCGCCTCGATAACCGACATACCAGTCGTAAAGGTTCACCGTAGGGTCGCAGTGGCCGGGGATAAGTTTCAGCTTGTCACCCAGACATACGGACCGATTGGCCCTAGAAACGTCTAGTATTCCATGCTCATCTGACGCGCGGCTGAACTCAACTTCTGGCATCTCGGCCACAGCAGGCGGCCCAGAATCCATCGCAAGTGCCTTTAAACCTGCATCAACCAGGACCCGCTCCTCAGTAGGTGCGCTCATCACCGTCACCCAGACGAACAGACTATGCTCAAAATCGTTAAAGAAACCACCGTCTTCATTCAGGTTCTTGCCATAATCGGCATCCATGAAGGCATATGACCCAGCCTGAAGCTCGTTGTGGACGCCCCCCGCCGTTTCGAACTGGAATGTACCCGTACCAGCCCCTCCAACGATCTCGCAATCGAGGCCAACGGCGGATAACGCTTTCATCGTCTCTCCCGTCAGCGCAATACCCGCCTCCGCGGCTCGTCGCCGCTGCTCGTAGCTTCGAACGTGTTGCGCCCGACCTTGATAGGCCTGCAGCCCCGCAAAATTAAGATGTTTTGCATTTTCAATTTGTTTTGCGAGGTCGACTGCCGGCTGTCCCGGCACCACGCCGCACCGTGCCGCCCCGGTATCGATCTCAACTAATACGTTTAGCCTGGCATCCATTTCGGCCGCAGCTTCATTCAACTGGTACACATTATTTGCGTGGTCGGCACAGACGCCAACCCACTCAGCCTGTTTTGCCAATGCTGCCAGACGCAGCAGTTTCGTGCGCCCAACTATTTGATTCGTTACTAAAACATTCAGCACGCCACCGGCCACCATGGCTTCAGCCTCGCCTACTTTCTGGCAGCACAGGCCGACCGCGCCACGAGCCATCTGCTCTAGGCCGATAACCGCGCATTTATGCGATTTCGAATGGGGTCGCAGCCTGACCGGCTTGTCGGCAATCGCGGTCGCCATCCGATCCAAATTTCGCTCGAACGCATCAAGGTCGAGCAACAACGCCGGCGTATCGACCTCCTCAAGGCTCATGCCGATCTCAGCGGGCGGCGTCGTAGTCATGTGTCCTACTCCTATCGCAATCCTTTGAGCGGCAAGGACTGCTCGCCCACCATGTTCTTAGCAATGACTTCCCGAACCTCATTAATATCAAGACCGTAATAATCTATCATCTCTTTACTTTGTGCGATTATATCGTCGATGTTTTGTAGTTTTTTCAACCGCTTGAAGACATCTGGCCAATCGATACCAATAGACTCGCCAACCAATTCCATAAAGTTCACAACTTCGAAAGGCCAGTCTTTCTCATGACTGCAGAGATCGCGATGGCAAGCATGGTAGATCCCGGCGAGAGTTTCAACGCCGGCAGATTTCGCCGCGTTTAATTGCAGGTCGTGCAGTTCGCGCCGATAGTCCGGTAAGCCGGACAACGAATTGCACATATAACCAGCACGGGTTTGATCAAGATCGATGAATTCGAGCCCAGGAATAGCTTCAAGGAGCATTCTGACCGCATCTGTCACGCCGGGAGAGCCTGGGTGTTCGTGCAAAGCCACGCGTTTTTTAACACTATTTTGAAACAAACCTTTAAAAATATCGATATGCCGTGCCAGGAAGACCGCCATCATCGACATTTCAAAGCCAGCGGCGCCTTCCGTCTTTTCGTAAACTGGAAGCACAGTCTCGCCTATTTGAATCATGCAAGTCGGGCACCATGAGACGACTTCAGAGGTTCCCGTCTCGGCAAACCTTTTAATCGTAGCATAAGCCTGCCGTCCCGCGTTATCGACGTCACCGGGACGGAATTGCAAAATACCGCAGCAGTTTGCTGGTCCACCGTAGATGGCGTACCGTAGCTCCAGCGCGTCGAGTACATCGAGACAAAGCAAAGCGATGTGGGGGGTCCGCAGGATATTACAGCCGGTGTAAAAAACGAGGTCAGGTGGCTGGCTTTCTGTCCACCGCTGGGGCGATAAGCGTGCCAAGTCGTCGGCGCTAAGTTGCAAGCGTGGCAAAACCTGGGTTGCACGCACCATATCTTGAAAACTCTCCTGGCCTTGTTCACGCCCCCCATCAGCGTTGCGCTTCAACGAGAGACGCGCCAGGATCAACATCAATCGAGGATCAACACCGTAGTCGCAAGCATTTAGGCAAAATCCGCTATGACTACAAACTTCAGCCCATTTAGTCGCTTCAGGAGACCCTGAACCGGTGCGAAGAATATCTACGACACCGGACAGCACTTGTCCCGGATCCGTATCTACCAAACCTGCAGGTTTTACCATCGGACAAACTTCGAAACATTTGCCACATCGTACGCAAGCATCTGCTATTTCGTCCGCCCTTTCCTGCAGACCACCACTGAAAGCCGTTGCACCCTCCATCTCAACCTCCCCGAGTATCTCCGACTCAGTTCACGTAATCTGGCTCATCCTTATCGAGCTGGCGTTTGAGTGCAGCGAAATGTAAGCGCGCCGTCTCCGCCTCACCTACCATTTGATTGACCGTCATATCCACGATTTTCTCCGGTATGCGACGATAAGGGCGCCCTGTCGATTGCGCGAGAATCTGAAACATCGCAGCGCGTTCCAGGTAATAGAGATCGTCGAAAGCTTCAGCTACGTTCGGTCCGACCACAACGACGCCGTGATTAGCGAGAAACATAACTCGTTTGTTGCCGAGCTTCGAAGCGATACGCTGACCCTCCTCCTCATCAAGCGCCAATCCGTTGTATTCGTCATCATAGGCGATTTTGCCGTAAAACCGAATGGCGTTCTGCTCCACGGGCTCGATGCGGCCCCCCTCCAGCATTGATATCGCCGTGGCGTAAGGCATATGCGAATGCAGGACGACCTTAGCGTGAGGCGCGGCCCGATGCGTTTGACCGTGAATAAACAAAGCTGTTGGCTCGACCGGGTGCCTGCCCTCCAGGACGTTCCCTTCAGGATCACAAACCAGGATGTCGGAAGCTTTTATTTCCGACCAATGGAGACCGTGAGGATTGATCAAGAAGGTGTCATCGTCTAAAGCGATACTGAAATGGTTGCTTATTCCTTCATTAAAGCCGAAACGTACAGCCAACCGATAGGCGGCGGCGAGATCTATCCGCATTTGCGCGACATCATCCATGTTGCATACCTTTTCGCCGGTTTCGCCAGATAATAGAATGTTCACGACTGCCTGCAAGGGCCGCATTAGAAAGACAGCGATCAATGATCCCACGCTACAGCCGGCCGGAAATGACACAAATTTGGGAGCCGAAGAATAAGTTTCGCATTTGGTTCGAAATAGAGGCATATGCTTGTGACGCTCTTGCGAACCTGGGAGCCATCCCGAAGGAAGCAGCAGCAAAAATATGGAAGCGTGGTAAGTTCGAGATCGAGCGAATAGACGAAATCGAACGCGAAACGAAGCACGACGTCATCGCATTCTTAACCAACGTCGCGGAACACGTGGGACCCGAGGCAAGGTTCTTGCACCAAGGTATGACTTCATCCGACATTTTGGATACCTGCCTCGCGGTTCAGCTAACTCAGGCTGCGGACATCCTGCTCGCCGATATAGACCGCGTACTAGAAGTGCTCAAAAGGCGCGCCTACGAGCACAAAATGACAGTCTGTATCGGTCGCAGCCATGGTATTCATGCGGAACCCACCACTTTTGGCGTGAAAATGGCGGGACATTACGCTGAGTTCGAGCGAAGTCGAAAACGTTTAGCAGAAGCGCGATCGGAAGTCGGCACCTGTGCTATATCAGGTGCCGTGGGAACCTTTGCCAATATCGACCCACGCGTCGAAGAGTACGTCGCGGACAAGCTTGGCCTCATTCCTGAACCAATTTCAACTCAGGTGATCCCGCGAGATCGGCATGCTGTATTTTTCGCGACACTTGGAGTAATCGCATCATCGATTGAACGGCTGGCTGTCGAAATCCGTCACCTTCAGCGGACGGAAGTCCGCGAAGCTGAGGAGTTTTTCTCTGTGGGCCAGAAGGGTTCATCTGCAATGCCCCACAAGCGCAATCCAGTGTTAACGGAGAATCTAACCGGCCTCGCCCGCGTTATCCGTTCCGCTACATTACCAGCTATGGAGAACATTGCACTCTGGCACGAGCGAGACATTTCGCATTCCTCAGTCGAACGCATGATTGGGCCAGATGCAACGATCACCCTAGATTTCGCACTGATGCGGCTTGCCGAAATGATAGATAAGTTGATTGTTTATCCAGACATGATGATGGCAAATGTTGATCGTCTGAAAGGTTTAGTGCATTCGCAGCGAGTTCTACTCGGCCTAACTAAACGAGGTATGAGCCGCGAAGACGCGTATCAAGCGGTACAGCGCAATGCAATGGAAAGTTGGAAGGGGAACGCTTCATTCTTAAACCTTTTGAAATCCGACCGTGATATAGGTGAATATCTAAGCAACGATGTTATTGAGGAGTTGTTCGATCTCCAATACCACACAAAACATGTGGACACTATTTTTCGGCGGGTCTTCGGCGAATAAGCTTACCTGTTTCCTTTTGGCGGCCATAATCGCCACAGCAGCCGGTAACTCACAAAGCGCTGGAGTTGACACGAAAAAAGTCGAAGAAACCATTCGCTTATTGCGGATATCTGCCTTGAGCCTGAAAGGTAACCCGGATCGTGGCCGAGCTTTCAACGGCTTGGTCGAGGCACAGTTACGGCGGGACAAACTGAAAGCTTCCCGGATCGAATACAAAAATATACGCGACCAACTCTGGCGCGTTAGGGCTGAGATTTTGACAGCCGACTACCACCTCGTAAAGGCTAGGGCGGATATGGCGAGGCGAATTCTCGCGGACGCCGTCAAACGGGTTCAAACCAAGGGCCGTCGCCGGGGAGCAGACGACACCTATCTCAACATCGCAATACGTCAAGCAAATATGCGGGATTTTTCCGCTGCGCTAGCGACAGCGGGCCGCTTATCCATTCCTTTGGAACGGCTGGACGCCTACCTATCTATTGCCGATAAAGCGGTAGCCAGTAGTAATGAAAAAGTGAGATCTTCTTCACGGAAGATGTTTTTGGACGCCTTCACCATCGCAAAAACTTTAAAGCACAATGATCCTGTTACTATGGATATTCTGTTGCGGATCGCACTTGCTCAAATTAAGTCCAAACGGAAGAGAGACGCTTTATCAACACTACGCTATTTGCGACCTATTCTTTTGAAGAGTTCGTTTAACGGTTGGCAAGATCGCGTAGCGATATTGGCAGGTAGGTTCATTCTCGCGGGCGATAATAAATCCGCTATGTCGATAGTGAGGGGTCTAGAGAATATCGGTTACCGCGCACAGTCGATGTCGGAAGTGGCGCATGCAATCGCATATCTTGGTGACCTTGATTCAGCAGTCCCACTATTCAGTCTCGCCTTTCAAGACACGCAACGGCTTGATAGCGAAAACCAAAAATTTGAAGTCATCCGCCATTTGGTAAATCGCCAATCAAAGGTTGGTCGGCTCGCCGATGCTTTTAAGATGGCAGGATACGTCCGCGATCGTCGAATGCAGGCCCTCACTATTCTCTCAATGGGTAAGGCTTTACTTGAGATCAACGACTACAAAAATGCTGAATTGGTGACGGAATACATTCCTTTTATTGGAATGCGGTCTCAAATTTTCACAACGCTTGCTAACGTAAAGGGCACTAATGGAGAGCCAAATAAAGCAAGTAGCCTTTTAACAAAAGGTCTAACAGATACCCCCCTTAAAAAGATCAGCCCAGAAAGTTTAGAAAAAGCGTTAATCAGCACAATCGAGATACAAAGCCGCGTCGGATCACCTGAAGCTGCCGAAACCTTGTTCCAAAGAGTGCGCACACTCGCAAAGCTTTTCCCGACAATAAAGCCGCGGGTCAAAGTCATGTCGAACCTGGCTGTAGCGTTGGCAAAGATAGGTAAAAAGAAAATTGCCCAGGAGGACCTGGACGTTGCTTGGCGTCTCGCTTGGCGCGATACAAAACACAAGTACTTTGCCGAAATGTTATCCTATATCACTGATGCGCAGTTGGCGGCTGGGTTCATACTTCAAGCCTTCGATACAGCAGCAAGAATTCCTGACGAAAAAGCTCCATCCTCACGCCAAGGCAATGAAAATATTGACGCCTCAATGCCGTTTGAATCACCAAGAAATCGAGCGCTACGTAGCGTCGCTATGGCCGCGGGCCAGTTGGGTCAACCTAAACTGGCTATCCGGGCGGTGCGAGCGATCGCCGACGAGACTGCACGCGCCTTGGCCATCGCAAACATAGTAGTTACCGTCGCCGAAGCAGAAAGTCGTAAGTCGAAATAGCGCAGATCAAAAGCTAATATTTTTGCCATGCCCAAAAGTATTTCCCTTGCACCGTGGACCAACTGCACGCTAATGACGGCCATCTTAGCCTTCAGATTGCTTAAAGTTCTGTAAAAAAATGTTATAACCCGCAGGTTTGTTCAAATTAGATTAGGCAACGTCAGTGATATCTGCATCCGACGCTGAACTAATGAACCCCACCCGTTGTGTGACCCTACGGCCTAGTCACCCTTTAGGGTACACGCGTATTCTGAAGATAAACTCCTAAATATATCGATTTTTCTCCTCGCAAATTTTTGTTTTTCGCATTATGCCACAGTCAAAAACCCTCTAAGAAGTTTCCCCAAATCCTCTTTAGAACTTGATTGAAATGTTCCAGGTCTTTTCAAATGAAAGACGGCAATTCGAACGTCAGAAAATCGAATCATACTGTCGTAGATCATAAATTTGCAGCCCTGCCCCAGGACTGCTATGCGACGAGGCCATGTGTTCAATTATCATTCTTCGACGACCGAAACATCTTTGGCCTGTTGTGGTCGGCGCCAATCGTGACGAAATGTTGGATCGTCCTTGGGACGCACCGTCACGCCACTGGCCAGACCGGCCTACAGTTGTCGCCGGCCGAGACCGCCTCGCCGGCGGCAGTTGGTTCGGCCGCAATGACTATGGCGTTTTCGCCGCAATTCTAAATCGAGAAGATTCGCTCGGTCCCAGCGTTGATAAGCGAAGTCGTGGCGAACTTGTTTTGGATGCGCTCGATCATCCGGACGCAGAAGCAGCTGCAGAAGCACTTGCAGACATCAATCCCGGCGCTTATCGCACTTTTAATCTTGTAGTAGGAGATAACACTCAAATCTTCCATATCGCCAATCGCGGCCACAGTCGTCCAATTGCGGTTAAGCCCCTTGCCGAAGGGCTTTCGATGCTCACTTCTCAAGAGATCAACGATGGACGAAACTCCCGTATCCGAGCGTTCCTGCCAAAATTCGAGGCGGCTTCCCCACCAGACCCAGATACCGGTGACTGGACTGACTGGCGAGCATTACTAGCCGACGGTACGACTGACATAAATATCGGTCCCTCCTCAGCTATGTGCATCGCGAGCAGTTGGGGGTTTGGGACGGTTTCAAGTACGCTGTTGGCATTGCCAGCAGCGTATTCCGAAAATTCGACCGGCATCTATCTATTCGCTCCCGGACGACCGGATCAGACAGACTATCAATCCGTCTGAGACAGATTCGCGATCGCCGATTGTGCGACTGCCGATCCCTTGCTATACGGTCAAGGCGCTTCTGCGCACGATGAAGCTGCCCAAAGCGGCGGTGAAATGAGGCCCCATGGCGAGACGCAGACTAATATACGAGGGTAGAAGCAAAATCCTCTATGACGGCCCAGAACCGGGAACCATTGTGCTCTCATTTAAAGACGACGTGGCATCCAAAGACGGCAAAAAGTCAGGAACAATCACGGGCAAAGGAGTTCTTAATAACCGAATTTCTGAATTTATCATGCAACGCTTGCACGAGATCGGCGTTCCAACTCATTTCATTCGTCGCCTCAACATGCGCGAGCAGATCGTACGCGAAGTTGAAATTATTCCACTAGAATTAACCGTGCGCAATGCAGCTGCGGGCGGATTTGCAGAACGATTCAGCATTCAGCCCGGTACCCAAATGCCGCGCTCTATCGTGGAGTACGCCTATAAATCGGCAGAACTCGGTAAACCTATGGTAACGGAGGAGCATATAACCGCCTTCGGTTGGGCCGCACCTCAGGATATCGACGATATGTTGGCTTTGGCTCTGCGGGTGAATGATTTTCTCTCTGGACTTTTCCGAGGGGCTGGCCTTCGACTGATCGACTATCGAGCCGAATTTGGCCGGCATTACGAAGAAACGGGAGAGATGCGCGTAGTGCTAGCCGATGAAATCAGCCCCGAGACCTGTCGCATCTGGGATTTAGCAACTAACGAGCCGCTAGATGCAGACAGGTTCGACCTTGATCTCGGACGCGAATCTGAGGCCTATCAAGAAATCGCCCGACGCCTCGGCATTCTGACCGAACGTGGTCCGACGGAAACTCAAGGACTGGAGACTGTGCAGTAATGAAGGTAAAAGTGCACGTAACCCTTAAGGAAGGCGTCCTCGACCCACAAGGCAAGGCAGTGGAGCACGCTTTGGCGGATTTGGGCTTTGGCGGAATAGAGGGCGTACGTATCGGCCGCTTCATCGAATTCGACATTGACGAGAGAGACCCGGACAAAGTGCGTGCAGAGAGTGACAAGATGTGTCGCAAGTTACTCGCCAACACGGTCATTGAGAATTACCGGATCTATCTGGAACAATAAGGGCATCCATCGTGAAAGCCGCTGTAATTGTTTTCCCTGGATCCAATTGTGATCGCGACGCCAAGGTCGCGCTGGAGACCGCAACCAATCAGCCAGTTGAGATGGTATGGCATGGTCACCATAACCTGCCAAAGGTCGATATGGTTGTGATTCCCGGTGGATTTTCCTACGGTGATTATCTGCGCAGCGGGGCCATGGCGGCGCATTCGCCGATTATGCGCGACGTCAAGGCGGCCGCCGACGGTGGTATGCCGGTGCTCGGCATATGTAACGGTTTTCAGGTACTGACTGAATGTGGAATGCTGCCGGGTGTCCTGATGCGAAACGCTAATCTCAAGTTCATTTGCCGTTCGGTCCATCTCAGGGTCGAGACCAGCAAATCGGTTTTTACCGCCGGCTATCAAGACGGTCAAGTTGTAGAAATTCCAGTTGCCCATAATGAAGGTAACTTTTTCGCCGACGACGAAACGTTGGATAAACTTGAGAGCGAGGGCCGCGTTGCGCTGCGATATGCCACACCAGAAGGGGATGTGGTCGAAGCAGGTAACCCAAATGGCGCCGCGCGCAACATCGCGGGCGTCTTTGATGATAAAAAGACCGTACTCGGCATGATGCCGCATCCAGAGCGAGCCGTCGACACCCGCCATGGCGGTACGGACGGTAAGATAATGTTCGACGGACTTGTGGAGGCTCTCTCTTGAATGCACTCAATATCACGCCCGATATCATCGCTAAACATGGGTTAAGCGATGAAGAATACGCAACCTTGCTAAATATCTTAAGTCGCGAGCCTAACATGACAGAGCTCGGTATCTTCTCCGTCATGTGGTCGGAACATTGTTCTTATAAATCCTCTCGGAAATGGCTCAAGACCCTGCCAACCGAGGGGCCACAGGTTATTCAAGGGCCAGGCGAGAACGCCGGCGTTGTCGATATTGGCGGTGGACGTGCGACAGTATTCAAGATCGAAAGTCACAACCATCCCTCCTTTATCGAACCTTATCAGGGCGCGGCGACCGGGGTTGGCGGTATTCTACGAGATATCTTCACAATGGGTGCCCGGCCCATCGCCAACCTTAACGCCTTACGTTTCGGCGCGCCCGATCATTCCAGAACCCGTCACTTGTTAAGCGGCGTTGTTGCCGGCATTGGAGGGTACGGTAACTGCATTGGTGTGCCAACAGTAGCTGGCGAGATCAATTTTCATCCTGCCTATAACGGTAATATCCTGGTAAACGCGATGACAGTCGGCATCGCCGACGCCGACAAGATTTTCCTCTCTGCCGCTGCAGGCATGGGCAATCCAGTGGTCTATGTCGGATCCAAGACGGGCCGTGATGGCATCCATGGCGCTACGATGGCCTCTGCCGAATTTTCCAAGGATTCGGAAGATAAAAGACCAACCGTTCAGGTCGGTGACCCGTTTACAGAGAAATTGCTACTCGAGGCCTGCCTTGAACTGATGACTACTAACTCGATCATCGCGATACAGGATATGGGTGCGGCTGGGCTCACCTGCTCTTCGGTCGAGATGGCAGATAAAGGCGGCGTTGGTATTGAGCTTGATCTCGATGCAGTTCCTGCACGCGAAGAGGAAATGACACCCTATGAACTGATGCTATCTGAAAGCCAAGAACGCATGCTGATGGTTCTTAAACCAGAGGCAGAGGAAACGGCACGCCGCATTTTCGAGAAATGGGGGGTTGATTTTGCCGTCGTTGGCCGAATTACGGACACTGGTGCTCTTGTTGTAAAAGAAAAAGGCCAAACCGTGGTCGATATTCCAGTTGCGCCGCTGGTTGAAGCCTCACCCGAATACGACCGGCCGTATGACGAGATCCCAGCCCCAGCCATAGTTTTATCGGAGAATGTGCCAATCGACAAAGACATCCCGGCATCCCTTGAGAAACTGATGGCTTCGCCCGATCTCTGCTCGAAACGTTGGATTTGGGAGCAATATGACCATATGGTTATGGCCGATACGGTGCAAGGCCCCGGCGGTGATGCTGCAGTAGTGCGGATTCACGGCACCGAAGAAGGGCTGGCTGTCACAACCGATTGCACACCACGCTACTGCAAGGCGCACCCAGAAAGCGGCGGACGTCAGGCCGTTGTTGAAGCTTGGCGCAACCTTACCGCAGTTGGAGCGACACCACTCGCAATAACCAACAATCTGAATTTTGGAAACCCCGAACGACGTTCTATCATGGGACAGTTTGTCGGATGCGTAAAGGGCATAGGAACCGCCGCTGCGGCACTCGACTTTCCAATTGTCTCCGGTAATGTTTCACTCTACAACGAGACCAATGGCGAAGCTATCCTACCTACACCAGTGATCGGTGGGGTTGGACACATTGCCGATATTGTTGCCGGAGTTGTCGGTATTGCGCTGCCGGAACCAGGCCAATCACTCGTTCTGATTGGAGATACAGAAGGTTGGCTTGGCGCTTCACTCTACCTTCGGGAAATATGTCATCTGGAGGAAGGTGCACCACCGCCGGTCGATCTCGACGCAGAGCAGCGTAATGGTAGTTTTGTGAGAGCCAGAATCGGCGCAGGCCAAATCACCGCCTGTCACGATCTTTCCGACGGCGGACTACTTGTCGCTCTCACGGAAATGGCACTGGCCGGATCTATTGGCGTCGAGATCGAATACACTCCCAAAATGCCAGCCCACGCCTGGTATTTCGGCGAAGATCAAGGCCGTTATCTCTGTGCCACCTGCACACCCGATCACCTCCTAGCCGAAGCAAAAAATTTGAAGGTACCCGCAATCCTTATCGGACGGACCGGCGGAAGTACATTGAATTTGCCCAACGGGGACACCATATGCTTGTCGGGCCTAAGGAGTGCGCACGAAGGATGGCTGCCCGAATACATGGCTCGGATGTAGAAGGGAATTACATCATGCCGATGGCTGCCGACGAAATAGAGACGATGATTAAAGAAGCAATCCCAGATGCGAATGTTCGAATCGACGATCTGCGCGGCGACGGTGATCATTATGCAGCGTTCATTAGCTCCAATAGTTTCAAAGGAAAGACTCGGGTCCAGCAGCATCAAATGGTGTATGCCGCACTCCAAGGGCGAATGGGCAATGAACTTCACGCACTAGCCTTACAAACCTCCGCTCCGGAGGATGACTAAACTAGCCCCTTTGAACAAAAGGAATGAACCATGCACGATAATCCGGTTTTTGAACAAATTCAGAACGAAGTCGCTTCGGCCGACGTGGTACTTTTCATGAAGGGTTCACCTATATTTCCACAATGCGGATTCTCAGCAGCAACGGTTCAGGCACTGACTTTGGTAGGTGTCAAATTTAAAGGCGTCGACGTTTTGCAAAATTCTGAAATTCGTGAAGGCATTAAGCAGTTCTCAAATTGGCCCACCATTCCCCAACTTTACGTCAAGGGCGAATTCGTAGGTGGATGTGATATTGTACGTGAAATGCACGAAACGGGTGAACTGGCACAGTATTTCTCAGACAAGGGCGTCGAAATCGGCCAGAACGCTGCATAAAAAATTAACTGCACAATTTTGTTGGTAGAGCAACCCAACTGCGGCCAATGATGGGTGCATTAAACGTGCAAAATATAAAATTCTTAACGAACTTATACTTCAGGCTGGTTTAACTTCCGCTCTCGTTTGTATGGAGTCCGTAATTTTAAAACAAAATATGCCCGATGGCATACAACAAGCCCAGCGATCGACTGGCTCGGAATTCCTGGATTCGGCAATTGGATAAAAGCGATCATCGTTTTGTATTGGACTTGCTGAAATACTAATTTTGCGATTAGCAACATCACCAGTAGCGAAAATCGTCTGGCACGGGCGGCTCCTAAAACCGAGGATCAAACGTTCGCGTTGCGATTGCGGAAAGTGTGTGCACGGTCACAGATCTCCAAGCTATAAAGTGCCTCAATTTGTGAAATTAATATAGTGGGGATACTTTACAATTGGAGGTAAGCTCATCTGGGAATCTAGACTGCAAAAAGCTCTCTTGGCTGCAGCAGAAATCGTTCAAAGCTCTGACCAGTCGAACCTAAACACGATGTTCGACGCCTAGTTAACCTGGAAATGATTTCAAGAGTGCCCATCGAGGAGTATCTAATTTCAACTTCTATTCAACCGAAGTGGCGGATACCAGCGAAGGACCGAGTCATCTATCTATAGAGGAATAGTCTTGACCAGTCGACAGGAACCCCAGTAATCGGCGCTTGCGGCATCGCCATGAATGGGCAAGATAGAAAGGCACAGGAGGACCAAGCCATGCCCGCTAGCTCACTTGATCACATAAACATTCGCACCGACAACCTCAAAAAAATGACCGCTTTCTATTCCAAGGTTCTCGGATTGAAGAAGGGTAGACGTCCAGCCTTCAAGTTCGGTGGCGCTTGGCTCTATTGCGGCAATCGAGCAACTGTCCACCTGGTTGAGGTAGAAAAACAACCAAAAGCCAAGAATTTACAACTTGAGCATTTCGCATTCAAAGCCAATGACATCAACGATACCCTGAAAAAACTACAGAAGTTTGGCTCAAATTACGAAACCCGCGTCGTACCTGGCGGAAGGATACGGCAGGTGCATGCCTACGATCCCGATGGGAATCATGTTGAAATAGCCTTTTCAACACGCGAAATACCTAACCCCAATCTGCTGCGCGAATAGAAATTAGTACCTTAAAATTTTCTACTGGATCAATTTATCCACGCTGTAGCGCGTAAATGAGTCATGAAGCGTGAAGAGCACTTCATCATAAAATCTCCCATGACTATGGAATCAACCCAATACAGTCTGATCGGATGCGTAGCCATAATCCAAGGCCGCGATATTGAGCGCCTCATGCGGGTAACGATTGGAAGCCGCAAGGTGTGAAGCACGAATGGCTAAAATTCCACAGACAAGAACTCGCCTCCCTTGAGATTTCTCCCAGGTACCAATGAAGTACCCAAAACTCTACCGCGAGTAGTATTCGATAACTAGATTCGGTTCCATTTGCACTGGATATGGGACATCTTCGAGCTTAGGCACACGAACGAAAGTGGCCGACATCTTGCGCTCTTCTACCGAGATATATTCCGGCACTTCGCGCTCCGGCGAAGCCATAGCTTCCAAAACTAGCGCCATCGCCTTACTCTTATCACGTACTTCTACTACATCACCCTCATTCATTTGATATGAAGGAATATTCACGCGCTTTCCGTTTACCCGGACGTGACCGTGATTGATAAACTGGCGGGCAGCAAATACAGTAGGTACGAACTTCGCCCTATAGACCACTGCGTCGAGGCGCCGCTCCAATAATCCGATGAGGTTCTCGCTGGTATCTCCCTTTCGGCGTTCCGCGTCTTCGTAATAACGGTAAAATTTTTTCTCACCAATATTGCCGTAGTAACCCTTCATCTTCTGCTTCGCTTGCAGTTGAATGCTATAGTCAGACGGCTTACGGCGTCGTTGCCCATGCTGGCCGGGTCCATATTCGCGCCGATTATATGGACTTTTCGGCCTACCCCACAAATTACAGCGTAGACGGCGATTGATCTTATACTTCGACTGCATTCGTTTTGACATTACCTTGCTTCCCTGGTTTCCCCGGAGTTGTTTTTGTTCCAGTAGCCCTTCCCACCAAATTGGTGGGGGCATGGCTTTTAAGCCTCCATTCCCGGAAATCGCGCGGAGTATATGGATACCCCGAACCTTGTCAAATCCTGGGTTCACTTTCGTCTTTGGAATGTGACAACCGAATCAAACCGGAGACGATGCCGTGCAATATCCGGACTTCTTGTTCGGTCAATTCCGACCGCTGAAATATGTTTCGGATATTGCGCACCATGATCGGGCGCTTCTCCGCGACATGAAAAAACCCACAGGCATCGAGTTCTGCCTCCAACCGTCCGAAAAAAATGAACAGCTCTTCCTTGCTCGCAAGGCCAGTCCGGCCCTCGTTGAGGAACCGATCCGGTGTATCATCATCTGATTGAAACCACTCGTAGGACATTACCATAACCGCGTGTCCGAGATTCATCGAACTATGTGCCGGGTTCAGCGGTGCCTGAACGACCGTATCGGCGAGTGCCACCTCATCATTATCGAGACCTTTGCGTTCCGGCCCAAATAAAATACCAATGCGCAACTTATCACGAATCAATGCCCGCATTTCTGAAGCCGCGTCGCGCGGCTTGGCGACCGGCTTAATCATTTCGCGTGGCCGCGCTGTCATCGCGAAAACCCGCTGTAGATCGACAACCGCCTCCTCTGTGCTTCCGTAGATGCGCGCCGCCTCAATGATCAATTCAGCGCCCGAAGCTGCCGCATTCGCCTTCGGGTTGGGCCAGCCATCACGCGGTTTGACGATACGCAAGTCAGAAAGGCCCCCGTTCATCATTGCCCGAGCGGCAAGCCCAATATTCTCGCCGAGTTGCGGCTCGACGAGGATCACCGACGGTCCGCCAGTTATTGATACCTGTGTTTTGTCGGTACCAGCCATTTTTCCAACTTCAGTTCGCTTTATATTTTATGCATGATTGGGTCAAACTCTCTTTCTTCTCCACCATGTTTTAGCGACGACGAATGATGTTACAATGGTGAATTCTCCGGGAGCGCTTGCTAAACTTGTCGTCGAACTCGATTTTTACATGCTCCCTGCTTCGCGCAATTCTCTCTTCACTATCCGGTCTAAACAAAGGATCGCCGCTTTCCTAATAATTTAGCCTTCTTCTCGCTCCCAATAGAATACGCCATAAGTTACATTCAGAGCACATAAGTAAGAATTATACCTATGAACACTCCGAAACGAGAACCTATAGTCGATGCTTCCGTCTGGAATGGCCAAGAACTCGCGAAGTCTGACGGATGGATTTTGAACTTGGAGCCCGAGGATGCCGAGGAACTCGACGAAGCCCTAACTGCTGCAAAAAAATCTAACCTACCTTGGCAGATGACCACGGCCGATAATTTCCAATTACCGACGCTCGGCGCCCGACTGGCAGAAATCAGGGATAACTTAGAACGCGGGCGGGGAATTCAACTAATACGAAATGTGCCGGTCGAACAATACGAACTCAACGACCTTAAACGACTGTTTATTGGCCTCGGTGATTATATTGGCACACCTGTAATTCAAAATGCCGGCGCCGGTCTGATCCGCGAAATTCGCGATACCGGTGGCCCTCGTGTAGAATCACCCCAACGTCTCGCCTGGCACAACGACCGGGCGGACGTGGTCTCCCTGTTGTGCCTTCGTAAGGCGGCAAAAGGCGGCGCCAGTCGGGTCGTTAGTGCAACAGCTATTTACAACGCAATGTTGGATTATCAGCCGGAACTCGTCGAGGCTCTGTTCGCCGATTTTTACCGTAGTTCAATCGGCGATGAAGTTGGAACCGACGCACCTTATTACATGCTGCCAATCTTCACGATGCGAGACAACACTTTCACTAGCGATCTCTCGCGCACCTACATTCAACAGGCCCAAGCCTTCCCCGAAGTTCCGCGCCTCACCGACCTGCAGACGGAAGCCCTAGACACGATCAATTCGCTCGCTGAGGAACTTTGCTTCGAGCACATGATCGAGCCGGGTGATATACAGATGTTGAATAACCACGTGACCTATCACGGCCGAGCGGAATTTTCAGACGACGCATCAGCGGGCCGCGATCGGTTTTTACTCCGACTTTGGTTGATGACCCCGGATAGCCGCCGACTGCCGAAAGACCAAGCGGCACTCTGGAGTTCCGCCGAACTGACAAAATTAAAACTGCCGGAAATTCGTCCGACCATTTGACCCATAGATTTTGGAACAATTTGACATGACAGCCCTCGCAATCCTCGTAAAATTTACCATTCCAGAGGGGTCCATGGACGAATTCATGAAGGCCGCCCATCACGACGCCAAACATTCGATGCAAGATGAGCCGGGCTGTCAGCAGTTCCGTATCCTAGTACCGGACGACGAACCAAACACTGTCTATTTCTTTGAAGTTTACGACGACCAGGCCGCGCTCAACGCACACCGTAAACAGCCACATTATGCGGTTTACTCCAAGGTCTCGAAAAAAATCGGCGTATCGCGCGAACGCATCGGCTTGACCCTATTGAACCCCTAATCCGACCGAGGCCCGCATGACCATCTACGACTACATCATCGTCGGCGGCGGCTCCGCCGGCAGCGTTCAAGCAAACCGGCTCTCCGCTCGGAGTTCAAACCAGGTGCTACTGCTGGAGGCAGGAATAGACACCCCACACAACCAAGTGCCGGGAGAAATTCTCGACAGCTATCCGGGTAAGGTCTATTTCGACCCTAAATTCATCTGGAACGGACTGCGGGTACATATCGGCCCGCAATCGCATAACGATCCAAGAACCCGCCCTTCATCAAAACAATACGAACAGGCGCGCGTCATGGGCGGCGGCTCCAGCATCAATGGACAACTCGCAAACAGAGGGGCCCCAACAGATTACGACGAATGGGGCGAAACAGGCGCCGAAGGTTGGTCGTGGGCTGCCTGCGTTCCCTATTTCAAAAAGGTCGAACGGGATCTCGATTTCGACGACGAATGGCACGGAGGTGATGGCCGCATCCCCGTGCGACGCATTTTCCCCAATCAATGGCCAAACTACGTACACGGTATTGCCAAGGCAATAAAGGGGCAGGGATTTGATTACTTAGAAGATCAAAATGGGGCGTTTCAAGACGGCTATTTTCCAATCACAATATCAAACCTCTACGACCGACGCGTCTCTGCCGCCATCGGCTATCTCGATCCGGCGACACGACAGCGCAAGAACTTGCGAATCGAAGCCGAGACACAAGTGAAAGAAATTTTGTTCGAAGGAACAAAAGCCGTCGGCGTAGTTGCCGTTCAACGAGGCCAGGAACACACCTTTAAGTCAAACGAGGTGATCCTGTGCAGCGGCGCTATCCATTCGCCCGCGATGCTGCTGCGCGCCGGCATTGGCCCCGTGGGCCACCTCCACGAGATGGGCATCGATATCCGTCTCGAACGAGCCGGCGTTGGGCAGAACTTGATGGAACACGCTGCTGCCGCCATTTCCGCCTGGATGCACCCGGACGCCCGGCTAAATGACCTAACGCGCAGGCACATACACCTCGGCTGGCGCTATTCCTCAAACATGCACAACGCCCCCCCGGGCGATATGTTTGCTGCTGTTGTTTCTAAATCAGCCTGGCATGCGGTCGGCGACCGCCTCGGTTCAATGCTCGCCTGGGTCAACAAGACCTATTCGACGGGCCAGCTAACGTTAAGTTCTGCAGACTGGCGCGATGAACCCACCGTTGAGTTCAATATGCTATCAGACGCCCGCGACCTCGATCGGCTAATGGACTGCTATCGCCGCGTCGTCGCAATCTTTATGTCGGACGCAGTGCAAGCGGTTACGCGCGATCCCTTCCCGTCGGCTTATAGTGAGCGTGTGCGCAAGGTGGGCACCGTAACAACAAAGAACAAGATTCTCACAGGAATTCTAGCACAAGCCCTCGACGGTCCGTCTTGGTTTCGGCAATGGCTGATTGGCTCCTTCATCACCGAGGGCGATACCATCGAAACACTGATGAACGACGAGGAGGCGTTGGCAGAATACCTCAAACGCAGCGTTACGGGCACCTGGCATGCCTCTTGTTCCAACCGCATGGGTCGGGCTGATGACCCGATGGCAGTAACGGACAACCAAGGCCGCGTTCATGGTATGCATGGCCTGCGGGTGGTAGATGCTTCAATATTCCCCTGCGTCCCCTGCGCAAATACTAATTTCCCAACCTTGATGACGTCAGAGAAAATCGCGGACACCATCCTAAACAATTAAGTCTGTTCTTAAGCACAAAGCATGACCAACGCGATAAACACAAAAGGCCTCGATCATCTCGTCTTGCGGACCGAAAAGCCGCAGGAAATGATTCTATTCTACGAAACCGTCCTCGGCTGCAAAGTCGAAAGGACAGTCGAAATTATCGGTCTGTATCAGTTACGTGCCGGCACCTCACTAATCGATATCGTCGACACGAAAGGCAAGCTGGGAAAAAGAGGTGGCCCTCCACCAACTGCCGATGGCCTTAACCTTGATCATTATTGCCTACGGATCGACCCTTGGGACGAGGCCGCTATCCGAAAACAATTAGAGGAACATCGCATCGAAGCGCCCAAGACCGACAGTCGCTATGGTGCCGAAGGCTTTGGCCCGTCAATCTACATCCAGGATCCAGACGGCAATACAGTGGAGTTGAAGGGACCACCAGAGACAGAATTTATCCTCGACGCCAGATAGTTCCGCCGGGTTTGTCTTCCAAGACAATTCCTAACTCAGCCAATGTATCACGGATACGGTCTGAAGTTGCAAAATCCTTCTCTGATCGAGCTGCTGTCCGCTGACAAACAAGTTCTTCGATCGCGTCATCATCAAGACCACTAGCGCCCGACGGTCGCCAGCGGAACCAATCTTCGGGATCCTGCTCTAATAGGCCGAGTATCGATGCCAAATCCAACATTGAATGTGCCGCTGCCGTCCGTGCACCATTGTCCACCGTATTGTTAAGATCTCGCAGAGATGCGTGCAGTGCAGCAAGTGCCAGCGGCGTATTAAGATCGTCCATCAGTGGCTCGACGACTGCATCATCCAGCTCGACCTTTGCCCGCTGCAACGGCAAGCCGCGCAGTGCTCCATAAAAACGATCCAACTCCCGCTTCGCCTCATCGAGACCATATTTCGTGAAGTCCAGTGGCCGCCGGTAATGCGTCTTCAACAGCAAAAGGCGAACTGCTTCACCCGGAAATTCTTGCAGGAGCTGGTTAATGGAGTAAAAATTGCCAAGCGACTTCGACATCTTCTCGCCTTCGGACATTAGATAGCCGTTATGCATCCAATACTTGGCGAACCCCGCTGAAGGGTTGTCGCAAAGGCACTGCGCAATCTCATTTTCATGATGTGGAAAGATAAGGTCCTGGCCACCGCCGTGAATATCGAACACTTCGCCGAGATATTTAGTTGCCATAGCCGAGCACTCGATGTGCCATCCGGGGCGTCCCCGACCCCACGGGCTATCCCATCCCGGCAAGTCATCCGTCGACGGTTTCCAAAGTACGAAATCGGCTGCGTCCTTCTTGTAGGGCGCAACATCGACCCGCGCCCCCGTCACCAATTCGTCCCGGCTGTGTCCGGAAAGACGGCCGTAAGCGCTCCAGGATGGCACATTGAAGAGGACGTGGCCGTCTACCGCGTAAGCATGCCCCTTTGTGATGAGGCCTTCGATCATTGCGATCATCTCAGGCACATGACCAGTCGCCCGCGGCTCAACGTCCGGCCGCAAGGCGTTTAGTGCAGTAATATCGTGGTGGAACTGCTCAGTTGTCCGCTTAGTGATATCCGAGATGGATACACCGGTTTCCGCTGATCGTGCATTGATCTTGTCGTCAATATCCGTGATGTTTCGGACATACGTCACCTTAGGATAGAGCCTCTGCATAAGCCGATACAGCACGTCAAAGACGACAATGGGCCGTGCGTTGCCGACGTGAGCGTAGTCGTAAACCGTCGGCCCACAAACATAAAACTGCACGTGCTCGGGATCGTGAGGCACAAAATCGACCTTCTGGCGTTGGTAGGTATCGTGGATACGAAGGATCATCGCACCAATCCTACAAAATTCGTCGAAAACTGTTGGTGATCGGATATCGGCGTTCCCTGCCAAAGGCGCGGTGAGTGATCTTTACACCGGGCGGAGCTTGGCGGCGTTTGTACTCAGCGAGATCGAGCATATGCCAGACCCGCTGTACCGTCTCCGGCTCGTGCCCTCTCGACACGATCTCCTCGAAGCCCATCTCACCTTCGATCAGGCAACGCAAGATATCATCGAGCTTGTCATAGGCTGGTAGCGTATCTTCATCTTTCTGGTCGGGACGAAGTTCCGCCGAAGGTGGTTTCGTAATTATGCGCTCCGGAATAACGCGGCCTGCCGAGCCTTTTAGATTCTCTGGTTTGTTCTGATTGCGCCACTGGCAGAGCTCAAAGACCATCGTTTTGTAAACATCCTTTAGCACCGAATAGCCACCACACATATCGCCGTAGAGAGTGGCATAGCCGACAGACATCTCTGATTTATTACCGGTTGTCACCAGCATGTATCCAAGTTTATTAGAAATACCCATCAGGATTAGGCCTCGACTGCGCGCTTGAATATTCTCTTCAGTTACATCTACCGCAGCATCGCCAAATATCGGCTCAAGTATTGCCTCAAACGCAACCATCGCAGGCTGTATGCCAACCTCGTCCAACTGAACACCCATCAAGTTCGCCGCTTCCTCGGCATCCTCAAGACTTTCACGGCTGGTATATGGTGACGGCATCATAACGCATCGCACGCGTTCGGGGCCAAGGGCATCAACCGCGACCGCTGCAGTGATCGCAGAATCAACACCACCCGACAATCCTATCAATACTCCCGGAAACCCGTTCTTCTCAACATAGTCGCGAACTCCCAGGGTCATTGCTTGATAGATAGATGCGAGCCCTTCCGATGGTTGTGCCAAGACACCACCCTCACAGATCCAGACATCGTCTTCACCGCGGCGCCATTTTGTAGTAACGACAGCTTCCGACCAATCCGGAGCTTGCACAGCGAGCGAACAGTTGGCATTCAAAACAAACGAAGCACCGTCGAAGACCAATTCATCCTGACCGCCCACCTGGTTGACATAGGCGAGCGGCAAGCCAGTCTCGGTTACCCGCGCGATTGCATGTTGCAGGCGCTGGTCGGTCTTCTCCAAATCGTATGGCGAACCATTTGGTACAATAAAGATCTCGGCACCTGACTCCTCTAGGCATTCGGGTACGTCTGGTGTCCAGATATCCTCACAGATCGGAACACCGATTCTAATGCCCCGAAAATCTATAGGTCCTGGCATCGGTCCAGCGTCGAAAACGCGGACTTCGTCGAACACACCGTAATTGGGAAGGTCATGCTTGAAACGAATAGAGGCCACCTCTCCACCGTCCAGCAGCATTGCCGCGTTAAATGTACGATTACCGTCACGCCAAGGCGCAGTTAAAAGAACTGCGGGGCCACCATCGTCCGTCTCTGCAGCAAATTCATTAACTGCAGTTTCCACCTTATCGAGAAAGAACGGCTTCATCACGAGGTCTTCAGGCGGATAGCCGGAGACCACCAACTCGCTACAAACTACAAGATCAGCGCCAGCTTCGGCTGCCTGGCGGCGCGCGTCTCGCACCTTTTCGATATTTTCGTTAACTGCCCCAACAATGGGATTCAATTGCGCCAACGTGATAGTCAAGCGATCGGTCATTTTCTTTACATATATTCCCGGATGGTTAGTCCTGTTCAAATTCATATTCGATAGTGGTAGTCCAACGGCGAACAGACTATTCTTGTTGGAAAGTTAGTCACCGTGCCCGTCCACGCAAGTTAGAAATGCTGCTATCTGCATCCAGTGCAGGAAGCATCCTCGGAATTAATTGGGACATGTCCAACGAGATAAATGTCAGCTCGGAATACGGCCCTAAAAAGTTTCGCGCTTTATTCGAGCGGGGGTTGGACTTTGCTTTGGATCGCCTTCTCCGGCGAGCTGAAATGCAGAATGGCCGTCTTTCGGGAACAGAAATTCGAGAGGAGTTGGAATGTCTGAAAATAAACCCTAGCAATGATATGTCCGATTATTTTAACGAATCTTGGGAAGAATGTATCTCAGCGGTCGAGCAACGGCGCTGGGATCAGAAACGTCGCTATCCATTTGAGCGTCTAATGGTTAATACGTTTGTATCTTTGCTGCCAGTGGGCGATGAGGTGCCAATACCTGGCGTGCACATAACCCGACAAATCATTCCGGGATTTATCATAGCAATGACCCAAATGCTCGGCGAAGAGTTAACGGATAAATATG
The DNA here is from genome assembly GCA_036337155.1 of Pseudomonadota bacterium. GTDB lineage: Bacteria > Pseudomonadota > Alphaproteobacteria > UBA8366 > UBA8366 > UBA6544. Next base: position 26,964 of record JAYZET010000017.1, on the reverse strand, counting down.
AGGAATACTGCCGCAAACTTGTCTCACGGCTCGAAGTGGAAAATGGGGATGATTTTAATTGGAAGACAGTCTACCAAAATTCAGACGCTATCAGTGTCGTTTCTGAGGTTCTTATCACGATTTGCCATCATTTTGTCGACTTGAAGAAGCGACGTCGGTGGTTGACTGATGTTATCAACAGTCAAATGGGTGCTCCCCCCGCTTCACAGACAATTCCATTCGAGGAAGTAGAATGTCATCGCTTAATTTCAGCGTTATACCAGCCTCTGCGTGACGCGATGAATGCATCAGGCGGCGAAAAACGCATTGCCGAGCTGTACGGTCGAGATCGAGCGCACATGCTCCGAACTGTCTTGGCTGAGATTACTCGCTACCATCGTGAATTGTTGCTTAGACTGAACAGCCCTACCGACGCGGCCTAAATGAATATCCAACGAACGACGCAAGGAGAGACCAAAGATGCAACCGAGCCCGGAATTGCAACGAGGAATGCTGCGCCAAATGCAAACCATACGGCGGTTCGAGGAACGTGCGACCAAGGACTATCTGGCAGGCGATATATACGGCGTCGTCCATTCCTATATCGGAGAGGAAGCGGTTGCAGTCGGTGTGTGCTCGGCGCTAGAGGAAGGTGACCAGATCGTTAGCACCCATCGCGGACACGGGCACTGCATCGCCAAAGGAGCTGACCTCGACCGCATGATGGCAGAGCTCTATGGCCGCGAGACTGGGTACTGCAAGGGCAAGGGAGGCTCCATGCACATCGCGGATTTTGAAATTGGTATGCTTGGCGCCAATGGCATTGTCGGCGGTGGCATCCCTATTGCAACCGGCGCCGGCCTCGCTGCCCAGATGGACGGCAAAGGCCGGGTCGCCGTCTCGTTCTTCGGGGATGGCGCATCCAATGCCGGATCGTTCCATGAATCGCTTAACATCGCAGCGACCTGGAAGCTGCCGATGCTCTACGTCTGCGAAAACAACCGCTATGCCGCTAACACGCCGGCGGCTGCGACACATGCCCATGAGGACGTCGCTGCGCGGGCCCACGGCTATGGCATCCCCGGTGTGATCGTTGACGGTAACGATATCTCAGCAGTCTACGACGCGGCAACAACGGCGGTCCAACGCGCTCGCGCCGGTGAAGGGCCGACACTGATCGAATGTAAGACATACCGTTGGGGTAGGCACACGGAGCGCCCCTCGCAGGCAGAGCCCCGCCCAGCAACGGAGGTCACGGAGTGGAAGACACGCGACCCGATCCCCCGCCTAGTGGAAAGCCTGAAAGCCCAACAAGGTCAGCTCACCGACGAAGAATGGGAAGCAATGGACAAGGAAATACTTGCCCGAATTTCTTCCGCCGTAGAATACGCCAAGACAAGTCCATTCCCCAAGCCTGAAGCGGCGCTCGATGATGTGTTTAGCGAGGAGATAGCGTAATGGCGAAGATCACATATGCAGAGGCAGGCACGGCTGCACTTGCAGAAGAAATGAGACTCGACCCCACAGTATTTGAACTCTGCACCGACGCAACAGCTTCCTTACTCGATGAATTCGGACCGGAACGCATACGTACGACGCCTATTACAGAAAATACCTTTACAGGGATGGCAGTTGGAGCAGCCGGATCCGGATATCGACCGGTCGTGAACTGGCGGCAAGTCACCTTTGGCTTTGTCGCCATGGACCCGATAGTCAACCAAGCCTGCAAAATTCACTACATGTTCGGAGGTCAAAAAAAGTTTCCTATAACTTTCCGTGCTGCTGTCGGTGGCGGCACCAAGCTGGCAGCACAGCATTCGCAGAGCCCCTATTCCATGTTTATGAATCTCGCAGGTCTGAAGATCATACTGCCGTCGACACCCTACGACATGAAGGGTCTTCTCAAATCTGCGATCCGTGACGATGACCCGGTAATGTCTTTCGAATCGAATCGCTTGATGGGATACGAAGGAGAAGTGCCGGACGAGGACTACACAGTGCCAATCGGCAAAGCCGACATAAAACGTGAAGGCAGCGACATAACGGTGGTCGCCATCGCCTGGATGGTCCAAGAAGCACTCGTCGCGGCTGAGACGCTGGATAAGGAAGGCGTCTCCGTAGAAGTAGTTGACCCGAGAACGCTGTCCCCGATGGATGGCAGTACAATTCGCGCCTCGGTTCGCAAGACGGGCAGGCTGCTGGTCGCCGACGAGGCGGGACCCACAGCGGGAGCGTCAGCCGAAATTGCCTCCCTTGCAACCGAAGATCCGGAAACTTTCCAGGCGATGAAGGCGCCCGTACTGCGTGTTTGCGCCTTGGAAGCACCAATTCCTTATAGCCCGATTTTGGAGGATCACGTCTTCCCGAACCGGAAACGTATCGCCGATGGGATTCGCTCGTTACTTGGTTCCAGATAGCGAGAGACAAATCTCAATGCCCCATCTCACTCGCGGCGACGCAAAAATCTATTACGAAGACGACGGTGAAGGACCTCCTATACTGCTAACCCACGGTTTCGTCGCGTCTACGGGCATGTGGGCCGGTCAGGTAGACGCGTTCAAAGATCGCTATCGACTTATCCAATGGGATATGCGCGGACACGGCCTCACGGAGTGTGCTGATGACCTCTCGGCCTACAGTCAAGATATCACGGTAGCTGACATGAAAGCGATCCTCGACCATCTCAATATTGAGAAGGCGGTAATTGGGGGCCATTCGCTCGGGGGTTATATGTCCATGCGGTTCAACGTCTTCCATCCAAACCGCGTGCGGGCCCTCATCTTGCAGGGTTGCGGTCCAGGCTATCGCAGCGACCAATCTCGCGCGCAGTGGAACCAGCGAGTTGCCGGGCGAGCGAAGACCATTTCGGAGAAAGGCTACAAGGCACTGAACGGCGCCTCCGAAGTACCGGCCAGCCTGCAGCGCTCAAATAAGGAAATCGCAATGGCGGCGCGCGGCATTTTAGCTCAGATTGACTCGAGGGTAATCGATAGCCTATCGACTATCAGTGTCCCGACATTGATCATAATCGGTGAGGGCGACACATACTACCTCCAAGGCTCAGACTACATGGCGAACCGCATATCGGGAGCCGACCACATAGTAGTGCGTGATGCAGGACACGGCGTTAACATCGACCAACCGGAAATAGTAAACAGGGCGTTCAAAGAATTTCTTGAAAAACTTTAAATCACATGAAACTCGATACTTATTACAGGGATCACTGGGTCAAGATCGATAGCGAAAGGCTCAAACGTTACGAGCAGATGTTCCAATGGACACCGACCTTCGAACAGTTGCTCGAACCCGCCGATATCAGAAAAGGGCAAATTGTCGGAGACCTAGGTTGCGGGCCCGGTTTCCTCTCTATGCAGTTGCTCGACAAGGTCGGACCAACTGGTCACGTTCATTCCTTCGACGTGAGCGCCGATTTCATAGAACGCACACGGCAAAAGGCCAAATTGAACGGCTTTGGGGAACGAGTGACTTTACATCATCTTAGCTCCGACATTCTGCCAGTCGGCGATTCAGTATTTGACCGGATCATAGCAAAGAATGTGTTGGTCTATGTTGACGATCCACTTAAGAGCTTTCGCGAGTTTCGCCGCGTCCTAAAAACTGGAGGAAAGGTACATGCCATCGATAGCGACTTCGCTATGGTCGCAATCGATCCGGTTCCAGCAGCGGAATGGCGGGATCTGCTCGATGCCGCCGCCCACGCCTTCCGAACGCCAAATATTGGACGTAAACTTTTCGGCTTGGCGCGGACGGCCGGTTTTTCCGAAATCGATGTAAAAATTATAGCAATGCCCGACACCAAGGGGCGCCTATTAAACTTTGCAAAAAACATGGCAGGCTACGCACGTGCAGCGGCAACCATGGAAGATTTTGCAATCGAACGTATCTTGGATATCGCAACCTCCGCGCTCGAAGACGGAACTTATTTTGCGGTAAACCCTCAATTCGTCGTGACGGCCACGGCTTGACTGCTCGTACCCGCGGCGCTTTTTGTCTCACTTAGTCCCAGTATAATTCATAAGCTAACGCCGCTCGAAGGCCCAAACACAGTAACTAAACCTAACTAGTGCTGTGTCAGCGCGGACAACACTGGCCGATCAGAGAACTATTTTCTTTATGCTGAAATTAACAAAAACACTTTCAAACCGTTAATAAATAAACGATATCGATATCCGATCTACTATAAAAACGGTAACAATTTTACGTGATAGATATATCGAATGACGATCGATTTGCTTATGATATGGGAAACGGCGCAATAGCAGCCGATCTAACCCTCATCAGCGTAGACGCACGCGACAAATTGGCGACCCAAATTCTACCTATTACAAAGTCTCGCGCATAAACTACAGCGGAGCGATTATACAAGGGCGACGATTTCAAAATAGGCCCTTCGCATCAGCAAAGCCAAGGACAAGGACAAAAAACGCAGGAGCTACTGCCCATGTGCCGCCAAAATGATTATAGCCTCTTTGGCACAAAATCTCAGGAAATGTTTTCCGGGTAGTTCAGCTTGAATGAATTCCTTCTCGCCCATACTTGCGCTCGCATTCGTTAACCACCTCCAACAGCAAAAAAATTCTAATCATCGGAGTAAGAATTCCCGGCCAACCTTCACCCTTGGCACACCGTCATACTCGATTATATCTGCGGTTGCATAGGTTTCCGTCCATCTGTCCGGCAAGAAGTTTCCCGTTCCTATTACATCGACCGGTGCCATACCAATCGCAAAAGCGTTGCATTTTTCCGGACTGAAACCGCTGGAACAGAATATTTTGGCGTTTGCGAAACCTGCGTCGTCAAGTTTTTCACGTAGATACCATGTGGCGGCAACAGAAACGCCAGGTCCAATCAAGTGGCGCAGCTCAGACTCCGTCCTGTAGCCGCGGATCGCTTCCGGAACGTTTCGATCAAGAACGGCGTAAGAAGCTGCCGGGTCGAGACCCTCGCAGAATCGGCCACCCGGCGTATCTAGACGAAATGCGAGCCGTCCCTCCGACGCCATATCTGGAAATCGCTCACATACCGCGATCGCATCACTAACTTCTTTGCCGAAATAGTCGATTAGGACAGTAAGGTCTTCGCTGGGATGCGTCTCGTGGAACATCTCCGCCGCCCGTAAGGTAGAACCCGCGTAACCAATTAACGCGTGTGGCATCGTGCCGAATCCGCCTACTCTACCAAAATAATGCGCCGTCGCATCGGTCGCGTTGCCGACAAAACCGACGACGGAATCACCCTTCCGCCGCGCCCGTTCCGAGCCGACCGCGGCTCCATATGCCATCATTTCAGCCATCTCCGTGCCGGCACAGTGGCGCGCATCGATGGCCAAAAATGCTACCTTCGGAAGGTCCATGCACATCGTGTAGGCATTCCATGCGGCTACACAGGCCGGACCAATTTTCTGTAACAAAAAAGTCTCTAGATCGACCAGGTGTACAAAAGGGCCGCTCACATACATGAGTGGTTCACCTGCACCTACCCAACGACCTTCATCATGGGTCAGTTCAATATCGAAATCGACACCCCGGGCCGACGCTACCTCATTGAGCCAGGCTATCGCCAGCTTCGGTGCAGAAACCACTGGACGACGCATAAACACGGCGTAGGTGGCCGATGTATCTCCAAATTTTTCAACTGCCCGTTTGGTTCGATTGAAATAGACATCGGCCCAACGACTGATCTCATCTAAATCTACCGTCATACGCGCCTCCGCGACGACATGATGACAATCTTAGGACGCCAACGCTGCGGAGTGCACTCCATTTGCCGGCATACCACGGCGCAGCCTTTTGAGCGAATCTGCCAGAAGAAAGGCGAGTTCTAGTGCCTGGCTTGCGTTGAGACGTGGGTCACAATGGGTATGATAACGCTGCGAAAGCGAATCGTCGCTAATCGCCTGGGCACCTCCAAGACATTCGGTCACGTCCTGGCCTGTCATCTCGAAATGAACACCGCCCGCGTAAGTTCCCTCCGCCTGATGTACATCAAAGACGCGTCGTACTTCCTCAAGGATCTGATCAAAGGGACGGGTCTTATAACCACTCGGCGACTTGATCGTGTTGCCATGCATCGGGTCGCAGGACCAAACGACCTTACGCCCCTCGCGCTCAACCGCACGTATCAGACGAGGTAGATGTTTTTCCACATTCTGATGCCCCATCCGAGAGATCAATGTGAGACGGCCCGGCTCGTTTTCATAATTCAACACGTCGATTAGACGAAGTAGTTCGTCCGGGTCGCTGGTCGGTCCGCATTTAATTCCAATTGGGTTTTTCACACCCCGCAGGAACTCCACATGCGCTCCATCGGGCTGACGCGTTCGATCACCTATCCAGAGCATGTGAGCGGAACAATCGTACCATTCACCAGTCAGGCTATCCTCGCGCGTCAATGCTTCTTCGTACCATAAGAGTAAGGCTTCGTGACTAGTATAAAATTCAGTCTCGCGCACTTGCGGCACCACTTCCGCAGTAATGCCGCAGGCTTCCATGAATTCTAGCGCCTCTCCAATGCGGGTGGCGAGTTCCTCGTATTCAGCACCTTGCGGACTGTCACAGACGAAATCAAGCGTCCAGCGGTGCACCTGATTAAGATCCGCGAACCCACCTTGTGCGAACGCGCGCAACAGATTTAGTGTCGCAGAAGCTTGGTTGTAAGCCTGTACCATTCGGCCTGGTTCCGGCTCACGTGCAGCAGGTAGAAACTCAATATTATTTACGATATCGCCGCGGTAACTAGGCAATTCCAAATCACCTTGTTTTTCTGTCGGTTCTGAGCGTGGCTTAGCGAACTGGCCGGCCATTCGGCCGACCTTCACGACAGGGCACGACGCCGCAAAGGTGAGTACCACCGCCATCTGCAACAACACTTTAAAGGTATCTCGGATATTATTAGCGCTAAACTCAGCGAAACTTTCTGCACAATCACCACCTTGCAGCAAAAAAGCCTTCCCCTCGGCTACTCGCCCAAGGTTTTCCTTAAGCTTCCGAGCCTCACCGGCAAAAACCAGTGGCGGTTGTGCCCGGAGCGCCCCTTCCGCCGCATCCAACTTTACCTGATCCAGATATTCTGGCACCTGCAGAATCGGCAGGCCACGCCAAGAATCTGGCGCCCAATCCCTTGTCATAGTATTCCCCATTCAAGTCGTTTTAGTGGTTCCGATACTGCCGATTCACGTATTTTTAAGCCCAAAGCCATTGAATTTCCAGAACGAATTTAATTCATCCCTTGTCCCTGCGATCGAGTCGTGTTTCGTTTGTTACAGATCAAAGGAGAAAGTGTCATGTCCGACGACAAGTTGCGTAATTTGATCGAAGCTGCGAACCGCATAGTAATCTTTACTGGCGCTGGCATCAGCACAGAGTCTGGCATTCCTGATTTCCGTAGCCCTGGCGGCATCTGGGACCAATTCAAGCCAGTTTATTTTCAAGATTTCATGGATTCCGCAGAAATGCGCAGAGAAACCTGGCGGCGGAAGATTGAAACCGACAAAACGATAAAGAAAGCAGAACCGAATCGCGGCCACCGAGCAGTCGAGAAGCTAGTACGCGAAGGTAAGGTCGCCGCCGTCATTACCCAAAACATCGACGGCCTTCATCAAGCATCGGGCGTCCCAGAAGAAAAAGTGATCGAATTACATGGCAACTCAACTTACGCCAGTTGCCTCGATTGTGGCGAACGTCATGAAATGGAAGAGATCCTAACTCCGTTCGAGCGAGACGAAACACTTCCGAAATGCAAGAATTGCGGTAGTCCCTACGTCAAGACGGCTACTATTTCTTTTGGGCAACAAATGCCGGAAGATGCCATGCGATCGGCCGAGATCGAAACCCTCGCCTGTGATTTGATGATTGCCATCGGCTCCTCTCTTGTCGTCTATCCAGCAGCCGGCTTTCCGGTCATGGCTAAACGGAACGGTGCAAAATACGCTATTTTAAACCGCGATGAGACGGAGCATGACGGTTATGCTGATCTCGTCATAAACGACGAGATCGGCTACGTCTTGGGTAACGCAGTCAACGTTAACTAGACCGCCGCGGTTGCACAATTCTTGTCAATCTGCGCCCGCTGGCTGGCAGTTTACGCGCGCCCATGCAGTGATTGAAGGCTACTTATCGTGGATCAGACGTGGGCACTTGAACCCGGCTTATTGTTAGACTAACGCCGACTGAGCCGGCTCCAGCTCGGTCGCCAATGATCGACGTCCAACTTTATGGACAAAACCATTGCGAAGGGCATAGACAACTAAATTGCAGCCCAAAATTGCGCCGAGAGCCGGGTCTAGTACGTTGAGGCCGCCTGCATACGCACCAAAGGCCGGCAGGATCAAACGGCGTCCATCAGTTACGAAGCAGCGGCAAGACATCGTCCTGCCTCGCGAGCGAATGCGTGCCTTCGGATGGTAGTGGCCTGACACCTCACCATAGACGACACCATCAGCCGCTTCATGGCGAAATTTTACAGGCCCCAACTCGAAAATTCCTTCGATAGAACCGCCAAGTCCAACAGGCAGAGACGGATCATGATTGCCAGCTACCCAAACCCATTCGCGTTCGCAAGTAAGGTCGGATAGTTTCTTGAGATCCGTCGTTGCCATGCGGGCGCCCGCGCAGGTGTCGTGGAAACTATCGCCGAGACAAACGACTGTTTTAGGGCTGTAGTTGGCCAGCAAGGTTTCCAACCGCTGCAAGGTGGTGCGACTGTCATAGGGTGGAAGGAAGGTGCCAGACGCTCCGTAAGCGGAGCCTTTCTCCAAATGCAAATCGGCCACCACTAACAAGCTCTGATCCAGCCATATCAAAGCACCTTCGGCATCCGCTATAAGTTGCGTGCCGCAGAAATCGAATGCCGCAATTGGATTCATTTAATTGCCTCCGCGATCAGCTGCTCGGCCGCCTCTCCAAGCAATAAGTCGTCGACGGAACCGTTAATTCGCTCCTTACCAACCTCCAGTAGGATAGGAACCGCGAGCGGCGACGCCCTGTCGAGACGACAATGCCGAATTCGTCCTTTAATCCGTCGCAGCATATCTCCGAGACGGCGAATATCAGTTAACCCACGCGCCGCGTCTTGTCGGGTCGCTCGCAACAGAATGTGATTCGGTTCATGCCGGCGGAGGGTGTCATAGATCAAATCGGAACTAAACGTGACCTGTCGTCCGGTCTTCCGTTTGCCAGGATAGTTCCGTTCAATCAGGCCGGCTATGACCGCGATATTACGGAATGTGCGTTTCAGCATCGATGATTCATCCATCCATGCCTCTAAATCGTCACCGAGCATATCCTCGTCAAACAACGTGTCGAGATTGGTCACCTCGGCCAGGCCCCAAACTGCAATCACGTAATCAGTCGCGACAAAACCCATCGGCGCATAACCCATACGCTCCATTCGACGCGTCAACAACATACCGAGCGTTTGATGCGCGTTACGTCCTTCAAAACAATAAGCGACGAGATATTCCCGTTCTCGCCGCCTAAAGGTTTCAATCAGTAATTCATCCTCACCTGGAAGGCCAGATCGGTAGCGCTGCAATTGAAGCCATTCCTGCACCTGTGCGGGCAAATCCCGCCAACGGTTCGGGTCGGACAAGATCGTGCGCACCCTGTCTGCCAGATGGGTGGTCAGCGGCAGTCGGCCGCCAATGTATGCCGGCACCTTAGGCTCTGCATTCAGGGCAGAACTAGCAATCAAAACTTGTTCGCGAATTGTCTCAAAGCGTAGTATCCGACCCGCAAAAACAAAGGTATCCCCGGGTTCAAGACCCATGGCGAAATACTCTTCAACCTCACCAAGGACGCGCCCTCCTCGCATGCGTACTTTCAACGTTTCCGCTTCAACAATGGTACCGATGTTCATACGCAAACGTCGTGCAATGCCGCCGGAACGCAGGCGATAAGTTCCATCTTCCTGCAGATGCAGCCGCCGCCACCGTTCATAAGTTCGCAACGCGTAACCGCCGTGATCTACGAAAGCGAGTACGTCGTCAAAGTCCTTACGCAAAAGCCCTGCATAGGGTGCCGCCGCTGTCACCTCATGATAGAGCAGGTCCGGATTAAATGGGCCAGAGCAAGCAACGATCATTATGTGCTGTGCTAATACGTCGAGCCCGCCCTCACCTGGCGGGTCGCCGTCGAGCGAGCTTTCGGTCACCGCTTCCAGAGCGGCCCGACATTCCAGCACCTCAAATTTATTTCCTGGGACGAGAATCGCTCGGCTCGGCCTATCAAGACGATGCGCAGACCGGCCCACGCGTTGGATCAAGCGACTTACGCCTTTTGGCGCGCCCATCTGAACCACTAAGTCCACATCCGCCCAATCAATACCAAGATCGAGCGATGAGGTGGCCACCACCGCGCGGAGTTGGCCCGCCGCCATTGCAGCCTCAACCTTGCGCCTGTTTTCGCGCGATAAACTGCCGTGATGCAACGCTATGGAAAGGTTTTGCTCATTGAGGCGCCATAATTCCTGAAAAACTACCTCCGACAGACCGCGTGTATTCACGAAGACAATGGTGTTTTGAGCTTTTTTAATTTCATTGTAGACCTCGGGTAGAGCATGGACGCCCGAATGACCAGACCACGGCATCTCCGCCTTAGTCATGAGGATTGAAACATCTGCCTCGGCACCGTCCTCCCCCGAAATTATTCTGACGGCTTCGGGCGCGACGCCAGGTGCGAGCCAAACGGACAGCGCCTTTGGCCAAGCGACAGTCGCAGAAAGGCCGACCCGACGGCAACACGGAGCTAACGACTTTAGTCTTGCAAGGCAAAGTGCCAATTGATCGCCCCGTTTATTGCCCGCCATGGCGTGAATTTCGTCGACCACGATAGTACGGAGATTGCTAAAATATCGTGGTGCGTCACTATAGCTAAGCAGCAATGCTAGTGATTCTGGGGTTGTCAGAAGCATTTCCGGCGGATCAAACCGCTGACGCTGACGCTTGTGCTGTGGGGTGTCTCCTGTGCGTGTTTCCACACGTATCGGCAAATTCATTTCCGAAATCGGTACCGTGAGGTTACGTTCGACATCTACCGCAAGTGCCTTTAACGGAGAGACGTAAAGCGTATGCAGTCCATCCGACGGATTTTGCGCGATCTCGATCATAGATGGAAGAAATCCAGCCAATGTCTTCCCACCACCAGTTGGCGCAATTAACAAGGTATCGACCCCGTCGCGCGCCGCCTCCAACATTTCCAATTGATGGCGATGTGGCATCCAGTCACGATCTTCGAACCAATCTCTCAAGATTTCCGGTAACAAATTACCGTTGGGCAACCTCTTCGTTTCGACCGACGCAACATTCATATCCGCCACTCTCGTCACTCCTCTAATGGAAGGGATCCTGCGTTGCCCAGAAATTGAAACTCACCTTTGTGGAAACGACACTTGCCTTTATATAGCTTGCTAAACCACAATATGAACAAATTAGGAACAAACAAGATGCCGCCGCCTGAATCCTGGCTTAATGTGACGCCGAAAGGGCTTTATTGCGTTCCAGGCGATTTCTTCATCGACCCGAATTCTGCGGTTGAGCGCGCTGTTATCACGCATGGGCACGCCGATCATGCGCGACCGGGCCACTCAAAAGTCCTCGCTACGGCAGAAACAATCGAGATAAACGACTTGCGTATGGGCAAACGCGCAGCGCGGAGCCGACAAGCTTTGCAATACGGCGAAATGGTCGCCATTGGTGGTGTCAACCTTCGGCTCGCTCCTGCGGGACACATCCTCGGCAGTGCGCAGATTGTATTGGAACACAAAGGATCGCGCGTCGTCGTCTCCGGCGATTACAAGCGCCGAACAGACCCGACCTGCACTGGGTTCGAGGTCGTTGCTTGCGACGTCTTTATCACCGAGGCGACCTTCGCCCTGCCCGTGTTCCAACACCCGCCCGACAAGATAGAGATCGACAAATTGCTCGCATCCGTCCAGCGCAATCCGGACCGCGCCCACGTCGTTGGCGTTTACGCCCTTGGTAAAGCGCAACGGGTTATGGCTCTACTTCGGCAGACGGGATACGAAAAGCCATTTTACGTGCACAGAGCCCTACAGCCAATTTGCGAACTTTATGTTCGGTTCGGCAGCACTCTCGGCGAATTGAGGGTAGTCACGCCGGAGAACAAAAAATCACTCGCGGGTGAAATCATCCTAGCACCACCCGGTGCCACGAGAGACCGTTGGACGCGTGGTATGCCGAACCCTCTCATCGCCTTTGCCTCCGGCTGGATGCGTATTCGCCAACGCGCACGCCAACGTGGGGTGGAATTGCCGCTTATCCTGTCCGACCACGCCGATTGGAGCGAACTAACGGCGACGATAGAAGAAGTCGACGCTGGCGTAATTTGGATCACTCATGGCCGCGAAGATGCATTGGCGCATTATGCCGAAAGTCAGGGAATTCGGGCCCGCTCCCTTTCCATGCTTGGCTACGAGGAGGAAAATGAGTGAAGGCCTTCGCTGATCTCCTTGAAAATCTCCTCCATACGCCTCAGCGCAATGGAAAGCTTCGGCTTTTGACCGATTATTTTGACAGAACACCGGACCCAGACAGAGGCTGGGCGCTCGGAATCTTGACTGACACCGTCGACCTGCCTGGAACGAAGGCGGCAATGGTCCGGAATCTGATCGAAAGGCGGGTCGACCCCGTCCTCTTTCGGCTCTCCTACGACTATGTCGGTGACCTCGCCGAAACGGTCTCATTGATCTGGCCGGTTGATGCCAAAATTTGTCAAAACCTGAGCATTTCAAATATCATATCAACTCTAAAACAAATTAATCGTAAAGATATCCCGATACTGGTCGCCTCCTGGCTAGATCAAATTCCAACATCGCAACGGTACGCACTGCTGAAGCTCCTGATGGGAGGTCTGCGGGTCGGCGTTTCGACGAGGCTAGCGAAATTGGCTCTTGCAAAATTTGGTAAAAAACCCGTCGAAGAAATAGAAGAAATGTGGTTCGCCTTGAAACCACCATATAAGGCTCTCTTTCTGTGGCTAGAGGATACGGGGCCGAAACCCCAAATAAATGACCCCTTGGCGTTTCGGCCACTGATGCTGGCCAATCCGATAGAACCTAACGCTTTAAATACTCTGAAAACTGAAAATTTTGTCGCGGAATGGAAGTGGGATGGGATCCGAGTACTATTTGCGGCCCGATACGGCGATGCGCGTCTCTATTCTCGCTCTGGCGACGACATCAGCCGGGCGTTCCCGGATATTCTTGGAATTGAGGGTGTGGACGGGGTTCTCGACGGTGAATTGCTGGTAATACGTGACGACAAGGTGGCACCATTCTCAGATTTACAACGACGTCTCGGTCGCAAGAGTGCGAATGCCGCACTACTGCGCGATTTTCCTGCACATCTGCGCGTCTACGATATGTTGTTTTCGGGCAAAGAAGACCTTCGATCGCTTACTCTCGACGCACGTCGCGATCGCCTTGAGCGCTGGTATTCAGCGGCCCGGCCAATAGGGATAGACTTATCGGATCGCGTCCCATTCGACAATTGGGCTCACCTCACTCGCCTACGCGACAGCGCGCGTGAATCCGGGATCGAGGGGGTCATGCTGAAACGGCGGGATAGCCCTTATCTTTCTGGGCGACCGAAAGGCCCGTGGTTTAAATGGAAACGCGATCCGTTCCTCGCCGACTGCGTCTTAATGTACGCTCAGCGTGGTCACGGTAAACGATCGTCCTACTATTCCGACTACACGTTCGGCTGCTGGCGAACCGCAGCCGAAGGCGGCGATGAACTGGTGCCCGTCGGCAAAGCTTATTCTGGCTTCACAAACGTTGAGCTAGTGGAGATCGACCGCTGGGTTCGCAACCACGCCTCCGACCGCTTTGGCCCAGTGCGCGCGGTCGAACCCGGTCTGGTCTTTGAGATCGCTTTCGATTCTATTCACCCCTCAGCCCGCCACAAGTCCGGCCTGGCCATGCGTTTCCCGCGCGTCCGCCGCATCCGGTGGGATAAACCGGCAGAAGAGGCCGACCGCGTCGAGACATTGGAAGAGTTAATTGCATTATAGAGCGCATCTAACACACTACCTATTTCGCGCTACCCGCAGCTGTGCACTCCAATCCGCCGGTAACTTTATGCCGCGCGTTGTAGTGTAACCCAGCATGCCATTATGGACAAAAAGATAGCAGTTGGTGCGCAACGGATCGCCGGAGATCGCTATTAGTATATCCTCCGGCTCGCAGACAACCGGCACCAGACGCTGCGGGTCGTCGGATGCGCCAAACACCTTCGGCGCCTCTCCGAGCTTGGCCATCTCAAAGAGTGAGCGTCCACCCGGCACCAGGTTGGTGTAATCTGCGATATAATGCTCGAACTTTTCCGCGGTCATTCGCGCGTTATCGTAGAGCCATTCCCGCACATCCTTCTTCGAAAGGCCCGACTTCGCAAGCACCTGAGCAATTACGGGGCTCAACACCAACAACGGCTGATAAGTGCCTGTCGCAAGACCCACCGTGAAGCAAAGTTCCCAACCGGTATGCTTGACCAAGCTGTCCGCTAGATAAGGCAGCACCTGTTCCGCCGAATTCCCAAACACCGATACAATCACGTTACCACCAGTATAGCGCGAAATAGTAATAGCATTTGCGCCCTTTGGTGCACCGACATCTTCGCCCAGTGTTGTCCAGCCCAGATCTCGAATTGCATCTTCGTTCTCGGCCAGCACAACCCGCCAAGTGTTACCGAACGTGCCCTTGTCATTCTGATGCAGAAGAAAACCGGCAACATTCCGAAGGTAAAGTCGCCAGAACCGACCAACGCTGGTATTTGGTTGGAAGCCATCGCGCAGAGCGCCCTGTTCGTAGTTAAAGTTAAGCTCCTTGATGAGCGGCCCATTGAGAACAATAAGTGTCTCCGCGCCAGGCGTATTGCCACTATGCTCCACGCCATAACGCGGATCCGCCATCGCCTCCGCCAGTGCCACCAAGATCGGCATGTATTCGGGGCGGCATCCAGCCATCACACCGTTTACCGCAACATTCCAGATCGTCGCCTCTCGATTGTCTGGCAACAGGCAGCCGAGGCTTTCCTGCGGATCACGGCCGGCGAATGACAAAAATTCTTGCACCTTTTCCATCGTCGGAGGGACGATCGGCAAGCCGTCCGACCACCCGTTCTCAAGGAAGAGCTTGTTGACGTCCTCAAAGGTGCCTTCGAACAAGATCTCCCGAGGGTCCGGTTCCTGCACCGCTTGTGCCTGCGGCGGTTGTTCGGTCAGATTCCGAACAACGTCATCGACAGTCACGTCCAACACATTGGAGCGCAATTCGTCATCGGTCTGCACGTCGACATGGCCCGGCACCTTAGCCAATGGCAGGTTCGGCATTCCAAGTCCCGCCGAAGTGGTGCCCGCCTGCCCGACGAAACCTTCACAGACCAGGGATGAGCTGGGAACACCCGCTTCTTCAGCAGCCGCACTCGCCCGCAACACGGCGGGCGTGCAGCTGCCTCAACAGCCCATGCCTGATATGATAGCATCAGTTCCGGTCGACTTGATTTTATCGGCCAAGCCCGCTATCACCGCATGCTCATCGCCGCCGTGCGTCGAGCCAAATTCGTCGTAATTGACGAAATTGATCTTTGGATAGCGCTGCTTCAGTCCTTCCTCGAGCAACGGAAATATCTCGTCGCCGCGAAATAAATAATCCCATAGAAAGCCGACTGTCTTGCCTTCAAGTGAATCGAGACGTCCCGCCAGCGGTGCTATTTCTTGCGTCTTCTCACCGCGCGGCCAGACCACGGAATAGGAGGTAGGCTCGTTCCTGAGCATGACATGCTCCTTCCTTCAAAAAGTAATTCTTATCCAACAATATCTCCCAGCACTTGCGCCAGACAAGGCAACGACCTCTTGCCGAGACGCTTTGAAGGAGGATTTCATTTGCTATGGCCGAGATAAAGATCATCCCGACAGGCGCGGCACTCGGCGCCGAAATACGCGGTGTAGACCTCCGAGCGAAGATCGAACCTATTGCGGTCAAACTACTGAAGAAGGCTTGGTCCGATCATCTCGTCTTACTGTTCCGCGGCCAGAAGCTTGACGATGAAGATTTGCTGCGAGCATCCGGCAAATTTGGTCCACTACAGGAAGGCGGCGCAGTACGCTACTTCCGCAATGGGGGCTTCGAGGAAGGCAGGGGTTTATTTTCCCGACACGCAGAAATTACCGTCATTTCCAACCTCGATGAGGAGGGCAAACCGGTGCGGAGGAACGCCGGCCTAGGCAGCAGCGAAGTGATCTGGCATTCCGATAATTCCTACGTCAAAACACCACCCGCCGGCAGCATGCTCTACGCCATTGAAATACCAGAAAATGGCGGCGGTGACACCTCCTTCGCCAACCAGTACTTAGCATATGAAACCTTACCACATATCATGCAGGTCGCCATTGACGGAAAACAACAACGGCATGATGCCAGCCGCAACAGCGCCGGGGTATTGCGCCCAACAGCTAATTTGCCAACAACCCCAGAAGAGGTAGAGGGCCCTGTTCATCCGCTCGTCCGCATCCACCCGGAGACCCGACGCAGAGCACTTTACCTTGGAAGAAGGCGAGTGTGGCCATCGAACTACATATTGGATATGCCGAACGAACGAAGTGAAGCGCTACTCGACCGGCTCTGGCGGCATGCAACAAAGCCGGAATTCGTTTGGACCCACAAGTGGCGGCCAGGCGACGTACTACTCTGGGACAATCGCTGCTCAATGCACCATCGAACTGAGGTCGACCACACCCGGCCGCGCCTCCTACATCGCACACAGATACAAGGCGAAACCGTCATCCCAGGCTGAAGACAATTCAATTACAGAATATGTATTCGACTAGAAACCCTATCGGTAAGGAGAATAGAAATGCGCGGCATCGTGGCGACGATTAAGGTAAAGGAAGGCATGGCTAAGGATTTTGAGGCCGCGGCAATGAAACTCGTCTCAGCAGTCAACGAGAACGAACCAGACTGTCTACTCTACCAACTCTATCGCACCGATGATGATCACACATACATCTTCATGGAACGCTACAAGGACGAGGCGGCAACGGAATTTCACCGCAACTCCGACCACTTCAAAAAGCTCGGAGCGGCAATGGGACCTTTCATGGCAGGCCGACCTGAGGTCATTCGCATGGAAGAAGTATAATTTTGATCCAGCAATGAACTATCGCGTCGAACGCATCTGCGACGGCCCAATAATTGGTCCTAATATGGACCGCCGGATGGGCTCGAACATCAACGGACCATCGCTTATCCGGGCGCCTGAATGGATGGCGTCGTCGCCAGGCCGCTATCTTCTCTATTTCGCGCACCACAACGGGACCTATATCCGCCTTGCATTCGCCCATCAAATCGATGGGCCATGGCACATTTACGAGCCGGGCGTGATCGATCTCGGAGTGACAGGATTCATAGACCACATAGCGTCTCCGGAGGTCTTTATCGACGAAGATGCGCACGAATTCCGCTTATATTTCCATGGTAGAACCGGCTACAATGTGGATGGCGGTCAAATTCAGGGAACCAGGGTCGCAACCTCTTCAGACGCTTTGAATTTCACAGTTCGAGACACCTTACTTGGACCTGCGTACTTTCGCGTATTCCGTAAAAATGGCGCGTTTTATGCTTTCGCGCGAAGCGGTGAACTTCTGCAGTCGCCTGATGGATTTACAGTATTTGAAAGTGGAGGCGTTCCTGCCGGACTTCCAACAAACATCCGGCACGTCGCTCTTTGGCGTCGTTCGGAAAAGCATATGACGATCTTCCATACCGTGATAGGCGAAGCGCCTGAGGTAATCTATTGTTGCGAATTAGTCATGAACGGAGATTGGAACGAATGGTACGCCGGACCATCTAAAGAAGTCCTGCGTCCAGAATTTATCTACGAGGGTGTCGATTTACCACCCGCTCCATCCGAGCCCGGCGCTATCGACGTGCGCGCGAACCAACTGCGCGACCCCGATATTTTCCTCGATGACGACGGCACTGTTTTCATGCCCTATTCTGTAGCCGGAGAAGCAGGAATTGCTCTGTCACGCGTAACCGTTGTTTAGATCAATCTTTGCCGGTATCGACGAGGCCAGCATCGCCGTAGTAACGTCTCACATATCCATCGGTGACCAACCCATCCCGGAGGTCGCGTTTTACTGCGACCGATGCACGGTTCGCAGGATCGCCGAAACCCCCACCGCCGGGTGCCCGACAGAGGAAGCTGTCACCAGGTCCAAGCGTGCGCTGGATACCCGGCTCCTGCCGTTCATCATTGACGTAAAGTTCACCATTAGGAGCCCCGCCACCGCCTTGGACACCCGGCACTGGGTGAATAAAGCGACCACCCCGAAAACTCACTAAAACCTCATCGAGAGGTCCGAGTTCCCCATCAAGCACTTCGACTTCGAATTCCTGTCCGAAACCACCGCGAAACTCGCCCGGCCCCGCGGAGTCCTGCCATAACGCGCGTTTCCTCACCAAAACCGGGACCTCACTCTCCAGCACCTCGACCGGTGTATTGCCAACATTGACTGGGAAAGTCAGGCAGGAAACTCCATCACTGTCCGGTCGCGCACCCATACCACCGTTGATGCAATTTAGTGGCGCGAAGGGTGTACCATCCTGTTTCCTGCCGAAGAGATATTGACCCCACATCGGGGTCGAACCCGAGCCGGAGACAATCCTCTGCGGCATCGCATCGGCTAGCGCACAATAGACGATTTCGGCCAGGTGATTTCCAATTGCGGTCCGCGCGAAAGTGGGGGCCGGAAAGGTACAATTCAGGATGGTGCCCTCGTCGGCTTTGATCGTGAGCACACGCAGAGTGCCTTCGTTGATCTTAATCGACAGATCGAGCGCCGCATTAACGGCGAAAGTCGTGTAAGACGACGCATAGGTCAGAGTGCAGTTAACCGCCGACTTCACCTGTGTCGAACTTCCCCCGTAGTCGATCTCGATGGCCTCACCATCTATCGTCACCTTGCATTTGATGGTCACTTCCTCGCCGTTCTCAATATCGACGATGGCTTCGTGGTGATAAACGCCATCGGGCAATTTCGCGACCTCGGCACGAGCCAATGCCTCACTGCGTTCGATGATCTCATCGGCTAGGCTTTGAAGGTCCGACCAACCGCGCTCGACACATATACCCTTCATCCGCTCATAGCCCACATGATTGGCCGCAAACTGCGCACGCAGGTCCCCGACCACGGTCTCGGAGGAACGCACGTTGTTCTGAATGAAAGAGAGTACGTCGGTATTGAGTTCGCCCGCCCTAAAAATCTTGAGATGTGGGATACGAAGACCTTCTTCGTAATTATCCCGACTTTCCGTCGTAGCGCGACGCCCTCCGATATCGACATGATGACAACAGGAAACCGTATAGCCGATGAGGCTCCCATCGTGGAACACTGGGGTAGTCACCGTGATATCATTGTGATGCCCACTGCCCTCCCACGGGTTGTTCCCGATTAGGACATCACCCACCACTAATGTTTCTGGCCGATTGGCATCCAACATACAGCGCAACATATGACCTAGCGGGCCGCACAAGCCCGGCGTCGAATCGGGAGACTGCGCGAGTAACCGTGCCTCGCGGTCGAAGATCGCGGTGGCGTAGTCATTAACATCTCGCACTACGGTCGAGAACGATGTTCGTTTCAAGGTGGCGGCCAATTCGTCGACGGTCGAGTTCAACCGCCGCCATAGCATCTCCAGCGTAATAGGATCGAGCTTCGTCTGTGTCATGCCTAAACTTCCAGAGTCTCAATCAACAGACTGCCATGGGCGTCGACAGAGACTTTGCTATCGCTGCCGACGATCGTTGTCGACTCATTTTCCTGAACGATGAGGGGCCCGTCGCTGGCGAACCCGGGACCAAGTTCTGAACGCTCATACACTGGGTGATTTATAAAACGACCCGCGATGGGGCAATACGCATCACGTCGTGAGATGAAATCGGCCGAAGGTCCAGCCGCGGCAGGAGCCAAATGCACTTCACCCAACGGCGCGGTGGCGGTAAGCCGCAGGTTTATAAATTCCAAGTCCAAATCATCGTAGGTACGGCCGTAAAGCTTACGGTAAACCGCGTCAAACCAGGTGCGTACATTAGCCAACGATGCGTCAGATAAAGGCGCATCCGGTAATGAAACGGCAACGTTATAGCCTTGGCCCACATAACGCATCTCCGCAGAGCGCTCGAAACTCAGAAAGGACGCATCAACCGAAGCCGGCATCCTATTTTTGCACTCTGCAGCCATCTCCGTAAACAAGATCTCCAAAGCACCCAAATCCGCTGCCTCAACGCGCACCCGATTGGTCCGCACTGTATCGTAGCTGATTGGCGCGACTACCATTCCAATCGCCGATGCCACTCCAGCGCGCGGGGGGATCAGCACCCTTTTGATACCCAGCCTCCGAGCCAAATCCGCAGCGTGCACCGGTCCACACCCGCCGAAAGCCACAAGCGTATAAAAAGTTGGGTCCTCACCATGCTCCGTGACATATACCTTGGCGGCAGCGGCCATGTTCTCATTGACAATGCCATGAATGCCAAAAGCCGCTTGCGTCATCCCGAGACCAAGAGGCGTCGCGACCTCGTCACGGATCGCTACCTCCGCCGCCAATTTATCGAGATGTATCTCACCACCAAGGAAATGATCCGGATCCAGATACCCCAGTACCAAATCGGCATCGGAGACACTTGGCAGTGTGCCACCCTGCCCATAGCATGCCGGTCCTGGATCCGCCCCTGCGCTTTCCGGTCCCACCTGCAAGGTCCCCACCTCCGAAACATGCGCGAGTGACCCACCACCCGCGCCGATCTCCATCAAATCTAGTACCGGCAGGCGCACTGGAATGCCGCTGCCGCGTTTGAAGCGATGGACGTGTGCGACCTCAAACTCCGTAGTGCGAGAAACTCGTCCTTCCTGCACCAGGCACATCTTGGCGGTAGTGCCACCCATATCAAATGACAATACATGACTTAGCCCGGCTAACCGCGCATAATGCGCGGCTCCGAGAGCGCCAGCTGCGGGCCCAGATTCGATGATGCGCACAGGAAAATCGCGAGCAGTCTCCACCGAGTTGATCCCTCCACTCGACTGCATCAACAGCAACTCGCCGTCCGCCCCCCCGAGCTTAGCCATCCGCTCCTCAAGACGCGATAAGTAATTTTCCGTGACCGGTTTTGTGTATGCATTCACTGCGGTCGTCGATACCCGTTCGTATTCGTTGATCTCCGGAAGCACCTCAAAAGAAAGAGAAACCGGCACGTTAGGTGCTATCTCCTCTATGACTGCTCGTACTATCCGCTCGTGAATTGGGTTCTTGTAGGCATGTAACAGACATACTGCGATTGATTCTACACCTTCACGCTTAAGGTTTGTAACCACTGTCCGTAAAGTATCCCGGTCGAGGGTCTGCAAAACCCGTCCACTCGCATGCACCCGCTCTGCCACCTCGAGACGCAAGGCGCGTTCGATCAACGGTGCCGGAAAGCTGATCCTGAGATCCCAGCCGTCGTATCGCTTCTCTCTGCCGATTTCGATCACGTCCCGGAAGCCTTCGGTCGTGATCAATCCGGTACACGCGCCTTTGCGTTCGATCACTGCATTAATGACCAAAGTGGTGCCATGGATGTGGGTCGCGAGGGACGTGACCTTACCGTCCAGTAAAGCAGCCACGCCACATTCGACTGCCTTCGACGGATCGTCTGGCGTCGTCAGCCGTTTGTGGATGCGAATATTACCAGTTTCACTATCAACGAGAGCAAAATCCGTGAATGTCCCGCCGATATCACTGCCGAGGCTCAGCCCCATTATTAGACCCTAGCCCTGCCAGCCGACGGCCTTCTCCTCTATAAGCGTATCTACTTCGGCGGCATCGAAACCCCAGGCGAGGAGGCCTTCTCTGGTATCGGCACCCACCTCAGGCGCAGCGCCTTTGACCGAGCCCGGCGTGCGGCTGAACCGGGGCGCTGGGTTCGGCTGAGCTACGCCCTCGACATCGATAAACGTTCCGCGAGCCTTGTTGTGCGGATGATCCGGCGCCTCATTGAAGGTCAGGACCGGGGCGAAACAAACGTCGGACCCCTCCATTATCTCACACCACTCGTCGCGGGTCTTCTTCTTGAATACCGCGGCCAGACGCTTGCTCATCTCTGGCCATTGCGATTGGTCGAACTGATCGGGCAGATTTTCTTCGTCCTTTAGGCCGGTCTTCTCCAACAGCAGGTCGTAGAACTTGGCTTCAATCGACGCGATGGATACGAACTTGTTGTCTTTTGTCTCATAACAGCGATAGAAGTGTGCGCCGCCATCAAGCACGTTGCTCATACGCTCGTGGTTGTAATCGCCGACCGCCGCCATGCCGTAAACACCAAGCGCCAAATAGGCGGAGCCCTCTGTCATCGAAATATCCACAACCTGACCTTTGCCCGAATTACGCGCTTCATATACGCCGGCGAGAATGCCAAGCGCCATGGACATCGCCCCACCACCCATGTCAGCGACAACGTTGAGTGGCGGCGCAGGAAGGTCCTTTCCGCCAATTGCATGTACGATGCCCGTCAGTGAGAGGTAGTTCAGATCGTGTCCCGCCGCCTGCGCCAATGGCCCGGTCTGGCCCCAGCCAGTCATGCGCGCATAAATCAATTTCTTGTTACGCGCGAAACAATTATCCGGGCCGAGCCCAAGCTTTTCCGTCACACCGGGTCGGAAGGGGTCAACCAGCACGTCCGCGCCTTCAACAAGGCGCATAAGGGTTTCTACACCTTTGCTGTGCTTAAGATCGACGGAGACAGACCTTCGGCCACGACGCAAGAGATCAGTACGCCGGTCACGGGGGACCCCCAAACCGGCATCAAAGTTTCGATCGATGCGCAGCACATCCGCTCCCAAATCGCCCATTAATGAGCAACACAGCGGCGCAGGGCCTATGCCCGCTAACTCCACGATCTTCAGGCCCGTGAGCGGCCCACCTTTTCCGTTGCCCGTACTCATATCGATTTCCCTTCACTCGATGACTGTTAGGAGGCGCGCATTAATGTAGCATCCAGGTTAATTGCCGCCAGCGGCGGTTACAAACCGAGTGGAAGGGAAGTCAAATGGCAACGGAAGAACTCTGGCGGATGACGGCAACACAGGTTGTCGAGGCTCTTCGTAAGGGCGAGCTGCATCCGACGGAGACAGTCGAGGCTGCTATCGAGCGAATAGAAGCGGTCGACGATATAGTAAATGCCTTACCCATACGCTGTTTTGACCGTGCACACGCCGCAGCGAAAAAAATCTCATCGTCAGAGGACCCCAGGCATCTCGCCGGATTACCCATCGCAGTTAAGGACTACAACGACATCGGCGGTGTCCGTACAACTTACGGCTCTAGGATCTACGAGCATTACACACCTGAACAATCCGACGCGACCGTCGCTACTCTAGAATCACGGGGAGCGATCCCCATCGCGAAGTCAAATGTGCCAGAGTGGGCAGGCGGGCATACCTTCAATCCCGTCAACGGTCTTACTCGAAACCCCTGGAAAACTGGACGCAGCGCGGGTGGTTCCTCGGGTGGTTCAGGCGCGGCACTGGCTAGCGGACAGGTCTGGCTCGCTACTGGCAATGACCTCGGCGGTAGCTTGCGTACACCGGCAGGCTTCAACGGCGTCGTAGGTTTCCGGCCAGGCCCGGGCATTGTGCCTCGAGGAAAACGCTTGCAAGCCTTCGACACACTTTGGGTCGAAGGACCAATGGCGCGTAATGTCGCGGATGTCGCGCTGATGTTGGATGCAGGAGCCGGACACCATCCGGAGGACCCCTTCTCGTTCAATTCTCCCAATTCGTTCATATCATCACTTAACAGTGCCGATCGACCTTCCCGCATCGCCTTTAGCCAAGACCTCGGCGTGGTGCCGATGTCGCGTGAGGTGGCGGCCATAACCACAGAGGCAGCAGGCCGTCTTGCCGCCGCAGGCGTCGACGTGACGGACGACATCCCAGATTTCAGTGGCGCCCTTAATGGATTTCAGACGCTACGTGCGATCCTCCTCGGTACCATGATGGGCGAGCTTCTCGAAACGGAGCGCGATCGTATCGCTGAAGATATCATTGGTAATGTCGAGCGTGGCTTCGCGGTCACGCCCGAGCAGATGTTCATCGCCGAGCGAACGAGATGGTCGCTTTACCACCGTATGACCGAATTCTTCAAATCACATGACCTACTGATCTGCCCTTCCGCATCGATCCCAGCATTCCCTGTGGAACTCGACTACGTAACCGAAATCGACGGAAAACCCTGCGAGACCTACATTGATTGGTTTGCGATTACCTTCGCCCTAACGATGACATCATGCCCTGTGATAAGCATTCCGTGCGGGTCAACCAAAGACGGTCTACCGATAGGGCTACAAGTAGTAGGCAAACCACGCGGCGAAGCAGACCTCATAAGATCGGTAAAATGGATGGAAGATATATTTGGTATCGCGAAAAGTCTTCCAATCGACCCCCGGATATAAATGCAATCCCTCAGTATTCCGAGCAGTAGCACTCTAACAACTTCATAATATTCATTATGCCATTGTTTTATACGGACCTGATCGCCGGACTTGATCTCCTCGCCTGGCATTAGAAGTTGATTTAGGTGCTGTAATAATACTGCAGTCGCAAGAATGGTAATAAACAGGATGAAAAGGGGAGTATTTATGTTTGCGTCATATATCGAAATGAAAATCAGACCAGGGCAGATGGATGCTGTGAAGGCGCGCACCGAGTCAATAAAAAGTCAAATACAAGCCCTCGGTATGCAGCAATTTCTCGTGCTGGATAAAGGTGATGATAGCTGCGTGGTAGTCGTGATCTACAAAACTGCGGCAGAGCAGGAAGCCAACGGTCCTAAAGCAGCTGAAATTCTCGGTGGGTACGCAGAATTCGTTGCAGCTCCGCCCGAAAGAAAACAAGTCGAAGTCATGTTCAACTTTTAATCGTGTCCACATAACCAGCTGATCGCCAGACTTGATCTCCTCGTGGAGCGCCGAAAATTAGTTTGAATACAGAAGAAATAAATACGGCTATTTATCAGCCAGCAACGGGAGTTTGTTATGCCGGATACAACTGTCGCACCTTTAGCAGCTATTACCGACTTTGATTTCCTGAATGATGTTAAGGTTGTCGACTTCACCCAATTCGAAGCCGGTACCACTTGCACCGAAGCTCTAGCTTGGCTGGGTGCCGACGTAGTCAAGATCGAGAACCCAAAACTCGGCGACCCCGGTCGTCGACTGCGTCCCGGCCAACCCGACGATGACCCTTATTATTTTCACATCTTCAACGCCAACAAAAAGTCCATCGCCGTCAATCTGAAGTCCGAAAAGGGCCTCAGCCTGGTCAAGGATATGCTTTCCAGTGCCGACGTGTTGGTAGAGAACTTTGCGCCAGGTGCCATCGAACGCCTTGGTCTGTCGTATGAAGTGGTGAGAGAGATCAATCCGGCGATCATATATGCTCAGATCAAGGGTTTCGGCGAAGGCAGCCCATATGAAAAGAACCTCGCATTTGACATGATTGCACAAGCGGCCGGCGGCACCTTCAGCGTTACCGGCGAGGCAGATGGCCCGCCCACCCGACCTGGAATTTCCATCGGAGATACAGGAACAGGAATGGTTATGGCTTTAACAATTGTGAGCGCCCTCAAAAAACGCGAAAAAACCGGGGAAGGCCACCATCTGCAGGTAGCTATGCAGGACGCAATTCTGCACTACATGCGGACAAATTTTGCAACCACCGGCCGGACCGGCAAACCAGCAGGGCGTGCCGGCAGTAAGATTGCGGACACCCAGTCTGCACCGAAGGGGTTGTTCCCATGCGCACCCGGCGGTTCAAATGACTATGTCTACATCTCAACAAGTGCGGCTAACCCGGAACATTGGAACCGATTATTGAAGGTGGTTGGCCGAGAAGATTTGGTCGGAGATAAGCGCTATCTTACACCACGAGATCGCGTGGCAAACGAGCCAGAGGTGGATGAGATCGTGAGTGCGTGGACCCGCACGCAGTCTAAGTTCGAGGCAATGGAAAAGATCGGAAGGGAGGGTATTCCCGTCGGTCCCGTGCTGGATACGATGGAACTCAACAATGATGTGACCTTCGAGCAGCGGGGCATCATGCAGACAATGATCCATCCGAAACACGAGCCTTTCAAGATGCCTACCTGGCCAGTGCGTGTGGATGGCCTGCCAACCCGTGTCGAAGCGTCGCCTATGCTCGGTCAGCACACGGAAGAAGTGTTACAAGACTGGTTGAAACTCGATGGCACGGCGGTGGAGGAACTGAAGAAAGATGGAGCCATAAAGTGATTGGTTTCCGAAATTCGTACGCTGATCCATTTTATAAAGCCTAACAAAACACACAATTTGTATAGAAAAACACGAGACATCCTGAGCCAAAACAATCGGGAAACTTCGCAATCCCAGGATTGCGATACTGAACCGGTAGCAGGTCGCTTTGACTACCTAGAGTATAGCTAACCGGGTGAAGCCGAGGCGAGCGAGAGCCAAGTGCGAGCCTCCTGAATGTCCGCAAACTTGCAACACAATATCTAGTAAAGTACTTGCAGTGTGGTACAATATAAGGTATAATTAGATATCGTTGCACATGTTGTAACGCTCAGACTAGTAAATTCCTTCATTTTTTCCCGCCCGGTCTCCCCCTTGAGACCGGGTTTTCTTTTGGAGGTGCGCATATGCCTACCAGGACGTTAACGCCAAAGCAGCAAGCATTCTGCCACAAATACATTGAAACCGGTAATGCATCAGAGGCATACCGCGATGTATATGACTGCAGTAAATCAAAGCTGCAGACCGTGAGCCGTAAAGCCAAGGAACTTTTGGACAACGGCAAGATCACGACACAAATAAACGAGCTGCGAGGATCGCATCAGCAACGACACGAAATTACAATTGACGTTTTATCTGCTCAG
>JAYZET010000016.1:0-27407 GCA_036337155.1 Pseudomonadota bacterium | reverse complement strand
GGACTGGTGCGTGGTTATGAGGCTTCAAGTGTCATTGCACTAGTATAATATCTGAGCTTAACTCAATTAAATTCAGAGACTATGAAAGATTAAAAAATGCACCTCACCCAAGAACAGGAAATGATCCGCAATATGGCGCGCAATTTCGCTCAGTCCGAAATCGCTCCCCATGCAGATCAATGGGAGCGCGACGGGGCAGTACCAAAGCATATCCTGCGTAAAATGGGCGAGCTCGGCCTAATGGGCGTCATGGTGCCAGACGAATGGGGCGGTGCAGGCGCTGACTTCGTAAGCTATGCGTTGGCGCTCGAAGAAATCGCCGCAGCGCACGCCGCAACATCTCTTTTTATGAGCTTGAACAACTCACCAAATGGTCTTGCTCTGCTTAAATATGGCACCGACGCGCAAAAGGAGGCATTCTTGAGGCCTACAGCACAGGGCGAGATGCAGGCGGCCTTCGCACTTACCGAGCCTCATACCGGATCGGACGCATCAAACCTTAAGACCCGTGCTGAGAAGGCTGGCAATAAATGGCTCATCAACGGCACTAAACAATTCATATCCTCCGGAGAATCAGCTGATTGGTGCCTGATATTTGCGGTCACTGATCCGAATGCCGGTAAAAAAGGGATTAGCGCTTTCCTCACGCCCACAGATGTTTCCGGTTACGAAGTTGTCGCCAAGGAAGATAAGATGGGCCAACGCGCCAGCGACCTTTGTCAGCTGGCTTTTGAAAATCTCGAAATACCACCAGACATGATGCTTGGCGAGGAGGGTCAAGGATATAGGATTGCGCTCGAAAACTTGGCGACTGGCCGCATAGGCATCGCTGCACAGTCCAACGGGATCGCGCGCGCCGCGCTCGAATGCGCCCGGGATTATGCGAAGGAACGCGAGGCCTTTGGCCAAGTGATAATGGAGTACCAGTCAGTGAGCCACCGTCTCGCTGATATGGCAACGCAAATCGAAGCTTCGCATCATCTGCTGTTGCACGCCGCAAGACTTTACGATCACGATGGCGGCGGATTAATCGAGGCGAGCATGGCCAAACTTTTTGCTTCAGAAATGGCAGAAAAAGTATGTTCCGATGCGGTCCAAACACTCGGCGGCTACGGATACGTCGGCGGCTTCCCCGCCGAGCGTTATTACCGCGACGTTCGCGTTTGCAAAATCTACGAAGGTACTTCAGATGTACAACGCATGCTAATCGCCCGCTCGCTAGCAGCATAAGCCTTGATCTACCTCTGTCGACATTCAGAAACCGTCTGGAACCGAGAGGGGCGGCTTCAGGGGCATAAGAATTCGGAACTCACCAACCTCGGGGAGGTCCAAGCAAGACGGATGGGAGAAGCCCTCAGACGCGAAATCCTAGAGATCGAAGATTACGCGCTGGTCGCTAGCCCGCTCTCTCGCACGCGACGGACGGCAGAAATCATCTGCGATGCGATCGGCCGCGACCTGCAACAAATCACCTTCGACGATAGGCTGAAAGAAATCTCGTGGGGTGACTGGGAGGGCTGCACCCGAACGGAGATTGAGGAGCGTTGGCCAGGTATCTACGCCAAACGCCGTGAGAACAAATGGGAGTTCCAGCCGCCTAATGGCGAGAGCTATGCCCTACTCACTCGACGGGTCGGACAGTGGCTCGACGAGATCACGGAAATGGATAAGCTGATCGTCGTTACCCACGGCGCAGCTGGACGAGCGATCCGAGGGCTCTACGGTCGAATGACCCCCGGGGCCGCCATCGGTCTTGAAGAGCCACAGGACGCATTCTTTTTTCTGTCCGGTGGCGACATTAAAAAAATCGCAGTTGCATTAACGTAAATCGTAATAAAAAAAGTCGCCGACCTACATCGAGAAACCATTATCAGCAATACGCCTTGCCCCCTCGACCGATACACTGTCTAAATAGACTGGCGATGACAACGTCGTGAGAGAGTGGTCACGCCGATCGTCACCAATATAAATGCAATTCTCCGGATAGTGTCTGCTCGAAAAGGTACTAAGAAAATCTGAGTCCTCAATTAGCTGCGGATCTTCGAAAAGATAAAATAGTGGTGGCCGATTTTTTACGCTTGATAGCAGGGCCGCATGGGCATTACTTTCTTAAACAAAACATTGTACAACCGGTTCCATGAGTGAGCAGTTTCCCAACACTATCGACGAACCAAATGTCTGGACCGGCGCCGAATTTGGACAGAACGAAGAATGGTTGGTTCATCTTTCCGCCGATAATATCTCAGAAATCGAACGGGCTATCGATAGTGTCACAGCGAGCGGCGTTGCGCCGAGAGAAATTCATTCTGATATATTCAAAATACCTAAACTCGCGCCGAAACTAGTGGAAGCCCATCGGGAAATTGAATACGGGCGTGGGTTCTTAGTCCTCCGGGGCTGGCCGTCGGAACGTTTTTCATACGATAAAAATATTGCCGCTTACTGCGGTGTCGCTTCCTACTTAGGGGAAACAAAGGTTCAAAACTACGAAGGCGAGGCCATCGTCGATGTAATCGACAAGGAGAAACCCTACGATCAGACCTCGCGCGGCTATATGAGTAACAAACGCCTCCCGTTTCATTCGGATGGCGCAGACATAGTCGGTCTCTTATGCCTGGGAGAGCCAGCTGAAGGCGGAACTAGCCTGCTTGTAAGCGCGACAAACCTTTACAATACCATCAGAGAAGAGCGTCCCGAAGTGCTGCCGACGTTAATGCGCGGGTTTCAACATCACCGCCGCGGCCAGCACGACCCGGGTGAACCGCCAGTGACGATGAATAGAATTCCTATTTTTAGCTTTAACTCGGGGCTTCTACATTGCTGCTACAACCGAAATCCCATCGAATGGACTGTTCATGAAGGCCTAAAGCTAACGCCAGAAGAATTGGCAACCCTCGACTATTTAGACGAACTCTGTAATCGCCCGGGTATAGCGGTAGAAATGACCTTCCAAGAAGGCGATATGCAATTCGTCAACAACTTCGTCATTCTGCATTCCCGGAGCGAATACCGTGACAAACCAGGCCGAAAACGCCATCTCGTACGCTTGTGGCTTGAAAATAAAACGAGTCGAAGAGGGGCGTCCGGGCTTCTTGACATTTATGTCCCCGGAAGCTCGAAGGTGAACGGGCAAAGACAGCCGCATGAATGCAACTGAACTCCACGCCGATACGATTATCATCGACGCGATCTGCCCGCTGACCCGAATTTACAATTATGTCGATTGATATCCAGAAGGCGGTGTCACCGCAGTCTCGACGAGAAGACCTTGAGCAACGACCATACCAGAGCCAAACACATCGCTCCCGGCCAGAAATACTACTGGCCGGCGTGGACCCAGCTCGAAAAGTAAGAAAGCCGCCTAAAGGTGTCCTTCGGATTCCTTTCGCACCGCCAATTCCGCACCTTGTTTGTCAACAAACTTTGCCAGACGTGCCGGGGAGAAGCCCATCCGCAGCAGACCGGGCGCCGTGTTGGCAACCTCCGTATAAGAACTTATCAATCCGTTCTCTAATGTTGCGACCGCAACCCCCTCGAACATCGTTCGGGTTCTCTTTGCCTCTCTAAGCAAGGGCTCGTAACTGAAAACGTATCGACAATATCCGGTCGTTCCATCCGAAACGGGCTCGTGGAGGTCCCAACGAAAATTGCAGGCGTCACGATGGAAATAGTCGTGAATCATTTCGGCGATCTGAGAGCGACCCTCAAAGGCACCGTAAAATACGTCGTGATAAACGCCCTTCTCGGTAAAACAAGCGGCAACGCTGTCGCCGTCCCCATCACAAGCCGACTGCGTCATCTTTCTTATCAGTGTACAAAATTCCATTGCGCCCCGCTCCAGCTTTTCAGTCTCCCCTTGTTAGACTAAATTGCCCTATCAGGAGGCAAATTACATGGTTGCAAAACTTACTCCAGAAGAAATCGAGTTCTATCACGAAAATGGCTATATCGTCGCGCGCGGGGTCATCACCGGCGAAAAGCTAAACGCCCTTCAGCGCGAGACGGATCGCATTGTCGCAGAGGCCGCCGGCGTGACGGCGCATAACGACATCTACGACCTAGAAGATAGTCATTCGGCGTCAAACCCCCGTGTACGTCGCTTAAAGGAACCTTACCGGCATTTTAGTTTTTTTAACAAACTGGCGCGTGATCCAGACGTATTGGACCTAGTCGAGCAATTGATAGGCTCTGATATCCGGCTATACGGCGGAAAGATGAACTTAAAATCGGCCGGCTACGGCGCGCCGGTTGAATGGCATCAGGATTGGGCATTCTATCCGCATACCAACGACGACGTGCTCGCTACCGGACTGCTTCTCGACGATTGCGACGAAATGAACGGACCACTAATGGTCATACCGAACAGCCACAAAGGGCCGACTTACAACCATCACGCCGATGGATATTTCTGCGGTGCTATGTCCCCAAACGACGAGGAGGCAGCGCGTAACCTAGACTTTTCAAAATCGGTGAAACTGACGGGTAAGGCGGGCGATATGACGATCCATCACGTTCGCCTCGTCCATGGTTCCGTCAGAAATCAATCTAATCGTCAGCGACGTCTACTTCTGCACGAATACACTGCCGGCGACGCCTGGCCGCTAGTCGGCCTCAAGGGCGAATTCGAGCAGTGTTTCTATGACTTGTTGGTCCGAGGCACACCGACGACGCAGCCCCGCACGGTTCCTGCACCAATACGCCTTCCCTACCCGGCAGCAAAGAAAGGCGGTTCAATTTACGAGAACCAAAAGGGCACGGAGAAACGCTTTTTCGAAACTTATGAAGATGCCCGCAAGGCTAGCTGACGGTCAGAGCGTTTTCTCGACTGAATCCGTGCCGATGTATCGCCTCAGCATCGCGACGCCAAGGTAGATAAAAGGCGTATCGAGCGCCGCAAATGTCAACTTAAAGATATAGGCGGCGACGATGATCTCGCCGATGACGACCCAGGGTAGCTCGAGCCCCAACCAAAGAAAGATGACGTAGAAAACGACAGTATCGGCAAGCTGGGAGACCATTGTCGAACCGTTGTTACGGAGCCACAAGTGGCGCCCGTGTGTCAGCCGTTTCCAAAAATGGAACAAGTGAACGTCCATCAGCTGCGCCACGAGATAAGCTGTCATCGATCCGAGCATCAACATACCCGGAAGGAGGAACACGGATTCGAAAGCGCGCTGCATTCCATCCACGGTCTCAAAGTGAGGATTGCCTGAAGGCCAAACCGGCGAGCCGGGAACAGCAATTGCAATTTGAATCAATACTAGTGAAAGCAAACTCACGAAGAAACCGCTAACAACCATAAGTGTCGCGCGCCGGCGACCGTAGACCTCGCATACAACATCGGTCAACAGGAACGTTATCGGATAACAGAATATCCCAGTCGTCAACGTGATAGGCTCGCCGAAAATTCCTTCCGGAAAGATATCGGGAAATACAAGAAACAACTTTACGCCGATGATATTGCTTAACACCAACACCACCACAAACCCTGCCATCAAGATACTGAATGCCATCTCCGCACGGTCTCGGATCATACTGTCCCCTCAATTCGCAATCATCAGTTTCGTCAATTCACGGCAATCGCCAACGTCTTCCAACCCGTCGATCATTTCTATCATGGTCTCCCCGGCCTCCACCTTGAGCGGCCTAGCTCCATTGATCCAATTACGACGAAACTTCGATAGATGTCGCTCGGAGGTCAACGGATTGGAGGGGCTGCCTATTACTTCCGATATATCGGTCGTGTACTCCTGTCCACTGGAAAGGCGGACTGTCGCCCGCTGCGGCACCAATGCATTTGGGTCGCCGTGATCACGAATGATGACTTCGATACGCGAAGCTAGAGCCCGCGTTTCCGGATCACGCAAACTATGCGGGGCGAAATCATTAATTCCAACATCGCCACGTCGAAGTGCGACAGCACCGACATAGGGAATACAAAGCCGCGCATAGTTGACGCCCGGATCATCAATCATTGGCCGGCCAGTTAGTTGATAAACGAGCGGCGGCACCTCAACGAGGACACGTTGGACGTCTTTAGCGTCGATCGAATGTGCCTCACGCAGTTTGAGCAAACCGTCGATCGCACCATGCGTCGCCCGGCCACTCGGAAACGGTTTATGTGAGACACCACAAATCCGCCAATCTTGGCCAAGGCCTTCGAACCCAACCGCAACGTCGCATCCGCCTTCGAACAGAGCATAATAACCGTGACTTCCCTCCAAGACGCCTTTGGGCCCGGTCACTCCCCGCGCTGCCAAGTCAAACGAAGTGACAGCCGCTCGAGTGCAGAAACCAAGTTGCATACCGAGCAGCGGGGATCCCTCTTCATGCGCTTGCATGGTGCCAGCGATCTGACCTAGCTGCAGACCAAAAGCATGGACTAACTGCTCGCGTTCAAAACCGGCGATCTTGCCTAGAGCCGCAACAGCGCCAAAAGAACCGGCGGTCGCAGGCCGAAAGAACGAGAGTGTTTTGGTCGATGCCATTCCGATTGAACAAGATACATCGACCCCCGCAGTTACGGCCGTGAGCAAAGTCCGGCCGTCGACACCGCCGTCCCGCTCCAAGACCGCCAACATCGCGCCAAGAATTGACGCGAGTGGATGGACCACGGCCTTCTCATGAATTGCATCGTATTCGCTGTTATGCGCCTGATAGGCGTTAATCATTGCAGCACTCGGAGCCGACAGGCGTGCGGCGTTGCCCCAAACACCGGCCGCACTGTCATACCCCCAACCGGTTGCCGCTTCCATCAGCTCGTTGACGAATGGACCATTCGTACCCGCGATAGCAACGCCGAATGTATCTAAACTAAACGTCTTGGCAAATCGGATAGCCGTCTTGGATAAGTCATCAAACCGAAGACCGGCGACATGATCGGCAAGCTGACAGATAGCGTCCTCATTCTTCATCGATCAGAACTTGTTGTAACCGCCATCGATTAGAAAAGTGTCGCCCGTATGATATGCGCTCGCCCCTGACATAATATATACGGCGATGGCACCGAAGTCCTCCGGCTGACCCCATCGACGATGGGGTATACGGGGAATGACATTGTTTGCAAATTTCTCCCAATTAAAAGCGCGTTCTGTCATCGCGGTCTCTATCCATCCAGGCAGGATGGCGTTAACAGTTACGCCGTATCGTGCGAGTTCGACGGACATTGCGTAAATCATTGATATCATGCCACCTTTCGTCGCAGCGTAATGTTGATTACGGGCAGCACCTGAAATAGCCGCGAGGCTCGCAGTACCGACGATGCGCCCGCCATTACTGCGATCGATCATATGTCTAGCCGCTGCTCGGAAAGTGAAGAATGCACCATCAAGATTAACACCAACAATCTGACGCCAGCGTTCGGTCGTCATCTCAGTGAAGGGCACCTGCTCCCGACCACCACTAATTCCAGCGTTCGCGAAAACACCAAAGAGGTCGCCGAAACGCTCTACGGTTTCAGAAAAGCGGGCCTCGACCTGCGCCTCATCAGAGACATCGCAGACCATCGCAGCAATTTCAGTACCATGTGCCGACAGTTGCTCCAACGCTGCCGAATTTTTGTCTTCGTTCGTACCCCAAATGCAGACGTTTGCACCTGCCTGCACCATCGCGTCAGCCATACCGAGACCAATACCTCCATTGCCTCCCGTCACTAATGCCGTTTTTCCAGATAAATTAAACGGTTGGTAAGCCATAACTCACCCCAGGTCAGATTAATTACGAAAGCCGCTTCCATTGGTGGGGGCTCGCGGCAACGAGTGCCATAAAAGCTTCTCAAGCCACCCTATATCCAACCACCTAGACCAGCATACCCACTAAGTGTTAGGCGAAGCCGGCCTAGGCGCCAACGTATACCGCAAGAGCTGCAGTGTTAGCCACTAATTTCAACATTCTTAGTCCTTAAGAATTGAAGAATTTTACTAGATGCGTGACGAACTTGAATAAGAAATTAATATATTTGGAAAACTCTCGTAGCTAAAAGATTTTTCCCCTGACGGACACCTATAAAAAAAGAAAATTTTATATTAAAGATAGCAACGCATCCTGTAGGTGTTTATTCGCCGTACCTACTTAGCAAGATAAGCTCGGCGCCATTAAATCGGGAACAGGTAAATAAGGCATTTATACATGTCAGACGAAGCCGTACCTATCTATATCGACCTTAAAAGCCCATATTCTTATGTCGCCGCCCACAGGGCGCTAGCGCTTGAGGAGACCGGCAAGGTGATTTTTGACTGGTGGCCTTTTGTTCTCAACACTGCGGCACGCGCCAAATCGGACCCGGGATCCTTCATCCGTCGGGCGCGTTACATCTATCGCGATGTCCGCCGGTTCGCAACGCCACTCGGCCTTACGATCAAGGGGCCCAAACAAATACATGATTCAACGCTCGCGTCGATTGCTTTGCTCTCGTCAAAAAATGAAGGCGCCCACCGACGTTACATTGCAGAATGCTATCGACGCTTCTTCGATCGTGACCTCGAACTCGACAACGTAAAAGCCATAAAGGCTTTGCTCGCAGACTGCGGCGTCGACACTTCGAAATTCGCCTCTTATGCCGCAGGAGAAGGCAAAGATCTATTAGCCACCTGTCAGGCCGAGGCAGACGCCATTGGCGTGTTCGCCGTCCCCACTTTCGTTATCGGCTCAGAACTTTATTGGGGTCAGGACCGCATGGACATGGCAATGACTGCAGCAGGGGTCGTTTAGTCTGGCCGCTTCTCATGCCAATTCGTAACGCTTTGGTAGGCACAACCAGCGCGAAGTAAAATCGGGTCGTTCCACCATGACGACTGCAGCATCAAACCCACTGGTAATCCATTCTTTGTTAAACCACACGGAACTGAAAGGCCCGGGATTGAAGCAAGAGATCCCGCGTACGTAAGGCTCGCAGTGCGGGCGGTAAGCTCATGGAGATCCGGCGCGTCTTCTAGCGGCAGAGCCGGAATTGGCGTAGTCGGGCTCAGAATTAAGTCCACAGCTTCGAACGTTTCTGCAACCGTACGCATCCATTGCTCCTTGAAACGTGTCGCAGCGGCATAATCGACACCAGAGAGCTCCAACCCACGACGCATCCGATCGTAGATCGGCGGGCTGAAGGCATCCGGCTCATTTAGCAAGCGATGGCGATGATAATTCGCCGCATCGCAGTAGATATGGACACAGGCCTGAGGATGCGCTGCCTCAGCACCCGGTAGGTCAATCTCTACCAACTCTGCGCCAAGTTCAGCGAAAACCTCTGCTCCGGCGCGCACCGCCATCTCGATATCAGGGTCGATGTTGTCGAAGAAGTAATTCCGAGGAATGCCAATGACTAATCCTTCGATACCGTCGTGCAAGCGCGGCAGAAAATTACCAAAGTCGTAGTCCACTGAATGCGGATCAACCGGATCATATCCTACCATAACCGCAAAGAGGCGAGCCACATCTTCAACCCTTCGGGCCATTGGTCCGATGGTGTCGTTAGCAATGCTAACGGGCGTCGCTCCAGTATTGGGTACCGCACCGTGCGTAGGCCGCAGACCGGAGACGCCACAAAACGCCGCCGGGATACGGACCGAACCGCCAGTATCTGAGCCGAGCGCACCCTGACACATATCGGCGGCAATCGCCGCCGCCGATCCGCCGCTGGAGCCGCCAGGACTGCGCTCGCGGTTCCACGGATTGCGGGCGTGCCCAAGCACCGGATTGTGCGAGCGAACGTCAAATACCAATTCGCCTAGTGTCGACTTTCCAACGATCACCGCACCAGCTGCTCTAAGACGTTTGATCACAGGCGCATCGTCGTTCGGTACCCGATCGGACCAAAATTTTGCACCGCTCGTAGTGCGTACGCCTGCCGTATCGATATTGTCTTTTACGGCAATCGACATTCCATGCAACAAGCCAAGCCATTGGCCGTCCGCCGCTGCCTTGTCGGCAGCTTCGGCGTCGCGGCGTGCCTGATTGCCGGTGACGGTGATGAAGGTTTTTAAATCGTCGTTCAACGTATCGATGTGGGCAAGGGCCACCTCAAGTTCAGTCGTCGCAGGACCAGACGTCATTTAGCTCTCCGTATACCCGAGCGTTAAATCTCGTGCTGCATCGTCCCCGTGGCGGTCTGTGAAAACACCGCAGCCCCCGCCCCCCGGCGTTGCCAATATCAGTCTGTCACCCTTTTTTACAATGTGTTGGGCTTTCGGATCGACAGCCACGCCATTGATCTCGAGTTTTCCAAGGCTTCCTTCCTCGCCTCCAGCGATTCCGGGTGCCGCGTGCTTAGTCCGCTCGGCTAACATCGCCAAAGCGGCCGGCGTTTCGTTTTTAAATTCTATCTCTACTTCTTGTCCGAGTCCGCCGCGATAACGACCCATTCCGCCCGAACCAGGGCGGAAGCCTCGACGATGAATTCGCATCGGTGACAACTGCTCAATGACCTCAGTCGGGGTAGAGGAGATGTTGGAGGGCCAACTCATACAATTTTGCCCATCAGACCTATGCGTAGCGCCCATTCCACCGTTAAAGAAAAATAAGTTGGCAAATGGTTTTCCGTCTGGCTTCACACCGGCAAGGTTGACACACCAAAGCGGTGAGCCGGTGCCAGCCATAATCCGGTCTGGCACAACATTGGCGAGAGCACCAAAGATCAGTGCTGGCAGGAAGTGACCTATAAGCGCGCGAGAGCCGCCAGACGCCGGAAACAACGGATTCACAATCGTTCGTTCCGGTGCGTAGGCAGAAATTGGAGCGACCGAACCTTCGTTATTGGGCAAATCCGGTGCGGCTGCGCACTTCACCGCATAGGCTGTCATGGCATAGGTGTAGCACATGGCGCAATTAATTGCCTTTCCAACCTGCGGGCTCGACCCCGTGTAATCCGCCCGGACCTCGTCCCCGTCGATGGTAATTTCAACTTTGAGGTTTACCGGCACATCGAGACCGTCGGTAGGCAATTCGTTCGTATAGATGCCATCCGGCAAATCGCGGATCGCTGCTCGCATGGCACGTTCTGAACGATCCTGTATTTCCGTTGCGAGAGACGCCAAATTATCGATATGGTACTGATCCATTACTTCGCTGACCCGCCGCTCCATCAAATCAAGCGCGGTTAACTGTGCGTAAAGATCGCCTACCACCTCGTCAGGCGCCCGGACATTCTGGCGCAGCAGACGGAAAAAAGTCTGATCCGGCTCGCCAGCGTGCATAAGTTTCATGATTGGAATTTGGAAGCCTTCCTCGAAAACCTCGCGAGGCTCAGGTGAACGTATTTTACCACCAATGTCCGGCGCATGCGCGGTTGATCCGGCAAAGCCAACAAGCTTTCCACTGTAAAAAATTGGTTTGCCGACACTGATATCCGGCAAGTGCCCGGTTCCCATCCAGATGTCGTTCGTTATAATTACATCGCCCGGCTCAAGTTTCTCCGCCGGGTAGACATCAAGGAAATGTTTAACCGTCGCCGGCAGTGTCGCAATAAAAGACGGAATACTGTCCGTCGCCTGAACGAGCGACCGCCCCGTCGCATCCGTGATCACGCACGAAAAGTCATGGCTGTCGCGTACTACGGTTGAGAAGGAAGTGCGTACGAGAGCCGCAGCCGCCTCATCTACGGCGGAAATTAGTCGCGTCCATAGTACTTCTAGAGTGATCGGGTTAAACGACGTATTAGCGCCTGTATTAGCGTTATGAGGCATGGTTCATCCTTCCTCTGGCAAGTCGACGATCAGATTAAACTGCTCATCCACGCGCGCCTGGGCCTCGGGACCTAATATTAAAGTCGATTCGCTTTCTTCAACAATCGCCGGTCCCGAAAAACTGTAACCCAACGTCATTAAGTTGCGGTCATAAACCGGTGTATTAACAAAATCATCTAATCCCGGAAAATAGGCTGGCCGTGACCCTGTTTTCGGATTCCCACTTCCCCTGACCATCTCAGACTTGGTCCCCAAGCCGGGTACCTCAGCCTTCATCGAGATGCGGATATTTATAATTTCTGGTTCTACGTCAGGTGGCGTTCTCGCAAACGTCTCGCAATAGACTTCTTCAAAGGCTTTCCGAAGTGCCGGCGCTGATCCGACATCGTAAGGACCAGGAGGCAGTTCCAAAACGATCTCAAAACCCTGGCCTGCGAAACGCATGTCTGCGAGACGTGTGACCACGGCTTCAGATGGCGCAAAGCCAGTCTCCTCTATGACGTTTGCCGCATCTGCCTGCAACGCTTGATATTGTGCCTCCAACGCCTCCCAATCCATTTCACTAAATCGTCTCGCAACCGTCCCAGTCCGATCCACGCGAGCCGGCGCAATTAGGAGACCCAGAGCTGAGGCAACTCCGGCCGATACCGGACAAATCATACGGCGCAAGCCAAGCTTTCGCGCTACGTAATATGCATGAACAGGCCCAGCCCCACCGGTCGCCAGAAGCGTGAATTCACGCACATCGTTACCCTGTTCGGCAATGTGCACACGCGCTGCAGACGCCATATTTTCGTTCACTACGTCGTGGATGCCCCACGCAACCTCGGGCACCGTCAGCCCGAGCGATTGAGCCAGAGGTTCCGTCGCCACTTTAGAAGCGTCGGGGTCTATATTCATACTGCCTCCGGCAAAATATTTCGGATTAAGGTAACCAAGCAATAAGTCCGCATCAGTTACCGTTGGTTCCTTGCCGCCACGTCCATAGCAAACAGGACCAGGCTCGGAACCAGCGCTTCGCGGCCCGACTTTCAGCAACCCCATGCCGTCGACATGCGCAATACTGCCGCCACCCGCTCCGATTTCGATCAACTCGATCGTCGAGATATTCATCGGCAGGCCGCTGCCGACAACGAAGCGTTTCTCTCGCGCTGCCTCGAAATTGTATGCAACGTGAGGCTCTCCATCCTCGACCATTGCGAGCTTTGCCGTCGTCCCCCCCATATCGAAAGCTAAAATGTTTTTTTCACCCGCGAGGTTTCCAAAATGTGCCGCAACTAAGGCACCTGCGGCAGGTCCTGATTCCAGCATCAACACCGGACGCGATTTCGCTTCCTCCAA
This sequence comes from Pseudomonadota bacterium, assembly GCA_036337155.1. Taxonomy (GTDB): domain Bacteria; phylum Pseudomonadota; class Alphaproteobacteria; order UBA8366; family UBA8366; genus UBA6544. The sequence continues at coordinate 14,394 of JAYZET010000016.1, read as the reverse complement.
ATGCGTAAGGCCGCCGTTTGAAAGCATCATGAAAAACGGAGCCGTTATACCTAAGCCGTTAGCTTCTAAAACCAGATTATCGAGATAACGTTGCGCCAACGGTTTTACGTAGGCATTCGCCGAGGTGGTCGAGGCACGTTCGTATTCTCGAATTTCCGGTGATACGTCATTCGAGGAGGAAAGAAATAAGTCGGGATGGGCCGCAGAGATTGCCTCGACTGCCGCATCCTCATGAGCCGAATTAGCGTAGCAGTGGAGAAACACGATGGCGAGTGATTCAACGCCTTGATCCACCAACCTTGCGGCTTCCTGCTTAACTGCGTCGATGTCGATCGGCGTTAAAACGGCACCGTCCGGACCAATCCGTTCGGAGATTTCTACCCTCAAATTTCTAGGCACCAGCGGATTAGGTTTTGTGATGAAGACGTCGTACAACTCGTATTTCCGTTCGCGGCCGATCTCGACTGCATCGCGGAAGCCAGCCGTCGTCAGCATTCCCGTCTTCGCACCATCTCGAGTAATAATCGCGTTCGTGAAAAGAGTTGTCGCATGCACCATACGCCGGAAATCATTCGGACCCAGTCCGTCTTCACCCAAAAGGTTTCGGATGCCCGTGATGACGCCGCGGGACGGGTCGTCTGGTGTTGTCAGTTCTTTCGCTTTGACGATCCGGCCCGTCGCCTGATCGTAAGCAACAATGTCCGTAAATGTGCCACCAATATCGATACCGAGCGAATAGCTTTCGGTCACGTAACCCTCCATAGGTCCGAATAAACTTAACTCCCTTCGTGAACTAGAAAGTCAAGCGGCACGCTTCGCAACCCAAACATAGATAAATTTTATGCAGCGTTTGTGGTTGAATTTAAATTAAAATTCTGTGCCTAACAGGCTACTATTAATCAACGCAGACTGCGAAAATTCTATGGTTTTGGTTTTCCGGCGACGCAAGCTGGATAGCCTACCAATGGTACTTGAAAACGATAAGCCACCCCACCACTGTGATGGCAAGGTAGGCATCCGTGCTTGACGTGGTAAAGACTTAAGCCAAAAGACTGTTACCTGACCTATTCCACAGGGGTCTAACGCAAAATTCGCGGCAGGATTATAAAGAAGGAACGGAACGAATGGCGATAACCGACAAGCTTATGGTCGAGAAATCCGACGGCATCGGAACTTTGACCCTCAATCAACCAAACAAAAGAAACGCCATCAGCTTCGAAATGTGGCGCGACTTTCCGAAGGCGATGGCCGAACTAGAAGAAGACCCCGAGGTACGTGTTATCGTGCTCACTGGAGCTGGTGATAAGGCGTTCTCGGCTGGCGCTGACATCTCGGAGTTCGCCGATTATCGCAGCACATCTGCGCAGCGCGCGCTTTATCAGGAATACGAGCACGCAACGACTTCATCGCTGCGAAATTCCAAAAAATTTGTGATCGCTCGAATTGACGGCGTCTGCGTAGGCGGAGGAGCGGAAGTGGCACTCGATTGTGATGTCCAGATCGCCTCGGAACGCTCGCGCTTTGCCATTACGCCGGCGCGAATTGGGCTCGGCTATCCCGTCAGTGACGTGGCCCGCCTCGTGGAGAACCTCGGTCCCCGCAACGCCAAAGAAATACTCGCGTCGGGCCGTTACTATTCGGCCGAGGAAGCGAAATCAATTGGCTGGATAAACCATGTCGCCCCGTCGGCAGAACTAGACGAATTTATCTACAAATATGCGGCCGAAATTGCCGAAAATGCGCCACTCTCAGTGACCGCAGCAAAGGTCACTGTGAACGAACTGATTAAGGCACCAGAAGACCGCGATATTGCCGCATGCGAGGCGGCGGTCGAAGCCTGTTACCTAAGCAACGATTACATCGAAGGTCAAAAAGCGTTCGGAGAAAAAAGACCGCCTGCGTTCAAGGGCAAGTGAAGCTCCGCCATAGCCTTTCTGAATTGAACCGTTAGTATGGGCCCAATGGGCCAACACCTAGGAGTATAGCCGTGATAGTGGAACAAGTTTGGACCGGAAACGCCTATCGTAATTTCAACTATGTAATTGTCTGCCCTGAAACGGGCGACGCGCTGGCCATCGATCCATTGGACTACGAGAAATGCTTGGCAGCAGCCGAAAAGAACGGCTGGAAAATCACCCAAATCCTGAACACACACGAACACGGTGACCATACGGGTGGAAATAAAGCGATGGTTGCCGCCACCGATGCAAAGTTACTGGCCCACAAAAACGCTAAGGACGCGATCCCCGGAATAGATGTGGGTCTTGGCGCAGGAGACATCGTCAAGGTCGGCCAATCAGTTGAACTCGAATCACTCGATACGCCGGGACACACAATGAGCCACGTTTGCCTGCTATCGCACACCGATCAACCAGCGCTTATTTGTGGCGATACTATGTTCAATGCGGGCGCCGGCAATTGCCACAACGGTGGTCATCCGGCCGAACTCTATGCGACCTTCACGGAGCAGCTTGCTAAACTACCAGACGATACGCTGATCTACCCGGGTCACGATTATATTACTAATAATCTAGAATTTACACTGTCGCGCGAGCCAAACAACGCGAAAGCCAAAGCACTGCTAGACAATCTCCAGGGAACTCACGACCCTGACAATGCGATGGTGACTACCCTCGGCCAAGAAAAAGAAGTTAACACTTTCTTCCGCCTACACAATCCAGAGATCGTCGAAAAGCTGCGCGAGGAGTTTCCTAACATGTCGTCGGAGCCGGACGCAAAGGAAGTGTTTCTTAAACTTCGAGAACTCCGAAATAGCTGGTAAGCACGATTTATCGCTCTTTTTGCAGAAGCCAAAAACTTAAATTGGTGCCGTCATGGTGTTAACGCAGAATAAAAGCAGGCCACCTGCAGCTTCAGTGATAATTAAAATCATGCTGGGCGACCGGGCCTGAATATTTAGACCAACAGTTATAATCACTCCAGAATCGAACGAATTGGCAGCTTTTATAGCACCAAGTCCAAGTTGAACGGCGTATCACGTCCTATGCCTTAATGAACAGCTTCCTTGCCCTTCGTCTTCCATTCTCAAAATATCCGCAATATTCGACCACCAACAAAGTTTCTAGTTTTAATTATATGAGACTAATTTTACTTTGAGGCGGCCAACACCCTTAGTGCCGCATAGTTTATTAATCATAAAAATAGCGGGGAGCAGATCACCTTAAGAAAGCGCACCGACTTTCGGAACTTATTCCAAAACTGCAATTATAATTAAAGATCCGGGCTGTTCTTAGTGGACCCGTCGGCTAATATCCCCTCATGTCAGAACAGCCTAAAACCATCGTCTTGACTGGCGCTAGCCGAGGGATCGGGCACTCTACGGTGATGCGTTTTTCACACGAGGGTTGGCGCATCATAACATGCTCTCGCGACGCGGTCCCGGAAGCGTGCCAGCGCGACCCTAACTGGGCGATACATATTCCGACCGACTTAGCGGACGAAGGCTCCCTCAAGGCGTTCATTGAGCAAGCCAACGAGGTGATTGGCGACACGCCCTTGAACGCCCTTGTCAACAATGCGGCAGTATCGCCGAAGACGCCTTTCAAGGAACGACTGGGCTGCCTCAACGGCGACATCGAGGGCTGGCGCAAGGTCTATGACCTCAACCTCTTCGCACCAATTATGCTATGTCGCGGCTTCGCAGCCGCCCTCGGTCGTGGCGCCAAGTCGGAGGGCGCCGCCGTCGTCAATATTACCTCGATCGCCGGCCACGCCATACACCCCTTCGCTGGGTCTGCATATTCAACCTCAAAGTCGGCATTGTCGGCACTGACGCGTGAATTGGCAGTTGAATTCGCCGAACTAGGTGTGCGGGTCAACGCCGTCGCGCCTGGCGAGATTGAAACTGAGATGATTGGCGAGGAATACGAACCCCTTATCAACCGCATTCCAATGCATCGAATGGGGACACCGGATGAAGTGGCGGGTTGCGTTTATCAGCTCTGCTCATCAGATTTTGGTTATGTCACTGGAACAGAAATCTTTGTCACCGGTGGCCAACACGTTTACTAAAGTAACACGATCTAAATCGGCGAGATGGAGCGGAACTTTGGTGGATGCTTGCTTTGCCGCCGCACCGGACAAGAAGCAAGGGTCTCGATCAAAAAGGCGCGTGTGTCACGCGGGTCGATCACGGTATCGATGCCAAAATGTGCAGCCGCGCGCAGCGCACCCAACTGTCCCTTAAAAATATCAATCAATTCCTGGCGACGTGCCATTGGATCTTTGGCAGTTTCATAATCTCGCCGATATGCGACGTCTACTGAGCCCTCTACTGACATTGCGCAAATTTCCGCTGTCGGCCACGCCACACAGGCGTCTGCATCAAAACTCCGACCACCCGCCATGGCGAAATAACCGGCACCATAACCCTTACGTAAAACGATCGATATGCGCGGCACCGTGGCGTGAGAAAGCTCGTAGAAAATTCGGCCACTACGCCGACCGAGCGCAGTTTTTTCAGCCGCTGACCCGATGGCAAAGCCTGGCACGTCGACCAGAAAAATTAGAGGTATACCAAATGCATCGCACATCGCGATAAAGCGGGCCGATTTTTCACAGGCCCTCGCGTCAAGCATTCCGGCCATTTTCATTGGCTGATTAGCTATGAAACCAACCGATCGGCCGCCAAGCCGTGCAAGACTTGTCACAATATTCTCGGCGTAGGTTGGCTTCAGTTCGAAGAGACTGCCATCGTCAGCAACTGTCTCTATTACACCCCGCACGTCATAAGGCTTGCGTAAGTTCGACGGCACAATATCCATTAAATCTTCTGCATCGCCACCTGCAGATACTTCCACGGTACCAACAGGCAAAGGGTCTTGGCAATTGCTTGGAAAATACGACAGGAATTTACGGATCGCTTTAAAGACCTCATGTTCACTATCAACGGCAAGGTCCGCTATACCATTTTGGTCTGTTTGGACCGCGGCACCGCCTAGCAGTTCCTTGTCAATTTCCTCACCCGTCCCAGCCTTAACCAATGCGGGGCCCGCCAGACCCATCGTCGATTGACCCCGTACCATTACGACAAAATCAGCCATCGACGCGTAGTTAGTTGGCCCGGCGAAACCGACCCCCATCATCGCCGTGACGAAGGGCGCCCAACCAGACAGTCGCGCCATGCCATCGAAAACACCTGTCGTTGCGGCAAAATGACGAGAGTCTTGGCCGTCTTGTATACGATGACCGCCCCCCTCAAGCATCATCACCAATGGGATGCCGCGCTCCACAGCGAGTGCTACAGCACGATTGGTCTTGTTAGCACCAACAACGCCTGTGCTACCGCCCAGTACGGTGAAGTCATGCGCAGTCACCATCGCGAACCGCCCATCAATCTGGCCAGTACCGACGATAACGCCATCTGCCGGTGCCACCAAATCCGCGTTGAATTTGCTGTTGCGCACGGGCTCTACTAAATCGCCAATTTCACGATAGCTATTGTCATCGCAAAGCACTTGAATTCGCTCACGTGCGGTCAGCCTGCTACCTTGGTGTTGTTTTTCCACCGCTTTTGGTCGGCCCGCATCTACAACTCCCGACAGAAAGTCTTCTCGTGCCGCTAACAATGCGCGGCTGCTCGGCCGTTTTCTTGAACTGATATCCGTCACGCTCGTTCTCCCAACCTTGCACTTTTGAGACAATGTGGAGTAGTTCTATAGTTTTTCATCGCGCCAGCCTACGCTATGATCTATTTCAGCTTAAACAAACCGTCATACGAGGTCTGCGATGAGTTACACACTCGAAAAGTTCTCTAGTGAATGTTATGACATCTTATTGGCTGATCCCGGTGTCACGGGTCGCGAGAAGGTCCGAGATCTTCTAAAGAAGGTACTCATTGATGAGACTTTCGTCGCCGAAAATTTTCCAGAAAGTAACGACGCGCCGCGGACCATTCTTTACGAAGACGACAAGCTAGGCTTTGCGATTTGTTCACACGTTTACAAGCGTGAGGCAATGTCCAAACCACACGCGCACGGCGCGCATTGGGCAATCTATGGGCAAATAGCAGGACAAACGGAAATGTTTGACTACGAATTTGTCGATGCACCCGCGACAGAAGATGACGCCGGCACCTGCCGCACGACCCGTAGCTACATACTTAATCCCGGTGACGCCCATCTCTACAATGTTGGTGACCTCCATGCGCCGCGGCGAGAAGGGGCTACAAAGCTTGTCCGCATCGAAGGAATGAACCTCGACAAGATCAAGCGGATTTACCACGAAGAAGTGGTAGCCGACGAAGCAAGCTGATCGGATTGCTGCCGGATGCCAGTCTAGCCAATCGGCCGCGACACGATGCAATACAACTGATTAGATTAATTTCGCCTACTTTTTTTAGGCATTCAAAATCTACGCGGATAAATCAAGCCGTGCAGCATCGTATTGATATCCCTGCTATTCCTTTTTCCCATCCGGGACTTCTGGATAGGAAACCGTCTGCAATCACTTGCACAACAGCATTTACTGCGCTCTCAGGCCCTTCAAGTTTATTTTAGACGTTAAGACCTTGCTGCCCAAAATAAATAGCAACACGTCACATTCTTCGAAATTAAGATAAAACTTTCATATCTCGTCGGGGTTCTCAATCCAAGTCGCTGCGACGCCTCCGTCTACCGGCAGAACCGTTCCGTTGATATGACGGGATTCATCGCGACAGAGATACAAAATTGCGTCGGCGATTTGCGCCGGCTCGATAAAATCGGCGATCTGTCCGATATCCTTTTTGTAGCGCTTCGCCATATCCTCGAAGCTGGTCTGACGCTCTTCTGCCATACGCTGAATACGCGCCTTAATGAAATCGCTGAGGACCGAACCTGGTGCAATAGCATTACAAGTGATGTTCGGGTCGCGCAATGTTTCTGCCGCCGTAGACCGAGTAAGCCCGATGATGGCAGTCTTCGAGGTGATGTAATCCGCCCTCCCTGAGCGCGCCGATAGCCCCATAATAGAGGAAATGTTGACAATCCTGCCCCAACCTTCCTCCCTCATGATGGGCAGTGCCAATCGCGTCAGGTCAAAGGGCGCCGTCACGTTAACTGCAAGCGCGTGATCCCAATTCTTTGGATCGAAGTCGACAATATTATCGTAGTAACGTATGACCGCATTGTTTACGAGAATATCGATCGACCCCAGCTCTTCCTGCGTTGACTTAGCAAGTTCTTCGGTCTGCCTGCGGTCCGCCAAGTCGGCACTGTGGAATTTTACCGTCACGCCGTAATCCGTCTCGATCGCCGCCCTCGACGTCTCAATTTCCTCCGGAGTACCAAGACCGCACATCATTATGTTGCACCCCTCGGCTGCAAACGCTCGAGCCGTTGCGTTACCTATCCCTATTACCGAACCGGTGACGAGCGCCGTCTTCCCTTCAAGCATCAATCTGCTCCCTCTGCTTCGTCGAAATAAGCCTTTGCCGTGCGGAAGGCGTCGACTGCCGCCGGTATTCCACAATAGGCCATAACGTGCAAAAGAACTTCGCGCACCTCTTCCTTGCTGACACCTCCTTCCTCCACAGCCGCCCGCACGTGCGTCGTCACCTCCGGCTGTCGGTTAAGTGCGGCCAACATTGCAATATTGATGAGACGTCGCGTCTTGATATCGAGCCCTGGACGCGACCAAATCTTGCCCCAGACAAACTCACCCGATAGCTGGCGCAGCGGCCCCATAAAATCGTCATCAGCGCCCACCTGAGTGGTCCGCTCGTTATACTCCGCACCCAGGACATCTCCGCGAAGCTCTCGTCCCCTAACGAAATCTTCATTCTCGTCATAAGCGAATTTAGCCATTACAATTCTCCACTGCCAGATTGCTAAGAAACGCGAGCATCAAGTCCCAGAATATTCCACATTTACGGTCATTCGCCGAATTCCAGCCACGTCGCAGAACGGCCCTGGTCGATTGGCAGCGCCGCCCCGGTGATGTCACTCGAACTGTCCTGACACAAAAAGACTATCAACTTCGCGACTTTAACCGGTTCAATAAAATCACGTGATTGCCCACGTCTAGCGAGAAAGGTTTCCCTTGCATCCTCGGAAGAAAGACCAAGCTCTGTGGCGAGTTCTCCAATCTTAATCTCCGTGTTCGGTGTTATAACAGATCCGGGACATATCGCGTTACAGGTAATCCCCTCGACATCTCGAACTTCCGCCGCCGTCGCACGGGTCAAACCCAATATTGCATGTTTGGAAACCACATAGTCGGCGCGCCCCGACCGCGCCGCCATGCCGAGAACTGAAGAAAAATTTACGATCCGTCCCCAGCGCCGTGAGCGCATACCGGGCACAACGTTCTGTGTAAGGATAAAGGGGGCAGTTACGTTGACCGCAAGCGCATGGTTCCATTCCTCACGAGGAAAATCCTCGATAGGGTGGAAATATCGGATAACCGCGTTGTTTATTAATATATCGATCTGACCGAAGGCATCCTCGGCCACCTTCGTAAGCATTTCGCAATCATTTTCCCTACTGAGATCCGCACTGCAATATGCAACGCTGACCCCATACTCCCCAGCCAAACGAATGCGCTCAGCCTCTATCGCATCGCCATTTCCGAAACCGTTCAGCATGACGTTGCAGCCCTCCGCGGCCAGCGTTTCTGCAATCGCCGCCCCGATACCCCGCGTCGATCCAGTGACGACCGCGTTTCGTCCACGCATAATAGTCCTCCCTATTCGATCGCAGATTGCCGGGCGGTTATATCGGACCACAATGCATCCGGACCTCTGGCAGCAACACGTCGACCCAACTTCTCAGCCCACTCGGCCTCGGCGCCAAATTCGCCGCGCCAGGACCAAAGTCTTCTTGTAAAAAAATGTAGATGATGTTCATACGTGAACCCGATAGCCCCGTATGTCTCGTGGCAGATGTCTGTCGCGATACCCACAGCATCACCGGAAAGCACTTTGGCACACGCACCTTCGAAATCAGGTGTGCCAAGATCTGCAGCACGAAAGGCATTTTGCGCCGCCATTACGGCGGCAGCCACCTCGGATGCTGTCAACGCCATATTCTGCTGGATGACTTGGAACTTTGCTATGGGTCGGCCAAATTGCGTACGGTCCGCCGTGTATTGCAAAGTATCCTCAACGATACGTTCCAGGGCGCCCGCCATCTGGGCAGAACGCACCATGGCGCCATAAAGACGTAGAGTATCTCCAGTAAAATCAGCTGGTGCCACCGCCGCTTCTGCCATACCAGAAAATTGCACTCGGTCGCGGGGTTCACGAGCAATATTATGATCCGGCTCAACCGACAGCACCGAAGCAGGAGCGCAATAGACCGCGAGCCCACCATCCCTCCGTGCTACACCTACAAGATAATCAGCCCGCGCCGCCCACGGAACCTTCCCTGCCTCTCCCGATATTTCTCCAGACGGCGAAAGGAGTACACCGTCCGCCTCAGGCACAATCGACATGATACCGTCCGGCACGGGCAGACCCGCTCTGTCTAAGAGCCATCCCGCCAGCAAGGTTTCCGCAAGTGGTATCGGTGCAGCAAAATGTCCAGCTGCGTGCAGGATCACATATGCAGCCTGCCACCCCGCATCAGCACCCCCCTCCTCCTCCGGGAGAAGAACTTGGGTCAAACCATTCTCAACAACTGTCCGCCACAGCTCCTCAGGCCATTCACCCGCGTCGGCATCCTCGAGAAGGTCCTTGGTGCAGTGATTTAAAAAAATACGGTTAACCGTCTCGCCAAGAATTTCGCGCACTTCGCTCATCGCATACCCAGCCCGCGTGCGATAATCCCCCGCACGATCTCGCGCGTGCCGCCACGCAGAGAAAAAGAGACATTCGCCTGGGTGAGGTATGCCATCGTGGTCTCGAAGTCACCGCCGTCACCGAGCCGTGGTGAAATGCCGAACAGTTCGTGCGCAATGTTGGGTATTTTCTGCTCAAAGCCGACGCCAATCTCTTTCATCACGGCGGCTTCGAGGTTGGGGTTTTCACCCGCCTCCAGCATGCCAGAGACAGATAACGACATCTCACGGAAGGTTGCCGCCCGCGCTACCATTCGACCAAGACCGATGGCCTGACGCTCGCTCGGGTTCTGCCCCGCCTGCCCAACTGATTCTCGCAACAGGGGAAAGCTACTTAAATATCGCTCAGGCCCACTCCGTTCAAAGGCAAGCTCCGTCGTTACCTGCGGCCAGCCATCTCCCTCGTTTCCAACGCGCATTCCCTCCGGAACGAATGCATCCTCAAAGAATACTTGGTTGAAGTCGTGGTCGCCGGTCATGTTTTTAATAGGTCGGATATCTATGCCTTTAGTGTTCTTCAGATCTACCACGAACTGGGTCAAACCCGCGTGGCGGTCTTCAGCCGTACCTGAAGTACGAAATAACGCCACAAGATAGTCCGCCATATGCGCCCCTGACGTCCAAATCTTACTACCATTAATTAGGTAACCGCCCTCGACCTTCTCGGCCTTTGTGCGAACAGAGGCAAGATCAGAACCGGAATTTGGCTCGCTCATACCAATGGCAAAGGCAATTTCTCCCCGAGTAATACCCGGTAAGATTCTCTCGCGTAGCTCCTCTGTCCCAAAACGTAGAATTAACGGGCCAGATTGACGGTCCGCGATCCAATGAAAGCCAACCGGCGCTCCTGCAGCCAATAATTCCTCTAGCAGCACATAACGCTCTAAAAAACTACGCTCAGCACCTCCATATTTTTTCGGCCAAGTCATGCCAATCCAGCCGCGTTCGCCGAGCTTACGACTGAATTCGGGGTTCCAAGCCGTCCAGTTTCGTGCCCGCAACTCTGCAGGAATATCAGCCATTGATTCGACCAAGAAATTCCGCACTTCGTGCCGCAGGCGCTCTGCCTCAGGTGGCAGTTCACCCGGTTCGAAATTCAATAACATCATTGTCCTCGTGTCGAACGCTCACATATGGATTGGCGAACGCGCCGCCAGCATTGAAACTAGGGCGGTTACCACACCTTGGGAGAGCAAAGGACAAACTGATGTCGAAATTCCTGCGATATAGAAAGACCGGACACATCGTGACCTTGACGATGAACGAACCGGAATCAATGAACGCCCTCTCGGGTCCAGATCAATATGCCGACTTTGAAAAATACTGCGCCCGCATCAATCAGGACTACGACATCCGATGCGTCATCCTGACGGGTGCTGGTAAAGCGTTCAGCGCCGGCGGCAACGTCAAGGCAATGCAAGAACGCAACCGCAAAGGCCAACCGCCGTCGGTCGTGATTCGGGATTGGTATAAGAACGGTATTCAACGCATCCCAATGGCATTCTATAATCTTGAAGTACCGACCATCGCCGCCGTTAACGGCGCGGCGACAGGTGCTGGCTGCGATCTAACCTGCATGGCGGACATTCGCATCGCGTCGACGTATGCGCGCTTCGCCGAGACCTTTGTAAAAATCGGCATTTCACCCGGAGACGGCGGAGCATATTTTCTGCCGCGTGTCATATCCAATTCAAACGCCGCGGAGATGGTCTTCACAGGTGAATTGATCAACGCCGACAAAGCGCTTGAAATTGGCCTCGTCTCCAAAGTGGTCGAGCCAAAAGATCTGATCAAGGAAGCAAAGGCCTTGGCCGAGCGCATTGCTGATAATCCGCCGCATGCGCTGCGCCTCTCAAAGAAACTTCTGCGCGAAAGTTCCAACTCCAACATGAACCAATTACTGGAACTCTCAGCCGTCTACAATGCCATGCTCCAACACACCGAAGATCACCGCGACCGCGTCGACGACCTCGTCGAACGGATTTCGTCTCACAGCAAGCGCAAGTCGGGCGCAAAATCTAAAGCAAAAGCTAAAAAATAAATTCCCCTGCAACGGGTCCTATTTGCGGATTGAGAGAGTATCCTCAAATTCGTTACTACATCACGGCACCAATCTGCCAGGGAATGAACTCATCGTTGCCGAAGCCATGTATCTCGCTCTTGGTGGGGCTACCGGAAGCAACTTCAAGGAGACGATCAAATATCCTGCTACCCATCTCACGAATCGAAACACCATCATCCACTACTATGCCACAATTAATGTCCATGTCCTCTTCCATGTGATGGAACATGGTTGTGTTGGTAGCGAGCTTGAGGCTAGGCGAAGGCTTACAACCATAAACTGATCCGCGCCCCGTAGTGAAGCAGACGACATTAGCGCCAGCAGCAACCTGTCCCGTAATCGAACACGGGTCGTAGCCTGGCGAATCCATAAAGACAAAGCCCTTCTTGGTTACCTCTTCTGCATATTTATATACGCCGGTGAGGTTCGTCGTCCCCCCTTTTGCGGCCGCACCCAGCGACTTCTCGAGTATCGTAGTGAGGCCACCCGCCTTGTTACCCGGGCTCGGATTATTATTCATTTCGCCCTCGTTTCGAGCGGTGTATTCCTCCCACCATCGGATACGCTCGATCAGCTTCGCGCCAACTTCGGTTGTCTCGGCTCGACGGGTCAACAGATGCTCAGCGCCGTATATCTCTGGCGTCTCGCTTAGAATTCCAGTTCCACCATTTTCGACTAGGAGATCTACCGCAGCCCCCAAGGAGGGGTTAGCAGTGATGCCGGAATAGGCATCCGATCCACCGCATTGAAGCGCTAGGGTCAGTTCGCTAGCTGGAACCGTCTCTCGTGCCACCGCGTTCGCCGCTGGCAGCATTTCCTTAATGATCTCAACACCGCGCTCGACGGTCTTTCGTGTTCCGCCGATCTCCTGAATGGTCATAGTCCGGAACTTGGGCCCGCGCTCAATGCCGTAGGCCTCCAACAAAAAATCGATTTGGTTCACTTCGCAACCGAGCCCGACCATCAGAACACCGCCAAAATTCTGATGCCGAGCAAACCCCCAAAGCGTTCGCTGTAGGTTTTCATATCCCTCGCCCGTTCCTGCCATACCACAGCCAGTCGCGTGGACGCAGGCTACAACACCGTCGACGTTTGTGTAATCTGCGAGGACACCCGAATTAACCGTTTCTGCGATGTAACGCGCGACAGTGGCAGAACAATTTACGGTGGTTAACACTCCGATATAGTTCCGCGTCGCTACCTTCCCATTGGCGCGGCGGATACCCTGGAAAGTGGCGCGGTTGCCTTCCGGAACGAAAGCAGTCGCACGTGCCGACGTTGAATGGGCGTAATCGCGCTCGAAATCCTGCATCTCAATGTTATGAGTGTGCAAATGTCCGCCAGGAGTGACATCCTCCGTCGCGAAACCGATTATCTGGTCGTATTTACGGATCGCATCGCCTTTTGTTATATCGACCGTCGCGATTTTATGTCCCGCCGGCACCTGCACCAAAGCGGAGATACCCTCCCCAGTTATTTCAGTTCCAGCGTTGATCTCCGCACGCGCGACAACGACATTGTCCGCTTCGTGCAGTCTGATGACATTTTGCGCGGCATCCGTCATTTTTTAGCCCCCTCGTCTTAGACCTCGCACATGGACGACCTATCTTCGTTTCTGCATCCAATGAGCACAAACGGCAAGCAAAGATTAAAGAGACCCAACCTATGCCTATCGAACTCTTTATCGAGAAATGGTCCACGCAGACAGGGGACTATCTCTATCCCTGGTCCATATGGCAAGACGGCCGGCAGGTTCATTTTGGTCAACGGATGCGGACGCCGGAGGAGGCCGAACGGGAAGGGTTACATTATTGCCAACACGTGTTGGGCGAATTACCCGAGCGCGTATCGCGTCTCTAACACAACAGGCTAAATCGAAATATAAAAGGATTTTCATGGAACTCGGACTGAACGGTAAAGGAGTGATAGTCACCGGCGGGACCCGCGGGATCGGTTTTGCGATTGCCGATGCTTTCGCACGAGAAGGATGCGGTATCTCGATCTGTGGACGGACAGCAGAATCGCTGAGCGTCGCCCGCGAGAAGCTAGCCACATATGGTGGTGCTATACACGGAGCCGTATGCGATGTCGGTGATGTGGTAGCGCTTGAGAACTATTTACAGGAGGCCCACGTTGCGCTCGGACGGCTCGACGTGTTGGTAAACAACCCATCCGGGTTCGGTAGAACGGACGACGAAGAAGGATGGAAACGCTCCATCGAAATTGATCTGATGCCGGTAGTAAGAGCTAGCCATCACGCCATCCCCATGCTCGAGCAAGTGGGCGGCGGAGCAATCATACATATATCGACAATCTCCGCTCTGACCGAAAGCATCCGCACGCCGCCATACGGTGCCATCAAAGCGGCGGTCAACCATTATACAGTGACCCAGGCCAAGTCGCTTGCCCCAAAGGGCATCCGCGTCAATGCCATCTGTCCAGGTTCGATATTTTTCGAAGGTGGCGTTTGGGACGAGGCAAAAAAGAATAATCCGGACCTCTTCCAAAACATTCTCGCAAGTATCCCGTCAGGAAGATATGGCACCCCTGAAGAA
>JAYZET010000015.1:0-50856 GCA_036337155.1 Pseudomonadota bacterium | reverse complement strand
GCCATTTCATCTATCACATGAACAAAACTAAAGCTTGCGCCGAGCAGCGCATAGGGTTCGCCCGACTTCTCCGCTCGTGCAAGGTCATCAAAGAGATCACTAAACTCTATCCCTCTAGCCCCGACGAAAAAGCGGCTATTTCGCAAACCAAAGTCGCCAACCGCCAAATTTAGATAATGTGCCAGCGACGAGTTTGGCATTAACGCTGGGGGCGGGAATAGAACACCCATTTGGACCCGCTCCAGGTTACCCATAAATCGATTTTGGAAGTTACGGCGCATCGATGCATCGTAAACATCCAGCACAGGATGGTAACTTTTGCCGCGAACATTTCCCAAGGACGTGCCGCTGGTCATAAAAACTGCTTTCGCCTTTGATAATGGTGCACATGATAAATCTAGAGTTTTGAATGCATTAATTGGCACTGCAGGAATATCACTCCAATTCTTTACTGTACGGAGCGTATTTCCTCTCTTTTGAGCAAACTTCCTGAAGGGAAGATTATTTTTAAATTGATATTCAAAGTTTTGCAGAGCTACATCGTTGAATAAAGCATCACTCGCGTCATCCGATGCGATAAAGTCCAACAGGGCATTTACGATTGAATCTTGATCCATCACTAAATACGTAATGCTCCAATCTCAAACTGGATATCTCGGCGTAGTGCAGGAATTTTCGGCTGGGTAAATCCCATTTCCTACGCCGGCGTTATCCGGGTCAGGTTCAAAGGATCGTCGCGCTGGCAAAACTTATTGTTTTACCTATCGACATCTCAGCCCCTTAAGCGAGGCGCTCCTATGGTTTGTAGAATACGAATTAAGTAGCTTTCATTTACTGTCAACCCAAGCATCGGAATAATATTAGGCAAAACCTAATATGGCCCTGTTACTAGCCCGAGCCTTTCAAATGTAGGAGCTCGAGGTTACTGAAGCTAAAGTACTGAGAACGATTATGCGGTTTCATGCAACTCGATAAATACCACCAAATAGCTAGACACCTCTTACGTTTAAACTTTACAAGTTAAACGCCAGCCGCCACTCCCGCGGAGTATCGGATGCCCGCTTCATGGAAGACGGCGCGGGTATGATCCATGTCCCAAGGCGCTTCCACCAATGTCTCATGATCCCACTGACTACGCGGCGATGGTGGCTCAAAAAAATTACCACCATAAACGTGTATAGCACTGGTCAATTTCGATATTGGATTGGCCACAGAGTGGATGATGTCTTTGCCCATAGTCGCTACTTGCCCTGGCCCCATAGATTCGGCACCCGCCGCCTCAATGCCTGCCGAGCCATCGCTCCCAAAACCACCTTTAATCCGCCGCCAAAACACGTTATCTTCGCGACCGCCGTAGATACCTATCACCGCGAACATCTTGTGATTGTGTGGTAGCAGCGTCATAAACGGCGCCCAGACAAAGTTAATTATTGTCAGGTCGCTCGACTTGTAGAGCGGAAATACTCCGGCTTCTGTCGGCTCACCCAATTCCTTGATAATGCCATCGCGATCGGCGACGGCTTCCAAGACAATTTCTCGAATAGCCTTCTGTCCGTCATCAACGGCCGCCACACAGCCATCTATGAATTTATCTTTTTCAAACACCGGCAGTTTTCCCCGGCTATGTTTATTCGCAAGCAGATGAACTGAACCTTAGACTGATAACGCGCGACCGCAAGCTTGAAATTACTTTAGCGAGCCTAAGACTACCTACATGCACAACGCCCCGCCGTCTATAACCAGTTCGGTACCCGTGACGTAACTCGACTCATCCGATGCAAGATAGAGCACGCCCCTGATGATTTCGTCGATCGTGCCGGTACGCCTCATAGGCACCCGCGATAAGCGTTCGTCGAACGCTTCCTGCGTCGGAAAAGCAGCACGAAGCATCTCTGTGTCTACGGGTCCCGGGTGGACTGAATTACAACGGATATTATCCTTTGCATGCTGTGAAGCTGTCACCTTGCTAAAAACTCTCATTGCCCCCTTGCTTGCCGCATAGGCGGGATCCTGCGTAGTTGACTGGCCAATGCCAGCGATTGAGGAAATATTGACGATTGATCCACCTCCAGCAGCTCGCATCGCCGGGATTGCAACTTTAGTGCCGAGAAACGTTCCTTTTGCATTGACTTCCATTACCCGGTCCCAATACTCCGCGCTTAGTTCCTCGATTGGCACCCGCGGCACGAGGATCGCTGCGTTATTGATTAGAATATCCAGTTTGCCATAATTCTCACAGGCGTAGTCCACTGCGCTACGCCAATCGTCTTCGCTCCTCACATCGAGGCGCTGATAATGGGTGTCGTATCCCGCAGCATGGATCTCCGCCTCAACCGCACGGCCAGCTTCATCTGCAATGTCCCCAAAAACTACTTTCGCCCCCTCTTCAACAAAAAGCCGCGCTTCTGCAGCGCCTTGATTGCGTGCGCCACCGCTAATCAAGGCAACCTTTCCCTCAAGTCTACCCATTTCGCTCTCCCTTACTCAGATGTATTCCGTTAACCGATCGAGCCAGCGTTCTAATTCGTCAAGATTGCGGCCCACAATTAGTGCTACCAATTGGTCGACACCCGCATCCTCATACTGCCTGGCTCGATCCGCATTCAGTTTGTTGGAATAAGGCCCGATAACAATTTCCACATCAGTTCTCTGCCGCCCATTGTTTGCCAAAAAGCCCTCGAGCCGATCAATATAATTGCCAATATCCTCAGCCGCGAGGTTGAAGCCGTACCAACCCTGGCCAATATCAGCGACACGCCGCAAAGCCGCGTCACTTTCGCCCCCGAAATAAATGGGCGGACCAGGCTGCTGGATCGGTTTTGGAAATTGTCGGCAGGGCGGCAGTTCATAAAACTCTCCTGAGTAGCAGGAAACGTCTTCTGTCCAGAGTGCCTTAATCACCTGAAGATATTCCCGGCACCGCGCACCCCGACGCTCAAACGGTACACCGAGCGCATCGAACTCTTCCTTAAGCCAGCCAACACCAACGCCGAAATCCACACGACCGCCCGAAAGATAATCCACCGCTGCAATTTCCTTTGCGGTGTAGACCGGGTTACGCTGTGGCACGAGGCAGATACCCGTCCCAAGGCGAATGCGCTCAGTCAACGCTGCCATGTAACTTAGGGCAGTGATTGGTTCCAAAAGGCCATTGTCTACCCCGACGGGAATTCGACCATCTTCCTGATAGGGATACTGCGCCTCGTATTGATCAAAGAGTACCACATGCTCACCGAGCCAAACTCCATGAAAGCCGCGCTCCTCAGCTCCCTGCGCCAACGACCTCAAATAGGCTGCATCGTTTATCGGGCTAATCACCGGTGCAAACAGGCTGATCCGCATCGTAGCACTCCTTTGATATTCTTCTCCAAGAACATCTATAACGCCAAGTGACGAGGACACGTCCTTTAGCTTTGATGCCCTAACCCGTAGCCCTCCCCAACGCATCGATGGATAGCGGCGTATTCAACGGTTTCGTTACGCAGACGATAATTATCTTGCGCCCCTTGCGCATTAGGTAAATCGAGAAATGCCTGATGCGAGGGATACCAGGCCGCAAGGATTTCATGCAGCACCTGGTCACCCACCACCCTGCCGAAAACAGGCGTGCGCCAAAGGATCTTTCCTCCTACATTTGGCAGAAAAGCCTCTAGCCCGTCTATATAGGCGCGATAGAGTTTCCCGTTCGGAAACTCGGCTTCAGGAACGTAGCGGTTCAGGTTCATCATTGTCACCGGCCGATCCCCGCCGCTTTCCGCTAGGCTTCGGATAGCCTCGAGTTCAGCCTTCAACCGTGGAAACTTCATCATGGTCATCGCTCAGCCTTTCTTTTCTATACATGCGTAAGTAAGAATTTAGCTAAGCTCCCCGGATTGTCTGCAGATTCCAAAGAAATCTTCTATGTCTTCGGGAAGCGTTTGCGACCACTCAATGATGTCCTCAATTCGGAAGAGCAGGATCCTTCCAAGAAGAAAATCAGCGTTCAAAAGTAAAAGGGCGCCAGAAAAGCTAGTCCAGCGCCCAATTCAATTAGTGCCGCGGAACACTACGACCAAAGCGCCGCCAATTCGGAAATGTCTTCGGCCTTCTCCAGGTGCTTAACCTTATCGATAATTTTTTCCGTTTTGTCGTTCCCAAGAACCGGGTCGACGCAGGCGCGGAATTTTTTGACCAGTTTGTCCCATTGCGCGTCAAGGTGAGAAGCCGGAATTCCGGCGTCATAGTGTTCATAGTGGATGACACCATCCTTTGTATGGATCGTGACTTCGGCTGCCATCCGTTCCAACGTGTTCTTTTCGGCCACCGTAACCTTGTTCAACAATTCGACCAAATGTGGTTCTCGGACCATCTCATCGCTGTACGTATCGAGGCGCGCCGTGTCGTCGCCGTTGATTGCGATTGCCGCGCAGTACCGCAGACTGAATTTCCCTTCCAAACCGCTCGACGGTGTCGGAATTCCACAAACGTCGCATGCCCCCGTCACGACCGTCACTTCGACTTTGTCGATATTGTCCGGCACAAGATTGGCCTTGCGTTGAATGTTATGGATCGCCTCGATCGTGCTGTGCGTCATATAGCATGCCGCATGATATTTGAATAGCACATCTCGCACTTCGAAACGTTCGTTCAGCCCGAGCAACCCTGCCGGGATATCCGTTTCCTCCGTCTGTGTGTGCGCGAAGCCTTGATGGCGTTCAAGCACATCCCCTCGGGACGTAAAACCGCGCGCCGCCATACTCGCTGCGAAGAGACCGTTCTGAGCCGCTTTGCCGGCATGCAACGGCTTACACATTGTGCCGAACATGGACTTGAGGCCAGCTGCCTGCGTGCCTGCAATCCCCATTGCGAGCGCACATTTCTCGCTATCCAGGCCGAGCATTCGGGATGCACCGACCGCGGCACCGAACGTCCCGATGGTCGCCGTAGAGTGCCAACCCTTCAAATAGTGGCTCATCCCAATATAGGCACCGATCCGGCACTCCGCGTCGACACCGGCCGCGAATGCGGTGATAACGTCCTTGCCGCTCGCGCCGTCTTTCTCACCAAGTGCAAGAACCACAGGCGCAACCGGAACTGTCGGATGCCCCTGTAATCGCGTTTGCACATCGTCATAGTCGAGTGCGTGCGAGGCGCTTCCGTTGATCAACGCTGCCTGCGACGTCGAAAACTTACGACCATCGCCGACAACCGACGCCTGCTTCTCGCCACCATCGGCTTCGGCTTGCTCGATCAACATTTTCGTCAGCGGCTCCTCCAATCCAGCAATCGTGACGCCTATCCAATCAAGCAAACAATGCTTCGAAGCTTCGACGGCCTCCGTCGATAAATCATCAAATGAAATACCCGTCGTATACTCGGCAAGGGTCTTTGTGATTTCAGGGTCAACGTCTCGGCTTTCGGGCGCTTGCGACATTTATATCTCCAAGACTGATGCAAGTTAAAACGTGGCTTAAGAACTATACCAACAATGCCATGCGTCCAGCGAAATACCCCTTTGCAGGACATTGAGCCTTCGCTAGGTTTGTGTGCATGTCCGACGGCGCCATCAAACTGCACATTGGCGGAGAAGAGGCTAGACCAGGCTGGACCATACTCAATGTACAGGATGGCCCGGAGGTCGATGCTATCGCGGATTGTCGCGATCTTTCGCAATTTGAAGATGGTGCCGTCGCGGAAATATATGCGAGTCATGTTTTCGAACATCTCGGATACCTTGAGGATTTACCGAAGGCCCTTTCGGAATGCAGCCGTATATTATCTCCGGGCGGTAAACTCCGTATTAGCGTACCTGACTTTGAAACCCTGTGCCGCCTGTTCTTGAATCCGCAGCTCAATACAGAACAACGCTTTGCTGTGATGCGGATTGCCTTTGGTGGACAGACCAATCCTTACGATTATCACATGATTGGCCTGACCCTAGAGTTCCTCGATGACTACCTTAAGGTCGCGGGATTTTTATCCGTTGATCGGGTCGAGACGCACGATCTGTTTGAAGACTCGAGTAACCTAGAAATTGGTGGCGTACCCATCAGTCTAAATGTCGTCGCAACAAAATAGGTACTGGCTCTGCGGCCCCTCAGCCCGACAAAGGCTCACCCGATAGACGCCGCCATTTGCGGACCCGCAATCATCAAAGTCTTCGGGAGATAATCTCGGGCCTTGTCCGGGTTAGCAATCGTCGCCTGCAAATCCGCCAGCGCGCGGTTCCTTGCTCGCGAATCCGTTCGCGCCATCCGTTTCCGGTTGCGATCCGCCTGTTGGAGGATAGCCAACTCCGCCACACGTCTACGCTGACGTGTTTATTTGTCCAGCAACGCATCGTCACCACCGCGCCAGACTATAGATAATTTTTCGACGAGACTGAACACGTCATGAATGTCGCCATTCATCCCCATGCCACCCTGCAGGCTGTTGATATGAGCAGAATCACTTGCCAGAACGACACGCTCGACCCGGTAGGTGTCGATAATTCGTTGATGCATGCGATAGTTAATATTAGACAATTCGTCGATATAGCCATGAAACGGAAACATCGTCGAAGCAAGAACAGTAGTTTCGAGGTAGGTCGATCCTTTGAATTCGAGCTCTAGACATTTACGGACGCCACTTCCAGCATCACCGGTAACAATTATCTGGCGAGCGGAGAGTACCTCTACAGCCTGGCTTTCGCCACTTTCGATCACAAATTCAGAACACTTAATCATTCTGCGAAATATCGATCACCTTTGTTCCAAATCGAATTTCAATATGATCGTCATCATCAAAATTTTTCCCTATAAGCCCACAAAAGCTTCGCCTGTTCGTGTTAAAGCCTATAGGGATAACTGGTCAAATTCGAAATCAGGGACAAATCGAATAATCCCTTCTAACCGGTTTCGTGCAATTGAATTTGTCAGGTAGGTGGGATAAGGCCCTGCGCTGACTATTATCATGCGTTCCATACTTATGATTGCCCAACAGCCTTACGAACGGGTGCGGAGTACTTAACCCACGGCAACCAACTCAACGAAAGTGTCGAGACTGCCCGGCTCTTCGAAATTACGGAGCAAGTCGTAGAGTTCTCTTGTCCGGTCGCCGAGCGTGGGATGAACCAAGGGCTCGAACTTACGCCACATATCGTCCCAACTCATCGGATTGCCGGGATTACCGAGCGCCAACGGGACATCCGCGTCAAGGCGAGATCCGTCTGCAAGCTCAACAACGATCCGGGCCGCCGTCTGCGCCATTTCAGATGTCGGCTTGGGTTCAACCTTCAAAAGGATATCCCGGATGTGCGGATCAGCGATTCGTTTATCACAAAAATCTTCCTCCGTGGCTTCGTATCCACTTAGTCCCAACGCCGCGCAATAGGCAAGACTGAACTTCCCTTCGAGCGGTGTTTGCGGATTAGGCTTACCCGCGAGTTTCATCGCCGGCTCGCTGACCATAGCTTCGATCTTTGCGATATCCTTGCCCTTCACTTGGCCGGATAGACTCCGCGCCGCATCAATCAGCGCATGAGTTAAAAGACACGCGGCATACGGTTTGAAAGTATTGCGCGTAATTTCCCAATCGTCACTGAAGTCGAGCGCCGCAAGCGCCGCACCACCGTCCTGGAAGATAGCTTCGGACAACCCGCCGTCCGTTTCCATGAGGTCTTCCTTTGCGATGAAATCTTCCCTCGCTAGTTCAGCGGACAGCACACCATTAAGAGCCGCCTTCCCCGCATGAAACGGCTTTGACATCGTTCCAAACGACGCACTGAGGCCACCGGTCTGGGTCGCAACCGCACCAAAGGCGTTCCGAGCACGCGTTTCGTCGAGGTTATAAAGTACGCTGGCAGCCGCCGTCGCACCGAAGGCACCAAAAATGCCTGTGGCATGAAAGCCACGAAGGTTAGCAGGCTGTCCTGCGCCATTGCCTAGGCGCGCGGCAACCTCAAAACCCGTGATAATGGCCGAAAGGATATCCACTTCGCTCGCGCCAAGATGCGTACCGATTGCCAACGCGGAGGCAATCGTCGGCCCGCTTACATGTGTTGTCGACCCCACGTGCGTATCGTCGTAATCAAGGCAATGCGCCATTGTACCGTTGATCATGGCTGCCGCGGCCGGCGCAGATTTTCCGCCTAGCAACACTTGGGCATCGCCGTTTGTTCCCCAATTCATCGCAACTTTACGAACCGCCAACTGCGCTTCTTCACTGCGTGCGCCGAGTGCCACACCACACCAGTCGACGAGACACATTTTCGCGGCGTCGCGGATCTCGCTTGGATAGTTGCGTCCTATAGCGAAGCCGACGAAACGGCCGGCTTCCATTGCGTTGCAAATGTCTGTGTTACTCATTGTCCCATAACTCCCGATTTTTTCAGGTCCGCAATCTGATCTTCTGAATATCCTAGCTCAGCAAGGATTTCCGCATTGTGTTCACCGAGGCCCGGAGCCGAACTGCGTTTACTTTCAGAAAGGCCCATACCGGCGAGCGGATTACCAATCTGCGCGATCGTCCCCTCACCGGGTGCATTGATATACTCTATAAGGCCTCTGTGTTTGACATGTTGGTCGACCAACGCTTCAGCCGGTGTCAAAATCGGACAAATTGGCGCTCCGATGGCGGTCAATTCCTGAACGATCTCATCCCGTGTCCGTGCTGCGCAATAATTCGTTAAGGTCTGCTCGTACACTTTACCCTTCTCGCCGTGGGTCGTGTGTCTATCGGCCGGGCTCTCATTCTCATCGATCAAATCCGTCCGTTTAATAATCGTGCAGAATTCCCGCCAAAGTTTAGCCTCCAACAGCGAAATCGCAACGCCCTTGCCGTCCTTAGTCGTATAGTGATTGTAGCGAGGGTTTCCGCCATAAGATTCGACAACGGGCTGACCACTGTAACCCGCCTGTGTCGCCATGCCGCTCGTCAAAGCAATGTTCGCCATCGAGAACAGACTGTCAAACATCGAACAATCGACGAACCGTCCCTTTCCCGTTTGTTGACGACGCATGAGTGCGAGCAGAATGCCAATCATGGCGATGGCGCCGGCCGAATAGTCAGCCGCCTGAAACAGCGGTACTCCGGGTACACCGAGACCACGCTCGAGATTAGTGCCCATGATCCCCGTGACGGCCTGAATAACAAGATCATGTCCGGGTATCGGCGCGTAAGGTCCGTCTTGCCCAAATCCGGTGATGGAACAGTAAACAACCCCATCGTTCAACTTCTTACAGGATTCGTAGTCGATACCGAGCTTCTTTGTCACACCCACTCGGTAGGATTCGAGCACGACATCCGCCTTGGCAATTAGCTTATGAGCGATTGCCTGTGCTTCCGGCTTCGCAAGGTCGAGGGCAATGCCACGTTTGTTCCGGTTCACGCTGTGAAAATATGCGCTGGTCGTCGCGTAATTAGGCGGATTATGTCGCGCACCATCACCAAGGCCTGGCTGCTCAACCTTGATGATCTCCGCGCCAAAATCAGCCATCATCTGCGAGGCCCAGGGCCCCGGCAAAAGGCGACTGAAATCGATGACTTTAATACCAGAAAGAACGAACTCGGGCGAGGTCTTGTTCCCAGCGTTCATTCCGCCTTACTCACCTTTGAATTTTGCGTCGCGCTTCTC
This sequence comes from Pseudomonadota bacterium, assembly GCA_036337155.1. Classification (GTDB taxonomy): domain Bacteria; phylum Pseudomonadota; class Alphaproteobacteria; order UBA8366; family UBA8366; genus UBA6544. The sequence continues at coordinate 41,264 of JAYZET010000015.1, read as the reverse complement.
GAGGAAGGCGCCGATGCCTTCCTTACGATCCGCCGTTTGGTAAATCGAGCTGACGATAAAGCGTTCATAATCGATCGCCGAACGTAAATCCATCTGCATGCCGTTGTAGACGACCCGCTTGACCCAAGCGAGACTGAGCGGTGCGCGTTCTGCGAAGACAGCAACCATTTCTTTCGCCTTCGCAAGTGCGCCTCCCCTCGGCGTCAGCTTATTGAGTAATCCTATACGAAACGCCTCTTCCGCCTGAATCGGATCTCCCATCAGCATCATCTCCAATGCCGCACCGACCCCGACGATACGTGGCAGTCGCTGCGTGCCGCCCGCACCGGCCACGGTTCCTATACGTGAACTGGTAATGCCATAGCTCGATCCTTCCCCACCAACCCGGATGTCGCAGCAGAGGATGAATTCTGCACCGCCAGTCATGCAAAATCCTTCAATCGCAGAAATCACCGGGATTTCGAGTTCTTCCATCGACCGGCATAATTTTTCCCAATTGGCGAGGTAATCGACGACGCTTTTCGGTCCGGTCAGGGCCAAGGCCTCTTTCAGGTCCGCACCAGACGCAAAATATTTATCCCCGCCGGTCACGATAACGCCAAAGATATTTGGATCATCCTGACCTTCCTGCGCAGCTGCTGCCAGTTCGCCCATCAATTCAACACTAAAAGAATTCCGACTTTCGGGCCGGTTCAGTGTGATGACGAGCGCGGGTCCATCCTTTTCGACGAGGATTGTGTTGTAACTCATACAATTTCTCTCCTTATGAGCCGCCAGTCAGGCATCTTTGTGGAAATCGATTATCAATCGGTTGACTGCATCACAGCCCTCAAACATCGCCCAGTGACCAACGTTAGGAAGGACATGAAGCCTGAAATCAGACACATGCTCGCGGATCAGGTTCGCGCGATGCTCGATAGACGGAAACGCGGTCGGATCAGCATCACCATAAATCAGTTGCGCAGGACAACCAGCCTTACCCAAATTTTCTGGGAGGATTGATTGACCGCTGACGTTGCGGCTATTGAAACGTGCCCGGTCGACATTATCGTGCTGCATGTCGAGCACCTCTTCGCTCAATGAAGACGGATGCTTGAGCATCAGTTGAAGAAGATTATGTCCAAGAGCATGGCGATACGCCTTCGGATCACCTCTAACCTCGCTGTACTTGATAAAATCGAGCCGAGGACGCCCCTTAATCGAAAAACCGCCTGGCCCAATTACGGTAACTGCCCGCACCTTATCAGCAAAATAGGAGGCGATTGCGCTGCCGCATGCACCGCCAAACGAAAAACCAGCAACGCTAAAGCTCTCATCATCCGCAACTAACTTCGCGATAGAAGCTATAAAGACCTGAAGGTATTCTTGCGGCGTGAGACCGTAATCGACCTGTTCCGATTCACCATAACTCGGCGCATCGACCGCGCGCACCTCAAAATGCTCCGCGAGCACATCGATGTTGCGTATCCAATGGGTCCAGGACCCCATGCCACCGTGAAACAGAAATAACGGATGGCCGGAACCTTTGCGTTCCACGTTTAACCGAACGCCTTCAACCAGTGCCTTTTCTTTATCCCAGCCATCCGGCACCCGCTTCTGGTCCATTCAGCCTCCGCTCCTAATTACCTAATCGCATGGCCGAATTCACGGCCGTGGCAGCTATTACGACGCAACGCCGCCCAACAGGGCGGCGTGGTTCGGAAAGGATATAGGACGTGGCGGACGGATTTCACGGCAAGACGGTACTCATCCCGGGCGGAGGCCGAGGTATTGGATATGCAGCAGGCGCGATGATGGCGAAAGAAGGCGCCAAGGTCGCTTTAGCTGATGTGGTTAGTGACCGCGCAACTGAAGCGGCCTCCCGCCTGAAGGACGATACCGGTTCGGAAACACTTGGCATAGCCTGCGACATCACGGATTTGAATCAGGTCAAACGCATGGTTGATGAGACTGAGACAGCCCTTGGCCCGGTCAATATTATGGTCAACACAGCAGCCATCGTTGCCGATAAAACATTCATGGAATCTACGCCGGAAGACTGGAAGGAGATGCTAGATATCTGCCTTTATGGATCAATGAACGTTATTCATGCAGTCCTGCCAGGCATGCTAGAGCGGGCCGATGGTCGTATTGTCTGCCTCGCTTCCGACGCTGCACGCACGGGACAAGCACGGCATTCCTACTACGCGGCGGCCAAGGGCGGCGTTATTGCGTTGGTTAAGTCCATCGCGCAGGAAGTTGGCGGAAACGGTATCACACTGAACATCGTCTCACCCGGCGCGACCGATACAGAACTTCGCCAAGGCCGCGAGAAAGAAGTGCTGGCCGCCATCGGCGAGGAGCGCTTCGCCAAACGCGAGCAGGCGATTCTGAGAATGTATCCAACCCGACGTCTCGGGCAGCCAGATGATATCGCAGCGGGTATTGTATACCTCTGTAGTGATGGCGCCTCCTGGGTCACGGGTCAGGTCTTAAGCATCAACGGCGGCTTCGCGATGGTTTAGGTCTAATTCGTAGCGCATGCATTACACACCACGAAATGACCATTTGATTTAAAACGACCCCGGAAACGCGAAAGAATCAATATGCAATTCGAGCTCTCGACCGAACAGAAATTAATTCAGGATTCTGCCCGCAGTATGGTGGAAAGAGATGTGCAGCCGATTATAGACAAGCACGACCCGAACAAGTCTCTGCCGAAGGAAGCGATGCTGGAAATATTTACGCATCTAAAGAATATGGGGCTTATGGCTCCGAGGCTTTCCGAGGAGGATGGTGGCTCAGGATTGTCGATGCTGACCTATGGCCTGATCTACGAGCAGCTTCCACCATTCCTTGCGATTGCTGTAATGGGTCACGAATGCACCATTGCCCGTATCTTCGCTGAGGCGACGGACGAGCAAAAGGAGATGTTCTTACCTGATCTGTTTGAGGGAAAGAAGATCACCGGCACAGCAACAACAGAACCCGGTGTTGGATCGAATCCGCGCGAAGTGACTACACGCGTCGTCCAGGATGGGAACGAACTGGTGATCAACGGGCGAAAAATGTGGTGCAGTAACGCCAGCATCGCCGACATCATAAACGTTACCTGTGCTGACGGACAGGATGAGAGAGGGAGCAATCTTCGCCGCGTTGTGGTAGAGAACGACAACCCCAATATGGAAGTGACCGAGATCGAAACGATGGGACTTAAAATGGGCCACCTGTCGGAAATCGTCTTTGACGATTGTCGCGTGCCAACAGTCAACACATTTGGTTCTGCGGGGGACGCGGCACGGCTGCTAACGATCACTTGGAACGGCAATCGACCTTTGTGCGGTCTCGCAGCCACCCACCTCGCACAGAAGGCTCTGGACAAAGCGAAGGAATATGCCGGTGAGCGAACCCAATTTGGCAAGGCGATTGGCGGCCATCAATTAGTCCAGAAACTTCTAGCTGATATCGAGACAAATGTCGTCACCAGTCGCCTCCTGTGTTATTACGCCCTCGACGAACTAGATCGTGGCGATCATACAAATGCCATTTCTGCGATGGCAAAACGTTACGCCACCACAGCCTGTGAGCAGGCAGTCAATATGGCGATGCATGTGCACGGCGCCATGGGAATCGCCGAGGAAACGGGTTTGGAACAGCTATATCGTGACGTTCGCATGCTGCCAATTCCAGACGCCACAAATGAGATCCTTACCCTGATCCAAGGTCGGGAGATAACCGGTATGGCTGCCTTCCGATAGAAAGGAGAGTAAATGCGCCCACTGGACGACATCACAGTAGCGGAACTTGGTGGCCGATATGCCGTGGGAGCCTGCGGATCGCTTCTGGCGCATCTCGGCGCAAAAGTGCTCTATGTAGAAGCGGACGATCTTCCCGGTGACAAGTGGGCACACCGCAGCACATTCGCACTAGGTAAAGAGCCGCTTGCAGCGGACAAGCGTGCCGCCGCTATCAATCGGGCGGACATTATCCTCACCTCGAGCGATGTCGACGGAGATACCACGCTATTTGAGGAGAGCATCCATATCGACATTACCGCTTTCGGGCATTCCGGGCCATTGGCTGGTAAACCTTATTCTGACGTACTGGTCCAGGCGTTGACGGGGGTTGCCGATACGAACGGACAGGAGGGTGGGCGCCCCTTTGCCGCCGGAGCGCCAATCCTTGAATACGAAGCCGCGATCTATGCCGCCACGGCCGCCGTATCCGCGATACGCGTACGACGACTTGGCGGACCGCACCAATTCGCTGACATCGCCCTTTTTGACTGCGGAATCAATTCGCTACCAACATACCTGCCCGCCCATTACGTCGGCAATATTCCAAAACGCGAGGGAAACCGACACCCTCTAGTCGTTCCATGGAATAGCTTCTCAACCAGCGATGGCGATGTATTGATCTGTACGGTCTCTAACGAGCATTTCTCCAAGTTATGTGCATTAATCGGGCGTCCAGAAATCACTAAGACAATTATCGATAATAATGATCGCGTCGCTAATCGTACTTTCGTCGAGCAAGCAATTACGGATTGGACGTCACAGCGTACTTTGGCGGAATGCGTTGCCGCGCTCTCGGCAGCAGGTCTTGCCAATGGGCCAATCACCGTCATCGACGAACTACCAACAGAAGCGAACCTGGTTCATCGCAATAGTCTTATCCACGCCAAAGATGGAGACCGAAAATTCCTTGCCAAGGCGCCTTGCTTCGCGAACGACGCCTGGGCGTCCGCACGCCCGGACACGGTGAAACCGAAGGGTAGTGGAGTTATCCCGAACGGGGTACCCCAGACTTCGGAAGACGGCGGACCCGCTTTGCCTCTTGATGGCATCCGCGTCATTGAGTTTGGGCAGTTCACGACAGCGCCGCTCTGCGCCCGACATCTCGCCACGCTTGGTGCGGAGGTCATTAAAATCGAACCGAAGACTGGCGATGTCGCGCGGGACTGGGATCCACGCCGGGACGGAATCGGCTACTATTTTATGTTTTCCAATGCAGATAAATTGGCTCTCTCGGTCGATATGCGGGATGAGGACGGATGGAATATTGTCCGAGACCTCATCGCATCGGCTGACGTTATAGTACAGAATATGAAACCAGGCTCACTTGAGCGCCTCGGCTTCGGTTGGAAAGACGTACAAAAACTCAATCCTCATATGATATGCGTCGGCATTTCTGGCTTCGGCGAGGACAGCGTCTATAAGGGCCGACCAGCCGTCGACACAATTGTCCAAGGCGGCTCCGGCATTATGGATTTAACGCGGGACGGAGACGTACCTCTTTCCACCGGGATTTCTTACTCGGATATCACCGGTGGACAAATGGCCATGCTCGCCGTGATTGCCGGATTAGAACTTCGGGAACGTGCCGGCAAGGGTATGTCCTATGATATTTCTATGCAGGACGTGACGAGTTGGGTGACGGAGACAACATGGAACATTGCACCTACAGATCGCCGGTCAAACGGCGCCGCCATTGAATGCAGCGACGGCTATATATGGATGGAGGACCCTGCACAAACTATGGGCATCGACACAAAGTCCAAGACACGCGCGGCGCTGTTCGGTGGCTTGGCACCAAAAGGTATCCGTCTCGCTCCGATCCTGAACGTCACCGAAGCAGCGACCCATCCCCAAACGATCGCCCGCGAACTTATTGTTGATGGTGAATGGGAAACGGGCCCGTGGCCTCTACTAGGTTCACCCATGAAATTATCAAAGACACCGCCTCGCGTGCGCCGTCCAATAAATAGGCCAAAACAACCGACCGAGGAAATCTTGAACTGTCTCGGTATCAGCCGCTGCACTGCAGTAGATTAGTAACCGTCCTCGAACGCGGCTTATGATCGCCCGCCGTCAACGGAAAGAATTTGACCAGAAATCCAGCCTGCTTCATCGCTCGCCAGAAATAGAATTGCCCCCGCGACATCTTCGGCCGTCCCAAGGCGCTTTGTATGGAGGCCTTCAATAAGGCGACGCTGGCCCTCCGCGCCATAGCTATCCCACTGCCGTATACTCGCGGGATTGGAGAGAACGAAGCCCGGTGCAACCGCATTCACCGTCACACTCGCGCGGCCAAACTCCCAGGAAAGTTGCTTGGTAAGGCCGACAAGCGCGTGCTTGGCGGCTGTGTAGGCCTGGATGCCAGTCCGGCTTGGACGCAGACCGGCGCCCGATGCAACAAAAACAATCCGGCCTTGCCTGCGCTCGACCATTGCCGGTCCGACCGCCTGGGCGAGCCAGAAGGCCGCATCAACATTAGCCGCAAAAACGTCTCGCCACTCCTGCTCCGACACCTCCGATATCGACTGGCCACACTGACCGCGCACGCCGCCGGCAGCACTCGCGAGGATGTCGATGGGCCCATGCTTAGCTTCAATTTCCGCTATACAGCTTCCGACCGCCTCGCGATCCCCGAGGTCAACCACGCTGTAATCAGTGCCAATCTCTGAGGCCTGCGCAGCAACCCGCGCCTCGTCAATATCCAGCATATAAACCCGTGCGCCTGCCGCCAAAAAGCGTTCCGCTGTCGCCCGACCAATACCCTGCGCCGCACCAGTTACAAGGACGAGGCGGTTATTGAAAGTGATATTCATGCTAGCGTCTAATTCCTTGGCGTCATTGCAGGAATTATCATTCTATGATCAACCAAAATTCTCTTTTACGGAACTAAACGAGGGTACCAACCGAACTTTGATGTCCAGCAACTGGTTCATTTTACGTCGAGAACAGAACTTGTCGACGCACCAAGCACTTCGAATGCGACACTTCCACCGAACAAGCGACGGAGGCGAGAATTTCCATATTCGGAGACGCTGATGATCTCGAAGTTCTTGCCCACTTCGAGAATTCGCCGTACCGGATTTCCAACATCACAGATGGGAGCTTCCGTTGTAATACCCATTCGATCTAGTTTAGCACAGGCTGAGTTGAGCTTTGATTTGACTGCGTCCAAATCCTCTTCAACTTTCGAAATACCCAACAAAGTTATTTTCTTACCGGAAGTATGCGCGAGAACAGCGGTGCGCTGCACTGCGTCCATGCTGTGTTCCGAGCCGTCGTGACAGATTAAATAACCATCTCGACCTAACGTCTCTCGAGCAATCATTACCGAACAAGGCGACAACATGGTTACACGTTGGACTACGCTCATCCTAAATAATGACTTCACTTGGCCGCGCCAACGGCTCGGTCTGCCAATTATCAAAAGATTGTATGGGCCGAGTTCGTATTGATCTATAATACCGCTCGCAGTATCCGGTGCGGTCTTTAATTTGAGGACAATGCTTTTGCCAGACTCTTTTCGATATTCGATTTTATTGTCACCCAAAGGGTCTCCGCGAATTGCCTTATGACTGGAAATAGTTTGCCATTCGGCACGTTGTTCTTCAGCATTGATCAGCATATTGCGGCCACGTTTTAGGTATTGGATGCCCGGCAGGTCAAGGTCCCATTCCAACATATTCTGCCGCGCGACGCGCATCTGCAGCCCACCCGAACTAAGTCCCTGGTCGACGCGCCGAACGTAGACCAGGATTATGTCACAATCATCTCCCTTTCCAATCTCTTTGGCTATCTTCACGCCTTCATATGATTCTTCCGTACCGTCCAGACAAACTAAGATGCGGAAGCGATTGCGGCGTTCTTCGCGTACAGTGTTCCATTGAGCAGCCATCTCAGCGTAGAAACCGCTATCAACATCCTTGTTTTGCTTCATGTGCTTTGGCCTTATCATACACCCAAAATAGGCCAATAAAGAACTGCAGCCAACAACATCATAATCGTCGAAACCGCGACCATCCTAAAACCCACTTTTAGAAAATCTGTCGTTTTAAGGTAGCCCGACGCATAAACGATGGTGCAAGCCGGTGTCCCGACTACTGTAAGATAGGCAAATGCGGAGGAAATGGCGGTTATGAAGCCTAGTAAGATCGGACTTTCGCCCGCGGTAGAGGCGACTTTAAGGACGAATGGTCCCAAAACCGCTACGGCGGCGCCATTCGACATCATGTTGGTTACCCCTGTCGTTAAGATTGAAATTGCCGCCCAAAGACCCAATCCATCCTCCGCGCCAAACGGTTCAAGAAATGCTAGGAAGTTCTCAGCCAACCAGCTAGCGGCGCCGCTGTCTTTCATTTGTACGCCCAGTGAAATCGCAGCCGCATAAAGTAAAATCACGCCCCAATTTACACCCGAATTCACATCCTCCCATCGAACCAGTCCGACGATTAAGAAAAGGCAAGCACCTACCACAGCTATTGTGCCCATTCCATAGTTTCCGGATTGAGAAATCCAGCCAACTAGGACCAGCAAAAAAATACCTATCGATATCCAATCGCTCGACCGCATCGGACCTTGCTCTTCAACTTGTTTCCTCAGTTTAACTACGGCACGCGAAAGGTCGCGATGTTCGGGCCGGAAGGTGAACAACAACACGATAGTTACGAGGGGCAACTGCAGCAAAAACATCGGATAAGCGTAAGCCATCCAAGTGACATAATCGATTAGAAAGCGACGAGTTTCGGGATTAGTCGGATCGAAGAAAAACTCCTTCCAATATCCAATCATGATGGCATTGCGTGCGCCACCTGAAGGGGTACCAATACCCGCCACGGAACATCCATAGGCGATTGAGAATAACAAAACAGCCGCTAGGCCATGAACTTTTCGGGGATCGTCCGAAGTCAGTTGTATCAGAGTAATTCCAACCGGCAGCATCATCGCAGCTACTGTATGTTCGCCAACAAACGAAGCGAGAAAACCCGAAACAACCGAAATGCCAAAACAAACGTTGATAGTCCGAGTACCAGTCAGGCGAACGATCCCAAAGGCGATGCGCTTGTCGAGCCTCTGTTTCACCACGGCGACAGCCAGCATAAGTGAACCCATGATGAACAGCACTGAATCCGTCATCAAACTCTTAGCGACGACGTTCGAATCGAGACCCAGAATTACAACTTGTCCCACAATAATCATCAGCGCTACCGTTGGCAGTGGCACTGGCTCGGTAATAAACAGGATGACTGCCACTATCGACATGGAAAGCACTATCATGCCTTCCCTACTAAGACCTTCTGGCACCGGTAGCCAAAGCATTAAGGCACCGACCCCCAAGGCGATGAAAAACCATCGCTTCTCCCAAAAATAGTACAAACTGATTTGGGTTCGGATCAGAGCAAATTGGAAATTACTTCGCCGACGCAAACGCGTGGCCCAGCTAGCGCTGACATCGTATGCTTTCAGGCTATCCGCAGCTAATGTAAAGCCCATCATTAATCGGCAATCCGAGCTAAATCTAATGATAATTTTTCTCGCCACATCGACTTGAACATTAAAGAACGTCAACTTTTTATTATGTCTAAAACCATTCTAATAATTTGATAACATACGTAAATCTTATTTTTTTCATAGGCACGTAATCAGAAGTACGAACTTCCTAGCGTGAGCTAAAGTCCAGACGACCTCTCATCCGCAAATTGCATTGCTAGAAACGGAACTGTCCCCCATTAACGTGGATCACTTCTCCCGTAATGAAGCCACCCGTCTCTCCTGCAAGATAAAGGCACGCATTGGCAATGTCGCTAACGGTGCCTAAACGCTTTACGGGGATAGCATTAATTCTGTCCTTCCGCCAGACGTCGGGATCGTCGTACTGGGTCCAGTCGCGTGTCGTGTCGATGGCACCAGGCGAGACCGTATTTGCGGTTATGCCATACGGACCGAGTTCCAGCGCCAGCGCCTTTGCGAAGGCATGAATGCCCGCCTTACAAGTTATATTATGTGTGCGCGTTGGCACATGGGCCGCAAACCCATCGACACCTGATATGTGGATGATTCGCCCCCATCCTACCTTCTTCATCAGTGGCACGACACAACGTGCTATATAGAAAGCGCTATTCAGGTTCGTGTTGATCGTATCCTTCCAATCTTTTACCGAAATGTCCTCGATCGGTTGCTTTTTTCGGACCGAGACATTGGAAACGGCGATATCAACGCCGCCAAATCTATCCGCTGCCTCACCCACCATCGCCTCTACCGCATCAGCGTCGCCAACATCCGCCATCACGCCGATTGCTTCGCCGCCTGCCTCGCGAATCTCCGAGACTACGCGTTCAACTTTGTCGTGGGATGTGGCCCCATTCACCACCACATTTGAGCCAGCCCGCGCAAACAACTTTGCGATGCCCTCACCGATGTTTTGGCCGGAACCGGTGACGATCGCCGTGCGGCCCTTTAATGGTTGGGGATTAAGCATGTTCAATTCCCTTCAGCGACAGGTTTTACGATAATGATTTAGGTGTCGAATTGTTGCTGGCCATTTTGCCTGCCGACAATAATTGCTATGGTTCGCCACAAAGAAACCCACCGGACCGGATACCCGATATGATCGATTTCAGCCTCACCGACCGACTTCAGGAATACCAGGACCGAACCCGCGCCTTTATCCGAGACAAAATCATCCCGATGGAAGACGACCCGCGCCAGGGACCACACGGACCATCTGATGACCTGCGGAAGGAAGTCGCAGGGCTTGGACAGGAAGCTGGACTGTTAACGCCACATATCAGCGAAGAATGGGGCGGCCTCGGCCTGTCGCATATAGGCAAGGCCATCGTTTTCGAGGAAGCTGGATATTCGCCGCTTGGTCCATACGCACTCAATATCAGTGCACCTGACGAGGGCAACATGCATCTCCTCGAGGTTGTCGGAAATGACAAACAACGAGAGAAATACCTTCTCCCTCTCGCCGCCGCCAAAATTCGGTCCGTCTTCTCCATGACAGAACCGGACGGCGGTGCTGGTTCCGACCCGTCGATGCTGAGGGTAACGGCGGTGGAGGACGAAGACGGCTATGTCATCAACGGGCGCAAGTGGCTGATTACCGGCGCCAAAGGTGCCGCCTTCCAAATCATAATGGCGAGGACCATCGACAAATCCGGCAAAGATATTGGCGCCACAATGTTCATGGCTGAAATGGATGTCGAGGGATGCAAGGTGGTGCGCGTTCTCGATACCATGGATAGCAACACCTCGGGCGGGCATTCTATCGTCGATTACACCGACGTGCGAGTGAAGAAGGACGCAGTTCTAGGCGAGCCAGGCAAGGGCTTTCGCTACGCGCAGGTGCGCCTCGCCCCAGCGCGTCTCACCCATTGCATGAGATGGCTCGGCGCGGCGCGGCGCTGTCACGACATCGCCGTCGAATACGCGCGCAACCGTCACGCCTTCGGAAAGCCTCTCTCCGAACACGAGGGCGTCAGCTTTCAACTCGCCGACAACCTACAGGACCTGCATCAGAGCCGCCTCAGCATTTGGCATACTGCATGGGTGCTGGACCAAGGCGAGCGAGGCGGCAACGAGAGCAGCATGGCGAAGGTCTTCTGTTCGGAAGCCGTCGGCCGCGTTGTCGACCGTTCCGTGCAAATCCTCGGCGGCACTGGCATCACTAACGAAACCGTTGTTATGCGCACATACAAGGATATTCGCGCCTTCCGCATTTACGACGGCCCTTCAGAAGTTCACCGCTGGGCCATTGCGCGCAACATAATGCGGTCTAACAAATAACTCGCTTGTTCACTCTCCCTTAAAGACCGGTGATCGTTTTTCTCGCCAGGCATTGTGGGCTTCCTGCGTGTCCTGGGTCAATTCCAGCATACCGAAGCGGTATAAGTCAGCAAGCGAGGCATCCTTCAAGTTTGGTACGTCAAGACTGTGGGTAATTGATTCCTTTACCATACGGACAGATAGCGGTGGTAATCCCACGATATGCAATGCAATTTCCTCTGCTTTGGCAATCAATTCATCATGCGGTGTCAGCCACTGCGCAAGACCTATTCGATAGGCTTCTTCAGCAGGTAAAGGAAAGCCCATCGCAAGACGTGTCGCCAAACCCTTACCTACCCATCGCGCAAGCCGCGCCGAGCCACCGTAGGCCGGGATAATACCAAGTCCGATTTGCGGCAGCCTCCATTCGGCTTTCTCTGAAGCCACAATTAAGTCACAGCAGAAGGTAATTATGCAACCTATCCCAATGGCGTATCCATTAACTGCCGCGACAACCGGCTTTGGAAAATCATTAAACCTATCAAAGGGAGAAACTTCGCGCTTTTTTGATATCCCACGCAAAAAGGCGGACGGCGACCCGGTGTTATGCGTATTTGGATCCTTTAGGTTTGCGCCCGCAGAAAATGCTCCTGCAGAATCATCACCTGTAATAACGACGCAACGAATATCGTCGTCTTCCTCCATCTCGTCGAAATACTGTCCCAGGCCCTCGTAATAGTCAGGTCCCCATGCATTCCGCGCACCAGGCCGGCTCAAAGTAACCCAGCCAACATTATTCTTTTTTTCATAAAAAACGGGCACAATTACGTCTCCTTAAGTCCATTTTATATATAAATAAAAGCAAATTTTATGCATGCAATAGTCAAAATATTGAATATCATAATTTAACATTAATTATATAATTTCATAAATATAATATTTATAAATAATTATTTCTCATTTATGCGTCACTTTAAATAAAAAATATTATCTGTTATTCAATATTAAACTCGAATAATTTGTATTTCAAAGAAAGTGCCGCTCGTAAAAAGCTTAAACCAAAATAACTTCGATTTGACGAACCTCCGGAAGTCACACACGCAATTCTGAAAATCCATGACGCTCAAACTGGCTCAAGCGGCACGTTGAGCTTGGTGTCGGGCCCTAAAATTCCGCCTCGGTCACCTATTTTCACCGTAAGATATCGCTCAATCATACTGTCCGGCAGCGGACGCCCCTCCTTTGGGCAGAGCCACAACCGCAACAGATGGCGACGGCGTTCGACGTCGGGCCAATCCTCGAAGCCGGCGCGGGCATGCAGGATTTGATGGTTGTGCAAAAACTGGATGTCGCCTGGCTCAAATGCCATATCGAGGCGAAGTTCTTTGCTTTCCGAAAGTTTATCAAAAAGGTCAAGAGCCGCCCTTTGCCTATCCGTAAGGCGCGGCACTTCAGGAAAGCGAAAGCAAGATTCTATATAGTCTCGGGAATAGATCGTAGAAAGCTTGCCTGCGTGATAATGGAAAACGGCCATCGGGTAGTAGTCCGTCTTGCCCGGCGGCACCTCCCCCCTTCGATCACGCCAATACGGCTTGTACATCTCCGCCCATAACGTCTGATCGCGGTGATACATTTCGTCGTGGATGGTGATAGAACTGGTGATGCTGCTCTCGCCCCCCGACCTCGACTTCTGTAAACACATCAAACCGACAAAATCCGTTGAATCAGTGTGGAACAATTGCCGGTCGCGCGTTTGATAGATCCTCGCCTTCGCAGGTTTTCCAAAGGGGTCAAGATGGTCGCCAAGATTGCAAACATGCCCTAGCAAATGACCTTTCGCATTTTGCGAACGTGCATATCCCAGGTGCATACCGATGCCCCAATAGACCCGAGCGGATTCCTCGACCGTATAGCCGTCGACGGGTACACCACGAATTAAAACGAAACCCCTCCCCTCCAGAAGTTCGTGTTTGATACCCAATAATGCAGTACCCAATCTTGGTAGATCGAACGCCGCTTGATCTATTTTGAGGAAATCCATATCACGAGTTCGCCGCATCGCGTCGTCAAGTTCGCTGACCTCTAGTTCAGATAGAGAATAGGTCCACTCGTTTCGCAACTTAGCCAAATGCGAACCACGCCATGCTCCGGGTCCACCGATGGGTCCGGGTGCACGCTCGTCGGTCGCACCCGGATGAACGAAGCCGTGTTCTATCTTAGGCGCCAGGCTCATCGGCCTCTCCATATTCTTCCCTGAGATACAATTCGACCGCCGCCAGCATACTTCAATGAATCGAAAAGGACGGTGATAAATTTAAAGAGAAAAATTATTTATGCCCGACACTGAACAGGATTTAATCGATACCGCTTGGCCTTACTGGGAAGCTGAGGCGGAAATCGCAAAGCGCTTTTACGCCAAGGCGACCAACGAGGACCATATATTCTATTTACGCGCCCAGCTATGGAAAGAGCTCAACCCCGTGGACGGGTATTTCAATGGCCTGCATAAAGAATTGAAAAACGTGGTAGATATGTATCCCACAGTCGATAAGGAAATCGACCGCCACGATTACCATTTTATGCTACTGCAATTGGTACAGGAGTTTAATCACTACGTCGTGTTGGCAGACATCTTCGAGCATCTCGTCGGTCGTCCTATTTCACCCGACGATACGGTACAACTGCAGGAAGAAAAGAAACTTAGCGATGTACGACGCTCCTACGTGGAACAGAACGATCCATTACTCAATGCCGCGGTCGGTTTCACGGAAGGCGGTGGCGCACGTCTCTTTCGAGAGGGTAAAAAACTTACAGGAAGTATGGTTAACAAATTAACTGCCAAAGCCATGCAGATCATCTTCGACGACGAACACGATCACTACATGGAACAAGCAAAGGAAGCTATCGGCCATATCAAATCACCCGAAGACCTTGAACGCATGAAGGCTGCCATTGATAAGATCAGCAAACAACGGGTCTGGATGCGCGCAGAAATGTTTCGCGGCGCGATGACTAAGGACGAGATCGAAGTCTTCATCAATGAGAACAGGGGTCTACGAATCCCCCCAATTCACCCATCGGCAGGCTCGGGGTGATCAATTTCCGGCATCCTCACACTGAGCCGGTCGTAGTATGAGAAAACGTAATCGGAATGACTAAAAAAACCTGGCTCGAAGTGGCGCTGAACGGTGCCGGCGGTCATACACACCAGCATCTGATGCCCATCACTCCTGAGCGGCTGATAGCCGAGGCCGTCGCCTGCGTAGAAGCAGGCGCGTCCATCATCCATTTCCACTCATATGACGGACTGACCGAGACGCAAAAGGATACCGCCGAGCTTTACGCCCGAGTAATCGAAGGTATTCGAGAGAGGGTCGACGCCATCGTTTACGGCACTCTGCCGATGATAGGCACTCAGAACGTTACCGGTCCAGAGAAAATCATAGAACGTCACACTGCGATGCGGGAGCTAGCCGAACACAAGTTGATCGAGTGGATGGTGGTTGATCCGGGCTCTGTGAATTTTGGCGTTGCTGATCGCCTCGCGCAGGATCGGGATGGTTTCACCTATCACAATCCAGACGCCCATATCCGACATGGTCTCGCCATGTGCGAGCGCTTCGCCTTACATCCAACCTATGCGATTTACGAGCCTGGCTTCATACGTCAGGCGGCAGCGATGGCGGAGCGTTTCCCTATCTTGCCTGAACCTATCTACCGCCTGATGTTTTCCGAGGGATACACTTTCGGATTCCCGCCGAAGCAATACGGGCTGGACGCTTATCTGGCACTACTCGACGATGTGGCACCTGGCGCATCCTGGATGGTGGCGGGCTTGATGGTCAACATCCATCCCCTGATTGCCCCTGCGGTCGATCGCGGTGGCCACATTCGGGTAGGTCTCGAAGATGCGCCCCGGCTTTCGGAACGGGGTAACCTCTGGTGGGTCGAGGATGCAGTGAAACGCATCGAAGCGGCAGGCGGAACGCTAGCAACCGCCGAAGAAGTACGCCTTGATTTAATTGACAACGTTCATGATTGAGCGATTTGCCATCGACCAGGAATCTGCATATTTAAAAAATTAATGGCTCCTGAAGGGTGGTGGGCAGTATAAAATCGAGATAAATGCTCCCAAGTCCGCGCATCCATTCATCCTGCGCTCACCCCACGCCCATGTGCGTATTCAAAGCAGCGCAAGTCGTCCGTCAGGATTTGTAGACCAACCTTGCCTCGGGAAATTCGATAGAGCCGCCCGCCAAAGTGGACATCTACAACTAGTTTGAGGACAGTTACACGTTCTATTATGGCCTGCAGTCACCCCAACGCAACCGCGTGGAAATTGCAGACAATTTTTTGCACATCTTGGAGATACAGCCGTCCTTCAAAATTTTTAAGGTACCATGGCTGGTTCATCTCGGCATTAACCGCAACATCGATTACAGCCTTTTATCATATACCGTGCGAATGTTTCCGTCGACCACGCATGATTGCCTGGCTTTCTGGTGTACCATCGTGCCAAGTACCGAACCACTTATCGAGCGGCACGGTACCGTCACCACCGTAATTACACTCGAAATAACGGTGATGGAGGTAGTGGAAATAGCGTTGGCCAATCGACGCGGTGGAGCCATTCTTCTTCATCCACTTGTGAAAACCTACATGCCCTATTGCAGGGGTCAGTCCGGTCGCCTGCACATGAAAGATGACATGTATTGGATGGGATATCAGTATCCAGTGCAGCAGGATGCCGCTGAAATAGAGAATATGCTCCAGTGGATGCATCGACATGCCTGACCACGGACCGATATCGACGTTCTTGTGGTGCAGCTGATGTACCGTGCGGTAAAGCCAACGGTAATGAAGCAAACGATGTACGAAGTAGAAATGTGCGTCGCGGATCATAGGGATCGCACAGAACAGCAACACGAAGTAGAATGGATGCGCCTCCCAATTCAGCATCGGGATGTAGCCGTTGGCGAAAGCCCACAAGGTCACAACCTCGTAAGTAGACCATACAGCCACAGCGCTGCCTGCGGTCCAGAACATATTCTCGTGCACTTGGTTGCCAAACAGGAACCGGCGGTGCGATCCCGTCGGGCGCTTGCGGTTCAGCATGAAGCGTTCGCCCTGCGCCGAGCGCGTGTAAAAGCGCCAATGCAGTCCACCGAAAACCAAGAAAGTGAGAATGAGGTTGCGCCCGTAGACAACGGTGATCCAATCCAGTTGAAAATTTTTCATATTCGCGAGATCTGGCGTCAGCCAGAACCAGCTAACAATGGCGAGCCCCATATAAAGGATGTTCATCGGCAGGAAATAGCCCGGGTATCCGAAAAAGAACTTTGCCATCGCCACCGGTCGGGGCGGCCAAACAAAAATCGGCGGCTCGACTATCGGCGAATCGGGTGCATCACCACCTTCGTTTGCCTCTGTCTCAATAGTCGTTTCGGCCATAATTATTCTCCAATATAGGTACGACCCCGTGCGTATGCCTCCTGACGCGCTTCGAGCGATCGCACCGCCCATAGGCGGCCATTAGAATAGATAGACGCGTTCATCACGGCAATATGGGATTGGTCCCAGCCGGCCCGCGTCGTGCCGTCGGGGTCACCGAATGCTCGGCAATCCAGCGCCTTCACAAAGGATCGATGTTCGTGTTCAATCTTCTGAGTGCTATGGTTGAACCAAACTATAATAAAGGTATAAAGGATTGCCATGAGCCAGGCGCGCGACCAATCGGCTAATCAAACCGATATCACCCGTCAGCTTGCTTCGCATGCGAGCGGCATGTCCTACAACAGTCTTTCCATGAAAGCGCGGACGGTCGGTAAGCACGCCATCCTCGATTGGCTCGGAGTCTCGCTCGCGGGCGGGCAGGAGCCGCTCGTCGCCATTCTGCGGGACCAAGCTGCGGGGGAGGGGCTCGGCGGTCAGTCGACACTTCTGGGCCTCGGAACCAAAGGAAGCGTCAGCCAAGCGTCACTGATCAACGGAGCGGCCGGACATGCGCTCGATTATGACGACGTACATCCCAAGGTTGGCGGTCACCCGACGGTACCGGTGGCACCGGTAGCATTCGCACTCTCAGAGCGGGATAACCTATCCGGGCGCGATCTGCTAACAGCGATAGTCGCAGGTATTGAGACGGAAGCGCGTGTTGGCTCTCTAATCGGTGATGGCCGCGACCATGGTTGGCATCAGACATCGACCGTCGGGGTTTTTGGCGCTGCGGCGGCCGCGGCATTACTGCTCGGGCTCGATAACGAAGCGACAACACGGGCCTTAGGCATCGCCGGGACCCAGGCGGCGGGTTTAATGGCTTCTTTCGGTACGATGTGCAAACCGCTCCACGCCGGCATGGCGGCGGAGGCCGGTTACCGCGCAGCAGAATGGGCAGCACGCGGGTTCACGGGAGCGGCCGACATCATCGAGCATGAACGAGGCTTCGCCGCGACCCACGGAGTTACCTTCGATACGGACGCCGCGCTCGCCGGCATAGGCGAGACTTTTTTTACGGAAAAGATACTCTTCAAGCATCACGCGGCCTGCTACGGCACGCACAGCGCGATCGAATGCGCGCGACTGATCAGTGAGAACCCGGTCTTCGATCTCACCAAGGTCGAGAAGGTGGAAATCCGCGTCCACACACGGATAACCAAGATGTGTGACATCCCAGCCCCAACAAATGGCCTCGGCATCAAGTTCAGCCTGCGTATGACGTTCGCGCTTGCGCTCTCGGGAGAGCCAACTAGTGCACTCCATGTTTATAGCGAGGAACACGCCGTCCGGCCTGATCTCGTCGCTCTGCGAGACAAGGTAACGTCCGTTGTCGATGACAGCTACGGTTACAGGGGGGCCGGCGTAACTGTATACCTCTCGGACGGCATGGCGATTCACGAGTGTTTCGACGTCGCGGTCCCCGAAAGCGACCTCAATTCACAGGAAGCAAAGCTCGTCGATAAATTTCGCTTGCTCGCCATACCCGTTATCGGTGAAGAGCACACCGCAACGGTGATCTGTGAGGTTCTCGCATTGGAGGCACTGGAATCGATTTCACCGCTAGCCAAAGCGGTTGCGGGATCCCGTTAACCGATTGTTACGCATATTATACGACTATATGTCGCGTCAACGAAGTTGACGAAGTGGATTGCCTTAGCTCATACACCTCATTTGTATCTCGGCGTTATTAGTCGTATCCAATTTCTCATCTTCCTAGCCGTCTTCGAAATGACCGGCATACCAAGATTGGTTTTCTTAATTCATAAAATGAGTTGGATGTCTTTGATCTTCGTCATGTGAATATGAATAGGTACAAGAGCCACTGGATCCACGATACAGTTTAGCGTCGGCGAACCGTCTCCTGTATGGACCACCTCAGTGCCTTTTAGCCATATACATGGTTGGAAGCACGTTTCGAATAAACGAATTACCGCCTACCACCAGAATTTTTACCATTTTCCTTCTCACCGCCAATTGCAAAATTGAATTTTACCACCAACATCCACCCGACCTTTCACTATGCGTTAGACCCTCCGCCATATCATTGTAATTATCAGGTGGCATTTAAAGTTTCATCAAACCTCAATCAGGATGTAAGGAATGGCGCACGAAAAGCTCCTCCAGGAACTCGACGAACGGCGCGCGAAAGCCGCCGCGATGGGTGGAGAGGAGAAACTCAAGAAGCGACGGAATCGAAGCCAACTCAACGCCTTGGAACGCCTAAATTCGCTAGTCGACCAAGGAAGTTTCATTGAAACCGGTCTACTTGGCTCTTCAATTTTGGTCAAAGATGATGAAGGGCGTACACCACGCGACGGAAAAATTGTTGGATTCGCTAAGGTCGACGGGCGCGACATTGGTGTTTGCGTCAACGACTTTACCGTCAAGGGCGCTTCAACCAGCGCCACAAACTCGAAGAAAATGGCACACGCACGGCGGGTCGCGACTGAAAAAGGCTTTCCATTCGTTCATGTGGGTGAGTCGACAGGAGCGCGACTGCCGGACGCCATGGGTTCCCGGGGCATGGGCACCCTGCTCGGCAACGACACGACGCAGTTCCGTCGCATGCGCGATACCCCCTGGGTGGCAGCGGCGCTCGACACGGCGTTCGGTTCTTCAGCCTGGTTGTGCTGCTGTTCCGACTTCGCGGTGATGAAGAAGGGATCTATCATGTCGGTCTCAAGCCCGCGCCTCGTATCAATGGCGATTGGTGAAAAGGTTGACCTCGAGGAACTCGGCGGTTGGCGGTTACATGCCGATCAAACAGGCCTGATCGATCGCTTCGTCGACACCGACGAGCAGGCAATGTTGGAATTACGCAGATTTCTCTCCTACATGCCGGCTAATAATACGTTGCTGCCGCCGGAATACGAACCGGGTGAGGATGCAGAGCAAAACCAAGAAGACATTCTTGAAATTCTTCCTGAGCGCCAAGCCCAGGTATACGATATGCGCAGCATCATCGAGATAATCGTCGACAAAGACAGTTTTTTCGAGTTCAAGCCACGCTTTGGAAAAGCCGGCACGGTCGGCCTCGCTAGGTTTGGCGGCAAGAGTGTTGGGATCGTCGCTAACAACCCACAATTTGGCGGTGGCGCACTATCGCAGGAAGCTTGCCGCAAAATCATCGATTTCCAGGTCATGTGCGACAGCTTCAACATCCCCATCATACGATTGATGGACACGCCGGGCTTCGTAGTCGGTACCGAAGCCGAAAGAAAGGGGGCACCTGGCTGGATCATGAACTTTATGAATTCCTCTTGTCTTGTCACCGTACCGAGCATCACCGTCATTGTGCGCAAAGCCTACGGACGCGCATATGTCGCAATGGGCGGCGGACGTCATAACGACGAGATGATCGCCTGGCCGACGGCTGAAGTTAGCTTCATGGACCCTAACTTTGCGACCAGCATAGTGCACGGCATTGATATCGGCGAAGAGGGCTTTCAGGAAGCATTGGCAGACATCCAAAAGGATTCGGCGGTGTGGGATATGGCAACAATTTTTTCATTACAAAACATTGTGAAGCCGCAAGAAACACGTGAATACTTGATCCGGATGTTAGATGTCTATCGGCTGCGAAAAAATGGCGGTATCGGCGAACATCTGATGCGCACATGGCCAACGAGTTATTGATACGAGCTACTTCGGCCTCGTCATACCACGTATAGGCCGTCTGTATCGTTACACCGCGATCAGAATAATATTAAGGAATTCTGAATGATCGATTTGGACCTTCTCCAGCTCGCCCGCTCAGGCGGGCGTTCCGCTTTAAATGAAATGGAAGGCAAGGCGTTGCTCTCCGGGTATGGCGTTGACGTACCCCATTCCGTTCGCGTTTCCGACGCCATGGAGGTTGACCGAAGGCTGGCGAACTTGTCACCACCTTTTGCGGTCAAGGTTCTCTCCAACGTTATCTTGCACAAAAGCGACGCAGGCGGCGTTCGGCTTGGCCTCACTGATGCTAATTCCGTGAAAGCCGCGATTGAGGAAATGGCGGCACTTCCAACCCTCTCATCAGCCGCAATCGACGGTTACCTTATCGAGGAGATGGCCCCGCCAGGCAAGGAACTCGTCATCGGAGGCCTGCTGGATCCGCAGTTCGGCTCAATGATCATGGTCGGTCTCGGCGGTATATTTATTGAGGTATTGAAAGACGTAGCATTCAGGCTCTGTCCGATATCGGAGACACACGCGCGTGACATGCTAAACGAATTACGCGGTAAGGCGATCCTCGAAGGAGTTCGAGGGGATGATGGCGTCTCGCTCGATGCTGTGGTCGACCTATTACTGAAGATCGGCGGATCCGACGGCTTACTAACGCGGCAAGGTGGCGAAATCGTGGAACTGGACATCAATCCGATAATCGTGAATGCGACAGGAGCGGTCGCCGTCGACGTAGCGGTTGTCCTTGCCGATCCCAGTTCCTCGCCTAAAGCAAAAGTGGCATCTGATGGCCTTACCGCGGCCCAAAGGTTCAAGCCACTCTTCGAGCCAAAGACAATTGCCGTTATCGGTGCATCTACAACGAGCAGCATCATCGCTAACACCTTCATTCGCCGCATGAAGGACTACGGTTATAGCGGTGAAATTTTTCCAATCCATCCTAAGGCAAAAAAGATTGAAGGACTGAAGGCATATCCAAGCCTCGCTGAGACGCCGCAACCGATCGACTATGCCTATGTTGCGACACGGGCCGATCGCATCCCACAAATGATCGCCGCCGCTAAGGGCAATGTGAAGTTTGCTCAGGTCATTTCGAGCGGCTTCCGCGAGGTCGAAGACGGTATCGCGTTGGAAGAGGAACTTGTCAGCGCGGCGCGAGAAGCCGGCTGTCGACTGATCGGACCCAATTGCCTAGGCCTCTATTCACCGCGCGGTGGTGTGACCTTTCCGGTTGATGCACCAAAAGAATTGGGTCGGGTCGGCGTAATGACCCAAAGTGGTGGTCTTGGTACCGATATCATCAAACGCGGACAATGGCGCGGCCTGCGCTTCAGCGGCTTCGTGACTGCCGGTAATTGTGCGGATATCGGCCCCGCTGACCTCCTGGATTTCTACCTGGCTGACGAGGAAACCTCAGTTATTGGCTTCTATCTGGAAGATATCGGCGACGGCCGCAGGTTCTTCGAATTGCTCTGCACAACACCAGTGACGAAGCCGGTCGTCATTTTAAAAGGCGGCCGTTCGGAACTAGGCCGTCTCGCCGCAAGCTCTCATACGGGGGCGCTCGCCGAAGATATGGCAGGTTGGCAAGCGCTTGCTGCTCAGACTCCTTGCGTGCTCGTGGATACTGTCGACCAATTCGTCAATGCGCTGTTGACGATGCAGCAATTAACGCCACGACCAGCACGGCCGACTAAAAAAATCGTCCTCTTCGGGAACGGCGGCGGTACGAGCGTGTTGGCGACGGACTTTTTTGCCGAGCGTGGGCTGGAAATCGCCCCTTTCCCGCCCGATATCCGATCAACACTCGAAGCACTTGGACTGCCGCCCGGGACCAGCGTGGCAAACCCAATCGACACGCCAGTCGGCACACTTCAACAGGAAGAAGGCCGGGTCGCCAACCGAATCCTAAATATTATTTACGAGAAATCTATGCCCGACGCCGTCGTCATGCATCTAAATCTTGCAGCCTTCATCGGCCGTGGCGATGTCGACCCAGTTGAAAATCTGTTCCAAGCGGCTGTAAACATCGGCAAGAAGTATCCGGGCCAGGCGCATTTTGCGCTTGCTCTTCGTTCGGACGGATCAGCGAAAGTAGACGACCGGAAACGTGTCTACCGAGATCGCGCACTGGCGCATGGCATTCCCGTTTACGACGAACTGCCGGATGCGGCCGATGCTCTCGCAGCGCTAGGACATATAGAAAGACGGTTCGGCAAACGGTGAAATCACCCAACCGTCCGACTGAATACAGTTGCCGACAATGGTCGGTATTGTTCCAACAGTGATCATTCCGAACATTAGCCACCAATAATTGGCATCGTTTTATGGGGATCGTTATGCAACGCCACCTGATCAATCCAGAAGATCATTTCAGGCCGCCACCAAGCGTGACGATAGATAATCTACAATCAGTTCGCCTAAATTAATCGCTACTAGCCGGAAGGATCGCGCCGCAGCATGTCGACGCATTTATAGGTCATTACCACCTCGTCGCGCTGATTGTAGGTAGTGAAGCCAAACGTGACGATGCCACGGTCCGGCTTCGAACGGGACGCACGCGCCTCCAATACCTCTACCACCGTCCGCATCGTATCGCCGGCAAATACCGGACGCGGCCAACGCACCTCGTCGAGCCCCGGCCCACCAAGATTATTTTCTCCCATAAGACCGAGTTCGATCCATAGTCGGTTGGCGAGACCGAGGGTTTGAAGGCCACTCGAGATCATGTCGCCGTGAATGCCCTCCTTCGACGCCTCACGATCGGTGTGAATCGGTTGTGGATCGTACTCCATCGAGAAGCCGACCATCTGCCCCTCAGTCAGGGTAACGGCACGGGTCTCGAAAGTATCGCCGACGTTGAAACCCTCAAAATAGCGTGCATGCATGCTTCTTTTCCTTGCGGTTCAGACCGCATCAGCGATGGCCTTACCGAGATCTTCGGTCGTCGCGGTACCACCCATATCCGGTGTCAGCGGTGCATTCTTGTCGGATAACACCGTTTCGATGGCCTTGACGATGGCATCCGCCGCCTCCTGCTCGCCGAGGTGTTCTAACATCATGGAACCCGACCAAATCTGACCAATCGGATTCGCAATGCCCTGGCCCGCAATATCGGGCGCTGACCCGTGCACCGGCTCAAACATCGACGGGAAGTTCTTCTCCGGATTGATATTCGCACCAGGTGCCACTGCTATAGTCCCGGTAACAGCGGGGCCAAGGTCGGACAAAATATCGCCAAAAAGATTGCTGCCCACTACTACGTCAAACCAGTCTGGGTGTTGCACGAAGTGAGCCGTCAAGATGTCAATGTGGAACTGGTCAGTCTCGATATCTGGGAATTCGGTCGCGATCTTAGCGAACTTCTCGTCCCAATAAGGCATAGTGTGCGAGATACCATTCGACTTAGTCGCAGAGGTCAATTTCTTCCGCGGCCGGCTTTGTGCTAAATTGAAAGCGTATCGCATGATCCGCTCGCAGCCTCGCTTAGTAAAAATATTTTCCTGCATACACATCTCGAGGTCGGTACCCTCGTACATGCGTCCCCCGATGTTGGAATACTCGCCCTCGTTGTTTTCCCGCACGACATACATGTCAATTTCACCAGTCTCGTAGCCGCGCACTGGCGGTGTAATTCCGGGCAGAAGACGCACTGGACGCAGATTTACATATTGCTGGAACTCACGGCGGATCGGAATCAACAATCCCCATAGCGATATATGGTCCGGTACACCGGGGAAGCCTACCGCACCGAGGAAGATAGAGTCGCAGCCAGCAAGCTTCTCCAAACCGTCTTCTGGCATCATAGCTCCGGTTTTGGCGTACCGCTCGCAGTTCCAATCGAAATGTTCAAACCCATAATCGAAGCCGTATTTTTTGCCTACTGCTTCTAAGACACGCAGTCCTTCAGGTACCACTTCGTTACCAATCCCGTCTCCAGGAATGACCGAAATGCAAAATTTCTTCTCGTTTCTAACTGCCGACATGGCGCGCGCCTTCTCCTAATAATTCGTCCGCCAGCAAGGTAGAGGCTCAAGTAGGTCACGGCAATATAGGGTACAGCCGGTAGATAATGTCACCAAACAAAGATAAGCCATTAAGAAGTAGTGTTAATCAACATAGCTTGACGCAGATAATTTTTGCGGGTTTTTCCGTTCTTCACGTTTATACTTTCGCGCACGCCTAACATCTGACCAATATTGCTACTGACACCAAATTAAGGGAGAGCATTTATGTCCGTTCAGACAAGAACCATCGACTATACCGACGGCGGCACCGCGCTCGAGGGTTATTTTGCTTGGGATGATTCGGGCTCCAGTACGCGTCCAGGCGTCCTCATCGTGCACGCCTGGGCAGGGCGTAGCCCATTTGAGGAAGAAGCGGCACGTAAACTCGCTGGCCTAGGTTACGCGGCTCTAGCAATGGATGTTTATGGCAAGGGCGTGCTTGGTGGCGACCCGGAGGAAAACACTAAGCTAATGTCGCCGTTCCTGGAGGACCGCCCAATGCTCCAGAACCGTTTAAAGACCGGCCTACAAGTGCTCCGTGACCAAGAAGAAACTGATGCGAGTAAGGTAGCTGCGACCGGTTACTGCTTTGGCGGGCTCTGCGTTCTGGACCTTGCGCGTACTGGAGAAGACTTCCAAGGGGCGGCGAGTTTCCACGGCCTGTTCAACAAGCCGGGGAATACGGATGGTAACGTAATCAAGGCCAAGGTGCTTGCACTGCACGGCTGGGATGATCCGATGGTGCCTCCGGCGGACGTCGTGGCGTTAGCTGAAGAACTCACTGCGGCTGGCGCCGATTGGCAAATTCACGGCTACGGCAACACGTTGCACGCCTTCACCAACCCGGAAGCAAATGCCCCAGATATGGGAGCGATGTATCAGGCAGACGCCGACCGCCGATCTTGGCAAGCAATGGAGAACTTCCTCGGCGAGGTGCTCGCGTAGTGACTTGTTGGAAAACCGGTACAGCCATTGAACCACTCGACTTCTTCTCTCAAGCGTTTTGAGACGCAAGTTTTTGCCGCGTTAACTGTTCCGGTTTTTCCATTTCCCCACAGCTATAATCTTGGGCCTGTGTAGGGCGAATCGTACTCACAAACCACATGGCCTTGATAAAAGCTCAGGACGACGGAACCACGATCTATTGAAAAATCCAATTCGCTGTTCAAAATCCCTGAACCTCGATAGCGGTACAAATTCGTGTACCTCGCTTCTAGGGACATTCTTAGCTAAAGCGGGGGGCAGTCATGAAAGAAACTCAGCACTGGGTTGGCAGTTGGACCGCGGCGCCGGCGCCGAGTACGGCCGGCGTCGACTTCGCCGATCACACTATCCGCCTCTTCCCACGGATCAGCATCGGCGGCCAGACGGTTCGGGTTCGCATCTCTAATGCTCACAGTGACACCAACCTTGCAATTGGGGGCGCGACAATCGCGCTTCGTGACAGTGGGCCGAGCTTCGTACCGGAAACACTGAGGAAGCTCACTTTCGGCGGCAAAAGTGGAACGATCATCGCGTCTGGAGCGGTATCCTTCAGCGATCCGGTCGCGCTCGACTTGCCATCGCTTGCCGATATCGCGGTCTCAATCTATCTGCCTCGTCCAGTATTAGCAGCCTTGGTTACCGGCCGATATGCTAGGCAGACGAACTTCATTTCGCCCCCAGGCGATTACTCGGAATACCCAGTTATGCCAGTTGGCAAAATCACTGATGAGTGGTTCTTCTTGGCCGGGGTAGATGTTCTAGTCGGATCAGAGACGGGTGGGATTGTCGCCCTCGGCGATTCTCTGACCGACGCCAATATCTCAACCCACGACACATTCTGCCGCTGGCCCGATCAACTGGCACGGCGCCTCGACAAACGCGGCGGCGGACGCCCTTTCGGTGTGATGAACCAGGGGCTTGGAGGGAACCGCATCCTGCACGATATCCGTGGTGACAACGGGCTTCGGCGCTTCGACCGGGACGTACTGGCACAACCCGGCGTCACGCATGCCGTCGTTATGCTTGGCACTAACGATCTCCGGAATCGCATCGCCAAACCAGAACAGGAGGCCTCTGCGGAACAGATGATAGCTGGTATGCACCAAATGGCAATCCGGGCCCAAGCCCTCGGGATCAAATTTATCGCCGCAACATTGACACCTTTTGGCAACGAGACATTTATGGCTAACGCTTGGAACCCTGCGCGGGAAACTCACCGCCTCGCATTCAACGAGTGGATTCGGACGAGCGGTGTCCCGGACGGTATCGCAGACTTCGACGCTGCACTGCGGGACCCCACAATTCCTAGCCAGATGCTGCGTCATTACGATTGCGGGGATGGTTTGCATCCGAACGATTTAGGCTATTGCCACATGGGGGATGTCATCGACCTCTCACTGTTTGATTGACGGCGGCCCGTAAATGAACGCTTGA
Source organism: Pseudomonadota bacterium (assembly GCA_036337155.1). Lineage (GTDB taxonomy): Bacteria > Pseudomonadota > Alphaproteobacteria > UBA8366 > UBA8366 > UBA6544. Next base: position 14,140 of record JAYZET010000015.1, on the reverse strand, counting down.
ATAGGATCGGCGCAACTGGGTCAGGGATTGCAGCGGCTTTGCTCGCCCTGTAAATCCCTGCCATGGCGCGCACTGTACCGATAACAGATGCCAGTGTTGAGGAAGCCGCGCGGCTCCTGCGCGAGGGGCATCTCGTTGCCTTCCCCACGGAGACTGTCTATGGGCTAGGAGCTAATGCGCTGGATGACGCAGCTGTCGCACAGATTTATGCGGCAAAGAAACGACCACAATTCAATCCGTTGATTGTGCACCTTCCGAACGTCAAGGACGTACGCACGTTCGTCGTCATGGATGCTCGGGCAGAGCGAGTAGCAGCAGCGCTGTGGCCAGGGCCGCTCAGCATAGTCCTACCGCGAACGCCAAACTGCCGCCTCTCCACTCTGGTCAGCGCAGGGCTGGATACTGCCGCGCTACGGGTGCCGTCGAGCGCATCGGCGCAGCAACTACTCCGCGCCGCCGGTGTGCCCGTCGCCGCCCCTAGCGCCAACAAGTCCGGCATGTTGAGCCCAACAGAGGCCAAACATGTCTCAGACGCTTTCAGGAACGATGTGGCGCTAACACTAGACGCCGGACCATGCGCAGTTGGTCTCGAATCGACAGTTCTCGACCTTTCGACGGAAATCCCAACCTTACTTCGCACCGGGGGCATAGTGATCGAGACGCTGGAAGACATTCTCGAAGATAGCGTCACAATCGCTGGACATGACGATGCCGCGCCTAAGTCACCCGGCATGCTGTCGCGACACTACGCGCCTCACACGCCACTCCGCATTAACGCGCTTCACGCAGAGGGCGACGAGGCGCTAATCGGATTTGGCGCGCCGGTCTCAGGCGAGCGGGCGAACCTTAGCCCCGCCGGCGATCTCGTTGAGGCCGCGGCAAACCTATTTCGCACGCTGCACGAACTGGACGCGCAAAATCATAAAAGTATTGCCGTCCGCCCTATCCCGGAGAGGGGCCTTGGCCACGCGATCAACGATCGGCTGCGGCGGGCAGCGCGGAGGTAGAGTTCAAATCGGCACCATGCCCAATGCAGGTATCGCCTACTGCAGAATGATGAGACTTGGGCAAATTTTAGTCAATGATCGCTGCCGTCAACGATCTGTTCTTGCACGCCTGTAACCCAAGTTAATGCCTTCCGCTGTCAAGGTCGTCGAAAAGGAGAATTCCTACTGCACGCATTATTCCCTTGCGCTCGAATGCAGCCCAGACGCCCCAATTAAAGAGGCCAGTCGCGTCCTTCGACAGCACCACCCCGTCGGCGACGTGGAAATGACCCATATGGGGGCGTGGAATTTGGTTCGTTCTTACCACGCCCTCTCCCACGCCGGGTTCACCGATATTGCCATCTGCAAACTCCGGCAGGATAAACAGGGTGTTAAGCTGCAGTTTGTTGAGTTATTTGGGATTGCGATTTGCCGGCATCAGTCACTCCAAAGGGCAAGGATTGGCCAAGCGGGACTGGTTTACCAATTATACTACCTATATAGAAGTGGTCCGATCATTCAGTTATGACAGATGATTATTGGGAGAGGAAACAACACCATGCGTCTAATCGTGCACGGCCAGCAAGCCTTTGGACAAGCGGTCCTCGACCGACTACTCGAGCGCGGCGAAAACGTGGTCGGGGTCTATGTAGCACCCGAAAAGGGAAAGCCGGATCCCCTCAAAGTCGCGGCAGAGGAACAGGGCTTGCCCGTCTTTCAGCCAACCTCCTACAAGGACCCTGACGTTTGGGCGCAGATGAAGTCGCTCGAGCCTGACCTTTGCGTAATGGCCTTTGTAACGCTCTTTGTACCGGAAGAGGCTCTGTACATCCCGACCCATGATTCGATCCAGTATCACCCCTCCCTGCTGCCACTGCATCGCGGGCCAAGCGCCATCAACTGGCCAATCATCATGGGCCGAGACGAAACCGGCCTCAGCATTTTTTGGCCGGACAACGGACTCGATGAAGGGCCCATTTTATTACAAAAGACTTGCACGATTGAGGAGAACGACACACTCGGTACAATCTACTTTGACAAACTGTTCCCAATGGGGGTCGACGCGATGATGGAGAGCCTTGATCTAGTAAAGGCCGGAAATGCACCGCGTATCGATCAGGACCATTCCCAGAAAACTTACGAAAGCTGGTGCCGTAAAACCGATGTCGAACTTGATTTTGCGAAGTCGATGCAGGAGGTCCACAACATGATCCGGGGCGCCGACCCGGTGCCGGGCGCGTGGACAACGTTTGGGGGCAACGAGATCCAGCTCTATGGCTCTACCAAGGCCGACGGTGCTTCGGGAACACCGGGCGAGGTCGTCGACATTTCTGACAATGGCATGATCATCGCTTGTGGAGATAGCGGTGTTTGCGTAACGCGCGTGCGCCATGACGCGGGCAAGGTCACTGCCATAGAGTTTGCATCATCAGTAGACATGTCCGTTGGAGAAAAACTCGGTTAAACATTGGCAGTGTCTGGTTCAAGACTTAGCAAAATACTCCTAATGGCAGCCGCGGAATGTACGCCGTAGAGGCGTTCAATCTGCTTCCGATCGTTAATCTTTTTCCCTGACCACTTGGCAAACGGCACATATAGCCCGCGTAAAACCTTAATAAGACCTATCCGATCGAGTTCCCAGCTATCTACGCCCTCTCCTTCGAACGCATAGAATTCCGCCACCTCCAACTCTGCATTAATGATAGACAACAGCCAATTCAGGTTTTTTTCGAAGTCTACAAAGGTAAGTGCCACCACGGCCAGAGCCTCATCAATTAACGCGTTTGCGTTGCGGTCATCATAAATATCGTACCACCGAAATTCCTTCAATTTCTGACGCTTCATTAGTGTAATGATAGCTTTGCACTCGTGACAAAGTCGCTTGTAATGCAGGTGACCAACTAATTGTTCCATAGCTTTCAAAAACCCGGGTATCATACGACGTGAAACTGCGCCCTCGGCATCATGGAGTTCACCCTCAGATGGGAAAAGGTGGCAAAACCGCTGGATTAGAACTCTTTCGAATGGCCGTGCACGGGTGCGGTCCCAAATATCTCGCTCATGCTCGCGCAGGGTCAATTCGAACCGTTCCTGAAAATTAACTAGCGTCTTGTAGCGCCCTTTCTCCATGAAATCGTCGATAAGACCTTCTACATCTTTTGCGCTAAGCCCTTTTTGGGAAGATGCAGCCGCGGCACGAATTTTGAATGAAAACTCATCGAGAACTAGCTTTGCAAGTTCATCAGATGCATCAGCGCCCATCAATCGGATTTCGGCCATTTTAATACCTCGTCTTCAAACCAAAGACAGTTTTGACCCATTAACATGACCCATTGTTGACCACGGGCATGTGACGCAAGTCACACCTTAAAACTAACAGACTACGCAGCAAACGCATTGTTAGTCCGAGATATCACGACTACACTCGTTGAATTGCCTAATGCGGAACAAAAAACATGACCAATCATCCTTTTCACGGCGTCTTGGCGCCAGTCCTGACCCCATTCAAGGCCGATCTAAGCCCAGACTTGGATCGTTTTGCTGCATTTTGCCGTTGGCTGTTAGCGCAAGGTGCAGACGGCCTTGCGGTTTTCGGCACAACAAGCGAGGCCAACTCCCAATCAGCGGACGAACGAATGTCAATGCTCGATGCGTTGTTGGAGATGGGTGTACCGGGGATGAAACTCATGCCGGGGACCGGCGCGTGTTCGATCGACGAGGCAGTGCGCCTCAATAAGCATGCAGTTGCTCACGGCTGCGGGGGCGTCCTGATGCTGCCACCTTTCTACTACAAAGGTATCACAGATGAAGGGCTATTCAGCTTCTTTTCGGAGGTAATCCAGCGCGTCGGCGACAGCGGGCTCAAGATTTACCTCTACCACATTCCCCCGCAGACCGGGACGCCCTTCAGCCTCGACCTGATCGGCAAACTAATTACGGAATATCCGGATACCATCGTGGGCCTGAAAGACAGCGGCGGAGATTGGTCGAATACTAAGGCAATCCTTGATGCCTTTCCAGGCTTCGGCACTTTCGCAGGGTCCGAAGTTTTCCTACTCGATACACTTCGCGGCGGCGGGGTCGGATGCATCACAGCGACCGGAAACGTCAACCCGACCGGCATTCGCAAGGTATACGAAAATTGGGAAACCCAGGAAGCCGACGCCTTACAGGCGGCAATTACCAAGACCCGCCAGATCATACAATCGCGCACGCTAATCCCTGCGCTGAAGACCATCATCAGCCACTATCACGCAGATACGGCTTGGGCGACGGTCCGACCGCCGCTGGTATCGCTGACCGTCGAGGAACAGAAAGCGCTGATAGCCGACCTCGACGCAGATGAAGGTTTTTCCATCGCCCCGGCTACGCTAGAAGATGCGGCGGAGTAAGAAATAGTATCCCATGCATTTATAGGCTCGGTATGCGAGCTCAGGGTGAGAAAGCATTACCACTCTGAAACGAGCGTTACTCAAAGCTGGAACGAGTTAAAAATTTTTACCCACTATTCCTCGGTTGACCGAAAACCGGACGCGATCCAGCCAACAAGAAAACAGCCGCCCACGAAGGCGGAAATGAGCACAACTATGATAATTACGCCACTCAATCCCGGCTGCTTAGAGGTATACTCGATCCAATAGAGAGATTTTGTGAAGACGTCAATATTCCCGAAGACGGCGTAGCTCGCCGCGCCTAATCCCGCAAACACGGCAAGCAACCGGCGCCACCCTGCGTTCCGAATTGGTGTCATCGGCTCCTATGATCCCTCTGCTCGTTTGGTGTCTTTGGATGCGCATAGGGATGGCGGTAGGGCCGCGAGACATGCTTGACCTCAGCAAGACGCGCCCGGTATTCAAGGTCGAGTGTCGCCAATTCGTCTTCGGTCTTATAGTTCGCTTGTAGATCGATTTCGAAGTCTCCTGCCATTTGTGGTGGGTTATCTCTGTACCACCGTACTGTCTCTGCTAAACCCTGGACCGCCGGCACAATATCTTTGTATCCGAGGTCGGCGCGGATGGCATGAATATCGAATAGCTGGTGGTGCATTTCCATACGGCCAATGACCAAATCTCGAGACGGATAGGCGTAGTCGCCAGGAATACCAACGATGGTTAATTCCGCGTCCATCACATCTGCAATCACTTCGACCCATTGACCAAGCGTGAACTGATGGATATCAGCAGTATTGTAAATCTTACCGCCAGATAATTCGGGATGATCTACCGTAAGAAGGACGGCATGCGCCATATTCACCGCGTAACCGCGCGAAAACAGAATATGGCCATCATCCGGAAGAACGATGAACTTCCGTCCATCCAAAATGCGCCGAATGACATGCCATTCCATTGGGACCAATTGGCGTGGACCGTAGATAAGCGGATAGCGTAAATGCGTGGCAACATAATCGCCCACAACGTGCCGTTCCATCACGGCATTTTCGCTGATGTGAGCCAAATAGCCAAAGCGAAACTCTTCCTCATTTTTCACCTGCGGTGCACCCTCTGGCAACGGCACTTGCAGTCCCCTCGGAAACAACAGGCCTGGCTGCCGCGTGCCACGGTAGCCGGGGGAACCACCGATCGTGATCAAACGATCGGTAAGATGCACTGCTACCTCCGCCACGTAACGGATCCGCCCGTAGGTAGCCACAATCACATCAAAGCGCCGGTCGCCGATCGCCGCTAAAAGAGTTTCCTTGAAATGGGGGTCGCCAACAATGCGTTCTACTTGCGCGGGGATGAGACTACTATCGTGAGCGCCTCTGTGCAGGATCGCTGTCTCGTAGCCACGTTCTATCAAACCGTTGACAATATGTGGTCCGGTTGGGCCCGTCCCACCGATGACTAACGCTTTCATAGGTTCAATCCGTCGTTAAACGTCAGATTATATCATGCCGCCGTCGTCGCCCTTCTCCTGGCTCGTGAATATCGAACCATAGCCGGTCTTACTCCAATCGGGAGGCACAGGACAGGGACGCGGATCCATATGCGGGTATTCTGCGGGCTTCCCCCGCACGATCTCACCGGACAAGTCCGTCAGAGTCGGGTGATAGCTCCACGGAAAGGCGTCCGCTGAAGTGTAGACATACAGCAGAATTGGGCGAACTTGATCTGTCTTATTTGCTTTCGAGCCATGCAGTGTCCTACAATTGAGCGCCAACACTGTGCCTTCGGGACCGGTCGGTCCCGCCAAACCATTTGGGTTCTGGGACGCCATATCCTTGTCCGAAACGGTACCGGACCAGTTCCCGGCATCATCGTAATGACTGAACAATTCGCCCTTGTTGCTACCCGGAATTACCGTCAGCGGCCCTTGTGCCTCTTCACATCCATCGAAATAAAAGCCGAGTGTAACCGGACTGTAGTTTGTATGCGGCCAAAAACAGATATCTTGATGCCACTTCACGACTTCTCCACCACCAGGGTGTTTGTAATTAATTTTACAGCTGTGAAACTTCACGTCCGGCCCGACGAGGTCGGCTGCGATATCCGCTAATGGCGATTCCACTGCAAACTGACGAAAGACGGGATGATGATCGACCGGACGCTTGATACGCCGCACGTGTGGCTTCTCTGAGCAATGCTCCGGTGCCAAATCGAACTCATCGCCAGATTCATTTTCGCTGCGGCTGGCCTCGATCCTTTCGTCAGAAGCTGCTCGAACGGCATCTATCCAATCTCGGGGGATCAGACCTTCCGCCGCGAGATAGCCGTTGTCAAAATAGAACTCACGCTGCGCCTGCGTTAGCACGCAGGGTTCATGCTTCAGTATGTCCTCCGGGGTCATCAGGAAGCCTTCGCCAATGTTTCCTTCCGCTGCGAGGCGAAAATGCTGCCGTATCCCTCTTTATCCCAATTGGGTGGCACCTCGATGGCGTAAGGGTCCATATGTGCGAAACGCGCCGTCGTACCGCGCACGATCTCCCCTGACTTGGAACACGGCGTCGGGTTAGGCATCCACGTAAAGGCGTCGGCTGAGCTATATACGTACAGCAACAATGGCCTCTCCCGATCCGTCTTATTATCCATCGAGCCGTGGATGGTCCGGCAATTAATTGCGATCACTGTTCCGGCCCTGCCAGTCAAACTCACGGCATTTTCTGGTTTGGCTTCTAACAAGTCGTTCTTCGATAGATAACCGCTCCAGGTCCGATCCTTGTTGAAGTGCGAATAAAGCGGCCCCTTGTGGCTTCCCGGGATACAAGCAAGAGGTCCTTCTGCTTCAGTCACGTCGTGGAAATAGACACCTAGTGTCACTGGACTGAAATTGGTGTGTGGCCAAGCCGGAATATCCTGGTGCCATTTAACGACCTCACCACCGCCTGGATGCTTGTAGTTGATCTTGCAGCTATGGAACTTGACGTCCGGACCGACAAGATCTGCCGCAACTTCCGTAAAGACCGAGTTATGAGCAAACTCCCAAAACTCCGGATGACGGTCAACCGGGGCTCGGAGGCGACGGACATACGGCTTGTCTGGCGTATGTTCTGGACTGAGATCGTATTCCTTGTTCGATACCGTAAATTGGCGGCTACGATTAATGAATTCGTCCGACCGTGTCTTTATGCGGGTTAGCCACTCCTCTCCGACTAGGCCGTCAATAGCAACAAAGCCCTGTTCAAAAAAGAGCTCCCGCTGCTCCTGTGTCAGGACTATCGGGTCTTGCTTCAGGATGTTTTCCGGCGTCATCGTTTCGGCTCCCAAGTTCTGAGTAATAGATTGTAGTACATCGGCGACTTGTCTCAAACCGACTGCCTAACTATCTCGTTAGCATTAGGTCGGCGAGACACACCGCTCCTATCATCAAGCGCTAATCGAAACATATTCCCTAACTCCCCAAAATAGGGGTAATCAACGCATATGCTCACGTTTCAGGTTTGCCTTACGGATGCATCGAGACGGCAATATTACTTAAGGCCTTTCTATACTGAAACACGACTTCAAATTGATAATACCAATATCCTTTAGAAATATTCCGCAAGAAACTGCACGGTAACCCTAACAACGCGATGGCCAAAATTCATCAAATTGGATATTAATTGGGATCAACTTATAGGCCGCGAATAATCTTTACAGATTTCACTAAGAGGCGAAAACACAGCACATGATCTTAGCATCGACACGCTACGAAGTCGAAGACATCCTCGCTGCACAGGAATTCTATCACAGCCGCAATTGGACAGACGGGCTACCGGTTGTTCCGCCTACGACTGACGCTGTAAAGGCTTGCCTTGAGTGGGCAATGCTCCCAGAGGATCACCTAATCGGTATTGAGCCGGTTCGGGAGCGCTCGATAACAGCAGAAAAACTTGCGATCAACGCGGTAATGGCTGGCTGTCTGCCAATGCATTTTCCCGTTGTCGTGGCGGCGGTAACCGCAATGCTCCAGGAACCGTTTTTAGTGCACGGCGCAACAGCCAGTACCGGCGGATGCGCGATCTTAGTCGTCATCAACGGGCCAGTTCGCCGGGAACTCGGGATGAGCGGCACATTTAACGCACTTGGGTCCAGCGACCGTGCAACCGCTGTTATTGGACGCACCGTCCGCCTAGTGCTCTGCAACTTACTGGATGTGCGTCCCGGGCAGATAGATCGCGCAACACTTGGACATCCCGGAAAGCTGAGCTATTGCCTTGCAGAAGACGAAGAAGCCTCACCGTGGCCTTCCCTTGCTGAAGACCGCGGCATCCCGAAAGAAGCATCCGCCGTCACAGTAATGGCCGCACTCGGACCCCGCCAGTTCATGAATGAGTGGACGACGGAGCCAGAGGAAATTCTGAATACGTATTGCAGCGAGATTAAAGGCAACATGCGCGGTTATTCGATCTATCCCGGCAATTACGCCATCATTATGCCGCCGCAACTACGCCAACACTTCAAGGACGCGGGATGGACCCGACAAGATATCAAGCAGTACGTATTCGAAAACGCGCGAATTTTCCGCCGAGAATGGGCAGATGTTGGCAAGGGTAATGTAGTCGGAAGCCGGGGCGATCAGGAATACCCAGCCCTACCCGATCCGGATCATCTCCTGCTCATCGCGGCTGGCGGCCCAGCCGGTGGGTTTGGCTCAGTGATCCCGCCTTGGCTTGGCCACAAAAGCAAAGCCGTTACGGTCGCCATAGGTGCTTGCCTCGACTGCGAACCAGAATGAACTAGCTCCCGAATAGCGTTAAATCTTTTCCGGGATGGAAGTAGTTTGTTGAAAGAAAGGAGACACAATGACCCTTGAAATTTTAGATCCGACCCACGAGGGTAACACGGGCAACTTTGCGTTCGCCTCTCGCCTCTCGGCATTGGAAGGCACCACAGTCGGTATTATCTCTAACGGCAAAAGGAACACTATTCCATTTTTTGATGCCTTCGAAGACGAACTTAAGAAAACATACGGCGTGGCCCAAGTCGTTCGCGCTATCAAGTCTAATTACAGTGCTCCAGCCGATGCACACATCGTTGAGGAAGCAGAAAATTGGGATGCCGTAATCGCCGGCATCGGCGACTGAGGCAGTTGCTCTTCGTGCAGTTTGCATGATGCAGTGATTGGCGAAAAAATCGGCAAGCCGTCTGTGGGTATTATGACGACAAAGTTTACCAGTGCCGCCAAATTGATGGCGAAGGTGCTTGGCGCGGATGGGTATCCCTTCGTGGTTATAGATCACCCAATAAGCAGCGCATCAGGAGAGACACTCGACACCTGGGCAAGAGAGGCTGCACGAGAAAGCACAGACCTACTGATCGGGGCAAACCATTAGGTTGTCATGAACGAAACCAAAACGGATCAAGGTGGCCCGCTCACCGGCTACAAGATAATTGAGATAGCCGGCATTGGGCCGGGTCCTCTGTGTTCGTCGCTGCTTGCTGACCTTGGCGCGAACATTGTGCGCATCGATCGTAAGGCACCGACGGGTTTAGGCTTCGAATACGCGGGGCCAAAGGCCGATATTCGTCGCAGAGGCAGGCCGTCGGTTGCCATTGATCTAAAACACCCGCAAGGTGTGGAGACGCTGCTTCGTATGATCGAAAGCGCAGACGCTCTGATTGATCCAATGCGGCCCGGTGTAATGGAGCGCCTAGGCATCGGTCCAGATGTATGCATGGCCCGCAACCCGCGTCTCATATACGGACGTATGACTGGTTGGGGACAAACAGGGCCGCTCGCAGAAGTCGCCGGTCATGATATCAATTATATTTCACTCTCTGGCGTGCTTCATGCCATTGGTACAAAAGAGCGCCCGGTCCCGCCGCTCAACGTGATCGGCGACATGGGCGGCGGTGCCATGTTCCTCACGCTTGGCCTGCTTGCCGGCATACTAGAGGCCAAAAATTCCGGCAAGGGACAGGTCGTCGACATCGCGATGACAGAAGGTTCTGCCTATCTCGCTATGGCATGTTTCGGCCTAGCGTCCTCCGGTCACTGGAAAGATGAGCGAGAGAGCAATCCGCTTGATGGCGGCGCGCCGTTCTGGCGATGTTATGAAACGAAGGACGGCAAGCATATCTCGCTCGGCTGCGTAGAGGAAAAATTTTATAACCTTTTAATGGAAACGCTGGAGATCGATCTAGCAAGCCTACCGCCGCAGCTCGAACCCGAAAGTTGGCCTGAGATAATTACCCTTCTGGACGGCAAGTTTAAAGAGAAGACCCGCGATGAATGGTGTCAAATCATGGAGGGAACAGATATCTGCTTTTCGCCGGTACTAAGTTTTAGCGAGGCACCTCATCATCCACATAACAAGGCACGTGGCAGTTTCGTTGAAGTAGACGGTATAATACAGCCCGGCCCAGCACCTCGTTTTAGCCGAACCCCAGGAAGCGTGAAGTTTGGACCTCCTGATTTCGGTGCACAGACAGAGGAAGTCCTTTCTGATTGGGGGTTCTCCGAAGCAGAGATATTGAATTTAAAGGATGCCAAGGCTGTCGGACGCGAGGAATGAAGCTCAAGGGACGTGGCAGTCACGGTATCCTCGAAGGCGTCCGCGTCCTCGACCTTACGCAGTATCTGGCGGGACCGCACTGCACCCTGCTGCTTTCTGGCATGGGAGCGGAGGTGATCAGGGTTGATAACCCCACAACCGGCGATGCGCTCTCCGGCGCACCTGTTTTCTACGGCAAGGACGGACCGACGATACAGAAGCGTGATGACAGCGATCTTGGTATCGCTTTTCTCAAACGCTTGCGCGGCAAAAAATCGATCACCCTTGACCTGAAAACGGACGAAGGTCATGACCTATTTTTACGTTTAGTCAAAAAAAGCGATGTCGTCGTTGAGAACTTCAGCGTCGGCACCACACAGCGTTTGGGAATTGATTGGCCGTCGCTACATAAATTCAAGCAGGAACTCATCTATTGTTCGATAACGGGCTATGGATCAACCGGCCCTGACGCTAAACGGCGGGCCTACGATTTGACGACACAGGCGATGTCGGGATTGATGAGCGTAACGGGCCAATCTGGAAACCCACCGACGAAGGCGGGCACACCGCTTGCCGACACGGTTTCCGCCGGTTTCGCATTCTCCGGTATCCTCGGCGCACTCTTTCATCGCGAACGTACTGGTGAAGGTCAACATATTGACATCTCGATGACCGACGTCCTTTTTTCGCTCATTTTCGACGAGGCCCTCGATATCTACGAAGATCTCGGCATGCCGTTTCAGCAAGGCAACCGCATTATGCGTTTCTCGCCATTCAATGCTTATCCGACACAGGACGGCTGGCTGGTGATCGGAATAGGCCACGACGCCATGTGGCGCGCACTTTGCCGTTTAATCGGACGCGAAGACCTCGGCGACCATGACAACTGGGGACGGATGGATTGGCGGGTCGAACACAATGGCCAGGTCGACGCCGTTGTCGCGGAGTGGGCGAAGACCCGCACAACGGAAGACGCCGTCTCTTTGTTGGAAGCGGATGGCATCGTCGCCAGCCCGGTCCAAAGCATCGACGACTTGCTCAATTGGCCGCATCTCAAAGCGCGCGGCATGATCGATACTGTTTCGCACCCGACACTCGGCGAGCTTCCCGGCCTGAAGGCTGCCGGTTTCCCGCTGAAATTCAGCGCGGCTGAGACCGGTTACGAAAGCACCGCAGCGCCGAGCGGCACGCATAATGCCGAAGTCTTTCGGGATTTGCTCTACCTCGACGAGAATGAGGTGGCAGACCTCGCGCGGCGATCCGTGATCTAGATCATTCGGGGCGCAATAACGTCCCGGCCGCACTTTCCCGCAAATTCACCATTGCCGTGTAGAGCGGATCATCCTGCAGGACACCGGTCTCCATGGCGTCGACGAGGCCACCCCAGAACGCACCTTCGTCGAACGGTTTCCAGAACGTATAGCTCGAGTCCGGCAAAAGCCGGCAATCGCAAACCGCTTTTCGGTAATAAAGATCGTTCGCCACCAAGGCGCGCGCGACTTGCTCGGAGGTCAGGTGGAGCGCCGCGGCATCATTCAACGCCTCTCGGTATTCTTCGATGGAACCGGGCGTCACGTCGAAGCCGCAGCCGGAATAGAACCCATTCCCCCCCAACAATACCGGAACGCTGAAGCCGGCAAACTCCAGACCCGCCTTTCCATTGATCGTAACCACGAAAGACGCGACATCGGGAAACGTCGCCGTGTTTAAATCTTCCGGCACGAGATGAATATGGGCGTAATCGTTCGTGAGCGCTGCGATACGCTCGGCGGGTTCTCGGTCGTCGGTGTAGTGATGGTCGTAAGGGTGCAGCTTGAAGAGCCAATCGACCTCTTGCTGGCCGACTGCAACATCGAGTGTTTGCAGAAACCATTCATTATAATCGTCGAAGATCATCCGGGGTGTGTGATGGGTCGCATCCGAAAACGCGTGGAGCATTACGAGACCCTTTGGGCGCGCGGTTTCAAGCCCCATGCGGGCGCAAAATTCGTCAACCGATTGGATCGGCCGGTCCGGGGCATAAGTCTCTTCGTTCAGGAATTGAAATTCGTTCTCCGAACCGCCGACCCGCCGCAACAGTGTCTGTCTCCCAATCTCGACAGCTTTGTCGCCATTAGCGGTCATTAGCGCGTCGACATCGTCCGGATGCACGCGAAAAATGACATCCATGACTTTATCGAGGCCTTCGCGGCGCTGAATCCGCATCCCTTTTCCGCCGAACCGCGTATAGACGGAACATTCCGCCTTTGCCGCCATACGCGCGAGAACGCCAAAGCGCGAATACACCGTATGTCCAAGGACAACAGCGCCGACATCCAACCTACCCAGCAGACGCTCATACAGCGTGCAATAATTCACCAATAGAATGAGATAGGCTTTCAGATCGTTGTCAAACGCCCGGATCGTAATTCGGCGCGTCTCACGGACATAGGTGTCGTAGATCAGATCGCCAACGGGAATACCGTTAATATGAATCGCCAGCAGGCGCTTTCGCAGTTCTACATCTGACGTGTTTTCGAGATGCCGAATAACGGCAGCGGCCACCGGCGACGCTTCCTTCACAGCCTCGTCGCGTACATAGGTTATGCCATCGACACCGAAACTCTTGGCCGTGAGAACGGCTTTCGAATCCTGTTCGCTGGAAATCAATGCCCAAATTTTGAACCCGTGGGTCAATTCGAGATATTTAGCGATGATCAGATTGCCGAGGTAATAGACCGGGTGATCGACCATCATGTCGACGACAACATGCCGTGCCGATAAATCCGCGCCCAAGCTTGAGGCCGTCTGCCAAAATCGACGGCTCCGCAGAACAGTTTCTTCGAATGTCGTCGATCTCTCGCTCAATGGACAAAACCCCTCCACGCGCAGGCGCAGACCCAATATGCAATACAACGCCCGCCATCACCACGTTTGGGTCGCACAAATTACCAAAATCATCCAATATGTATGCCAACACGCAACCGGAACGGTTTATCACATGACGTCAGGCGAGCACTCGATTTATGGATTTATCCCCGCGCGATGCGGCTCGAAGCGCGTGCCGGATAAGAATATCCGAAAATTGAACCATCACCCGTTAATGGCCTACGCCATCCGCAGTGCGATCGACTCTGGAATTTTCGACTCTGTGATCGTTTCGACCGATTCCGAAGCCTATGCGGATATCGCCCGGCACTACGGCGCGGAAGTGCCGTTTCTTCGTCCAACCGAACTCGCCGGCGATAAATCTCCAGACATC
>JAYZET010000014.1:0-25026 GCA_036337155.1 Pseudomonadota bacterium | reverse complement strand
GGCACGGAGGATGCGGACCCGAACGATTATGATTTAGTCGTTCTTGCTATGCAGGAACCGCAATACCGTTCACCCGGCGTGCGTGAGTTGCTCGAGCGTGTAGGTCAGTCGGGCAAGCCATGTATGTCAATCATGAATATGCCACCGTTGCCGTATCTTGCGCGAATTCCGGGCTTAGATACTGCGAGGCTGATGCATTGCTACACGGACCCAAGCGTTTGGGCGAACGTCAACCCGCAAAATATCACACTGTGCAGTCCTGACCCGCAAGCCTTCCGACCCCCAGAGGAACCGGTGAACGTGCTGCAGGTAAGTCTTCCGACAAACTTTAAGGCCGCGCGGTTCGAGGCGGACGACGCTACAGCGATCCTTCGCCAGCTGCAGTCTGACATCGAGGCAATCCGCTATACGGTGGATGGTAGTGAAGTGGAGCTGCCGGTGAAGCTTAAGGTGCACGACTCGGTCTTCGTTCCGCTGGCCAAGTGGGCCATGCTGCTGACTGGCAATTACCGATGTGTTCAGAAAGACGAAATGCGCTCCATTCGGGAGTCGGTGCATACGGATATGGATGCATCACGTAGGGTCTACGATTTCGTTAAGGGGGTATGCGAGGCAATGGGTGCCGATATGAGTGATCTCGTACCGTTCGAGAAATACGCCAATGCTGCAAACGGACTGGCAAAGCCTTCCTCCGCGGCTCGGGCACTTCTCGCAGGTGCGCCGAATATTGAGCGGGCGGACTGTCTGGTAAAGACCATCGCGACGGAGAATGGTATGCAACTGGATATTGTCGATCAAACCGTTGCGATGGTTGATTCCTGGCTCGAAAAAAACAGAGCGAATTCAAGTTAATTGGTGGTTATGCGGATTTCTTGAGCGCGATCATCTCCGCCTCTTTAAATCCGACGACAGTGCCGGATGGTGTCTCGAAGACGGGCCGTTTGATCAGGGTGGGCTGATCGCGCATCAACGCCTTGGCCTTTGACCCGTCGACGCTTTCTTTGTTGGCGTCTGGCAATTTCCGCCAGGTGGAACCACGTCGGTTGAGTAGCGTTTCCCAGCCCGCGTGTTCGATCCAGGATTGTAATTGCTCATCACTGAAACCGTCCGCGCGAATATCTTTGAATTCGTGGGTTAAGCCTTCTTTCTTAAGCCATTTTAACGCTTTGCGGCAGGTGTCGCAGTTTTTGAGGCCATAAATTTTGATCATTGGGCTGGCTCCGTTGTTGTCTGTTGTGTTGTTGCTTGCCGGAGATATTGCTTCACCTAACTTAGCGGTTAGCTAGCCTGCGTCCATCGGGCAAAGTATAAAATGGGAGGTTAGAAATGACGGCAGGATTTATCGGCACTGGCAACATGGGTTTGCCACTAGCGACCCATATCCTTGATCAAGAAAAAGGTCTGTCGATCTATGACGTTGATCGAAAGGCAACTGAGGCCCTTGCGGAAAAACAGGGGCGCGTGGCTAACTCACCCGTCGAAGTGGCTAATGAGGCGGAGACGGTCTTTGCCTGCCTGCCTAGTGTCGAGAGTTTCCATGCTGTCGCTGGAGCAGATGATGGAGTAATTCACGGTACGGCGATTAAGACTTTCGTTAATTTAGGCACGATGGGTACCGACGCGATCGGCGAAGTTGAGCGTATTCTCGGCGCTAATGGTATAGATGTTTTTGATTGTCCAATCACTGGCGGGACACAGCGTGCTTGGGACAAGACGATCACGGCAATTGCCTCTGGCCCGCAAGAGGTGTTCGAGCGAGTACGACCACTTATCAAGGCTTTCGCGGGAGAAATTCATTATATAGGCGATAAGGTCGGCCAGGCGCAGGTAACCAAGATCGTCAATAACATGATGTCGCTTACTAATCTCGCGAGTTGCATCGAAGGAATAGTGTTAGGCGCCAAAGCAGGAATCGACATCGAAAAATTGCTTGCCGTAATTAACAACGGGTCCGGGCAAAACAGTGCCAGCATGACCAAGGTGCCGCGCCACATTATGAACCGGAAATTCGATCTTGGAGGTCCCATGTATATCTCGCAAAAAGATGTCACACTCTGGCGTCGTGAGGTGGAGCGTCTAGGCGTGACGCAATGGGTCGGAAACACAGTTCATCACTTGGTTATGCAGGCTTGCGCCATGGGATATAGACCAGGTGACATGACAGAGATTGCGAAGGTCGTTGAACAAATGTCTGATGTAGAAATCCCGAAGACCAGGAATTAAGGCCCTCTATATATAATTTATTTTTTGAGAGCGGGATTTAGTGGTGAACTATCGAGACAGAAAAAATTAGCGGCACTTTTTTGTATTTCGCGGAACTGCCACGTTGATCGCGAAATATAGCCGAGGGAGAGGTGATATCTATTGGGAAATCTGCGCTATTATGTCTTGGCTAGGGCTTTATACGGTTTGAAAAACCGTGAGGTAGAATTTGAAATTGTTAGGAGAATTGGACCTCAAGGTACCGAGGTACCTAAATAATCGTAGCTTATACATATTTGAATTCTGCGCGCAGGAAATGACACAGGGACCCGCCGAAAAACGATAAGAACTCCAAGATTGGAATATGGATAAAGTCTTCCTCATACCCTTCTGGGTTGATCCAATTCGCCCGGAGTTAGTCTATGGTCGCCTTAGAAATTTAGCCAAACGCCGACAGCGTTTTGTATCGGCTGAAATTTATATTGTTTGTGCTTATGTTTCGGCATCTCGGGTCATGCGCATTGAATAGCTAAAGCGTTCACCGGGGTGAACACTGACAGTTATTTCGAATGCGTTGTCTTGTTTGTTCATATACCAGCGACGGACCAACAGGCCAGCGGAGCCTGATTGGACGCCTAGCTTCTTTGCAATATCAAGCGGTAGGCTTACCGCCGTGATGTCTTGGTGAATTTTAATGGCCCTTTCGCCATACCTATCTTCGATTAAATTGGCAATCAGCACGTTACCGTGTCCGACCTTATCCTTTATACCGGCATATCGCGCTAGCACGAAAATTTCAGTCCAACAAACTGGAGGCCCATCTGGGTTGTCCACCGGCATCCTTAGGCCCTCGATTTTCAAATATTTCTCGCCCTCTGCGCAGCCAATTCTTTCGGCGAGTTTTGCGTCGGCCTTCACTTTTGACATCACCATTTCATTTAGAAGTGATTGGACGCCGTATTGCAGAACCTCCTCAACTGAATTCCTGGTTTGTAAGAAATGATGCGCCGGCTCTTCGGCAAGAACGCGGGTTCCGACCCCTTGGCGCCGGATTACCAAGCCTTGAGACTGTAGTTGTCTGATCGCTTCGCGCACGGTGAACCGACTGAGTCCGTATTTTGCGGTCAGGTCCGCTTCTGTCGGCAGCAGCGAGTCAACCGGGTACTTGCCCTTGCGTATTTCTTTAGCAAGGCGCCTGGCGAGGGCTATGTAACGTGGTTGGCCCGAACCCTTCGGAAGTGAGGCACTCGCCATCAAATCACTCCTTCTTTACGAAGGCGATTGAAATCCCGAGTACCTATCCCAAGGTCGAAGAGAAGGTCCTTTGTGTGCTCGCCGAGTAGCGGTGCCGGATTGGCTGGGGTTTGATCATCGGGGCAACTAACCGGGGAATCGATCAATCGGAACGTTTCACCACTTTGGTGTGTTAATTCCTGAATTTTGCCGTTTCCGGTGACAAAGGAGTTCTCCAAAGCCTGTTTGATGTCGAGGATGGGTGCCGCCGGGACCTTACCAGCAAATAGTGTGAGCCATTCCGCTGTGCTTTGGGTCACGAGTGCTTTATCCAGCATCAATGTAATTTCGGCCCGGTGTTCCAGTCGTTCCTTGAACGTAGCGTAACGGCTATTTGTTCCCCATTCGGGATAGCCAATCAGTTCGCATAAGATCGGCCAGAATTTTTCCTTGTTACACATAAGAAAAATCCAACCATCTTTGGTCTTTTGTGCGCCGCAGGGCGTCAGCGACGGATGTCCCGAACGAGGCTCCCGTTCCTGAACGTGTCCGCTATTTAAGAACCACGTTGCGGGATAGGAAAGATTGGCAAGCGCGAGGTCAAAAAGACTTACGTCGATGTCTCTTCCTTTCCCTTCGGCGCGGGCGCCGATGATTGCCGAGGTCGTCGCGTAGGCTTGCAGCAAACCGGTCATCAAATCGACAACGGACAGTCCGAAACGAGCAGGTGGCGTATCAGGTTCGCCAGTTAATGAAAACCAACCGGCCTCCGCCTGCATGAGATAGTCGTATCCCGGCCAAGTCGCTCGTTCCCCTTTGCGTCCGTAAGCCGTGAGATGGCAGCAAACGATAGAGGGGTTAACTTCCCCCAGAGTTTCATACGTCAGGCCAAGTTTTGCTGGAACATCGCCTCGTAGATTGCAAGTCACCGCATCCGCTGTTTTTATCAATTTTTGAAAGATCCGTTTGCCTTCATCGTGTACTAGATCGAGCGTCAAACTTTTTTTGTTGCGATTGAAGCTCTGGAAAAATTGAGAATCGGCTGTGCCGGTGCCGTCATTTAGGTAGTAGGGACCAAGCGGGCGCGCCATGTCGCCGCCCTCTCTGGGGTTTTCAATTTTGATAACCTCGGCTCCGAGGTCGGCTAGATACTGCGTGCCCCAAGGGCCCGCACCGTATTGCTCTACGGCGAGTATGCGGCAACCTTCAAGGGGTAACATTATTAATTTCCCCACCGGCAAAATTTCCTTTGGGGAATTTTTCCCAAAGGAAATTTTTGGCCGGGCAAATTCGACTTTGTAAACACGAACAGCATGTAGCTGACCTAGATCGGATTTCGCTGAATCAACTGTCGGGCAATAATAATTCTCTGTAGTTCATTTGTGCCTTCACCGATAGTTAGCAGTGGGGCATCGCGGTAGAAACGCTCTACGGGAAATTCCTTCGAGTAGCCGTAGCCGCCATGGACCCGCATGGCATCCATGGAATTGTCGATCGCCGCCTCCGTAGCGAAGAGTTTTGCCATTCCAGCTTCCATGTCGCAGCGCTCACCGCGATCATAGGCCTCCGCAGCCCGATACGTAAGCAGGCGAGCCGCCTCGACTTTTGTGACCATATCCGCAAGCTTGAGTTGGATCGCCTGATGGTTTGCGATCGGTTGGCCAAAAGTTTCGCGTTGTTGTGAATATTTGACAGCCTCGTCGAGCGATGCTGCTGCGACTCCGCAACCGCGCGCCGCGACGTTAATTCTGCCAAGCTCCAATCCGCCCATGATCTGTTTGAATCCGTTGCCCGGATCCATGCCAATAAGTTGGTCGGAGGGCACCCGGCAATCTTCAAGTAAAAGCTCCGCCGAATCGATTCCCTTGTAGCCGAGCTTTTCCAACTTCTTTGAAGCCCGAAAGCCTTCGCCTTTCTCGACTAGGAACAAGCTAATGCCGCGATGACGTGGCTCGATTTCCCAATCAGTCTTCGCCAGGATGGCCATGACATGAGCATGAATGCCATTCGAAATCCATGTTTTGGTTCCATTGATAACATATGCGTCTCGGTCCTTCGCCGCGCGTGTACGAATGGATTGCAGATCCGTGCCGCAGTTCGGTTCTGTAAGGGCGATGCCTCCGCGTAATTCGCCAGTTGCAAATTTTGGCAGCCACCTTTTCCGCTGATCCTCTGTGCCAAAGCGCTGTACTGCGGCTGACATGATGAGGTGGGAGTTGAAGATCCCTGCTAGCGACATCCATGTATGGGCAACCTTTTCGCAAATTTTAGCATAGGTCGAACATGGTAGGCCCAATCCGCCGTACTCTTCATCGATTATGGCGCCAAAAAGTCCAAGCTCGGCCATCTTGTGGACGATCTCCTCAGGCCATATGTCGTTGTGTTCGAGTTCCATTACGTGTGGGCGCACCTCACGTTCTAGGAATTGTTCTAAGGTCTGTAGGATTAGTGTTTCTTGTTCTTCGACTATTATTGAGTCGGGCATCAATGCACTCCCGTTTGACTATATAACGCCGCGGCGTTTGGCGGTTTCCAAGACTCTGTCAGCGGATTTGACGTTTGCCTTGTTGACGGATTTGCCGTCGATCCGACCCGCACCTGTTGGGCTCGCCTCAACCACCGATTTGACCCGTCGGGCATAATCTATGGCGTTAGCGTCCGGGGTGAAGACGGAGTGAATATGTGGGATCTGTTGGGCGTCGTAAGACGCCTTACCAGTAAAGCCCATTGCTGCAACGGTCTTCGTTTCTTCGATTAGTCCGGCCGCATCGTGAGGTTCGAAAAAGGGGCCGTCCATGGCGTCGATCCCAGCTTCCGAGGCGGCGAGCACGATCCGGCTACGCAGGTGATGGAGAGCCTCGCGGCTCATGTCAGAGCCAAGCTCGCCACTAAAGTCGGCATAACCGAGGAAAAGCGTTGAGATCTGCGGTACCGCTTTGGCGATCGATTGAGCGTTCTCAAGACCTTTCTGGGTCTCTATCAGAACGATAAGCTCCATCTTCGGATGGCGCGGGGATAGAATACCCGAGACCCACTGGACCTCTTCTGCACTCTCCACCTTCGGAATTACCAGCCCGTCTGGTGCTGCAGAGAGATCTGCGATCGCCAGCATATCGCGCACGCCTTCGTCACAGCGTGGAATGTTCATACGCAAAGTTCGTATGACCGGCCTTTCAGCTGGTCGGGTGAATAGGGGTAGGCACACTTCTCGCGCCTCCTGCTTGCGCTCGGCCACTGTGCTGTCTTCCATGTCGAGGCAAAACATATCCGCACCCGAAGCCATGCCGTCTGCCCAGCTCTTAGGTTCGAGTGCGGAATAGAATATGATGCTTCGGCGATTGCGTTTTTTATGGTTCAAGTTGTGACCTTTCGCCGATTATTCGGCAGCGTTGACCTTATCGTCGACCCCATGCCCCTGCTTTGGCACTAAGAAGCTGCGCTCATAAGTCATCACGACGGTCCCGTTCTGGTTCTTGCCTGTCGTGCGGACCGTTACTATGCCTTGTGTTAGACGCGACTTGGATTCACGCTTATCTAGCACCTCTGATTCTGCGTACAGTGTATCGCCAACGAAAACAGGATGCGGCATTTTTATGTCCGTCCACCCCAGATTAGCGATTGCCTTTTGACTGGTATCGCTGACCGACATGCCGGCGACCATCGATAGTGTGAGGCATGAATTCACTAGCGGTTTTCCGAATTCGCTATGAGCCGCGTATTCATTGTCGAAATGCAGTGGGTGTGTGTTCATGGTCAGTAAAGTGAACCAACTGTTGTCTGCATCGTTGATGGTTCGGCCCGGGCGGTGCTCATAGATTGCGCCAATCTCGAAATCCTCGTAATAACGGCCAATGTCTTCGCGATAGCGTTTGGAGCTGACTTCACGGGTGCCGTAGCTCATTTCATTCCTCCCAAGCCAGTGCAAGTTACGTCTGAATTATTGTGGGTTTACACAAGGTTTTGCATCCCACCCGCAACGTATCTGTGTTCGCGTTGCGCAACCAAGTTAGCTATTTTTCTATTGGCATCCCACATTAACTCGTCTCTAGGATGCGGCAGCGATACGTTTGGCACGTGCTAAAGTGCGTTGGGCCGCTATAACAACTGGCTCGTCGATCATCTTACCATCTACCTGGACGGCACCCGAATAATCGCCAGCGGCGGCCTCGACGATCCGCGTTGCGCTCGCGATTTCGTCTTCTGTCGGACTGAAGGCTTCGTTTATCGGCGCTACTTGTGAGGGATGGATGGCCGCTTTCCCGGAAAAGCCAAGTGCCCGCGCCTTGCGTGCCTCATCCGCCAAGCCGTCTAGGTCGGTTATATCGATCCAAACCGTATCGAGTGCTTCAATCCGCGCCTCGCTGGCTGCGAGAACCACTTGGCTACGTGTGTAAAGCAAGGATTCCCAACTAAGATCGGAACCGGTTTCCGCAACGAGATCGACCGCGCCAAAACCGAGGATAGAAGTAGCCTCCGCGGCTAAAGCGATTTCCGCCACTGCGCGCACGCCCTTCGCCGTCTCAACCACAGGGAAAAGTTCAATATCCGATCGATACGGCGTTAGTATCTCCGCCATCCAGCGGACTTCTTCTGGCGACTCGACCTTTGGGATCATAACGCCGTCCGGCAGATGTTCCATCTGAAACAAGGCCTCCAGGTCGTGGAGACCGTCCGCAAGCCGAGGGCTGTTGACACGCAGGTATCGTAAGACACGGCGTTCTGTTGGCTCACCAAAGAACCCGCCCACCGCTCTCCGTGCCTCGGCCTTGAGATCAGGAACGACAGCATCCTCCCAGTCGACTATCACGATATCGGTACCTGTTGCGACTGCCTTCGTGAAGCGGTCCGGTCGAACCGCCGGGACGAAGAGCATAGAGCGGCGCGGTGGTTGAGACATCGGGGGCTCCTAAAAGGATCGCGGCATGCCGAGTACGTGCTGCCCAATATAGCTGAGGATCAGGTTGGTCGAGATCGGAGCCGTGCGGTAGAGACGGGCCTCCCGCCATTTTCGCTCGATGTCGTATTCCCGGGCAAATGCGAAGCCGCCGAAGGTTTGCATCGCAGCTTCACCCATTTTCCAGGCTGCTTCGGCGGCCAAGTGTTTGGCAATGTTAGCCTCCGCGCCGCATTCGACACCGGCGTCGAAGAGTGCGGCGGCCTTGCGTGCCATCAAATCGGCTGCTTCGAGTTCTGCGTAGGCAGTAGCGATTGGGAATTGAATACCTTGGTTGCTGCCAATCGGCCGGCCAAAGACGATCCGTTCGTTTGAATAATCAACAGCTTTCTTAGTGAAATATCGAGCGTCGCCGATGGATTCGCCAGAAATCAAAATTCTTTCTGCGTTCATGCCGTCAAGAATATATCGAAAACCACGCCCCTCTTCGCCGATCAAAGAACTCGCTGGGATGCGGCAATCATCAAAAAAAACCTCAGTCGTATTGTGGTTGATCATGGCGTCGAGCGGTTTGATTTCGCAGCCGTTGCCGACAGCCTCTCGCAAATCGACTAGAAATACCGAAATGCCGTCGACACGTTTTTCGACTTGATCCGCTGGTGTCGTGCGAGCGAGTAATAGCATTAGGTCTGAATGCAGCGCTCGGCTGGTCCATACTTTTTGACCGTTGACGATATAGCTATCGCCGTCCTTCTCGGCCTTCGTGCGGGTCTGCGTCGTGTCTGTGCCTGTAGTTGGTTCGGTCACACCGAAGGCCTGCAACCGAAGTTCGCCGGTGGCAATCTTCGGTAGATAGGTGCGTTTTTGTTCCTCGCTACCATGACGCAAAAGTGTGCCCATAATATACATTTGGGCGTGGCAGGCGGCGGCGCTGCAGCCGTTTGCATGGACGGTCTCCAAGATGACCGCACCAGCCCTAATTGGAAGACCGGAGCCACCGTATTCTTCTGGAATTAATGCCCCGAGAAATCCTGCGGCGGTTAATGCCTTAACGAAGGCCGTTGGATAGCTACCTTCTGGACCTTGATCTTCGAGGCCACGCCAATACTCACCCGGATACTCGTCACAGATTTTAGTGACGGCCTCGCGGATCTCGGAGTAATCGTCGCCCAAGTCGAGTGAAACGCTTCCCTCGGTCATGATCTACTCCGCCGCCGCTGCAAATTGGCTTGTGGGTACATGACCCTTTGGAAGGCCCGCCTTCGCGATTGCTCCGCTTAGGCGCGCGTCCGGCAAGTTCGTTGCGATCAGTTCGCGAATGGCGCAAAGTGCATCAAGATCGATACCGGTCCGCATTCCCATCGCCTCGGCCATGAAAACACCGTCTTCCATTACCATGTTACCAGTCGCGCCAGGCGCCCAAGGGCAACCGCCGAGACCTGCGAGACAGGCGTCGAAGCTGCGGATGCCAACATCGAGGGCTGCTTCCATATTGGCGAGGCCGAGACCGCGAGTGTCGTGGAAATGCGCTGTCATCCTGATACTCGGGCCGAGCTCGGATTGTAGCAAACGGAATAAATCGCGGACCTGCTTCGGGTTGGCGTAACCGACTGTATCGCAAACCGTTAGATGGTCGGCGCCGGCTTCAACGAATTGCTGCGCTAGCTTCACCGTCGCAGCTGGGTCGACATTGCCTTCCATCGTGCACCCGAACGCAGTCGAAAGGCCGCCATCGATGACGAATTTTCGTTCGTCCGGAAGTGCGTTTCGCATCTCAACAATCCGCCGGAAATCTTCGATCGATTCCTCAGGTTTGCGACGAACATTGCTAAGGTTATGGGTTTCAGAGACTGAGGCGACGAAGTTGAGTTTTTTCATACCGAGTTCTACACCGCGCTCCGCACCTTTCATATTCGGTATTAAGGCGGAAATGATGCAGTCGCCCGTATCGGTGGCATGTGTTGCTTTAACGACCTCTACCGCATCCTTGAACTGCGGGATGAGCTTCGGTGGGACGAAAGAGCAAATCTCAATTGCATGCATACCCGAGGAGACTTCTGCTTTCATCCAGGCGATCTTGGCCTCTGTTGGGAAAAAGCCCTCTACGTTCTGAAGTCCGTCGCGCATTCCGACTTCACGAAATTCAACATCAATACCATCGCGCATTTGAAATATTTCTCCTTGTATATGAGGGAGCTTAAGTTGTCCGGACAAATTCCGGCGGTGTTTTATGTCGGGACCAATTACGTGTCAAACTTATCAGTATTGTCGCAGTAGCCACCCGAATTTTAAAGGTCGATTTAGTTGTTTTCAGTTGGCTTATCCAATAAAAAATGCTCCTAACCTTCGTAGTCTTCGGCATAGTGGATGCGCTTCCACGGCGCATCCCAATACACTCCAGATCGCGCGTGATGCGTTTCCCAAATAGAGACATACGGAGAGGCTGCATCCACCGTCATTCTAGTTTCTTAGAGTTCCGTCGCCATTCCCATGGCGGCGAAAATTTGCCGCTCCAGAAACCGTTGAGATTATTTTGCGCTCTTTCTTCAGCCAAGGCGTATTCTGTGATTTCTGGATGGGCAAAGGCGTGTCCCGTCAGGACCATCTCAAGCGCGACGTCGAACATTTCACCTCGCGTGGCGCCATTCTCGGTATGTCTGAAGTAGCTTCTGACCCGGCAAATGGCGTTGAGTACTCCGTCGGCTCCACGCGACTTTACCGTGCAGTCTAAAGGGTCGCCGCCAATATAAAGGAAGAGGCGCCGCATCGATGCGTGGCCACAGTTGAATTGCTTGCCCTTCTTATCAGTACACGTCTGATCCATCTCGGGTGCATCGATACCGTATAAATTTACCGCGTGGCCACTTATCCTCACCGTGTCGCCATCGACTACTGTGGCCTTACCCATCAACGTTTCAGCAGCCGCAGTAAATGCGAATGGCAAAAGGGCGGATAGAACGAGAGCTTTGATCATTGGCGAACGTTAGACCAATAAACTTGGTCATGCATCCCGGTTGGCCCTAAGTCAAATGGAAAGGAAGATAGATGAAACATTTAAAGGATGTGCCGTTATGTCGAATAATCCCATGTTGACTATCGCCAAGGACTTCGAACGCATACCAGAAGAGCTTTTGAAGCGGTTCGAAGGGTTGCCACTTGGTTGGATATGCGATTCAAACGGCAGAAAAGGGGCACTTGGTGGGGGCATTCAACCAATTTGCAACAACAAACCCTTCGTCGGTACGGCCTTTACGGTGTCGTGCGCGGCAGCCGACAACTTAGGCCTACACGTGGCCCTAAAATATGCTCAGGCGGGCGATGTCTTGGTCGTGAAGGGTGAAGAATTTGGCGACTGTGCGGTCACTGGTGACTTGATGATGGGAATGGCTCGGAACAATGGCGTGCGAGCATTGATCACAGACACTCACCTACGTGATCGTGATGGATTGGAAGAATTTGAAATAGCTTTCTTTGCGAGGGGCCTCAATCCGAACGGGCCATATAAGAATGGCCCTGGGAAGATCGGTCTTCCGATCTCAATCGGCGGCTACATCATTGAGTCTGGCGACCTAATAGTCGGAGACCGTGACAACGTTGCTGTAGTAAAACGGGCCGATATTGAAACAGTTCTCGCCGAACTCGAGGAAACGGCCAAAAAAGAGGCGGCAGCAGAAGCCCGAATTGCCGATGGACAAAAATACATGCCATTGGCCGACGAAATGTTGAAGCAACTCGAGGTTAAGTGGGTGGAGTGAAAGTCGGATCGTTGCGGCTAAATTGTTGTCAAAATCCCATCTTCTCCTTGGATTTCCAGCGGTGACCAGTTGAGCGAACGAACGTAGTCGGGGCGAGGGTTTTCGACCTCGGTTGGACGATTTTTACACTGGTTAAAGGAGAAAAATACTTGCCAGCGGTCTTCTGGCGAGAGGTTGTGGCCTGAGGCATGCAATAGGTTGCAATGAAATATGGCTGCTGTTCCTGGGCCTCCCGCGATTGCTACCGGTTTTGGGAAGTGCCCCATGAATCTCTTCATGTCGTGTGGTCTCGCAGCCCACAGCTTATATGCGGTCGAATCGTCCCATCTCGGATCAGTCCGCCCAACCTTGTGGCTGCTCGGTAGCACGTACATGCAGCCATTGAACTCAGATGCTTCTGTCAACATGACAGTCATCGTCGTCATGTTGGGCTTGGTGATGCCGTCAAGATGCCAACTGTGGAAGTCCTGATGCCATGGCCAGGCCGAGCCCTCAATTGCCGCCTTCATGTTGACCTTGCAATGGTGGATGTAGATTTCATCGTCATGCAGGCATTGCTGTGCTAGACGCAGCACGCGGCTGGTCCGGCAAGCGGCCGCAAAAGCAGGTGAGGAGGTGTCTCCGTCCGGTTCATGCAGGCGAAACATGATTTTGACAGCGCTGTCTTTGCCTTCTCGTATAACCATTGGAGAGTTTACTTTTGAGATCCGGTCAACCTCAGAGCGGAGGACGTCTACCTCTTCCGATGAAAAGAGATCGGGAAAGACGAGATATCCCTGCTCGTCGTATTGCGCGACTTGATCTGGGGTCAGTTCCATTTGTCGATTTTCCTCCGGTTCTTTACTTAAACCGTCTCGTGGGGGCGTCATCCCCTTTTCGCGATAGCGGGTCGCACTAACTCCAGCCCTGATCGAATATGGAAGGCAATAAAATGGCGCAATCGGGCCAACCGCCTCTAATCGGGCTTAAGGTGCTGGATCTTTCTCGTATCATCGCAGGCCCTCTTTGCTGCCAGCAATTGGCGGATATGGGGGCGGATGTCTTAAAAGTGGAAAACCCGAATACGGGGGACGACTCCCGCAATGCTACAAAGCCGTGGGCGGGCAAGGATTCTCATTTTTTTCAGGCGTTCAATCGAAACAAAAAAAGCATCGGTCTCGATTTTCGTGACGGAGAAGGCAAGGAAATATTATTTAAACTTTTGGAAAGTGCGGATGTTCTTGTGGAGAATTTCCGGCCCGGTGTAATGAGCCGCTATGGACTTGAGTATGGATCACTGCAAGAACGGTTCCCTAAGCTCGTTTACTGTTCCGTATCGGCCTATGGCGAGACCGGTTCCTTATCTGACCGACCGGGCTTCGATCCTGTGTTGCAGGCGGAATCGGGGCTTATGTCGATGACGGGTGAGCCGGACGGTCCACCGCTTCGGCACCCAGTTTCAATTATCGATATCATGACGGCGCTTCATTCGGTCGGAGCGATTATGGCGGCCCTTTGGGCACGGCAAGACACTGGGCAGGGACAACATATCGAATTGGCGTTGATGGACGTGGCGGTAGCCGCACTGTCAAACGCCGGGCAGTCATTTCTACTCTCGGGTGAGCAGCCAAAACGCGCTGGCAACTCTCATCCGCTGTCGACACCAACCAATTTGTTCCGGGCCAAGGATGGCGATCTCTATATGGCCTGCGCTTCCGATCGTTTGTTTGGCAAGTTCTGCCGCGAAGTCATCGACCGACCAGACTTGCCGGAAGACCCGCGTTTCAACTCGACTAGCGCACGCTTTGATAATCGACCCCAGCTTTTTGAAATTCTAAACGAGATTTTCTCAACCAAGACCCGGGAAGAGTGGTTGAGGAAGATGCGACACTTGCCAGCAGGATCTCTTCAAAATTTTGAAGAAGCACTGAACTCTGAGATCGTCAAAGAACGCGGTATGGTGACTGAGGTTGAACATCCATTGGCGGGGCCGATCAAGCTGTTTGGCTCGCCACTTAATTTCTCGGACACCCCGGTTCGCGAGTTTATGGCGGCGCCGTTACTAGGTTCACATACGGATGAGGTGATGCACGAGATAGGCTACGGCGACGCGGAAATCGCCGCACTGCGCGAGGCGGGTACCATAAATTGACGGGAAGGTTTGATTATGGCTGATCCAGTTTTTCATAATTTTGCTGGGGCGCCAAATAAGGTTGGGCCTTTCAGCCATGCAGTTGAATGTGACGGCTGGGTTCAGCTTACCGGACAGATGCCGACGGATCCGGACGATGATTTAATGCCTCTGCCTGACGGCATCGAGGCGCAGACACGGCGCGTCATGGACAATCTTATTATCGTACTAAGTGGACTAGGTCTCGACTTGTCGCACGTAATTTCTTGTCGCGTCTATCTAAACGAATTTTATCGCGATTACGAGGCGATGAATACGACCTACAAGTCTTACTTTCCAACCGACCGCCTGCCGGCGCGAACTTGTGTGGGTGTAACCGGCCTCGCCCGAGAGGCACTGGTGGAAATCGATATGGTGGCCCGACGGCCTGATCGATGAAACGGGAGCCGACCGCGGCGTGATTTCCCTATATTCGACTGGACTTGAGCGGTCGCTTATCGAGTATGAGGCTAAAACTCTATGCTGATTCTCGATGGATTGTTGGGTCGTTGCCGGAAATCAGTCTTAAGTCGCGGAAATTGCATCGCATCCTCTAAGGCTTGCGTGGCGGGCCTTGTAGGAGAACGTCCAGCTTTTGGCCCTGGTTCAGGTAGAGTAAGGCGCAGCCAAGGATGCGATCGCGCGCTTTGCCGGCAGCGGGACAACGGTCGATCGGTATGGCAGCATAACTGGAGGTTGGCCGCGGACCGCCGTTGATGACGATATTGGGCATTATGCCTGCGTTATGAATCGGCAGACCTGATGGCGTCATGTACTTATGAGTTGTGAATTTGATCCGGCCAAGGGCACCTAAGGGGAAGGCCGTCTGTAATAAACCCTTACCATAGCTTCGCGTGCCGATGATGATCGCACGGCCATTGTCCTTAAGTGCAGAAGACAGGATTTCCGCTGCCGATGCGCTTGCTTGGTTTTGTAGCACAACAAGTGGCAGGCCTTTTACAAAATCGCCCTGATGGGCATCGTAGCGCCGTGCGCCTTTCAGTTCTCGACCGATCGTCTCAATGATCAAGCCCTTCTCCAGAAAAGCGTCGGCGATAAGTACTGCTTGCCCAACGAGGCCACCTGGGTTGTTTCTCAGATCGAGGATGTATCCCCGCAGCGCGCCAAGGCCAATTTCATTTTGAATTGTGGTTAGTGACTTGCGCAGACGAATTTCCGTATCAGGCCCAAAATAAGCTATGCGGAGATAAGCGATATTGCCAAACATTAAATGGCGTAGGGAGCGTACTCGGAAATGGGTACGCGGCACGGGAAGATCCAGCTTCTGTGCCTTGTTTTCCCGCAGAATTTCCAAAAATACATCGGTACCAATAGGGCCACGAACACGCTGCATCGCCTCTAAAAGTGTGTAGCCTCTCATGGGCTGTTTATCGATTGCCGTTATTATGTCGCCGGGTTCAATTCCTGCTCTTTGTGCTGGACTGCCATCGAGAGGGCTAATCACGGTTAACTTTCCATCGACTATTGCCGCCTCGATACCGATCCGGCCGATCCGCTTATTTTCTCTTAGCATACTCCTCTCTTCGTAAGTCGCATAAGGGTCCCCGAGGCGACGCATCAAGGTATTTACCACTGCTCGAGCAAGGTCTTCTGGCGGTGTATCGGGAGGGAGTTGTCGAAGTGTTATGGTGGCGAAATTAGCAAGTTCCATCACTTTTAGTGGCTTGATAAAGGAGCCCGTGATCCGATAAATCACTTTGTGGATGAAATTGAGCGCGCGATTATACCTGTCCGTCTCGACACTTGCGTCGGCCCGGTCACGGAAGGCGTTATCAAGTGATGCTAAAGCGGCATGATCCTCTGACAGATTTGCCGCGGTCTCTGTGATCTGCCAGCTGATTGCGATGCACGCAGCAAATGCCACAATCCATGCTAAGCTTCTCATGTTTGCCACCGTTTGGCCGAAGTCTACTAATCAGTCATGCTGCTGGCCGATGGGTCATGGCGTCAAGAGCAGACCACCGCAAGCTCAACTAAAAGTCTAATTGGCGACACGCGTCCGCGATATGTAGAGGTCATCCTCGAGGCCTTCGAAAAATGTATCGATCTCGGGGTGAGAGACCGGATCTGGATTGATTTCCGGTACTAAATTCTGTTCGGAGACGTATGCGATGTAAGGGCCTTGGGCATTTTCCGCGAGTAGATGGTAAAACGGCTGTTCCTTACGCGGACGATTTGCCTCAGGAATTGAAAGCCACCACTCCTCACTATTTGCAAACTCTGGATCAACATCGAAAATCACACCGCGAAATGGATGAATACGGTGTTTTACGACCTGCCCGATTTGAAATTTGGCGGTGAGGATTTGCATAGAGGTACTAAAATTTCACGACTTACGACGATGTGTTTTATAGATCGAATTGACGGGGCAGCGCAATCCCGCAAAAATAGTCTCATGCATTGTTTTTTTATAAAATTTATCGAGCGATACTGCAGCTTTTTTTTGGGTTAACCATGCAAAGCTATGGCTTATTGCGTAAGTGCGCGACGAAAGGCCGCGCTACTTACTCACCGATCATTGAGAACTCATTATGCGGTGATTGCGGCTTCCCTCAAAAATATAAAGGTAATCTTTATCCTCGGAGAGGACGGTGCGTCATCCTGCCTCAAGATAGACCGACGCGATTTCTAGCAGGGTATAAGTAAGGATCGTCGAGATAATTCGCCTCTATCCGGCCAGTTTGGGCAGGCTGAGATAGTCGGTAAAGAAGCGCAAAGACAAGTGAAGCCTTGCCGATGGTAGCGTTGAAAGCGGAAATGTTGATTTAATAAAACGGGTTGTATTTCGGGAGGGTACGGTTTGTGGGGTTCAGTCTTTTTAGTGCGTGGACTCAAACGGGTTCTAAATTTTTTCGGCTAAAGGAACGCTGGCCGCACTGTATAAACGGCAGTTGGGATGGAATATGAACTGCAAGTTTTGGGTGGTGCCTTCGTGATATCCGTCAAAAAATCGGGTCCAGTGTAGATTCGGTGTCTACGTGCGCTTCGTTGCCGATAATCTGCTGTCCCTGGCGATGTCGGGAATAACGCCTAACTAACAGAAGTCATGTTAGATCAAAGGATGAAATGGACGATACTCGACAGCTTCCGTCATTCGGTCCCGAAGTATCACTTGTAAGGCCTGCATATGT
The DNA here is from genome assembly GCA_036337155.1 of Pseudomonadota bacterium. Lineage (GTDB taxonomy): Bacteria > Pseudomonadota > Alphaproteobacteria > UBA8366 > UBA8366 > UBA6544. The sequence continues at coordinate 7,641 of JAYZET010000014.1, read as the reverse complement.
CGATCCGACGGCCCGTCTTTACGGCAAGATCTCTCTGGGTGAGGGATGCAGCCTATGGCCCTATTCTGTGATTAGAGCGGAAGCACTCGATGTGCAGATAGGTCGCTATGTTAACATGCAAGACCATTCGATGATTCATATTGGCTACGACACTGGGGTTGTAATTGGCGATTATTGCTCGATAACCCATAAGGCGACGATCCACGGCGCGTTAATTGGTGAAAATACTCTCGTTGGGATCAACGCGACCGTTATGGACGGAGCAAAAATAGGGGCGAACTGCATTGTTGGGGGCCACTGTTTAGTGCCTGAAGGCATGCAGGTACCGGATAACTCGGTTGTCGTCGGTGTGCCTGCCAAGGTCGTCCGCACTGAGAATAACTTCATCTCAAATCGGCGGAATGCGATGATCTACCATTGGAACGCAGTTGCGTTTGCTAAAGGCGACCATCGTAGCTGGGGAAGCAAAGCTTTCATGGCGCGCGAACCGCAAATCCAGGCAGAAATAGAAGCTGCATTTCGCGATCGCTATCGGGATGAAGCAGACTGAGCCGCGGGAAACAAACTTAGATTAAACACATATCTCCACCCGGACCGAGTTCGACTTCAGCATCCGCCACCAAGCTTTGCCAAGCCGCTGGTGTTGCTATTTCGCGACAGATAACACTCGGCGACATAGCCTGCATCCAAAAGTTATGCGTGGGGTGCGCGCCGCCCGCTACTACGATGATGATTTGATCCGGAGATTGCGAGATTGGCCAAAATTTCGCGTCGGCTGAAGCAATAGTTTCCGGTTCCGAAGCTGCTTCGATCCACTGTTTCAGTCCTGTCTCCTGAACCACCTCCTGCGGCACCTTTGATTTGTTCCAAAGGAATTCCTTCACCGCCTGCTTTGTGGCCCACCCGAGATTTTTGAGTTGCATCGCGACGGGCCGGGGAATGAGCAACGCGCCTGGCGTTCCGTTGGCCCAACCGCTGGTATAGTGTACGCAGGAGGCGCCGAGATAACTCGCTACCCGGTGAAGGCTTTGTTCGGCCTCTTCCATGGGTTCTTCCTTGCCAACGCCTCGGCGGACGATATTGGATGCGCTGCTTCCTACATAGACTGTTACGGAGTTGACGTTGCCGGATGCGCCCGACATGTCTGTCCTCACCGTCTTCCATCCCTCTGGCAAGCCATCTTCGTCTTCGGCGAAAACGGCGTTCGTGTATCGCATGCCGCCAAAGATCGCCATCGTTCCAACGCCCGGCAATGCACCGCCAACATTTTGCTGCAGCAAGCGCATGGCGCGCCCAATGCTGGCACCAGCGGGGTGCTGTGGATCCGGACCAAGCAGCCCAAAGCCCGAATTAAGTCGAATTTCCTTAGCGATTGGCCCATTGACTATGATTACGGGAAAGGTACTGCCTGAGGTTGCCTGCAACTTGTCGTGCTGCAGTGTGGGATCAAGAAAGGCATCGACCGCCGCGATCAGCACTGGCAGGTATTCCGGACGGCCCCCGGCCATCGCCAAGGAGACCGCAATCGTCTCCACCGTTGCTATACCGCCCTTCGGCATGATTTGCCCGACGACGTGATCACGAGCTAAGTCAGTTCCCTTTAATATCCAGCCAACGCGCTCGCCCGTCGGCGGCACCACGGGCAATCCGTCGCCCCATGTGTTGCGCAAAAATAGTTGGTTCATTTGCTCCGTCGCGGCTTCGTAACCGTTCGCCTCAATCCGTACTTTGGGCGGTTCGCGCATGCCGGTTTCAGTGGTTTTTGGCGACCACTCGATTAAACCCGTGCGGAAATCATCTGCCTTTTTGGTGATGGGCGTAATATCACTGCCAACCAAAAATTGGTCGATCGGAAAATCGACCATGGGAAGTTCTCGGTCGAACCCCATCCCCGCAGCTCCGTTATAAAGGACGCCGAGAAAATCGGTCCGCGCCAGGGTAACTGTGGGAATTCCCCTGCTTTCAATACGAGCGGCAACACGGCCGCATGCCGTCGCGCAGGCGCCTCAAGAAGCGTTCCCTATGATGACGGCATTGACGCCGGCTGCTTCCAATTGATCGACTGCTTCCTCCGTATCCATCAGAGTATTGCCCATCGGAAATTCGGACTCGGGGATCAGGGTCGCGCTCGGGTGATGCTCGGCGAACCATTTACGCAATAGCGGAAGCATGCGATGCGCCTGCCACATATCGTTTGAGATGAAGCCGATGGTTTTCCCATCGAGTTGGTCAAGCCGCGCAGCGTGAAGTTGAGTGACTTTCGTAGCTCCTGATGGATCGAAGACTTCCAGTGCGTCCATTGTCGTCGTTCTCCCGATCGGAATTTCCATTAGCCTTGAATCTATCATACGAAATTTCATCGGCAAGCGACGGGAGGTTTGTATATATAAAATCTGTTCTTGTACCCTCTCGCGACCCGGATGGTATAATTCGAATAATGGAGGAGATCTTGGAAACCAGTGACATGGGTTATCTGAGTTTGGCGATCCGGATAGTTATTCTTTTTATCTCAATGAACGCGCGTTGAACCTTAAATAGCAGCAGAAAATCTTAAACTATTGAAATTTCCGGCCTGACGCGTTCAATTCTGCTCCGAATTCAAAATATGGAATGCACGCGATATGGCGGAGCTCATAAAACTTGTCGGGCTAACGAAGCGTTTCGGCGACTTGCTCGCCGTCGACGACATTTCTTTGTCGGTCGAGGCCGGACAGGTTCTGGGCTTCCTAGGGCCGAATGGCGCAGGTAAAACGACGACAATGCGGATGGTGGCCGGCTTCATGGAACCGACCGCGGGAACTGCCGTCGTTTGCGGGCACGATGTGATTGGAGACCCGGTGGGCGTGCGTCGCAACATTGGCTTCTTGCCGGAAGGTGCACCGACATACGGCGATATGACGGCGCGATCTTATCTCGAATTCATTGCTGAAATCAGAGGTTTTGACGGGGGAGAAAAGCGCCGCCGCGTGCGTCGCATGGTTGAAATGGTAGCGCTGGAGGGCGTGATGCATCAGCGTATCGAGACCTTGTCTAAGGGTTATAAGCGACGCGTCGGTCTCGCGCAGTCGCTGTTGCACGATCCGCCGGTGTTAATCCTGGACGAGCCGACGGATGGGCTTGACCCAAACCAGAAACGTCACGTCCGCGACCTCATCCGCGAAATGTCTTCAGACAAGGCGATTGTAATATCGACCCACATACTCGAGGAGGTCGACGCTGTATGCGATCGAGCGGTTATCATTGCGCGGGGCCAGCTTAAGGCCGATGGAACGCCAGAAGAGCTGCGCACCCGTGCGACTGGCCACAACGCTGTTATTGTTTCAGTGCCGAAAGGCCAGGCAGATGCGGTCGAGGGCGCGAGCCAAATCGACGGTGTTGCGACGGTCGAGCAGTTGTCGGAGAAGGAAGGCTCTTTGCGTTGTCGGATTGTTTCGACCGATCGGCGTAATTTGGCACCGCAGATTAGTGATTGGTTGCACGGCCATTCGATCCCATTCGATAAAATGGTAGTGGAACGCGGTTCATTGGACGATGTCTTTCATTCGATTACTGAGGGTGACGATGATGCGTAATATCAGAATCATCGCCAAGCGCGAACTGAAGAGTTATTTCGCGACGCCGGTGGCTTTTGTGTTTATCGTCATCTTTCTTTCGCTGACCGGCGCGTTTGCGTTTTACATGGGTGGTTTTTTCAGTCGGGGACAAGCTGACCTCCAGCCGTTTTTTTCCTATCATCCCTGGCTCTATCTACTCTTTATACCCGCAATTTCGATGCGGCTTTGGGCTGAGGAGCGCAAGACAGGTACGATCGAGAATTTGATGACGTTGCCGATCTCAACCGCCGAGGCGGTAATAGGCAAGTTCCTCGCAGCTTGGCTTTTCTCTGGTGTTTCTTTGGCTCTGACCTTTCCTATATGGATCACGGTTAACTATCTCGGACAGCCGGACAACGGGGTTATACTGGCGAGCTATGCGGGTAGTTTTCTGATGGCAGGCGGTTTCCTTGCGATCGGCTCCTGCCTTTCCGCACTTACCAAAAACCAGGTCATCGCCTTCATCGCCGCCGCGACTGTTTGTTTCCTATTCACCATGAGTGGTGTTGATATGGTCTTGAACTTCTTTCGTGCCTGGGCGCCGGACATTTTGGTCGACACCGTTGCGTCCTTCAGCTTTCTCACACATTTCAATGCAGTGACGAAGGGTATGATCGAAGCGAATGACTTGATCTATTTCGCTTCATTGATCGTGTTTTGGCTCTTCGCCAACGTTTTGGTTGTTGATCTGCGGAAGGCGCGGTGATCGTCATGAATGCATTCTCACGTATCGATAACCGTGTTCGCGCCTACCTTGCACTGTTGCTTGCTGCAGTCAGCTTTGTCGCCATCAATATTTTTTCCAACGAAGCGCTGAACGGCGTCCGCGCTGACTTAACGGAACGATCACTTTTTACGATTTCGGACAGCACCAAGAGGGTATTGGCCTCGATCGATGAGCCAATTCTGATACGCCTATTTTTTTCCAAGGAGGTCGGCGAAATTAATCCCGATCTGGCGACGCATTTCGATCGAGTGCATGGATTGCTCAAACAATACGTAGTCTTGTCGCAAGGAAAAATCCGCCTTGAATTGCATCAACCTTCTCCATATTCGACTGATGAGGACAAGGCACTCGCCTATGGGATGAGGGGTATCGCGACGTCTGCGGCGGGTGAACCTGGCTATTTTGGTCTAGTTGGTCTCAATAGTACAGACGATCAAGCCGTTATTCCGTTCTTTGCGCTCGAGCGAGAGAGTTTCCTCGAATACGATCTGACAAAGGTGGTCCATACTCTCGTAAACCCAGTTAAAAAGGTGCTCGGCGTAATCAGCACGCTTCCGGTGCACGGGCGGCATGCGCCGCCATACGGCACGACGCCTCGCTGGCCGATCATGGGTCAGCTTGACGCATTGTTCGACATTCATGCCCTAAACACCGAAATTCGGTCGATCCCGCAAGACATCGATCTGCTCATGCTGATTCAACCGACGCGCCTTACCAAGGAGACGCTGTATGCCATCGAGCAATTCGTTCTGAGCGGCGGTCGCGTCCTGATCTTTGCCGATCCGTTCTCTGAGGCGCAGAGTATCACCGCGCGTAGCGGCCAGGAGCGTGGCAACGACAATATCAACCTATTGCTCGCTAAATGGGGCGTCGTCATGCTGCCCGACAAAATCGCTGCCGATATCGACGCAGCGCGTCGCATCAATATGCCGGTCAACGGACGTCTCCAGGTACTCGACTATGTTGTTTGGCTATCGCTACAACCGAGGCATTTTAACCGAAAGGATATGGTAACTGCCGAGATGAGCCGCATCAACTTAGCCACGCCGGGAATATTGGAACTGACACGCTTGCCAAAAACAAAAGTGACGCCACTGATGACGACTGGCAATCGGACCATGCGAATTCCGGTCTCCAAGGTTTCGGTAGCCAATCCCGATGCGATCGCTATGTTCAGGGATTTTAAGCCTCGCAACGAGACGCATATGATTTCAGCTCGGATTACCGGAGAGGTGCAGACGGCGTTTCCAGAGGGACCGCCGCCCGGCGCCGCATTAACTTTGGCCGAGGCTCATCTCATGCAGTCGGCTAAGCCGATCGACGTCATCGTTGTTGCTGATGCGGACATGTTACACGAGAAATTTTGGGCCGATATCCGAATTGAAGGGAATCAGCATGTGCCGACGCCATTCGCGAATAATGCCGACTTTGTGGTGAACGCGCTCGACACCTTGGCCGGCGGTGAGGAATTGCTCGGTCTGCGTGCTCGACGAGAATCGAGCCGTCCCTTCGAACTGGTAAATGAAATTCGTCGCGACGCTGAACGCCGCTACCGCTCAAAGGAGCGGGAATTAATTGATCGGATCAATCACACGCAGGAGCAAGTCAACGCGTTAGTTGCTCGCGAAGGCGCCGCGGTCGGCGCTGATGTGCTGAGCTCGAAGGAGCGTAGTCAGATCGATCAGTTGCGAAGGGAAATTGTCTCGATGCGTAGCGAGTTGCGTGGTGTTCAACATGCCCTTCGCGCCGATATCGAGCGGCTCGATGGAACCCTGAAATTCCTCAACATTGGAGCAATGCCGATTGTGTTGGCTATTTTCAGCCTGCTAGTGCTCCTGACGCGGCGTTGGCACCGGAAGGCGGCAATCTGATGCGGCAGAGAACTCTGATTATTCTGCTGCTGATCTGTGTCGTTTCGGTTGGAGCGGCAGCGGTCGTGCTTTCGCGCGACTACGCGGATCCTCGTTTCGAGCGGGTCGGCCAGCCGGTGTTTCCGGGATTAATCGATCGCGTCAACGACGTTAGCGAATTTGTTGTCGAGAGCGCTGAAGGCCGGGTGACCGTCTTTCGTAAAGGTAAGGTCTGGCGCCTACGTGAGAGCGACAACCACCTAGCCAGTCCAAAAGAGGTATTTAAGGCGGTTGTCGGTATAGCTGCGCTTAAATATTTTGAGCCGAAGACCGAACGCTCCGAACGTTATGGCCGTTTGCAATTGAACGACCCCGCGTCTGGCGGCGGCGGCAAGCGGATGACCTTAAAGGCCGCTGGGGACACAGTTGCCGACGTTATTGTCGGCCGGGAGAAATTATTTCTCCCGGGCCGCACCGTTGGCGGCATCTATTTCCGTCGCCCTGGGGAATTGGCGAGTTGGTTGGGAGAAGGAAATCCGGAGGCAGGTGGGGCGCCTAAAGATTGGTTGGCGCGCAAAATTGTCGATGTGAAGTCAGAGCGTGTGAGCAGGGTTAGAGTGCGGCATGCAGATGGAGAGGTCGTAGTTGTATCTAAGCCTGCCGCGCAGTCCGATAAGTTTTTCCTTGAGGGCATTCCAGATGGCATGCGCCTGAAATACGACAGTGATGCTGATAATATCGGTTCTATTCTTGAGCAACTGGAAATGGAAGATGCCCGACGGGCCTCGTCCGTTGAGGTTGATTTTACCGATGCGCTTGTCGTTGAGGCGGAGACTTTCGATGGATTGGTAGGAACTCTTGAGATTGTGAAACGCGATGAGATTCGATGGCTTCGCGCCCGATTCACGGGGAAAAATCAACAAGGGGACAAGGAAGCGAAGGTGCTCAGTGAACGCACGTCCGAATGGCTCTACATGATGCCAGCGTATGAAGTTATCCCTGTCCGACGTCGTATGCGCGATCTTTTAATTCCGAAATCAGGTTAGAATCACAGCCATTGGTAAGTGGATTACAGTTGTAACTGCGTAAATTTTCAAAATTTTTTTAGTGCTGCAGAAACGAAAAAATTTTGGGTGTGTGCCGTGTTTTTTGCTGAAGGCTTCCGCTTCTATACCTACTCCAATCATCGTTTCGACAAATCAGAGCTGCGTGCAGCCGTTAGCCGCCAACGTTATAAAGGCGACAGCGTTTTGTTAAAAGTAATCCGGTATAATTGCTTTCAGTATTTGTGCTCGACGAAGATGAAGCGTGTAGCCCCAACGCTGAAGGCGCAAATTTTAGACGTCAACGTTCCCGAATATGTCGGTCTTGAAGGTGAGTTAAGGTCGACCAGTACCGGATGTTTCGCACTCGCGGCAGGTATGGCAATATGAAAAAGTTCCAATAGCGCTCGAAATAAAATTTGACCCTC
>JAYZET010000013.1:0-45055 GCA_036337155.1 Pseudomonadota bacterium | reverse complement strand
TTAATGCCCGCCCGTGAATACGCACGGCACGCATTGCTCGGTATCGGGACGCCGCAATCAAATCCAGTGGTGGAGGCGGAGTTTTCCGCGCTGCGGCCGAACGGTGTAGGTACGCTGACGACGCGCCTAACCGGTGAGGCGGAAGACCCGAAGACCCGGTTCCATCAGTTTCTTGAAAATCTTGACAAAAGCCTGTCTGGCTTCGGCAAGGTGCGGCTCGACGCGTTCGGTTTTGCCTGTACGGCGACAGCTTACCTGTATGGCGATGACGATCCGGCGCGCGATGGACCGGCTTGACGTCCGGCGTATCGCGCTGCTCAGTCCCTATCCCAGTTGGCTGACCGAAGCGAGCCGTACCTATTGGGCGTCGCAAGGCTACGACATCGTTTCCTGGGTGCGGATGCCGGACGACACCTCCGACACCGTAAATATCTATGGTCTGACCACGGACGGGCTGCTTTCGGCTACGGAGGAACTGGAAACCGACCATGCTGACGCGATCCTGATCACCGGTACGGGTATGACGACCCTACCGGCCGTTCGACCGTTGTTTGAGTACGTGGGCAAACCGATTTTATCCTCCAATATTTGCCTAGCCTGGTCCCTCCTTGACGAACTCGGTCTTGGGCATTTGGTGCCTTCGGGTGAGCCATGGGAATATTTAATAGGAGGTTGGTCGTCGAGATGTAACCGTCTCTAGACAGAGCATTACCGACCTTCCAGTGAGACATATGTTAATACGAAACCGGCTGTCTGATTTGCATGATCGAGATATTAGGAGATCTAAACCCATGCCCGCTCGCGAATACGCGCGCCATGCGCTTATCGGCATAGCTCCGCCGCAGACCAACCCGGTGGTGGAGGCGGAATTTTCCGCCCTCTTGCCAGACGGTGTCGGCATGCTGGTGACGCGGTTGACGGGGGAAGCGGACGACGCACGAACCCGTTTTTACGAATACATTGAGAACCTTGAGACCAGCCTCAAGGCCTTTGGCAAGGCAAAGATCGATGCCTTTGGGTTCTCCTTTACCGCGACTGCCTATCTGGAAGATGTCAATCAGGATGAACGGCTGGCGTCAATGTCGGAGAAGGTGGGATACCCGATCCTCTCGTCCTCACAGGCGATCCGTCGGGCGCTCGAGCGGCTCGGTGCGAAACGTTTGGCGCTCTTCAGCCCTTACCCAGATTGGCTGACTGAACTCAGCGAAGTCTATTGGACAAAGAAGGGCTACGAGGTCGTATCTGTTGCTACGATGCCGGACGACACGATGGACACGGTGAATATTTACGGGCTGACGACAGAGGGCATGCTGGAGGCTTCTAAGGCGTTGGAGACAGATCGGGTCGACGCCATCGTCGTAACTGGTTCCGGCATGGCTACCCTCCCGGCGGTGGCACCGCTGACCGAGCGAACCGGCAAGCCGTTCCTCTGCTCAAACATTTGCCTCGCCTGGGCACTTTTGGATGAGCTAGACCTCACGGGTTTAGCACCTCCTGAGCATCTGGGAGAGGTGCTGATCGGCGGCTGGACGCCTAGATTGTCGCGGCTTTAGTCAATTCCCGCCGTCATTCTGGAGTGCGCCAGCGAAGCTAGAATCCACCGCCTGGGACTTGCTGCTACGTCGCCTTCTACGATGTAACATTCAGGGATGGACCTCAGGTCGAATCGGCCAGAACGAAATCGGTTTCGATTTCGGGGACCACTAACGTGTGGGATGACACCAAGGGATGCGAGTGACCCCATAACCCAAACAATCCGCATAAAAAATCCGAATTCGAATACTGCCCTGACGCGGGCAATGTTGGATGCCCTGGGGTCGCTCTGCCGGGGTGAACGGTCGGAGATCGACTGCTTCACCTTGGCTAACAGGCCTTTCGGAATTGAAAGCGAGGCGGATACGTTTCGCGTGGCTCCCCTACTCGCCTATTATATCAAAGCTGACAATGAGGCGAACGCTTCAGTCATTGCTTGCTATAGCGATCCGGGTCTTAATTTTGCCAAGGGGTAACGGACTGACCGATACTTGGCATTGCGGAATGCGCCCTCTCAACCGCGCTCGTGCGGCGTGGGTAGTTCTGCATCATTGCTATCTTAGAAATTTTGGTCGGTCAAAATATGCAGCACATATAGGAGCGATTGCTGCACCCACGCTTTGCAGGTGATCGGCTGCGTGGCCTGTCCGTCGCTGATGTTCCGTGACTAGGATAGTGCGGATATCGTCATCGCGGGTTGTTCCGGGATGGCGCGGCATCGCCCATTGCTCGAATTCGAGCTCGCCGTTTCCGTGATCGATTCGGCCCAAGCGGCTGCAAGCATCGCCATCGGGATCCTGGCTGTGGCCGGCAGCTGATCGCCGCCTAGATTAAGGCGTAGACATTCCGTGGGGAAAACATGATCCAAATTCGCATTGGCTTCGTCGGCGACAGCATCACGCACGGCACTGGAGACGAAACCTTGCTCGGCTGGACCTATCGGGTAGGTCAGACAGAAGCCGCCAAGGGTCACGACGTTACGGTCTACAATCTTGGAATTCGGGCGGACACTTCGGCGCTCGTCGAGGACCGCTGGGAGGTTGAGGTCCTGTCTCGTCTCAAGCCGGAAATGAATTGCGGCACGGTGTGGGCCATCGGCATCAACGACAGTGCACATGAGAAGACATTGACGTCAGATGGCCTGCGGGTGCCGCTCGGACAGTCACTTGACCGTATCTCCCGCATGATCAAAGCGGCGAAGGCGGTTGGACCTGCGCTCTGGGTCGGCCCGACGCCAGTCATCGAGGATATGATGCCGATTGACCGTCTGCCCGGCGTTACCTATGACTTCCGAAACGAGCGGATCGAGGAATATGGAAAAGCCTATGCGGCCATGGCCGCGGAGATTGGCGTCCCTTATCTCGACTTATATGGCAACCTTGCGGACGACCTGGATTGGGAAGCAAGCCTGCGTGCTTCAGATGGATTGCATCCCAATGCCGACGGCTATGTCATGATGGCGGCCCGCATAACTGCCTGGGATGCCTGGCGCGATTGGTTTGACACATAATTTGCGCAAATCTTTTCGAAACTACTCCAATGCTTCCGCTTTTTTGAGCGCGTTTACAGCAGCTTCTTCCATTCCTAGCCATTCGCTCAACACTTCCGTGGTATGCTCGCCGACACCCGGCTCCAATGTGACGGACGGCGCTGGGCTGCCGTGGAAGCGAAGTGGGCTCGTCGGCAGCACAACCTTTCCCATGGTCGGATGGTCGACATCGTGCAGCATGCCGCGTTCGTGCATATGGGGGTCGGCGGTGACCTCTTCGAGGTCTCTTACTTGCGCGGCGGGAACACGATTCTTGCGCATCAGTCGTGCCGCCTCTGCCTTCGGCAAGGTGCAGGTCCAGGCCGCGACGGCCTCGTCGACCAGATCTTCGTGTCTGGCGCGGGTCGCTTGGTCCTCGAAGCGAGGATCCTCCTTCAGGTCCGCGCGCCCCATCAGGTTGCACAGGTTTTGCCAGTGCGCTTCCTGGACACAGATAATCGCAACGTGGCCATCGGTGCATTTATAAACGTTGTAGGGTGCCGAACCGTTCGTCGGATGCTTGTTGCCGCGCCGAGGCGGATGGGTCCAGCCGAGCCGTTGCATGCTGGCGATGTTGCTGGTCAGGACGGGATAGACCGCCTCCTGCATCGCTACTTCGACGACCCGACCCTTGCCGGTGAGCGAACGTTCGTAGAGCGCGGTCATGATGGCGGCGTAGAGATGCACGCCGCCGGCGAAGTCGCACACTGCGAGGCCGGCTTTCAAGGGGGGACCGTCCTCCGGCCCGTTGATGCTCATGACACCGCCGACAGCCTGCACGGTCAGGTCCATCGCTAGGTTGTTGCGGTCCGGACCCGAAAGGCCATATCCCGTGCTGGAGCCGTAGATCAGGCGTGGATTGACCTTTAGCAATTCCTCCGCGCCTAGCCCCAGCCTTGCCATAGCGCCCGGTGCAAAATTCTCCAGAAGGACATCTGCCTCCCGCACGAGGTCTAGCATTAGCGCCTTGCCGTTTGGATGTTTGAGATCGATGGCGATCCCACGCTTTTTGGAGTTCAGCATGACGAGCGAGAACGGCGTGCCGAGCCCACCCCCACGCTTGCGCAGAACTTCGCCTCCGAGCGGTTCGACCTTGACCACGTCGGCTCCTGCATGCGCGAGAAGGAACCCCGCATAGGGGCCGTTATAAATCTGCCCAAGGTCGAGAACTTTAACGCCTTCCAGCGGCCAGCGGGGTCTATCGTTCATGGGAACCTCTAAAGCGTGCGTCGCTGTCCTCAGCTTGTCCAAAGGAGACTTTCTGCATTACTTACCGCAGCGACTCGTTTAGTATGTCGCGGGCGATGACGTGTTTCTGCACCTCGCTCGGGCCCTCGCCGACGCGGCGGATGCGCATTTCCCGGAACCAACGTTCCAACGGTAAATCCTTGGCGACGCCGAGGCCGCCGTGGATCTGCATTGAGCGATCTACTACCTTGAAGCTGTTCTCACTTGCGACGAGCTTTGCTATGGCCGATTCGGTGCGGAATGGTTCTCCTCGATCCGCTTTGGCCGCCGCATCTAAGATCAGTAGCTTGGCGGAGCGGATGTCGATCTCGTTTTCCACCAGCATCCACTGAATGCCTTGCCGATGGGCGAGTGGTGCGCCGAAAGTCTCGCGAATCTTAGAGTATTCGACCGCCATTTCGTGAGCCTTGATGGCGATGCCGAGACATTCTGCCGAATAGGGTACTCGTTGTCGCGACAGGCGGTCGTTCGCGATAGCGAACCCGCCGCCTTCCTCTCCAAGGATGTTATCGTGTGGGACGCGCAGATCTTCGAGTTGGATTTCCGTCGCGTATTTTGCCGAACGTAAGGTGTGGACGACGCGGCGGACGTTGAAGCCTTCCCAATCCGTTTCGACGATGAAGGCGGTGACACCGCTCCGACCGGGCCCGCCAGTTCGCGCGAAGAGGAGCCCGTAATCGGCGCGGTCGGCACCGCTGATCCAAAGCTTGGTGCCGTTCAGCACCCAATGGTCGCCGTCGCGCACCGCCCGCGTTTGGATGGCACGGCCTGGGTCACTGCCACCCGATGGTTCCGAAAGGCCGAAGAAGACTTTCTTTTCGCCGCTCAGCATTGGGTAAAGATATTTCTCCTTCTGCGCCTCCGTTGCCTCGAAAAGCTGTGCCTGTCGAGCCCCGCCGAAGGCATAATAGCAGGGCGCATATAGTCCGGCTCGGTGTTGGCTGCATTCGATGGCGATCAGACAGCGGGTGACGAGATTGATCTCCGGTCCACCGTACTCTGGTGGCGTGTCGAGCCCGTGAAGCCCCATCTCCTTGGTTTTGTCCACCAACGCGGCTAATTTCTCCGGCGGCACCTCGTCGGCGTCCGGGTCAAGGGTTTCCTCGAGTGGGACGATTTCCTCCCGCACGAAGCGGCGCACCATGTCGACGATGATGCGTTGTTCGTCGCTTAGGCCCAGATCCATTTTGTCTTCCTTTTCTTTGGTCCTACCCGGCTGGCCGTAATCGGCCAAGCATCCGGGGATCGATATCCGTATTGCCGACGGGGAGGTTCCCGTGGTCGTGCATGTAAGCCTGCAGTAGCTCGGCGTGCCGCGTCCGATAAGCCATGTTGACCTCGTAGCGGAACTGTGTTGCCTGTGCAGGCGGATTGGCGATCGCTTTGCGCAATTCGCCTTTGATGCCGAATAAGGTTCTGGCATCCGCGACGCCGATATAAACAATCTCTCCAGCCTCGTTGGCTAGCTGATAGACGCCGAGATGAGCCGCTACGGTCGCCAGCGAGGCCTCTTCCAAGGGAGCCCAAAGTTTATCCATCCGAACCGGCATTAGCCTTTGTCCTCTCAGGTACCTGTGAAGTTGGGCTGTCGCTTCTCGAGCCGGGCGGACATGCCTTCCTTCGAATCATTGCTCTTGCGCGCCGCCTGCACCAATTCGTCAATGTCATGGTGGGCGACACTATCACGAAAAGTGAGTTGTCGTATGATCATCGCTTTCATCGCCCGCAGTGAGAGTGGTGCGTTGGCGGCTAGCCGGTTGACGATCTTATCGACCTCCCCCTCCAAATCTTCTTTCGGCGCCGCCCGTGCGATCAGTCCGTGCTTGTGCATCCAGCGTGCGGGAAGCGGTTCGCCGAGGAGTAAGATTTCTCGGGTTCTGACCGGACCCGCCACCTCCATCAGTTTCTTCGCTAGGAACCAGGTGGGCGCAAGCCCAACCTGAGCTAGCGACATACCGAAACGCGCATCTTCCGATGCGATGATGAATTCGCAATGAAGCGCCAGTTCGCAGCCGCCTGCAATCGCAGCCCCCTCGACGACGGTTACGATTGGCAGAGGGTGATTTTCCATGGCTTGAAAGACCCGTTCGACTGGACTTTCATTAGAGGTAATGCCTATGGCGAGCCGCTCCTTCAGATCGACACCGGCACAATAGGTCGAGCCCTCGGCGCGAAGGAGGATAAGACGGTCCGATGGATCGGGCGGTTCCGTGAACGTTTCGTAGAGTGCGTCCAGCATCGCGGTGTCCATGGCATTGCGTTTTTCCGGTCGTGTGAGGATGATAGTCTTGATCGGCCCGGTCCGTTCGACGAGTATCCTATTTGCCATCATGCCACCCATGTCTTCGTTTCAAGTGGTTTGCGTAGAATTATATGACACGCAGAGAGGGGCTTCGATCTGCGTGCACTTGTCGGTTATGTTAATCTTCCTAAAGCGCTAAGACTCCTATTGAGCGCTAGCTCAGCGCGATCTCTTTAAAACCCTTGGCCGCTATATCTTCGCCCACCTTGAAGAATTCTGCGCGGTAACCCAGGCCTCGCAAAATTTGGTGCGCGCAGAGGTAGGGCAGTCCGTTTTTGGTTATGATGACGCCGTCATCTGCGTTTTGTTGTTTTGGCATTCATTGATTCTCATGTATTCACTTCGTGAGTTTACTTAAAAAAACACCGTCCACTTCTGAGCACGCTCTAGTTCATCCAGGAGCCGCCGTTCACATTGAGCGCCTGACCAGTGACATGACTAGTTTCGTCGCTTGCCATCCAAACAATGGCCTTTGCGACATCTTCGCCAGCTGTTAGCCTCCCCAGCGGGATAACGTTGCCCATCATGATCTTGGCGGTGTCGAAGTCAACTCCTTCCCGCGCGGCGAAGTCGTTCGTCTGGCGAACGTACATTTCCGTATCGACCGCACCAGGACAGACGCAATTTATCCGGATGCCGTCTTTGGCGTAGGCCATAGCGAAACTTTGTGTCAGGCCGAGTACGCCAAACTTGGACGCGGAGTAAGCGGCAATGTTGGCGTCACCCCGTCTCGAAGCACGTGAGCCAATGGTAACGATACTGCCGCCGTCACCTTGTTTCAGCATCTGGCGCACTGCCTCTCGCAGGCAAAGAAAGACACCGGCAACGTTAACCTCCTGTATACGCATGAAGGTTTCGAACGAAGTGTTGAGTGGGTCACCTTTACCAGCGAGAATTGCCGCGTTCGCAACCATAGTATCGAGGCGGCCATATGTATGGATTGTTTGTGCGATTAGGTGTTTGACATCGGAATCCTTACTGACATCTGTTGCAACGGCAATTGCCGCGCCGCCAGCTGCGGTTACCTCTTCCGCCACAGCTTTGAGGTCGGGCGAGGTGCCTTCGATACTCTCAATGGCACCATCCCCGGCCCCGAGGTCCGCCAGAACCAACTTTGCCCCCTCAGCGGCAAAGCGCAGCGCCGCCGCCCGTCCGATACCATGCGGCCGTCCGACGCCTGTCACAACCACTACCCTGTCTTTCAAACCTTCCATGACCCCGGTCCCTCATCCAATGGCTCGTCATATTACAACCTAAGGCGCATTTACAGTGCGGGGAACGGGCTAAAGGGAGTTGACCCCGGCCTGCGCGCAGTCTTCGTCCTCTTGCGCCGTACCGCCGCCGACGCCGCAAGCACCCAACAGAACGCCATCTCGAAAGATAGGCACCGCCCCTTGGCCGTAGAACATGTGACTACCTTCAGCCTCGGCGATTCCGCGCAGCGTGGGGTGATTGGCGCGTTCTGTCAGGTCGCCGCTCGGTCGGCCGAAGGCGGCGGAGGCCACAGCTTTGCCCTGACTTCCATAGCTGCCGGCCCACATGGCGCCATCCATTCTCTGAAACGCAAGTAGCCGCCCTCCGGAATCGCAGACTGCAATGTTCATCTTTGCACCGATTTCCTCCGCTTTGGCAATTGCATTGGCAATGACTTTGTTTGCTTCATCTAGGGTTAATTTCATTATCTCTTCCGCTCCCTTCGCGTGTGGTGCAGCCTCGCCACAGGACAATGGCGCACCATCTTGATTGTAAACGAGTAGTATTATACAGGCGAACAACCTACGCGAGTAAAATACGATATGGGCAAGACGCTTTTTGAGAAAATCTGGGACGAGCACGTCATTGTCGAACGTGAGGATGGCGACGTTTTGCTCTACATAGATAGGCACCTGACTCACGATCTGCACTTCCGAACTTTTGGCGCCTTGAAGGCTCAAGGCTTTTCGCTTAAAGAGCCGGATAAGCTGTTCGGTGTGCCCGACCACAGCGTACCGACAACGGTGAAGACAATAGCGGAAATTCCTCCGGGCGAAATGCGGGAAGCAGTAGAGGTCCTGGCGGCTGCAGCTGATGAAATGGGTTTTACCCACTACTCGATGACCGACGATCGGCACGGTATCGTTCACGTGGTCGGGCCTGAACAAGGTATAACCTTGCCCGGTCTCATACTGGTTTGCGGCGACTCCCACACGTCAACTCACGGCGCGCTTGGTTGTGTCTCTTTTGGGATTGGCTCGACGGAGGTCAACCATGTGATGGCAACTCAGACCCTGTGGCAACGCAAGCCGAAGCAGATGCGTATCGAAATCACAGGCGAACTAGGCTTCGGTGTAAGCGGCAAGGACGTCATCCTTGCGATCATTCGCGAAATTAGCGCGGCGGGTGGCACTGGCTACGCGATCGAGTTTGCGGGAAGCGTTATTGAGGCGATGTCGATGGAAGGCCGTATGACGGTTTGCAACATGGCTATTGAAGCAGGTGCGCGGTCCGGCATTATCGCGCCGGATGAGAAGACCATCGAATACTGCAAGGGCCGGCCTTATGCGCCGAGCGGCCCGGCGTGGGAAGAGGCGATTGCCTATTGGCGCACCCTGCCTTCCGATCCTGGCGCGGTCTACGATAAGGAAGTGACAATGGACGGTAGCGCGATCGCGCCGATGGTGACTTGGGGCAACAGTCCGCAGTGGGCTCTGCCCGTCGACGAAGCGATCCCGGATCCGGTAAACGAGAGCGATCCCATGGTTCGCGCCGACATGGAGGCTGCGCTTGAGTACATGGAGTTGAAGCCCGGGATGGCGATCTCGGATATCATGGTCGACACGGTATTCGTCGGTGCCTGCACCAACAGCCGCATCGAGGACATGCGGGCTGCCGCTGCCGTTGCGAAAGGCCGCAGGGCGCAGGTTAGGACCTTGATTGTGCCGGGTTCGGGCATCGTCAAGAAACAAGCGGAGACCGAAGGTCTTGATAAGATATTCACCGATGCCGGAATGGAATGGCGGGAGCCCGGCTGCTCGATGTGCGTCGCCATGAACGGTGACATGCTTGCCCCTGGTGAGCGATCGGCGTCGACCAGTAACCGCAACTTCCGGGGCCGCCAAGGCCTTGGCAGCCGCACACATTTGGTAAGCCCTGCCATGGCTGCGGCCGCCGCCGTGACGGGTCATTTCACCGACGTCCGTAAGCTCGTAAAGGATTCGTAATCATGGAGCCATTTAAGACATTCGCGTCTATCGCCGTTCCGATCGACATCGCTAATTGCGATACTGACCAAATTATTCCAGCGCGGTTCCTGCGACGCGGCAAGAATGATCCAGAGTACTCGAAGTTTCTATTCCACGACCTGCGCTTCAACGAGGATGGCTCCGAGAAGGATTTTCTTTACAACAAGTTGCCTTACCGGGATGGGCGCATTTTCGTTGCGGACGTCAATTGGGGGTGTGGATCGTCGCGGGAGAATGCTGTTACCGCGCTCGATGCGAATGGTGTCCGTTCGGTGATTGCACCCAGCATTGCCGATATTCACTATAACAACTGCATCAAAAACGGTGTCCTTCCTATCCGGATGCCGGAAGAGGTTTGTGCGAAACTGCGTGACCAATTGCGTGAGAGTCCAGGTGCTGAAATCGCCATCGACCTTGATTCACAGAGCGTCAGTGGCCCGGACCAGACGACATACAAATTTGAGATCAATGCATTCGACAAGCACCGCCTCTTGAACGGTCTCGACGACGTCGGATTGACGATGGAATTTGATGACAAGATCGAAGCCTTTAAGTTGGGATACCAAGCGAAGCATGGCTGGGCTTCGTTCGGCTGACCGTCCAGGTTGCCCCAATGACGCCCGATATCGTGATCCGGGGTGGCTTGATCTTTGACGGCTTTGGCAATCCTGGACGTCTGGCGGATGTCGCAATCGGTGACGGAAAGATTGTTGGAATCGGGCAGATAGAACGGAGCGGGCTGGCAGAGATTGATGCTGATGGGCTATTTGTTACGCCCGGTTTCATAGATATCCACAGTCATTCCGATTATACTCTGCTGGCGGAACCGCGCGCAGTCAGTGCCATTGCTCAAGGCGTTACTCTCGAAGTTATTGGAAATTGCGGTCATGGCTGTTTTCCGCTTGTCAACCAACCTTTGGCCCGCAACAGTATCTATGGATTGACGGACGATATTCCCCTCGACTGGTCGACGCCCGCAGCCTATCTCGAACGCTTGGAAGCTGCGCGCCCGGCGGTGAACGTTCTGACATTGGTGCCGAACGGCCAGCTTCGACAAGCGACTATAGGTCTGCGGGATGGGCCAGCTACGTCGGACGAACGCAACACCATGATCCGACATCTCGAGGAAGGCCTAGAGGCGGGCGCGTTCGGGTTCTCGACGGGGCTTGAATATCCGATTGAAGTAGGTGCCGATCAAAACGAGATAGAAGCCTTATTGGCACCGGTCGCACGTCGGGAAGCACTGTATGCGACCCATACCCGGCGACGTGACGATGGCGCTCCCGAAGCGGTCGACGAAGCGATTCAGACGGCGCGCTCTGCTGGTGTGCGTCTGCAGATTTCGCACTTGCTGCCGCGCGGTGGGCGCGCTGACTGTGAGGCATGCATTGAACGTGTTGAGACGGCGTATGGCGCGGGTCAGGACATTGCTTTTGACATGCATACACGTACATTTGCGCTGACGTTTCTTAACGCCATGCTGCCGCCGTGGGCGATGGAAGGAGGATTGAAGGGGCTTAGGACGCTGATTGGTGATGAAGACAAACGGGTGCGCATTCTTGCGTTCCCATCAATCGTCAGCAGTGGGGGTTGGGGCCAGGTCACCCTTTTGGATAACGCTGTCGTTCCGCAATTTGCGCGTTTGAATTTTGAAACTATCGCCGGATATCTCGGTAAATCGGCAGGGGATGCTGCTCTGGAGCTTCTCTGCTGGTCCGCGGAGGCTGCACAGCCTCTAATGATAATCCGACCAGTCTATAGCGCTGTCGATCAGGAGTTGGCGTTTAGCCACCCGCTTTGTGTGCCCGGTTCAGACGCAACTAGTTTGGCGCCGGACGGTAGGCTTGCGAGCTCAGCGTTTCATGGAGCGTACAGTTGGGCCGCTTGGTTTTTCCGGTTCATGGTGCGGGAGCGGGGCCTGCTCTCTCCGGAAGCCGCAATACATAAACTCACCGGGCAACCCGCAGGCATCTTGGATCTTGGTGATCGTGGAATTTTGAGATGCGGCGCTGCTGCGGATATTGCGATATTCGATCCGGAGACGTTCGGCGAACGCGCGACCCAGTGGGAGCCGAACTGTACCGCAACAGGCATGAAGCACGTATTGGTGAACGGTGAACGCGCTTTCGAGGCGGGCGAATTGACGGGACGGCGGTCTGGCAGGGTCATTCGGCGCAATTGACTTGGTGGGCCGGATATCGTTAGGGCACTGCAGTGCTACTGCAGGTTAAGCGGCGTTTTGCTGGGTCTCCCCGAATGGCGACGGTTCTGAACTCACGTTCTATTTTAAAGTGGGGATTCTTAATTATTGCCAATTAAGGCAGCTGGCCTCGCGAATGCATCAAATTGCGTCGTGTATGGCTAAGCCGAACGACTACCGATTACGGTGTTCGGCCCTAGAGTTTATTTTCAGGTATTTAGGGAGAGAAGGATATGGCAAAGGAAGACTGGAATTTCGAGCACAATCGGGCTAGCGAAGCGGAGTGGACGCTGGGTCTGCGGGAAATATTCGAATACCGCGATCTCGGCATCAAGGCGGCGACGAACGGCGACTATGTGGCGCACGTCATTCGCTCGAAGGGGTTGCCGGACCCGAACGAGGTCCAGAACTGGCACGTCCATCACTGCGATTTTCAGTTTGTCATGGTGCTCGAAGGGTGGGCCGAGTTTGAGTACGAGGGTCAGGGCATACACCGCATCGAGAAGGGCGACGTAATTAATCAGCGCCCGGGAATCCGGCATCGCGAGATTGCCTGTTCGGAAGACTTTCAGGTGTTGGAGATCGTCTCGCCGGCGAGTTTTGAGACCGAAATCGTCGATGCGCCTGAGGGCGTGGCGGAAGCGGCGGAATAACGGTGGATCAAGATTGATGTTACAATGAACCTGACGCTCTTCATTAACGCCGAACATAAGCACGGTGACGACCTGACGCATCGTTTCGCGGAACATGCGGATCAGGTTAGCGTGGCCCGGGATGTCGGGTTCGACGGTGTCGCCGTCGGTATGCATCTTTCATACGGATCGTCGGCTTGGTTTCCGCCGCTTGAACTGTTGACCAGTCTTGCGACAGTAGCGGAGGGTATGTCGCTCGCGACCAGCATGCTGATCCTGCCGCTTTTTCAACCCCTTCATGTCGCCCAACAGGCAGCGTATCTCGACGTTGTGTCCGGTGGTAGGCTAATTCTCGGCGTGGCACCCGGCTGGACCGAAGACGAGTTCAAGGTACTAAATCTCGATTATAAACGGCGGATTTCCCGCTATGTCGAAAGCCTGACCTTGATTCAACGTCTGTTTGCGGAGGACGAGGTCGATTTCGAGGGACAGCACTTCAAAGCAGAAGGACTGACGCTGTCCCTGAAACCGGTGCAGCGTCCTCGGCCGGCAATGTGGTATGGAGGTAGTGTTGCAAAGGCGGTTGCGCGGGCTGCGGACCTGGCGGATACCTCGCTCGGGGACAGTTGGGTTGCTTCATCACATTTGGTTAGCGACGTGATCACAAAGCAGGCTGGTGTTTTTCAGCATAGGTTGGAGGAGCTCGGTAAGTCGCGTCCCGTGGAGTTCCCGTTGTTACGCAACATCGTCATTGCTGAGGATCGTGCGACGGCGCTGCGGGACGCTGGTCCATTCCTCGAGGCGAGTTACCGCATCTTTGGACAATGGGGACTCTTTACCGGTCCAGTCGGCGCGGATAAGGAACAACTGGATCTCGAGGAGTTGATCGCCGGACGTGTCATCATTGGTTCTCCCGAGGAATGTGCGGAGCAACTCCTGGCTCTAAAATACGCTACGGGCTTCACCCGTCTTGTAGCGCGTGTCCAATGGCTCGGCATGGACCAGGACATCGTTTTGCGAACGATCCGGTTGCTTGGCGAAAAGGTTCTCCCCATCGTTTGTACCGAGGAGCCGTAAAGCTGGCAAATTCAGTGCAATCCGTCACATGCGGATTTGGAAATTTTATGGACTGTTTCTACGAACGGCTTTTCGAATAAGAATTCGTTGATCCTTATTATTAAGGACGACAAAGCCATTCCCGTGCATCTGGCGGCTCTGATAGATGTCGACCTGCAGTATTGTCTTCATCGTTGCTGAGGGCGTCAATTTCGCTGTTGTCGCTGGCGTTATTTAGACGTTTTTTTGGTAGTCTCGAGGTAAGATAACTGGCTGTGACGTCTTCTACTGCAACAGCGACGCCGCTTCCCCATAACACTGCACCGTCGACGATTGTTTCAAGGCCCGCACCGACGTTGATCCGAAACCCGCGAAGCTTACCCGAACTTTGCGGCCTAATTGAAAGGCGACAAGATCGACGGAAAAGTGGATATTTTTAGCGATTGGCTTGATCGTGTATCACAGGACTACTGGGTACCGACCAAGCAATTACCTCCATATTAAGGAGTTTTCGCTGCCCGAGCACTTCGTTGATTGGGTCGGCGCGGCTTTAGACGTTATCCCTGGCAGCTGCCTGATCGTATGTGAAAAGCCTTAGATCGTTTATGCCGCCGAGATCACCCGCTTACCATCGCGCAACAGCACTATCGGCTCACCCCAATCCCCGATGGGCACAGTGTGGGTCACCAATCCAGGTTCTCCAACGCCGATATCTTTCATCCAGACATGCACCGAGATTGCGGGGGGTTCGTCGATGATTGAGAGAACATTTTGTGGCCCCATCTCTAGCGCAAAGGGATAACAGGTCGTTGGCGCCGCGAAACCGATCGTGCCACCAAAAGCGCAAGTGAATGGGCGGTGCGCATGCCCCGCGATGATCCGGACAACCTGCTTGTGCCTTCGCAGGATTGCAGCGAAATCCGAACCACCTTTGATAAGTCCGTTACTCGTCGAACCAGTCATGCCTGAGCCAAAAGGCGGGTGATGAAGCGCAACGATAGTTGGGCGTTCCGGCGCTTGACACAATTGTTCGTCGAGCCATGCGAGGCGCTCGGAACAAAACCCGCCCTGGACACGGCCTTTGAGAACTGAGTCGCAGCAGAGGATTCGGACAGGGAAATCGTCGATGGCAAAATGGACAAAGGCCCCCTCGGCGGGCATCCATGCGGTATCGGCGAAAGCGGCTCGGAAACTGTCTCGGCCGTCATGGTTTCCGGGAACTGCGAAGAACGGCGCATTCAAAGGGGCAATTATCTCGCGGAAATGGCGGTACCGCTCGCTTGTTCCGTGATGGGCTACGTCGCCCGTGTGCAGCACGATGTCGGGAGCCGGGTCTAATCGGTTGATGGCGTCGACCGCGGCGCGGAGATTGCGCGCCGTATCGAAACGATCGTATGCAAGATCGCCCGGCGCTTCGATATGCGTGTCCGTGATTTGCACCAAGATCATGATTGTAACCTCTCTCGACCGACGTTGCCTAAATCCTGCCTATTTCGACAATAATGATAGTTTGCAATTTCCGCACATGTCCTATCCGGTATAAGTTAATTTCGTAACGGTCCAGGTAACAGATGTCATGCGATGCGAAACTTTTGCGGCCGATAACAAAGGAAAATTCATGACCTGCTCAGTATTGTCGGCCGGGCGAACGGCCGTTGTTACCGCCCCTGTCGCGCGGGCACTCGAATCACGCGGACCCTTTGGAGGCTTTCAAGATATAGTAAGGTGGTCGAACCTATGAAGGTTTTATTGGCCGGGCACATGTCCGAGCCGCGCGCGGAGTGGCTGGCGGAGCAACTGACCACCGACTGGACTATCGATACCTGGACAGAAGATGAACCTTTCGAGCATTTCTCGGAATTGATTGTGGGCGTCGACGCAATGGTCGGCGGCCGTATTAAGGGTGAGTGGCCTTACGTTCCCAACTTAAAACTCTATCAGGTTCCGTTTACCGGGTACGAATTTGTGAAACCGGAAAACTTGCCTAGTGGGTGTACGCTTTGTAATGCCTATGGCCATGAAGTGGCGATCGCAGAATTCATCCTCGCAGGAATGCTGGAGTGGGAAATTCGGTTGTCGCGGTACGATAGAGAATTTCGCGCAAAGGGTTGGCAGGGACGGAAGCCGGGTATGGGTCCCAGTCATGGCGAGCTTTCGGGCAAGACGCTGGGAATCGTCGGCTATGGTCATATTGGAAAAGCGGTCGCCGCGCGTGCCAATGCCTTTGGTATGCGGATCATCGGGTCTAACAGAACGCCTGGTGCGCTGCCTCCGTTGGAACGGCTTGATGGGCTGGACCAGCTCGACCGGCTGCTTGAGGAGAGCGACTATGTGCTAACCACTTTGCCGACTGCACCCGAGACGCGTGGCCTAATTGATGCCGCTAAGTTTGGAGTCATGAAGAAAGACTCGGTGCTCATCAACGTTGGCCGCGCGCCCGTAGTTTCGGAGCAGGCTCTCTATGAGGCGCTTCGGGATCGGCGCATCGGCGGTGCCTTCATCGATGTTTGGTACGGTTATCCGACGCCCGAAGATCCGAAGCGCAGACCTTCGCGATATCCAATCTGGGAACTTGATAATGTAATCATGACACCGCATTGCAGTTCACGCAGCGTTGCATCCCGCGAACGGCGCTGGTTGACTGTGCCTCGTAATCTCGATCGACTGGCAAGAAACGAACCGTTGGAGAACGTCGCGTTTCATGGCACAAATTGACGCCTGGACCCGACCGTCTTGCCGTATAATTCTCAAGACGAACGTTAGCAACGACGAGACAACGCCCATGCATCCGCCGATCCGTATTGATCCCGAAACCGGCCATAAACTGTTCAACACGCGCGCAGCGAAGGCGAGCGACAAGATCGCCGGTAAAGGCTATTCGACAATTGAAGACGAAACGCTGAAGACCTTACCACCACCGCCGCCGGGCGCTGTCTTCAATGCCGAAGAGCAGGCGCGCTATAGGGAGTTCAAGGAGGCTCGCCGGGGCGCCGCTGACTACATGGCGATGGAAGGCGAGTTCGCGAAATACCTGGAGGATGTATATTCCGATGCGCCAATCGAGCGCGAGGCTCTGGACGATGAATGTGAGATTTTCGTCGTGGGCGGGGGCTTCGGCGGATTGATACTTTGGTATAAGCTACGGAAAGCGGGATTCACTGACGTCCGCTTTTGCGAGAAGGGCGGGGACGTCGGCGGTACGTGGTACTGGAACCGTTACCCAGGCATAGCCTGCGACGTCGAATCTTATAGCTATATGCCATTGTTGGAGGAGATGGACTATTTCCCGACTATGAAGTTCGCCTCTGGATTCGAAATTCTCGAGTATGCGCAAAGCATGGCTGAACGGTTTGGCTTCTATGACCGTTGCCTTTTCCACACGACTGTCGAGAAAACTGTCTGGGACGAAGAGACAAAACGCTGGACTGTTTTCACCGATCGCGGCGATGCGATCAAGGCACGGTTCGTGGTGCTCGCCAACGGCATTCTCACCGCGCCCCGACTTGCCCGCATTGACGGGATGGAGACTTATGAGGGTGCTTCATTCCATACCTCTCGCTGGGACTACAACATCGACTTGAAGGGCAAGCGCGTCGGCATTATTGGCACCGGTGCGACCGCAGTCCAGGTGATCCCGGAGATTGCCAAGGTAGTGGGTGAGCTATATGTCTTCCAACGCACACCGTCATCGATCGATGTGCGAGATCAAAGGGCAACCCGCCCAGAAGAAATCGAACAATGGAAAAAAGAGCCGAACTGGGCGCTGAACCGCCGGAATCGGTTAAAACAAATTACGTCCGGCCGAGCCGCGCTGCTTGGCGACGATGACTTTCTGTCTGGCAAAGCGGCAGAGTTTAAGCCGAGGAAAAAGCATAAGACGGCGATCACGCCCGAAGAGTTGGTCCAGAAACAGCTAAACAGTAGCTTCCGGATAATGGAACAGATTCGCGGCCGTGTGGAAGCCGTGGTGGATGATCCTGGAACGGTAGAAGCGCTCAAGCCCTACTATCCGTACGGCTGCAAACGACCAACATTTCACGACGAATTTTTGCCCGCCTTCAATTTGCCGAACATTCACTTGGTCGACACCGCACCGCATGGCGTGCAGCAAATCAACAAATCCGGCATCGCTCATAACGGAAAGCAGTACGAACTAGATGTTCTTATCTACGCCACCGGTTTCCAATGGATGGGGACGTCTTCATTCAATATGGTGATCGGACGTAATGGCAAGACACTGCGTGAGAAATGGGAGAACGAGGGTGTGAAGACTTTCCTTGGCGTTCACAGTCAGGGGTTCCCCAACCTGTTCATCATGTCGGGCCCACAAGGGGGCGGCGGACAGTTCAATTTTATCGTCGGGCTCGAATCGCATACCGATTATGTGACCTGGATGATGGAACAAATGCGGGAACAAGGGGCCAATGTTGTCGACGTTAAGAAAGAGTCGGAATTTAATTATGCTGTGCATTGCAAGGATGCGGATATCCTGACAAGTCCGTTGCGCGACTGTCTTTCCTATTACAATGGTGATGGCACAGCCGAGCCTGGCAGCCTCGCTTACTACGGTGGTCCCAAAGAATGGCATCGGCGCCGTGAGGAAGCCCAGGAATCGATGGACGCCTATATCTTCGAAGAGAGGCGCTAGTTACCTGCGTCCTCGAGGATCATGGCAGCGGCTTTCTCGCCAATCATAATCGAGGGCGCGTTGGTATTGCCTGAAATCAGGGTCGGCATCACGGAGGCGTCCGCAACGCGCAGGCCGGCAATTCCCCGGACCTTCAGCCGTTCGTCGACCACGGCCATTTCGTCCTGACCCATCTTGCAGGTGCCGACGGGATGGTAGGTTGTCTCCGCCGATGCTTTAACCCAATCGAGGATTTCATCGTCTTCGGTCAAATTCTCGCCCGGTGCAATTTCGGATATTCCCAGGTGGTGTAGTGCCTGTGCCGTCATGATCGAGCGCGCGATACGCACGGCCGTTACTGTCAAATCGGCGTCGACTGGGGCAGTAAGAAAATTGAAGTCGATAGCCGGATGGTCGTTCGGCTCGGCCGAGGTAATGTGAATCGATCCCGTGCTCTCTGGGCGCATTGGATGGGCGTAGCAGGTCATACCTGATTGCGGTGATATTTGCGGATGAGGGTTGGCTTCGTAGAGCATCGGCACCCATCCGAGCAGTAGGTCGGGTGCCGCAAGGCCGTCGCGCGAGCGCACGAAGGCGCGCAATGGTGCCGCGACCATGCCGAACATTCCCTTGCCGGAAGTTAGATAGCGTAGGACCTGGCTTACGAGACCGAAACCACGCCCGCGGTCGTTGAAGGTGTAGCCTTTGGCGCTGATCGACCAGCGGGTACGCGGTGCGAAGTGGTCACGCAAGTTCTCACCAACGCCGGGTAGTGGATGGACAACCTCGATGCCATGTTTTGCTAGCAAATCGGGTTGGCCTATTCCGGATAGTTCGAGTAGTTGCGGTGAGTTGATTGATCCTCCGCTGATTACGACGTCCTGGCCGGCCCGCGCCTCTCGGACTGTACCGCCCTGCCGGTATCGCACGCCGACGCAGCGTTTGCCTTCCAGGACGAGGGCCTCCGTCATCGCTTTGGTCACGATATTCAGGTTAGGGCGATTGCGAGCTGGGGTCAGGTAGCAGTGCGCGGTGCTCATGCGTCGGCCACCAGAGATGGTTGCCTGGCTCATTGCGATGCCGTCTTGTCGTGCGCCGTTGTAGTCCGGATTGTGTTCGATACCGACCTCGCCCGCCGCTTTGATAATTGTAGCAAAGAGTGGGTCTTGCCAATCCGGATTGGTGACGCGCAAAGGGCCTTCACGCCCTCGAAACTCGTCCTCACCGCTGCCCTCATAGCTCTCCATTCGTTTGAAGAAAGGCAGCACCTCGCGGTAGCTCCAGCCCCGGTTCCCCATCTGAGACCAGGTATCGTAGTCCTGTGATTGACCGCGCACAAATGCGGTGCCATTAATCGAACTAGAGCCTCCCAGCAACTTACCGCGCGGCACGTAAATACGCCGCCCGTTCGCATTGTCCACCGGCTCCGATTGATAGCGCCAATTCGCCTTTGGATTGTGCAACAACTTGGCATAGCCGAGCGGAACTCGCGACCAATGATGACTTGCTAGTCCTGCTTCAAGTAAGAGGACGCTGTGCCGCCCGTTTTCGGAAAGCCGATATGCTACCGCCGCGCCTGCTGAACCGGCTCCGACTACAATGTAGTCGTATCGTTCGCTTTCCCAACCGGACAACTTCTTTCCTCTCAAATAAACCCAAAATCTCCCGCTTAAAGAAAGCTAGAACTGGGCATTCGCGGGTACAGGGGAGAGAGTGATCAGCCGGTTGCCAGCGCTCGTGCGTCGAATACGGCCTGCGCCCAATCGGTAGGTCGTTCCTGCGGTAGGTTATGGCCAGCTTGGTCAAACTCTCGATGCTCGAATGGGCCGGTGAAGCGCCGGGCGTGGCCCTTCGTCGATCCTGCAACGCCGTCGTCCGTTCCGTCGATGGCGATGGTAGGCACGGTTATCTGCGGTTGTGCAGAAAGATGGGTCTCGATCAATCTATACGCGGGGTCGCCAGTTACCAAGCCGTAGCGATGGCGGTAGGAGTGTATCACGACTTCGACGAAATCGGGATTGTCGAAGGCAGGCGCCGATTGCTCGAAAGTAGCTTCGTCGAAATCCCAATTAGGAGACCACATCTCCCAAAGTAGCTTTGCAATGCCGCGCCGATCCTTAGTGAGGCCGCGGCGACCGCGCTCGGAGTGAAAATAATACTGATACCAATAAGCGGCCTCGGCAGCGGGTTTAGCTGGTTCGAGAGAGCGGGCAATGTTCTGGATGTTATAGGAATTCCCCGACACCAATGCGACGACGCGCTCGGGCCTAAGTGCGGAGACTACGCATGCTGCACGTCCGCCCCAGTCGTAGCCGCCGATGACTGCGCGTTCGATATCGAGTGCATCCAACAACGCTAATAGATCGGATCCGAAGGCGGCTTGCTCGCCGGACCGCACCGTATTGGCGGAAAGGAAAGTCGTCGAACCATAGCCTCGCATATAAGGCATGATCACCCGGGCCCCCGCTTCGGCTAGAATGAGTGCCGTGTCCGCGTAGGCATGCACGTCGTAAGGGAACCCATGCAGCATGATGCAGGGCCATCCGTCCGCATTGCCATGCTCTAGATAGCCGATGCGTAGAACGCCGGCTTTGATGGATTTTGTTTCCATAATGGCCGCTAGTCCTCCTGCCGCAGGATTTCCCGTTGAGTGCGGCCCTTGTATTCCGTGCGATATAGGCCCCGTCGTTGGAATTCAGGTACCAAAAGGTCGACGAATTCGTCGATCGCCCCCGGCGAGTGGATCGGTGTGAGCATGAACCCGTCGCCGCCGACCGTATCGATGAATGCCTCCATCTGGTCGGCAACGCTTTTTACGGTGCCGACGAATTGCGGCAAACCGACGCCCTCGCCGTGTCGGTGTGCGACCTCCCGCAGCGTCATCGGTGTACCGTCCGGCCGACGGAATCGTGTGCGCATCCGGTATAGCTCCGGTTCCTCGCGGGTCGTCATATCAGCGTCTAATGGTATCTGCGACAGATCGTAGTCAAGATGTGCCGAGAGGATCGTCATGCCGGCGTCCAGTGGAACCAACGCGTTGTGCTCCTCCTGTTTCTCTTGCGCTTCGCCTTCCGTCTCGCCGATAATTGGTTGAGCACCGAACAGGATGCGACAATAATTCGGGTTGCGTCCTAGCGCATCCATCCGTCCCTTTACGTCGGCGAAATACGCGGCGGCACTTTTCGGATGTGGCTGGATTGCGAAAATACCGTCGGCGTATTTTGCAGCGAAATCCATCCCCTTTGGTGAGGTGCCTGCCTGTAGGATTGCGGGGCCGTTCTGCGGCGAGCGCACGACGTTGAGGGGGCCACGAGATTTAAAGAACCTACCCTCGTGATCTATTCGATGGACCTTGGACGCGTCGGCGAAGACGGCACCGTCCTGGTCCATCACCACAGCGTCTTCCTCCCAACTGTCCCAGAGCTTGCGGCAGACTTCCATGTATTCGTGCGCTTGGTCGTAGCGGGTGTTGGCGTCGGCCCGCTCCGCACCATAATTAGCCTGCTGATTTCGGTTAATCGACGTAACCACGTTCCAGGCGACGCGGCCGTTGGTGAGATGATCGAGTGTCGCCCACATGCGAGCCGCATAGAACGGATGCTGGTTGCTAGTCGAAAAGGTCGCCCCGAGGCCGATGCGGTCGGTGACAGCAGCTATCCAGCCAATCATCGGGATTGGGTCGTGTTCAGGCGCCTGGGCCGCATAGCGCAGCGCGGGGGCAAGTGAACCGGTATAGGTGTCGGAGATATAGTTAAGATCGGCGAAGAAAACCATGTCGAATAGACCTCGTTCGCATGTCTTCGCAATGTGCTGATAGAGTTCTGGCCGCGCCCAATTTTCTTTCGTGTATTCGGTCTTTGGGTGACGCCACATACCGAGGCTGTGGTAACTTGGTCCATGCACTAGGAATTGCGCAAAATGTATCTTCTGTTTGGTCATATATGGACCCTAACTCCTCAAGCCCGCATTGCAAACGATCGACGTAGCATAGTTTGTATAGGATGACGGAACGAAAAAAAGCTTTAGTGGTCGGCGCGACGGGTGTCGTTGGGCGGCGGCTCGCGGAGTACATTGACGGTCTTGATTCGTGGGAGGTCGTCGGGCTATCGCGCCGAGCAGCAATCGGTGGCGACAGGGTGCTGCGGATCTCAGTGGATCTTTCGAATCGGGAGGAGACCGAGGCGGCACTCCGGCATCTTGACGATGTTACTCATATTTTCTACGAGGCGCGCTTCGATCACGCTGAAGGCGAGGCGGAATCGATCGAGGTCAACACCGCTATGTTTAGAAATCTGATCGACGCGATCGTCCCAATCGCCCAGCATCTCGTGCATGTTCATGTTGGGAGCGGTCACAAAAATTATGGTCTTGATGTGGGTCCGGCACCAACGCCGGCTCGCGAGAGTCAGCCGAGGTTTCCGCGGTCAAGTTTCTATTACGAGCAGGAAGATTACATCCGCGACCTTCAAGCTGGGCAACTATGGTCGTGGTCGACGGCGCGACCGACCGGCCTTTGCGATACGGCACCCGGCATCACGCGCAGCATGATTAGCCTGATCTGCGCATATGCCGCAGTTCGCCGTCAGCTCGATCTGCCGTTCTCCTTTCCCGGTACGCAGGGAAACTTCGAGGCGTTGTATCAGTGCACCGATGCGCTCCATCTCGCTAAGGCAACGGTCTGGATGGCGACGGAACCGACATGCGCCAATCAGGACTTCAACATAACAAATGGCGATTTGTTCCGATGGAAGTACCTTTGGCCTAAATTTGCTGCATATTTTGGCATGGAAGAAGGCCCTGTGGAGACAGTCAACCTTTCAGATTACATGGCGGATAAGGAACCGGTGTGGCAACGGGCCGTTGAGAATTTCGGTCTGCAGCGCCAGCCGCTCGAAGCGGTTGCCTTATGGAGCTATTGGCGCCATCTCTGGACGCCCGATTGGGATATCGTCTCATCTATGACTAAAGCTCGGCAATTCGGATTCCAAGAAGTCGTCGATTCAGAAAAGATGTTCTTCCGGATGTTCGACCATTTTCGACGAGAGCGGGTGTTTCCGTAATGCGGCCATACGCCGGCTGCAGTGCGTTACTTACCGTTGGTCTGCACCAAATGCCACGCGACCTCGGCTCGGTCACGGCATTGATTCCCCAGCGCTAAAGCATCCGCTGTCGGTGTGTTTCCCTGGAGACCACGATAATAGACGCCTTGCACGATTGCGGCGAGACGAAACAGAGACAGCACGAGATAAAAATTCCAATGCGGAATCTCCGAAAGACCGCGCGCTTTGCAGTAACGGGCGACGTATTCTTGCTCACTCGCAATGCCCGAGACCACGGGGTTATTATTAATGAGGTTTCCACGGCGAGGATCTGGCGCGTAATATGGGAGGCAATTGTAGGCAAGGTCTGAATAAGGGTTGCCAAGCGTGCCGAGTTCCCAGTCGACGACGGCCAGCACGTCAGCTCCATCATGGGCAAATATCATGTTTTCGAGCCGGTAGTCACCATGCGCGAGACAGGTCAGGCTGTCGTCCGGCATGTTTTCCGGAAGCCAAGCCATAAGCTTGTCCATGACCTCGAGTTCCTCAGTCTTGCTTGCTTCGTATTGTTGCGACCAACGTCGCACTTGGCGTTCGCAATAGCCGCCAACTTTGCCAAACTCGCTGAGCCCGACGCCGGCGTAGTCAACCTCATGCAGGGCTGCCAGGACATCGGCCATGTTGTCGTAAATCTTACTACGTTCCTGTGCGCCTAGTTCCGGTAGATCTACGCCACGAAAGACACGTCCGTCCTGGAACTCCATAATGTAAAACATTTGGCCAATAACTTTTTCGTCTTCACAGAGAGCGTAGGGCTTGGAGACAGGCACTTTTGTTCCGAAAAGTGCAGAAATAATTTTGAATTCTCGGTCAACCGCATGTGCAGAAGGCAACAGCTCTCCTGGTGGCTTCTTTCGCAAAACGTAGCGCTTGCCGGCACCGTCGGTTACCATGAAGGTCGGATTAGACATGCCACCCCGGAACTGGCTGAGTTCGAGCGATGGCGTATAGCCTTCAACTCGATCCTTCATAAAGACATCGAGCTTCGTCGTATCGAAGCGGTGGGCCTCTTGGATCGGGACCGTCTGATCGGTTGGAGTGATAGCTGCGATTTCTTCCATTACTTGACAAATATAGGCCAATCGCGACGGATCGGAATAGGGGTGGCTAGCGAAAGGGTCTGGTACACAGCGATCGCAAATAGTGGAGCCAAGAGGAAATTGAATCCCTGACCTCTGCAATGCCATTGTAGCTCTTTACAAAATGAGCTTCGGCCTCCCCTTTCAATGACTGACACGACTATTGAAAACATATAAATAAAGATTGCCAAAATTAACTAAATAATAAACGCAAATTGTTTCCCTTTTCTTCCGTATTTTAGGCAACATTAAACTAATTTAAGGAACCTCTCCTCGATGGTGGCTCTATCTGAGCTTCGCCAGCTCCATCTTCCGGCTTGGGTCAGGTTGCTGCCAATTCCACAAAAATCGGCACTGTCGACTTGAATGGAAAATCTGCATTGGCTGCAATTTGAAGACTAGTTGTGTTACTGAAGACACAATTTAGTGGTTCAATTTCTGTCTATCTTAAGCAAAATGTAACGGCTCCACTGCGTCTTGGATATTATCACTTATCAAGACAAAATAAGATTTGACATAGAGACGCACCAAACTATTTTGCGCCTCCCGGCGCAGGCTGAAACGTTGAAAAATATTTCGCGCATGTCTTAGTCGGATCGCCGTACCCAAAAATTTAAATAGGTTGAAGCCATGGCTGCGCCGAAAGCCTTTGCCAGCAATAACGAGGCTGTTGAAACGCGCTCCGGTAACAAGAACCCGTTTTTTGCATTCAGGCGTTGGTGGCCAATGGTCAACCGGCATACGTTACGCATTGATTTTGGAGCGGGCCTGACGGGAGCCTTGGTGGTATTGCCGCAAGGGGTAGCCTTTGCAACGCTTGCGGGAATGCCGCCGCAATATGGCCTATATGCAGGTATGATCCCTGCAATTATCGCGGCCCTTTTCGGCTCTTCATGGCATTTGGTATCCGGGCCAACTACGGCGGCCTCTCTGCTGATTTTTACCTCAATCAGCGCCTTTGCTATCCCGGGCACGGCGGAATATGTGGGTTTGGTGCTTACACTCACTTTCATGGTCGGAGTTTTGGAAGTGACCATGGGCTTAATGCGCATGGGCTCGTTGGTTAATTTCATTTCGCATTCAGTAGCTATTGGGTTTACGGCAGGTGCGGCAATCCTGATAGCTGTGAATCAATTGGAACACCTAATTGGCATCGACGTGCCACGAGGACGGCACTTCTACGACACGCTTTGGTCGATTCAAAGCGAAATATACGAATTCTCACCTGCAGCACTGACGGTTGGACTTAGTGCCATTGCGATAGGCTTGTTGGCGAAGAGATTATTACCGCAAGTACCGAATATGATTATAGCGCTTGTTGGCACTTGTGTGATGACATGGGTCATGAACACTTACTATGCGGCGGGTGTTGAGACTATAGAAGCTATCCCAGCAAGCCTGCCTCCTCTCTCTGTACCCGATCTATCCGCGGATATAATTAGGGACCTAGCCCCTACGGCTGTCGCCGTGACGATATTTGCTTTGACTGAGGCTATGTCCATTTCCCGCGCTCTAGCTATTCGCAGTGGTCAGCATGTAGACGGCAACCAAGAATACTTCGGGCAAGGATTGTCCAACCTAGCCGGTAGCTTCTTCTCTGGCTACGTAGCTACTGGGTCCTTCAACCGAAGTGGTCTCAATTTTGACGCTGGAGCCAAGACGCCTTTAGCGGCAATTTTTGCAGGTATCTTGTTGATGTTAGTGGTTCTTTTGGTAGCGCCGCTAGCTATCTACCTACCGAAGGCGGGAATGGCTGGCATCTTGATTTTAGTGGCGTGGAACCTCATTGACGTACCCCACATTTGCAGGATTATCCGCTCCAGCCGCTCTGAGGCCACCGTTCTAACGGTGACCTTCTTTTCTGTGCTGTTTTTAGATTTGGAATTGGCCATTTTCGTAGGTGTCATTTTATCCCTTATATTTTATTTGAACCGCACATCGCATCCGAACGTGGCGACCTTGGCACCTCGAAATATCGAAGGTCGGCGTGTCTTTTCTGATCGGCCGCATTTGCCTGAATGTCCGCAGGCCAAGGTTGTGAGGATTGATGGAGCTCTTTATTTTGGAGCGGCAGCCAGTGTAATGGAGGATCTACACAAACTGGAGAATCGTTCTCCGGATCAGTGTCACATGATTATTATTGCCTCGGGTGTACATTTTATAGACATCACCGGAGCAGAAGCTCTTGCTGGTGAGGCAAAAGCGCTTCGCAAAGCTGGGGGAGCTCTTTACCTGGTTGGTATGAGGGAGAGTGTCGAACAACAATTCCGGAAAACTGGCCTTCTCGAAATTATTGGTGAGGAAAATGTTTTTCAATCAAAGACGGCAGGTTTAGCAGCGGTTTTTCAGCGCCTTGATAAAGAGATTTGTGCCGCCTGTACTAAGCGAATATTTTGGGAGTGTAGGACAGAATACGACCCTACAAGGATGCCCGCATCGACATCCAGCCATCCGCCGATGCCTTCATTTTCTAAAAAAATAGCTGAGCCAACAGAATCTAAAATCGTGGTAAAAAAGCCAGTTAAGCGTCAAACGCCGAGGCGGATCCTTGCTCTGGTGGACTTAGGCAACTATCCGCGAGGCACCGTAGAGATGGCAGTTCGTCTGGCTCGAGAGTATGATTCTGAACTAGCTTTGGGTAGTTTGGTTGGTTCGAACGTTGAGCATAACGCTGATCTATCCATGAGCCTGTTATCGGAGTCATTGCTTACTAGCTTGCGGGGGCCTACTGAAGCCCGATTGCAGGGCCTAGCAATAAACGCTGGTTATTTTGACTGCCAAATCCTCGTATCCACAAAGCAGGGGTCCCGTGAGGCAACAGTGGAAATGGTCACCGACTGGCATCCTGATCTGGTCGTCGTCTCGCGCGATGGTTTTTATGATACAGGCCTCTCCAGTCAGGTAACATACCGTACGCCTTCGGGGGTCAACGAAGTAAGTATCAGGCGGTTCAGGCCGTCACATCGTCGTCCTGTGACCAGCAACAAAAACTGAGAATTAGCCTCGGTAAGCTAAACGAAACACCGCAACCTCATACTTCCAACATACTAATGTCGCATGTAACACCAAAATGTGTTGTTTGGATGAGACGGTCGGACTGGAAGGGCTCCGGGTATTTTGTTCAATATAAAAGGTATCGCAATAAGTTATTAAGCAGATTTACAGAAGTAGACATTGGTTGACCGTCTAGCGTCTTGGTGAGTGCGAATGATGATTAAATTTGGTAAATTTATTCGGCAATATAGGTTTGGTTCAATAATTTGTATAAACATTCTGAAGTTGCCAAAAACTGTCTGTTTTTGACAATTGTCTGTAAGGCGTCGAGAAGAAAGCGAGGTATTTCCATACCAAATAGACGCCGTAAAACGCCGTTATTTAAAAAACAAGCCTCAGAAAATAGCAGTTTATTTAACGCCTATGTTAAACGGCTTATAAAGAACTATGGTGGAGCCGGACGGAATCGAACCGACGACCTCTACAATGCCATTGTAGCGCTCTCCCAACTGAGCTACGGCCCCTAACTTTATTTATCAATTACTTATGAGGTTTTTGAAAACCCCAAAACGCTGTTGGGTGCATTTTCTTTAAAAAAATTTTTGTCAGTTTCCTCTCGATTTTACGTAGTTTCGCCAATATAGGTGCAAGTTTTGGAAAAGCAATCTCAGGATAGCTCTCTCAAATTTTTTTATATACTCGAAATACGATTCGCGGATTTCGTATGGTTTTTCAATAGCTAATTGACTAAGCTAGTGTGGGTGGCAGAGTTCTCTATGACCTCTATACTGCATTTCAATGATGGTTGGGCCACCTTGGCCAAAACTCTATTCGCCGTTTCTTAAACTAACTGCAATACGCAAAGCTTCGTGCCCCATTCAGGCACCGTTCGCCCTCAAAGCCGAAGACCCGAATGTTTAATTTCGTTTTCCTATTAGAGAGAGGTGGAGGCTTTAAATATTCTAAGGAAACCTCTTTTTGGAATTTTATCAGGCCAGTTGAGCTTACCAAAAAAATGTTTAGTAACTTTTCGATCCTAATAAATACTTACCTCAGTTAACGCCTTGGGATCGGGACGCTAACGTCTTCTCGATCTTTAAGGACGTCAGATGACATACTGTTTTAGGGGGGGCATCCCGTTGAAGCAAACAGCAGAATAGGACCAAGTATAAGCTCCGGCGCTCTCGAAGACAACGCGGTCCCCAATCTTGAGGTCCTTTGGTAGTGGATAGGGCGCATGCTCATACAGCACGTCGATCTCTTCGCAGGTGGGTCCTGCGAGTACGCTTGGTACTGTCTCGCCTCCGTCACGATCTGTCCGGATGCGATATTTAATTGATTCTCCTATGGTCTCCGGTAGACCGCCGAACTTACCGATGTCGAGATAAACCCAACGGCCTGTTCCTCCATTGTGCCGATCTGCGATCAAAACCACTTCGGCTTGGATGACGCCAGCGTCACCGACAAGGCCGCGTCCGGGTTCGAGGATCATCTTGGGGGTCTGGTTCCCGAAATGCCGTCTCATCGAAGCAGAGATTGTCTCGCCATAGTGCGCGATCGTTGGGACTTCTGAAAGGTATTGCGCTGGCAAACCACCGCCTAGATTAATTAGTTTTAGTTCAATCCCCGAATTATCGAGGGCTCGAAATAGGCCCGACGTTTCTGCAATCGCCGAATCCCATTGGTTTGGATCTGTCTGTTGGGAGCCGACGTGAAATGAGACACCGTAAGGTTCTAAACCGAGTTCTTGGGCGCGTTTCAACAATGCCTCAGCGATGTCGACTCGACAGCCAAACTTCGTGGAAAGAGGCCAGTCAGCGCTATCACCCGTCGTTACGATGCGGCAGAATACCTTACTACCAGGTGCCGCCCGCGCTATCTTCTCGAGTTCACCCTCGCTATCGAAGGCGAAGAGATCGATGCCTGCCGCATGCGCGCGAGCGATGTCACATTCTTTTTTAATTGTATGTCCATAAGACATTCGCGCCGCAGGTATATTTAATTTAGTGCAACCATCCAGTTCGGCCGTACTGGCAACGTCAAAATAGGAGCCCTCACGATGCAGTGCGGCGATGATTTCGTCGGCGGGATTTGCCTTGACCGCATAATGAATATCGACTGCCGGGAGCGCCTCTTTGAGCAGACGGTAGCGCTCAACCACGAGGTCGAGATCAAGCGCTAAAAAGGGGGTTTTACGCCATCTTTCTGCAAGAAATCGTTTGATCTTTACGCTCATAATAGTTTGGCTAGTTGATCGCACGTTTGGGGACGGTGCTCGCAACAAAAATAAATTTTAATCTCCGCCGTTTTCTGCGCCGACATTATCGACGACTTCGCTCATGTCGTCATGGTCGCCACCTAAATCGCTGGTATCTTCGGGCAGAGACTCATCGTCTTCAAGCGCATTGTCCTCGATAACTTCCAAATCGAGTCCGTCGTTCACTGTTTCTACAGCGGCCGTCGCTAGCGTTTTGGGAGCCTCCGGCGTTGTTCTATTGCGTCGACCTCGTGGGGCCGTTTCCTTTTGAAAGGCTGTTTCGCATTTGGGACAGATCGGCGGATCCTTCTGCATATCGTAGTACTTTGCCCCACAGTTTTGGCAGGTGCGCTTCTTGCCCCATTCCAGTTTGGTCATGGGCATCCTCCTTCAATCGAGCCAAAAATTAGCGCGGCCACTTGCCACGTTCAGGCGGGTCTGTCAAAAGCAAAATCGCATATTGGCCTGACTAGAATGTGGCAATTGCAAGCTGTCGCCCGAGTGAGGCCTGTGCTAGAGACGACCCTTCTTCATGCAGGTACGTCAAAAAGGATGAATCGCGTGCACAAAGGCGTATCGAGGCCGGTCACGGAATTGAATGGCGAAATGATCGCGCCGGGAGATAAATCGATATCGCATCGCGCGCTTATGCTGGGCAGTCTCGCCGTTGGTGAAACCCGAGTCGAGGGATTGCTAGAGGGAGAGGATGTATTGCGCACTGCAGCAGCGATGTCTGCTATGGGCGCGGAAGCGAAACGGATAGGGCCTGGCGCATGGCGCTTGGCCGGTGTTGGTGTCGGCGGTTTGGCGGAACCAGAGGATGTGCTCGACATGGGTAACGCTGGGACTGGCGCTCGCCTTTTGATGGGAATTCTCGCAGGGCAAGACATAACGGCCTTTCTCACGGGTGACGAATCTCTCCGTTCGCGGCCTATGTCGAGGGTTACAAAACCGCTCGAGATGATGGGAGCTAGGTTCGTTACTCGAGAGTTAGGCCAACTGCCGCTTGCGGTGATTGGCGCGACGGAACCGGTGCCTATCGAATACAGGCTCCCGATGCCCTCGGCACAAGTCAAATCGGCTATACTCATCGCCGGGTTGAGCGCTCCAGGAGATACGGCGGTAATTGAGACAGCACCGACCCGCGACCACACCGAACGAATGTTACGGCATTTCGGGGCGAAGGTTCGGGTGAATTACGGTAAAAATGGAACTCGAAAGGTCCTATTAACCGGCCAACCTGAATTGACCGCAGCTGATATAGTCGTGCCACGAGATTTTAGTTCGGCGGCTTTTCCTTTGGTTGCTGCACTGATTGCAGATGAAGCAGAGGTTTCCATTCCCGGAGTTAATCTTAATCCCTATCGCTGCGGCCTTCTCGTGACGTTGGCCGAAATGGGTGCGCAAATAGAGACTCTAAATCAGCGTGAAGTCGGGGGTGAACCGGTTGCAGATCTCCGTGTTG
This sequence comes from Pseudomonadota bacterium, assembly GCA_036337155.1. Classification (GTDB taxonomy): domain Bacteria; phylum Pseudomonadota; class Alphaproteobacteria; order UBA8366; family UBA8366; genus UBA6544. The sequence continues at coordinate 13,814 of JAYZET010000013.1, read as the reverse complement.
TCTCAGGGTCGCTATCCGGTGTAACGGTGCCAACGAAACGCGCTCCATCGATGATCGATGAATATCCTATTCTGGCTGTTGCTGCCGCCTTCGCGGAAGGCGAAACTAGAATGTGCGGTCTTGGAGAGTTGCGTGTAAAGGAGAGTGATCGCCTCGCCGCAATTCGAGATGGGTTAATGGTGAACGGGATCGAAGCGCGAGTGGAAGGTGACGATCTCATTGTACATGGTTGCCCTAGTGAGGTGCCCGGTGGTGGATTGGTCGAGTCGCGCCACGACCATCGTATTGCTATGAGCTTTCTTGTAATGGGGACGGCATCAAAAAATCCAATTTTCGTGGATGATTTGTCGTCAATAGCAACCAGTTTTCCAAGGTTTTTGAATTTAATGAATGATCTCGGTGCCGATCTGGAAGAGTTGTAGGTATGATCATCGCGATTGACGGCCCGTCTGCTTCTGGGAAAGGTACACTGGCGAGGCGTATCGCCGGACGGTTAAGTTTCGCCCATCTTGATACCGGAAAGATTTATCGTGCAGTTGGGATGGCCGTGATTGCCTCGGGCGGTGATCCAACTGACGAGGTTGTCGCGCTCGCTGCGGCTCGGATTATCGAACCCACCTTTCTAGAAAACCCGGAACTGTTGGGTGACGCGGCGGCGAAGGCTGCTTCCAAGGTAGCTGTTATCCCAGGTGTGCGTGCCGAATTGCTAAAATTTCAACGGGACTTTGCTAAGCGCCCGCCCGGTGACGCAAAGGGCGCTGTGCTAGACGGGAGGGATATTGGAACAGTGGTATGTCCTGATGCCGATGTGAAGCTCTACATTATGGCGAGTACCGAAGTGCGTGCCAAGCGGAGGCATAAGGAGTTGCTAGACCGAGGTGAGGAAAGTATATATGCCCGCGTTTTGCAGGATATGAAGGATCGTGACGAATTGGATTCTAGCCGATCCATTTCGCCACTTAAGCCCGCGGAAGGTGCCATCATCCTCGATACGTCCGAACTCGATGCCGATCAGGCCTTTCAAGCCGTGTTGGCGGAGATCGGAAAGCGGGGGCGCTGATGGTCCGCGGTACGATTAAGAGTAAAGACAAATCTGGGGAAGGTTCACCGGGTTTGTCGACGTTGAGTTCACACAAAAGACCGCTGGAGACAACCGGCTGGCCTGTATAGCAATAAACCAACTAAGGACCGAATAAAATTATGTCTGAGCAAATTTCTAGCGCCGGAAAAGAAAGTTTTGCCGCCCTTTTGGAGGAGTCGATGGGATCACAAAACGATCTCGTCGGTCAGGTAATTGAAGGTCGTGTAATTTCGATTGAGAACGAATTCGCATTGATTGATGTAGGTCTTAAATCGGAAGGCCGTGTGATGTTGAAGGAATTCGCTCCACCAGGGCAAAAAGCCGAACTTAGCGTCGGCGACACGGTGGAGGTCTTTCTAGAGAGGATGGAGAACAAGAATGGTGAGGCAGTTCTATCGCGCGAAAAGGCGCGACGCGAGGAAGCCTGGACCCAGTTAGAAAAAGCATTTGAGAAGACTGAGCGTGTGAATGGCGTAATTTTTGGGCGCGTCAAGGGCGGCTTCACTGTCGATCTCCAGGGTGCCGTCGCTTTCCTGCCGGGCAGTCAGGTGGACATTCGTCCGGTTCGTGACGTTACGCCAATGATGGGTACGCCCCAGCCTTTCCAAATCCTTAAGATGGATCGTTCGCGCGGTAACATCGTCGTCTCACGCCGGGCGGTGTTGGAAGAAAGTCGTGCCGAGCAGCGCAACGAGCTTATTGCAGGTCTGGAGGAAGGCCAGGTTCTCAACGGCGTCGTCAAAAACATCACCGACTACGGTGCGTTCATTGATCTTGGTGGGGTTGATGGGCTACTGCATGTTACCGACATCGCTTGGCGACGAATTAATCATCCATCGGAAGCGCTTCAGATTGGCCAAACCATCGACGTACAGGTTATTCGTTTCAACCGTGAGACCCAACGTATTAGCTTGGGCATGAAGCAGCTCGAAGCTGATCCGTGGGAGGGCGTCGAAGCAAAATATCCAGATGGAGCAAAATTTACTGGCCGGGTCACCAACATCACTGATTATGGGGCTTTCGTAGAATTAGAGCCGGGCGTCGAAGGCTTAGTCCATGTATCGGAGATGAGTTGGACAAAAAAGAACGTGCATCCAGGAAAGATTGTCTCGACAAGTCAAGAAGTTGACGTTCAGGTGCTTGATACGGATCCGCAGAAGCGCCGGATTAGCCTCGGTCTTAAACAGACAACGTCAAATCCTTGGGATGCTTTCCTTGAGCAGCATCCAATTGGCTCTGAGATGGAAGGTGAGGTCAAAAATATTACAGAGTTTGGCCTGTTTGTCGGCCTGCCGGGCGAGATTGATGGTATGGTCCACATGTCGGACCTCGATTGGGACAAGCCCGGTGAGGAAGCGATAGAGGTCTACAAGAAAAATGATTTGGTAACCGTCAAAGTGTTAGATATAGACGTAGAGAAGGAGCGTATCAGCCTCGGTGTGAAGCAACTTACGGGCGATCCTTTCGCGGAAGGGATGGAGAATATCGCCCGAGGAATGGTGGTTACCTGCACAGTTTTGGAGGTTACCGCTGGTGGCATAGAAGTTACAATTTCGGATGGTGTGAAGGGGTTTATCAGGAAGTCAGATCTATCAAGGGACCGTTCCGAACAGCGACCTGACCGATTCGCTGTCGGCGAAAAGGTTGATGCAAAAGTCACATCCATCGATAAATCGAGCCGGAAGGTCAGCCTGTCGATTAAGGCCCGAGAGGTCGAAGAGGAAAAACAGGCGATGGCTGATTATGGCAGTTCAGATGCTGGAGCTTCGCTCGGTGACATTCTTGGCGCGGCGCTTCGTTCTAAACAAGAGGAGGCAGCCGCTGATTCGGAAGCTTCCGATGATGAAAGTGACGAAGAACAAGATCATTCCGAAGGCTGATGAAACAGCATATGTTTTTCCTGATGGAGGCTCATCGTATCTACTTTCGTCGTCGGCAGAGAGGAGCGGCAGTAAAACCCTTTCTTTTTAGAGGGTTACCGCTTGACGCGTTTCGTAGCCTCTGGCAGATTTCGTTTATTGTGACCTTTAAAAATATGTGAGTGGTCTATTTGAAAGTTGTAATACGGAGGTAGGTCGCAAGAGGGAAGAAAAGCCGGAGTGGCGAGCGATGACTAAATCACAATTGATTCAACGCCTAGCGGAATTAAATCCGCACCTTTACCAGCGCGACGTTGAGCGAATCGTCTCGGCGGTATTTGAAGAGATAACGGCTGCATTGGAACGGGGCGATAGAGTTGAACTGCGAGGTTTCGGCGCATTCTCTGTTAAGTATCGCGATGCCCGTAAAGGGCGGAATCCGCGGACTGGAGAGGCAGTGCATGTCGGACGTAAGGCAGTGCCATTTTTTAAGACGGGTAAACTGTTACGCGACCTAATAAACGAAAAGGCGACTTGACCATAGACGATAATTTATGAAATTTTTATATTGCTGTGTGACCGGTGTTTTGATGGTCCTTTCGGTGGATTTCGCGATCTCCAACCAAGGACTAGTTGAGCTGACACTTTGGCCTTTTGCGGGCTCTGCGACGATAAAGGTTTATATTTTAGCCTTTGGTGTTTTTGTGACCAGTTTTTTCGCAGGTGGTTGCATCGCGTGGCTCGGTGCGGGAAAAACACGCAGGCGGTTGCGAGAGGCGGAAGGAAGGGTGCGCGAGGAGCAGCGGGAAATTGTGGAACTCAAGCGTAAGCTTGACAAAGTGGAAACCATTTCATCCGAGTACTCAAATTCGAGCGCATTAGTCACTTCCAATAACATTCAGCACTGATATCGTGAATGCATTGGCAGAATGGTTGTTCGAACGAACGCTACCTGTTTGGCTTACGCGCGGGTTAGATTTTGAATCTGGTGGATTTCACGAGAAGTTATCGTTCGACTTGGTACCTGTTGTGAGTGTAGGGAAGCGCGTTTTAGTGCAGGCGCGCCAGTGCTACGTCTTTGCTGGTCCGGGTAGAAAACTCCCGGGTGCTTCGGCGGCTGCCAAAAATGGATACGACTTCATGTTGGCTCATTATAGGCACCCGGATGGAGGATGGCGTCATCGGACGGCCATCGATGGGACACCTCTCGATGATTCACGAGACCTATATGACCAAGCATTCGCTTTGTTTGCGATGGCGTGGATGATACAAGCGTTCGGCAGAGCCGACGCACGCGCTTTGGCAGATGAGACACTCGGTTACCTCGATGCCGAGCGGCGGCATTCGTCCGGTGGATATAGTGAAATGACCCTTGCGGACGGCTCACTTTCCGATGGACCGCGTCGACAGAACCCGCATATGCACTTATTCGAAGCACTTCTGGCATTGCACGAGGCGACTGCTGATAGTGAATATTTAGAGCGGGCGATGGAACTATTTGAGCTTGCGCAGGCTAAGTTCTTAGTCGACGGGACATTGCGTGAGTACTTTACCGATGCTCTCGAGCCCGCACCCGGTGAGGCGGGACGGATCGTTGAGCCCGGGCATCATTTGGAATGGGTTTGGTTGTTACACAGGTATGCTGAACTCACTGAGGATCGGAGGGCAATAGAAACAGCGAGTCAGCTATATACCTTTGCCCTTGAGTTTGGGTATGACCGGACTTCAGGTGGGGTCTGCGACACGGTGATGTGCGATGGGCGGAAATTGAGCAATAGCCGTCGCCTATGGCCGCAGACCGAAGCATTGAAAGCTCATGCCGCGCGTTGCCACTATACAGGTGATAGCGGTGCAATTGTGCGTATCGAGAGAGGAATTGAGATATTATTGCGGGACCACTTGGGTGAAAATACTGGCGGATGGCTTGAACACCTGGATTTTCAAGGAAATAATTTTTACGATTCCTACCCGGCATCGACCCTCTATCATTTGGCATTCGCGGTTGCTGAGTTGGAAATTCTTCGCGATGCCAGAGGAAATTGACAGTAATGATTCCATCGGAGCGGATATTGGTTGCCCTTGACACGCCTGACGTAGACGTGGTGCGTAAACTTGCGGATAAGCTTTTTGGCCACGTTGGCGGTTTTAAGCTGGGGCTGGAGTTTTTTTCGGCCAATGGTCCCGATGCAGTGCGGTCTATTGTGGACACCGGCTTCAATGTCTTCCTTGACCTAAAATTCCATGATATTCCGAACACAGTCGCTGGCGCCGTTCGAGCGGCGACCGCGACTGGGGCTTCCATCCTAAACTTGCATACCTCGGGCGGTCTCGCGATGATGCGGGCAGCTGCCGATGCGGCATCAGAGGGGTCGGCATTGTATGGCGTGGCACGGCCAATTTTGGTTGGTGTGACTGTTCTAACCAGCTTGGACGCTAACGACCTTGAAGCTGTTGGACAGAAGGCTCCGCCACGCGATCAAGTTATCCGACTTGCCCGGCTCGCCAAAAAAGCTGGGCTCGACGGTGTTGTTTGCTCTGCGCAAGAAGCAGGCAATGTGCGCGATGTTTGCGGCGAGCCATTCGTTCGTATCGTTCCAGGTGTCCGTCCTTCTTGGTCCGCGACCAACGACCAAAAGCGCGTTACCACACCGAAGGAGGCGCTCGCCGCAGGTGCTACTTATATTGTGGTCGGCCGGCCAATAACCGGGGCACAAAATCCTTTAGATGCCGCCGCTCGAATTGTAGAGGAATTGGAGGCGGCATGACCGTCACTGCGAAAATTTGTGGTATTAACGATCCCGAGGCGATGCGGGCCGCGATATCCGGTGGTGCTAGCTATGTAGGTTTGGTATTTTATCCTCCTAGCCCGCGGTCGTTAAATCCGGGCGAGGCAATGGCGCTTGCATCTGTAGTTCCGGAACGGGTCAGTAAGGTCGGTCTATTCGTCGATCCCGAAGACGATCTAATCGATAAGACCTTGTTCACCGTAAAGTTGGATTTGCTGCAATTGCACGGGGACGAAAGCCCAGAGCGTGTGCGCGATCTGAAACAAAAGACCAGCAAGAAAGTGATGAAGGTGATTAAGGTTTCGGAGCCTAGCGACTTAGCGCGCGCTGAAGCATACGTGCGGATTGCTGACGCTCTAATGTTTGACACTAAGCCCCCGCCAAGTTTGAAGAATGCGCTACCGGGTGGCAACGCGGTGAGTTTCGATTGGCGAATTCTATCCGGTCAAAAGTGGCCATTGCCATGGATGCTCGCGGGTGGCTTGCATGTGGGGAATGTGGTTGAAGCGGTCGCTATTTCTGGCGCTACCATTGTGGATACCTCGTCTGGTGTTGAGGATTCTCCGGGCCACAAGAACGTAGATAAGATCGTCGAATTTCTCGACGCAGTGGCGGAAATTCGGTAACCGATCTCTCGTTGTGTAGACTTGTTGCCGTCCTTGGGTTAATACCGCTGTCTAAAGATAGGAATAATGGAAAGCGTCCTTCCATGACTGCGCGACAGCAGACCAATACCTACTGGAACGGCCCCAACGATGACGGCCATTTTGGAATTTTTGGCGGTCGTTATGTCGCCGAGACCCTGATGCCCCTGATCCTCGAGGTGGAACAGGCATATGATGCTGCGCAATCTGATCCGTCCTATCGGGATGAGATGGATTGTTATCTCAAACACTATGTCGGTAGACCTAGCCCACTCTATTTGGCCGAACGATTAACGGCATATTTTGGAGGCGCAAAAATATATTTAAAGCGCGATGAACTTAACCATACGGGCGCTCATAAGATTAACAACACGATTGGTCAGATACTGTTGGCGAAGCGCATGGGTAAGAAGCGCATCATCGCAGAAACGGGCGCCGGTCAGCACGGTGTAGCGACGGCTACGGTCTGCGCGTTATTTGATCTGCCATGCGTAGTTTATATGGGAGCAAAAGACATCGACCGGCAAAAGCCAAATGTTTTCCGTATGAAACTGCTTGGCGCAGAAATCATTCCGGTCGAGAGTGGTTCAATGTCCTTAAAGGATGCTATGAACGAGGCGCTCCGGGACTGGGTAGCGAACGTTGAAGAGACGTACTATCTGATTGGCACGGCTGCTGGCCCGCATCCTTATCCGGCGATGGTTCGGAACTTTCAGTCGGTAATTGGCAACGAGGTGAAGGTTCAAATGCAGGAGGCAGAAGGGCGTCTTCCGGATACACTTGTCGCATGTATTGGAGGTGGTTCAAACGCAATTGGCCTAATGCACCCGTTCCTCGACTGCGACGGCGTGCGGATGTACGGTGTTGAGGCGGCGGGCAAAGGCCTCGATACTGACAAGCATGCTGCTTCGCTTACGGGTGGTGCGCCGGGCGTGCTACACGGTAATCGGACTTATCTGTTGATGGATGGCGATGGTCAAATCGAGGAAGCTCACTCGATCTCAGCCGGGCTCGACTACCCCGGTATAGGACCCGAGCATTCCTGGCTCAAGGATATCGGCCGGGTCGACTATGTTTCGGTTACTGATGATGAGGCGCTCGAAGCATTCCAAATCTGCTCGCGTCTTGAAGGTATCATTCCAGCTCTCGAGCCGGCGCATGCTTTGGCCCACGTGGGTCGAATCGCAGGTGAACTGCCAAACGATCACTTGATATGCATGAATATGTGTGGCCGGGGCGATAAGGATATCTTTACTGTCGCTGAAGCTCTGGGCCAGAGAATATGAACATTGTGAAAGGCGATGGAAGAATTGAGCGGCGCTTTGCATCCCTTAAGGCCGAAGGTCGGGCCGGCCTTGTCACTTTCGTGACGGCTGGTGATCCGAACGAGAAGACGGCTCGAGAAATCATCATGGGATTGCCAGCGGCGGGTGCCGACCTGATTGAACTCGGCATGCCGTTTTCTGATCCGATGGCGGATGGCCCGTCGGTCCAAGCGTCGTCTCAGCGCGCGCTTAAAGCTGGTGCCTCTCTTGCCATGACGCTGGAACTCGTCCGCACGTTCCGGTTGGCAGATAATGACACACCGATCATTCTGATGGGTTATTATAACCCGATCTATATCTACGGCGTTGAGGCGTTTCTTGCTGATGCTACGGCAGCAGGTATCGATGGATTAATCATCGTCGATTTACCACCGGAAGAAGATTCTGAGCTTTGTCAGCCCGCCATTGATGCCGGTATCCGCTGGATTCGATTGGCGACGCCGACAACAAATGATGAGCGCCTTTCCACGGTTTTAAATAACGCGAGCGGATTCATCTATTATGTCTCGATCCTAGGTGTTACCGGATCCGCGACGATATCGGAAGAGACGACGAAGAAGGCTGTCGAGCGATTGAAGTTGCATACGGATTTGCCAGTCGCCGTTGGTTTTGGGATTAAGACCCCTGAAATGGCAGCTGCAGTAGCCAAATCGGCAGATGCTGCCGTGGTAGGCTCGGCTATTGTCGACCGCGTTCTCGCCGGGCTGGACGATGAGGGCCAAACGAAGCCCGGCCTCGTGGAGGGAGTTCTCGGTTTCGTTACTGAATTAGCGGATGGAATTCGCGCTGGATGAGTTGGCTCACCAACTTTGTGCGGCCTAAGATAAGGGCGTTAGTCCAGCGCAAAGACGTGCCCGAAAACCTCTGGACAAAATGTCCAAGCTGCAATCAGATGATTTTTCACCGTGACCTAGAGGCAAATTTGCACGTCTGCCAGAATTGTGGTCATCACTTGCGCATCCCCGTGACGAAGCGGTTTGAGATGCTGTTTGACAATGGCGATTATACGGTTGTCGACTTGCCAAGAGGGTTAGTTGATCCGCTGAATTTTCGTGATGACAAGCGCTATACCGATCGGCTTAAGAAAGCACGCAGCAAGACTGGTGCTGCGGATGCAGCCCTTGTCGTGTATGGAAAAATAGATGGTGTTGACACTGTCGCTGCGGGGTTAAGTTTTGCCTTTATGGGTGGCTCAATGGGTGTTGCGGTCGGCGAAGCTTTAGTGACGGCGGCGGAGATTGCGATCAGGCGCGGTGCTCCGCTGATTACTGTTACTGCCTCTGGTGGTGCTCGAATGCAGGAAGGAGCGCTGTCTCTAATGCAAATGCCGAGGACTGTCATTGCCGTGCAAATGGTGAAGGAAGCGGGGCTGCCATATATTGTGTTACTGACAGATCCAACAACGGGAGGCGTTTCAGCGAGTTTCGCCATGCTTGGGGACGTCCATATTACCGAGCCAGGCGCGTTGATCGGGTTTGCTGGCGCGCGGGTCATCGAACAGACGGTGCGCGAAACCTTGCCGGAGAACTTCCAAACTGCGGAGTATCTGCTGGAGCATGGCATGGTCGATATTGTCTCGGAGCGTAAGGGCTTACGAGAGACACTCGGCCGCATCATTCGCCTGTTGCGATACCCGCGTCCAGAAGTCAACGAGACTGCCGAACTACTGCCGGCACCTTCCGCCTGAAGATAGAGATGGCGAGTTCTGACGCTATCCTTGCGCGTTTGTTGCACCTGCACCCGAAGAAGATCGACCTGACACTTGGTCGTGTCCGTGAGCTTTTGTTTCGGCTTGGAAGTCCGCATGAAAACCTGCCGCCCGTAGTCCATGTCGCCGGTACTAACGGGAAAGGGTCCAGCATTGCTTTCCTACGCGCGATGCTAGAAACGGCAGGTTATCGGGTGCATGTCTATACATCGCCGCATCTCGTGCGCTTCAATGAACGCATCCGATTGGCCGGTGACCTAATCGATGAAGTTGCACTTTCCGAGCTTCTTGAGGACTGTGAGCGCGTAAATGCCGGTGATCCGGTTACCTATTTTGAGATAACTACAGCTGCGGCGTTCAAGGCTTTTTCGGAGACGCCGGCGGATGTCGTGTTACTAGAATGTGGTCTGGGCGGGCGTTACGATGCGACAACTGTGGTGGCGCGTCCCGCGCTGACGGCGATCACGCCACTATCGATGGACCATATGCAGTTCCTAGGCGACACGCTCGCGGAAATCGCGGGCGAAAAAGCGGCGATCCAAAAACGGAATGTCGTTTCGGTCGTTGCCGATCAACCGGAAGAGGCTCGACAAGTGATCGAGATGGAAGCGGAGTCGCGAGGCGCTATCCTCTACCGTGCCGGCCAAGAATGGCGAGCGTGGAGAGAGGCTGGACGGTTCGTCTACGAATCTCGGAGAGGACGACGAAGCCTACCTCTTCCAGCTTTGCCGGGGCTGCACCAAATCGGCAATGCGGGGTTGGCGCTTGCTTGTCTTGAAAATCTGCCAGAATTTTCTGTCGTTGATGAACAGATTGCTGTTGGGTTGTGTGCGGTCGATTGGCCCGCCCGAGTACAACGCTTGCAACGGGGGCCATTTGTCGATCTGCTGCCCGACGGTTGGGAGCTTTGGCTCGATGGCGGTCATAACGCTGCTGCGGGGGAAACGCTTGCATCCGTCGCCGCAGAATGGGGCGCCCGGCCGTTATTTCTCGTCTTTGGGATGCTAGATAGCAAAGACCCCCGTGCATTTCTCTTGCCCCTGGCTTCCCACGTCCGAGGGCTGTATGCCGTCGCAATACCGGGCGAAGAGGCGAGCCTGGCGGCGGTTGATGTGTCTCTCGCCGCTCGCGAGCTTGGTCTTCCCGCTGAGGCCACTGATAGCATCGACGACGCCCTTCGAGAGATCGTCTTGCTCGACGTGCCCCCTGCACGCATCCTAATATGTGGCTCCCTCTACCTAGCGGGCCAGGTTCTCGTCGAGAACGATTAGCGCTTTATAGCGTCACTTCGTTGCCAAGAATAACGGTGCATTGGCTCGAAAGAACGCCGCCGTTGCCGTGCGCTAGGGTGAGGTTCACATCGCTCTGTTGGCGATCGCCGCAGACGCCCTGAATTTGGCGGACTGCCTCAATCAGCACCAGCAAGCCGTACATGCCTGGATGGCAGTAGGACAGGCCGCCGCCGGAGGTGTTAACCGCGAGTTCGCCACCGGGGGCAATACGGCCGCCTTCAACGAAGGCGCCGCCTTCGCCTTTCTTGCAATAACCGAGGTCCTCTAGGAACAGGATGACATTGATGGTGAAGGCATCGTAGAGTGCCAGCACGTCGATATCCGATGGTTTGACCCCGGCGCGTTCGAAGGCTAACGGTCCTGAAATGGCCGCCCCTGATGTTGTTAGATCGGGCATCTGGCTGATCATTGCATGGGTGATAGCCTCACCCGTGCCGAGGATATACACCGGTTTCTGCTTCAGGTCTTTTGCGCGTTCCGGCGTTGTCACGACGATCGCACCGCCCCCGTCCGTGACGAGACAGCAGTCGCGCACCGTGAACGGATAACTGATCATTCGCGCGTTCAACACATCCTCGACCGTTAGGTCTTCAGTCATGAAAGAGTTTGGATTGAGCTTGGCCCAGTGTCGAGCCGCGACTGCGACCTCGGCCAGTTGTTCGCGTGTAGTGCCGAATTGATGCATATGGCGCGACGCCGCGAGCGCATAGGCGCTCGGTGGCATCATCGGCTTGTAGGGGTCTTCATAAGGGTTTGGCTCTCTCGCCGATGCTGTTGCTCGACCAATCGTCCGCTGCGTGCTGCCGTACGCGACAACCAATGTTTCACATAGTCCTGCGGAGATCGCGGCTTGGGCATGCGTCAGATGTGCCATGAACGACGAACCGCCGATCTGAGTCGAATCGAAGAAACCTGGATTGACGCCGAGATACTCGCAAAGTGACAAGGCAGCCATGCGCGACTGGCTCGCCGCAACCAGTACGCCATCAACATCGGACAATGAAAGGCCGCAGTTGTCGAGCGCTCGCACTGTGCCTTGGGCCATTAGGTCTACAGGGGACATATTCGGTGCGACTTCGCCGAGATCGGATTCCGCTGTTCCTACGATTGCGGCGTTACCGCGCAGCTCGTTCATTACGCATTCTCCGAAACTTGAAAGACTGGGTAGGGCGCCGTATCGTCGTTTCCGGATACCATACGCACCTTGACCCGCATACCGATTTTGACTTCAAGAGGATCAATCCCTTCAACACGGCTCATCATCCGAAACCCGTCGTCTAGGTCGATCAGCGAAACGTCGTACGGATCGTCGCCTCGCGGGAATAGTGTGGTCGTGGCGTAGACTGTACCCAAACCACTGCTCACCTTCCATTCGAGCTCCGTACTGCCAGAACCGGGCGCCGCCAGGCGTGGATAGAAAATTGGTTTGCCGACTGCGACCTGATAAGCAAGTTCACCTTTCTCGCAATGTTCACGAAAGATTGTAAGCGGTGATTTTTCCGCGGGCTCCCACATTTTGGCTTCCTTCTTGAGGTGGAATTCACTAGTTGCGGAAACCGATCTATTGCGGACGAGCCAGAGCACAAGCGGGGTGCTCAAAAGGATTTTATCCGGCCATAAATGCGTCAAGTTCGGATGTATTTTTCTGATCGGCAAGCTGCCGTGGCAATTATCGTTGATGGTTGGTGGGAATTTACATCTGGCGGGCCGCCATGGGCTCACGAACAAGATACTGAATGAAGCCGGAGCTTTGGGTGGCATCGAGGCCATCTCTGAACAAGGTGTTATATTCGCAGAGTCAATTGTAACTAAAGCGAGGGTTTATCAAGGCTAAGCGTAGGTGTGAAGATGATCGTGTTTGCGCAGTATGGAAAAATCTTCGAACATACGGCGATGAGCCTCTATTACGTCCAAAAGTTACTTTACCAATTGAATCGCGACGCACTTGTCCGTCAACGCTTCGAGAATGACTTCGACGGTTTGGTCTCCGAGTTCGACCTTTCAGACGCAGAAATTCAAGCGGTTAAGGCACCCGACCTAGGATATCTGTATGTGATAGGCGTGAACGGACAAATTCTGGTTCACTATAGTGGGTTCCGCGGTATTGATTGGTGCGAATATATCGAAGCGTGCAGACAGGGCCTCAACAAGTACGGGTCAGTGCGCGAGGGTATCTACGCGGAGGTCGGTTACGAAGGTGTGGAAAGCCATATGGCGGCAATCTTTGCGCGCCGGGGGGCGGAGGAGACATGAGCTTAGTATTCGCAGGACTTTGCGGCCATGGACCGGGCTTCACCGGACGTGCCGAGATGGCGGATCCCTGTCAGCTGGCACTTATGCAAGACGCCTTCGCTGAAATGCGCCGGCGGCTTGAGGAAACGCGTCCTGATGCGCTACTTGTCGTTGCAGCTGAACATTTCGCTAATTTCTTTATGGACAATATGCCCCCCTTCGCCCTTGGCATGGCAGACTATTATGATGGTCCAATCGAAGATCCGGATTGGCTCGGCATCGAACGAGTGCGGGTGCCAGGGAACAAGGCGCTGTCTCGGCGCATCGTGACGTCTGTCATGCAGGACGTTGACGTGGCCTATTCGGAAGAGTGGAAGTTCGATCATGGGGTCTCCGTGCCGTTGCATTTCTTAACGCCGGATTACGAATTGCCGGTGATCCCAGCAAATATAAACTGCCAAGGCCCGCCGCTGCCGCCACTACATCGCTGTTGGGCTTTTGGGGAGACGCTGCGCCGGGCAATCGACGCGGTTCCAGAACGGATTGCTATCATTGGAACCGGCGGCATTTCACATTGGCCGGCGACGCCTGATTCAGGGAAGATTAATGAAAAATGGGATCGAGAATTTCTTGAACGTGTATTTGCACACGACCGCAAGGCGTTGCTCGGCTATTCCGATGCGGATGTATACCGGGAAGCCGGTCAGGGCGGCTTCGAGATGCGCACATATATATCCCTTTCTGCTGCGACCCAGGAATTTGAAGGGGAGCTTTTACTTTATGAGCCAATACCGATCTTCGCTGTCGGCGTCACCGTAGCGACTATGCAGATAACACAGTAATCGGGGATAAGCGCGATGAGGCCGGAAGACATAATCTCAGACAAG
>JAYZET010000012.1:0-32299 GCA_036337155.1 Pseudomonadota bacterium | reverse complement strand
CCGGAAATAAAAGTCTCCCTTCAAAGAGGAATTGATCCACGGATCCTGGTTACCATTTGTTGCGGCGGCGACTTTGGTAGCAGTTTCCTTGAATACTTCTTCGAGTTTTAATCCCGGCCGGTCCAGCACTTTCAGCAACTCACCCGTGAAAACACCATGGCCGCCTTTTGGTCCGTCCTGTGCCACCTGACCCGGCGCTGCGGAATAAACGATAGCTGTGCCCTTAATACCCTTCGGTACAGCCTGTATGTTTAATCCACGCGACCCGGAGCGTGATCGTTTTGGTAATGGATTGTCGCGACACGCATCGAGAATAACGATGTTTAAAGGCGCTCCGGCGCGCTCCATTGCCTCGAGAAACTGGTCGGCCTCAACGCCCTCAAGGCGAAGATCCTCTTCTACCTCGATTTCTGCATTCGACGGCACAAGGTAGTTGGAACCATTACTCTGAATGCCGTGTCCGGCATAGAAAACCAATCCCACTTCCGCCGCTTGCAACCGTCCTTCAAATTCAGCCAATGAACGAGAGATATCCCGCCGGCTGGCGTTTTGCTTCAGGATAACATTCCAGCCAAGTTCCTTCAGCTTTGCCGCCATGCCCCGGGCGTCGGTGCGGGCGTTATTCAGGTTAGGCAGACTTTTGTAACTGTCGTTGCCAATCACCAAAGCCACACGCTTCGCTGCCTCGGCGAATGATATGCCGAAGGTCAGGGTAATAATTCCGACGATGAATAGCCTGGTGATCAATGCCGATTTTCCCAATATTCAACGTATATAATACCACACAACGACGTGCGTGCGAAGTAATCTCCTGACCAGACTCTTTAACCCACGGCCTCTTTTACCTATTTCTGTGCGTCAATGTCGCTTGTGCATGGCTATAACTATATCAGAAATAGGCGCCCCGGATCCGGGGTAATTGCAGTGATTTACCCCGGCCTTACGGACCTTATAAATGCGGCCGAGACCTGCCGTTATTTCTCCGCTCTTTTTCGCCGCATGGGGTTTTGAACCGTCATACAGGTTATGTCGCTGCATCCAGTGTTCAAAGCGGCCGAATTAACCGAGTAGAAAAACCGAGGTGCATACTTCAATATATAACTTAAAAACGACCCTAAAAATTAAGTAACTGGAGCATTGCGCGGAAGCTAATTAGTAAAAAAACATATGATTATTTAATCGAGTGCTTTTTTCTTATAAGTCTATTATACTTGAGCCGTTGGCCTAAGATAAACTTCGGTAGGGCATGGAAATGAGATACGGAACGTATGTAGCCAAATATAAAATTAGGCATTCTACAGTTAGTTATAACCGTCTAACGCCAAAGCCTGATGCAGACGGAGAAAAATCGCTTAGGCCGGAACGAATAAAAGTAACACCACGTTATGCTTTCGCCCTTCTACGGCCATATTGTGGCAGCCGTTTTATGGAGCAGTTAAGAGCGGTTCTGCCGCTAGCTGTATACTTGGCTTTATTCCAGGTGTTTGTTCTTCAGTATCCAATACAGGCAGCTACAACACTTTTGATTGGCTTATTTGCTGTGATGGTCGGTCTAGCCGCCTTCATGGAAGGACTGAATTCTGGTCTAATGCCATTTGGTAATGTCCTTGGCGCTAATTTGCCAAAAAAAGCCTCTATGCCCGTAGTTTTGATAATTATAGGTATGTTGGGCGTTGGCGTAACATTCGCAGAGCCGGCAATCGGAGCATTACAGGCGTTTGGATCGGCTATAGATGTGCAAAAGGCTCCATATCTTTACGAGTTACTGAATAATTGGACATTGCCTTTAGTTCTTATGGTGGGTGCAGGTGTCGGGTTAGCTGCAATTTTAGGTACATTACGGTTTGTTTATGGTTGGTCATTGAAGCCTTTAATATATTGCGCATTAGCCCCAACGGCGCTTTTGACAGCTTATTTTTGGATGGATCCAGATCTGAGGAGTGTTTTAGGTCTAGCTTGGGATTGCGGGGCTGTAACGACCGGCCCAGTTACAGTGCCGCTGGTTTTGGCGATAGGCATTGGCATCGCTAATGCTGCAGGTAAAGGTAATTCTACCTTATCAGGTTTTGGAATTGTTACTCTCGCATCTTTGTTTCCGATAATGGCAGTTCTGATCCTGACATTATTCGTTTATTTTAATATTTCTCCGGCAGAGATAATGGCTGGTGCAAATGCAGCGCAGAGTGCCTCTACTGTTGATGTATCTTTCTGGGACAAAACACCTGTTGTTGAAATTGTACTCGGCGTGCGGGCTATTTTGCCTTTAGTTATCTTCTTAGCAGCAGTCTTGTTTTTGATATTAAAGACAAAACTGCCTAATAGGTTAGTCACCACGTACGGGATTTTTCTCTGCGTAGTAGGCATGTGCATATTCAATTTAGGGCTCACTTACGGGCTTGGGGCGATGGGAACGCAAACAGGACAATCGTTGCCTGCTGCCTTCACATCATTAGAAATAATCAAAACATCACCAATCTTTTCAAAAGAAGTGGGAATAACTTTGGTTATTTTATTCGCCCTTGTACTAGGTTTCGGAGCAACTCTAGCTGAGCCAGCTTTGAATGCCCTTGGCATGACGGTACAAAACTTAACGAACGGTGCATTTAAGAAATCCATGCTAATGTATAGCGTAGCAATTGGTGTGTCTGTGGGTATAGCTCTGGGGGTCGCTAAATTGGTTCTTAGTCTTGACCTTGTGACTATGCTGCTACCGCTCTACGCAATAGGCATAATATTGACAATATTTTCCTCGGAAGAGTTTGTTAATGTTGCATGGGATAGTGCGGGTGTTACGACTGGCCCTGTCACTGTTCCACTTGTCTTGGCAATGGGTTTAGGTTTAGGCGAAGCCGTATCAGCAATTGAAGGGTTTGGCATTTTATCTTTGGCGAGTATTTGTCCAATAATAGCCGTATTGAGTACGGGACTTATTATCCAAATCAGTCAACGTAGAAAATCTCCCGATCAAACCCAACCGCTGGAGGAATTTTAAATGAAAGACCGGCATATAGTTAAATTGACCGATGTAAAATTAATTACGTGTGTATTACAAAATGGCCTTGCTGAAGAAGTTCTGGAGGCTGCTAAGAATGTCGGTGTACAGGGTGCAACTGTTAGTTATGCTCGTGGGACCGGCATACGTGATCGAATGGGTTTAATGGGTGTACTTATCGATGAACAAAAGGAAGTTATTAGGATTATAGTATCAGAAGAACAAGCGACGCGTGTCTTTGAAGCTATGCACCTAGCCGCTGGTTTGGACACTCCGGGCAAAGGTATAATTTATTTGTCTGACTTAGATAATGTAGCAACTTACATTCCTGAAGACGTTTTGAACTCTATAGAGGACGAGAGTTAGGAGCAAACAATGCTTGTTGAAATCGGATCAATGCTATCTCTTAATTCAGGAACAAAAGTTTATGATGTTCTTAAGGAAAATGATAAAGTCGTATATGTATTTATTGAAACGGGTAGAAGCGAAGATTTGTTCGAGGATAAGCAATTTGGTGAATTTGGAGAAGCTTCAATTTTGACAGCGATTGTGGAAGAAGATGATAAAGATGAAATTTTTGCCGAAATGTATGAAATCGCGAACTTAGGCAAAGAAGATGGCGGACTAATATTCACGGGCCAGAAAATTGAGGCAAATTCGTGAATAATCATCCTTACTACAGCATTTAATTTGGACGTTAATGATATTTAAGAACAACCATTTCAATGCAGTTATATAAAAGATGAGACTGATTGCATCTGAGATCAAATCTAATTTGGCGTGATCAATTGTTTGGGATAATTTATTTCTCACGGTGACCTCGTTTTCGGGCTTCCTTGGTGTCCAAGTTACCGGCATAGATTGCCATGCGCGACTGAAGTAGGCTTTGGAAGCCAATATTATTGGCGGCCTCTAACACCCATCAGGATCTGGTGATATAGGAACACGATCTTACAGCGTGTGTAATGAAGGGGTATTCCGAGACTTCGGTGAATTGAAGATGCGTTTGACTGAAACGGATAGTGGTATGAGCGGAAAGAGTTTCATACCGTTATGAGTAGATGCGAACAGCAATTGTCTGTCTGTGATGTTATCTCAGGATCAATTTAAATGACCGATAAAAATACCCTGATCGAGGTTCAAGCCCGCATTCACCACCAATACTTTCTAGGACTGCAGTTGATGGTGTCTGTGGAAGAGGGACGCGAAGTTATCGGCGAGTGGATGTTCCGTTTGTTCCGCCAACAGCATCTCGACAAGTTTTTGTCGAGTTTTCAAAAATTGGAATTAACTGATCTGCCTCATGCCGTTGCCTGTGCAAAATACCACGTACTGTCAAATGGCTTGGGTGGCGTGCGCGTCGAATACATGGAAGAATCGGACACCAAGGCCTGGGTCAGGTTTCGCTATCCAAGGTGGATGTACGACGGCCCCGCGATTTGCGGTATACCGGTCGAGGCCAGTCGTGGTTTTCTCAAAGGTTGGTATGCGTATAACGGCGTCTCACTCAAAAACTCACGGCTTGGATATGTCTGTGTTTCAGAAGACCTCACAGGCCAGTTTGGCCTATGCGGTTATTTCAAGGAATACGACCACGACCTCTTACCTGAGGAACGCCTGCAATTTGCGCCGGACGAAACTCCGCCGCCGTTTGACCCATCAAAGCAACCGACCCCTCCGGATAAACACTGGAATGCGGATCGTCTTGCCAAGGCGTCCCGAAATTACGCCGTGGAATTTTGCCGAAACGGACTGAAGGAATTAATCGGTGTGATCGGTCGCGACCGCGCCCTCGGGATTGGCAGAAGGGCGGCTCGGTTGACCGGATTGCAGAATTTCAAGGACATGGCTGACATGGTCGGTTCAGCGGATGGCGATGCGTTGGATGCGTCACGTTTCCTGGCGGCGGTATTCGAAGGAATGGGCGACGATATAAAACTGGAGGATGGCGTGGATCGACGATCTGCCATTCTGCATCAAAGAGGCCTTCGTTTCGTCCGTGGTATAGAGGGCAACGACCGCGATGATTTGTTGTCGTGCTGGATCGAAATTTGGCGTGGCGCGGTTGCCTCGTACCGCGAATTCATCGATGTTTCGGTGGATGATACAGGTGATGCGCTGGTTTGGATACTCTCGGCGAACAGAGGAGAGTTATGAGGCTTTTAAAATTAATCAATTGATTAGAATTCCGAGAGCGTGAAGTAACGGCCTTTGGATCGGCGATCATGAATTTCTGAACCAGTCTGCCTCGCCAATTGTTGGTTCGGATAAAATCCATAAAGATAAACTCAAGACGATAGCCGATGTCGCGGTAAGATGATGCGTTAATTGCAGCGCAAAAGTTGGGCAAGACCAGTAACGGCCGTTTTATGGAAACCTGGGACGAGTCTTTATTTGTCAAAAGTGTTATCAACGGTACGATATGGTGCCCGTCCAATCCTGGGCGCGGGAGGATTGAGTGAAAGAGACGTACTCATGAGACGGACTGCAAACACGCTTCTGCCAACATCGCTAGTTGGATCTTATGCACAACCGGACTGGTTGATAGATCGCGAAAAACTTGGTGGCCGATTCCCCCCGCGGACCCGGGCGCGTGAATTATGGAGAATCGCGCCCGAATTTCTGCGACAGGCGCAGGACGACGCGACGGTGGTGGTGATTAGAGAGCAAGAGGAAGCGGGTCTCGATATTGTGACGGACGGCGAGGTCAGGCGCGAAAGCTACTCGAATCGTTTTGCTACAGCGCTTGACGGCGTCGATATCGACAACCCGGGGACTGCGCTGGACCGAAGCGGGCATCCCAATCCGGTACCGCGGATAGTTGGCAAGATCTCCCGTAAGTATCCGGTAGAGGTTGAAGACGTAAAGTTTCTGCGGTCGCATACGGATAGACGTATCAAGATGACAGTACCGGGCCCGTTCACCATGACGCAGCAAGCTCAGAATGATTTTTATGATGAAGAGGCCGAGTTGGCGCTTGATTACGCGGCGGCGGTGAACGCTGAGGTAAAGGACCTGTTTGGGGCCGGTGCGGATGTGGTGCAGCTAGACGAACCGTACATGCAAGCCCGTCCAGAAAAAGCACGTGAATACGGCATTCAAGCACTAAACCGTGCGCTTGATGGCGTTGAGGGTGAGACCGCGGTGCATATCTGTTTCGGTTATGCCGCGATTATTCACGAACGGCCGGAAGGGTATTCCTTTTTGCCAGAACTAGCGCAGAGCTCTGCGCACAGTATTTCTATCGAAACCGCGCAGTCAGGTCTCAATTGTGCCGTTCTCGAGGATCTACCGGAGAAAAAAATAATTCTCGGTGTACTCGATCTTTCTACAAACGAGGTGGAGGCGCCGACGACTGTTGCTGCGCGCATCCGGCGGGCGCTTCCTCATTGTCCGGCGGAGCGTATCATCGTCGCTCCCGACTGCGGCTTGAAATACATGCCGCGCACTTCGGCGCTAGGTAAAATTAAGGCGATGGTCGCTGGTGCCGCAATTGTCCGCGACGAATTAATTTGACGGCTTGGGTCGTGGCACAATTCCTTATCTTTGTCGCATGCCAAAGGAGAGCGCCATTGCGGCGAGGAATACTACGGCAGCCATATATATTGCCGAGGTATAGGAGAGGGTTATGTCACGGATGAACCCGCTGGCCAGCGGGCCACCTGCTCCCACCAGTCCGACAATTGCCAGCACTGCTCCCATCAAAGCTCCCGCTGCCCCTGTGCCGAAGAGTTCGATACTAACTGTTGTAATCTGTGTCGAGGCGCCACCGATCCCAAATCCGAGGACAATAGCGGCGATTGCTAACCATATAAATCCGTCACCGGATGCCAAGGCCGCCATGGCTGTCGCGGAAATAATGAGCGACACTTGGTAAGTGCGCTGCGGGCCGAGCGTGTCACAGAGACGACCCATTGCCACACGCCCAAAACAGTTGCCGCCGCCGTAAAGCGTTACAAGGGCGGCGACAATGGTCGAGGTAAAGCCTTTCTCGAGCATATAGGGAGCCATCTGAATATAGGCTATAGCGGCGGCGAACCACCAAAGGCCAAAACTGAGGCACATCTGCCAGAACAATGGGACCCGGACGAAGTCCGCGAAGCCTTTTTGGACAGATGCCTTCGTATGTATTTTTAAAGGTTCATTCGCTGTTCCATAAGGGCGTACGCCTTTCTCTGACGGATCGCGCGTTAGGAACATCGCTGAAACGACTATTGCCATGCCGGCGATTAACCCAAGCCAGAGATAGGCGTTTCTCCATCCGAATTGAACGATCAGTATCTCCGCTAGTGGCGCCATAAAAAAAATGCCGGACCCACTACCAAGCACTGCAATGCCAATGGCAGTGCCGCGCCGTGACGCGTCGAACCAGCGGGACACAGTGGCGACGAGCGGCGCCCACACCGCGCCCATGCCGACGGCGGATAGCCCACCGTACAAGGCGTAAAGATGCCAGGCTTCTGAAATGAGGCTACCGAGGGCGGTGCCAAGGCCAAATAGTGTTCCGCCCACTATTACGGTTCGGCGCGGGCCGAATTGGTCGGCGCACCATCCCATCGGAAGGGCGAACAACCCGTAGGTGACGAGGCCGAGTGACATCGCGCCGGAGACGAGCGAGCGGGACCAACCGAACTCTGCGACCAGATGGATATAGAACAGGGTGAAACAGAAATAGGTGCCATAACCGGCGACGCCGATGACCAAGCACGCGATGACGATGATCCAGCCGTAATGCACGAATGGTTGTTCCGTTTTCGCAGAATGGATGTCTACTGAAAATATAGGGCGGCGAAGCGATTGGGTCTGGTTTGCCTTGGAGATGTTGCTGAATTGCGAGCAGCCTACTTGTAAATAAATCGTTACCTCTTTAAGGGCTGTTTAAATTAGCAAGAAATCAAGAGAAGAAAATGGATGTACTTGAGGCCATCAAAACTCGAAAATCAATTAGGGCGTTTACAGACCAAGAAGTTCCGCGCGAGACAATCGAGGATATTCTAAAAATCTCTCAACGTTCGCCGAGTGGCACGAATACGCAGCCTTGGCGAGTATACGTCTGCGCCGGCTCCGTTCGACAGGCGATCTCTGACGACGTCCTTACGTTGATGGCTGAGGGTAAAAGTAAGAAATACGAAGATTACGACTACTACCCCTCGGTCTGGTCTGATCAGCATAATTCCCGGCGTCGGGCTGTCGGTTGGGGGTTGTACGGTCTGCTCGGTATCGAAAAGGGCGACCGAGAAGCAATGACACAGCAAACCGCCCGGAATTTTAAATTTTTTGATGCTCCAATCGGCCTATTCATCACCATAGACGCTTATCTGGCACTCGGAAATTGGGCTGACACCGGTATGTATATTCAAACCATTATGCTGGCAGCTCGCGGCTTCGGTTTGCACACCTGTCCCCAGGCTGCTTGGATTTCTTTTCAAGAGCCAGTGTTCAAGCATCTCGGTATTCCCGACGATCAAATGCTAGTTTCCGGCATGTCCCTCGGTTATGCGGACGAGGAAGCGATCGAAAATACGCTGGTTAGCGAACGAGAAGCTGTTGCGAATGTCACTCAATTCTGTGGATTTGAGTGACCCACGACAATAATTGGATGAATGGCGATGAATTTCGATTTTACCGATGGTCAAAATGCGATCCGGGACGCGGCGCGTCGTTTCGCCCGGGAGCGACTTGCGCCCAATTACAAGGCCCACGACGGTCAAAATTCGTTCAGCAAAGAACTGATCCACGAGATGGGCGAGCTTGGCTTGATCGGGACATCACTCGCCGAAGAGTTCGGCGGTCTCGGCCAGGATTTCGTGACTGAGGGCATCGTCATGGAAGAATTGGCGCGTGAAGACCTTAACATTGGTTACATTTTGCTGCTTAACACGTTGAATGCCGGCATAATTGCCGAATACGGCTCGCGGGAGATGGCTGCCGCGGTGATCCCGGAAATGTGCAGTGGACGTAAGATCTCTTGTCTCGCCCTTACGGAGCCGAGTGCAGGTTCAGACGCCGCGAATATCCGCCTCAGAGCAGAGCGCAAGGGTGATGTATTCATTTTGAACGGTGAGAAGACATCGATTTCGATGGCTCATCAATCCGACATCAGTATAGTTTTCGCGCGGACCGGCACACAGGAAGAGCGCGCCCACGGTATCACCGCCCTTTTGGTTGAGCTTGACCAACCTGGCATCAGCCGCACGACCTTCAAGGATGTTGGTTCCGGCGTAGTTGGACGTGGCTCAATCTTCTTCGACGATGTAGCGGTACCAGCTGAAAACATGGTCGGCGACGAAGGAATGGGCTTCAAGCAGGTGATGGCCGGATTTGACTTCTCACGCGCCTTAATTGGACTGCAATGCGTCGGTCCAGCTCAGGTATCACTGGACGAGGCGTGGTCCTACAGTTTAGAGCGCAAGGCGTTTGGTGGGCCGATCTCTGTCAATCAGGGCGTGACCGAGCCGTTGGCTGTGGCAGAGACGCAGCTCACGGCCGCGCGGTTACTTTGCTACAACACGTTGTGGTTGCGCGACCAAGGCCGTCCACACACGGCGGAAGCGGCAATGTGCAAATGGTGGCCGCCGCAACTTGCTTTCGAGGCAATACACCTTTGTCTGCAGCTGCACGGGCATATGGGTTATTCCATGGATTTGCCATTTCAGCAGCGGCTGCGTGAGGTGATGGGTCTGCATATCGGGGACGGCACCAAGCAGATACAGAAAATGGTCATTGCTCGCCGGAAATTGGCCGAAGCACGCGCAAGAGCGTGAGGCGGATGCGAATCCCTATGCGTAAGGGTCGGTGTCAATCAACCCTTCTTCCAGCGCTTTGATTTGTAATGCCATGTATTTCGAGTAGATACGAGCCTGTGTTAGGCTACCGGCGATGAACCAGATGCCGTCCTGCGGCGTGCGCTTAAACATATTGGACAGCTCACCATCTTCATCCTGGCCCCAGATTTGGCCGATCCGTTCGGCCATGTCCTCGCCAAGCGAGCGGCGAACCAGTTCGGCCTGTGGATAGTAACCAGTGGCTAGTACGATTAGATCGGCAGTCACAACGGTCCCGTCCTTTAGCAGCGCACCCCGTTCGCAATAGCGCTCGATCTTTTCATTTTGGAGTAGGTTGATTTCTCCCTTGATCATCAGCTCGGAGCTGCCTGCGTCCAGATTGTAGCCGCCGCCCCGTCTCCTGTATTTCATCTGATGGCCCGTACCATCCTCGCCGACATCGAATTTGAAGCCGATGCCCTTAAGCCCCTCGATCATCTCGTGGTCGAGTTTTTCCAGGTGTTTTACCGCCATCTGGTACCCTTCGATCAGCAATGGTGGTGTAACTGAAGAGGCCAGGAGGTCGCAATCCTCAACCGGCGGCCCTTCTTCATAAAGGGCGTAATTAAGCTTTGCTGAAGGGTCGATCGAGACGACGGTGCTGGAGCCGCGCTGCACGAGTGTTGTATGGCAGTTGAAGCTATGCAGATCGAGGGCAATGTCGTTAGCGCTCGAACCGGTTCCGATGACAATCGCATTCTTGCCAGCATAGGGTGCCCCGCTGTCGAACCCTTCTGAATGGATGACGTCACCCATGAAGCTTTCGAGGCCAGGTATCTCAGGGCGTAATGGGTAGCTGCTCACACCGTTAGCAAAGACGATATGGCGTGGTCGGAGGGTCTTCTCGTTACCATCCTTAAGCTTGAGCGTCGCTGTCCAGCGCCCTGCTGCTTCATCCCATTCGCCCTTTGTAAACTCTGTATTGGTCCAGTGGTTGATTTCCATGAGTTTGGCATAGGATTCGAACCACAGGCCGAGCATATCCTTTGGTATGTAATTCGGCCAAGTGGGCGGAAATGGCAGATATGGCATGTTGTTGACGTTGATCGAGTTGTGTAGCGCCAAAGAGTGATACCGCTTGCGCCAGCTATCGCCAATGCGGGGCCATTTTTCGACCACGAGCGTATCCACACCGAGCTGATTAAGGCGTGCCGCGATCGAGAGGCCCGCTTGAGAGCCGCCCACGACTAGGACTGCCGGATTGCGGCCCGAATAGTCGTTTGCCTTGCGCCGCACATCTTCCCAATTGTCGCCGCCGAAATTACGTGAGTAAGCGGCTCCTGTTGGACGCCTGACGCCAATTCGCTCTTCGAATCCTTTCAGTTCCTCAAGCGAAGTCGAGAGGACCCACGCCCGATAGATGCCGGCGGCATTCGGCGTCATTCTCAGAACCCCTTCGCAACGCCCGACTTTTGTCTTAAAACAGAAAATAGCCTCGATGCAATCGCGGCCGAGACGCTTAACCTTCCTCGGCCGCGTCCGCGTTGGACTGAGTGAGAAACCGTGAGCGCCAATTGCCGGGTTGCGGGCGACCAGAAGCTCCACGATCTTTTGGATGCCGACTTTCGGTGTCAGATGCCATGTGAAGGCCAGAACGTCTCGCCAATGGCTGTCTTTTTCGAAAAGTGACGTCATGTTATCAGCGTTACCGCTCGTGAGTGCGGTCTCGAAGGCTAACAACCAAGCCTCTACGGTTGCTGATAGATTGGTCTCGTCGGTGGCTTTTGATATGTTTGGGCTGACGTCGTTCACGCTCGTTGTCCTGTCTGTATTTGCGCTGTTCTATAAAAGTAGTCAGGTATGGCTATAATTTCTGGTTGTTGAACTCACACAGCTGATTGATCGATTAGCGCAGGCAAAATTGCGTTGACGTTTTCGGCCGCTTCGAATTGCACCCAATGGCCGGCGCCGGGGATGATGTGGAAAGGTGTGCCCGGTTGGATTTCTTCGACGTAGGCCTGGATGCCCGCAAGGTCAGGATCAAGCGTCACGTCGGCATCGCCGAAGACGCATGTGAGGGGACAAGGGAGGTCCTGCAAGCTGTCAGCTAAGACCGACGTCCGCGCGATGCCACGCGAGCGCAGGCGCGCCTTCGCCATGTTTTCCATCTGAATGGCGAGTGCTAAGTCATCCGCCGCCTCCGGATCGCAAACCATGAGTTTTTGTAGATTATGACGATATAGTGGCGCGGCTTCTGCCGGTGGGAGATTCGACGGTACTTCCACCAGCTGGTTGGCGGGGCCGCGGCCTGTTAAGCCCAGGATTGGCGATCCGATCAGTATGAGCGTTCGAATGCGACGTTTTTGAAGGTGGGCAAGAAGGCCTGAAAGCACGCCGCCGAAGGAAAACGAAACGAGGTCGAAGGGCTTCTCTTGTGGGACGACAATATCAAGACCATCGGACAAGATAGTGGCCAAACTTTTTGCGTCGTAGGGCTTTGGTGGATCCCCAGAATCGCCGCAGCCCGGCAAGTCTGGCGCTATCACGCGGTAGCGGGCCTCAAGCGTCGGGATATTCCGAACCCAATGGTTCCAAGCACCGAAGCCACCGTGCAATAGAATGACAGTATGCGCCCCATCGCCGCCGCCCCAAATACGCCACACCAGTTCACCGTCACCGCATGGCGTTCGTTGCTCGCGGCAGCGTGCTAGCAGGGTTTTGAGTTCGGATTGAGGGTCGAGTGTTGTCATCGGGGCGGCCTAATTAAGCTCATTTTTAGCATGAATAGAGAGGGGATACCACACCACGGGTAGACGGGTTAGCAAGAAGTCGACCACTGAGTGACCGGGCCGCTCCTAAAAACGAGATGCTTTGGTTATAGAGTATGTAGGCAATGATCACGATGATGGCGTCATTCTGGAACCTGCATTTCTCGCGACAATGCCAATCAGTATAGGCATGTCTGCCAAAGACGGCTTCTATTATGGCCCATTATCCTATGCATTTGAACAGGATTGGATAGGGATAATCCCTATTCGCAGCAGGCGGGCCCAAGATCGAACGGCGACCGGATTGCGAATTTAGGTTCGGTCAACATTAATCGGGCATTCGACCTTCATAAGCATCGGAAATACAAGACGCTCGTCTAATTTGCGTATTGGCGCAGCACTTCGCGGGCGAGCGTCATGCGTAAAATTTCCTCTGGTCCCTCTGTGATCATCATCGAACGCATGTCGCGCCAGAGCTTTTCGACAGGCAGATCAGTGGTTAGTCCCATACCGCCGAAGATCTGCAGACAACGGTCCGCGGCCTCATATCCCTTACGGTCGCCCAGATACTTGCAGAGATAAGATTCCCAGCGGATATCCTCGCCCGCGTCGTATTTTCGCGCCGCACCGTAAATCAATGGTCGCATCGTTTGGAGGTCCGCATAAATATCGACCATGGGCCACTGAATGGCTTGCCGGTCGGCAAGTGGCCGGCCGAAGGTATTGCGTTGCTGCGAATAGGTCGCACTCATTTCAAGGCAGCGCTCCATTACACCAAGCGCACCTGCCCCGTGCCGAATTCGTCCAATTGTAATCCAGTGTTGTGCAATCTTGAAGCCGTCGCCTTCCGCGCCGATTAGATTTTCCGCCGGCACGCGCACATCGTCGAACGCGATCTCGCACGGGCGGTCGTCCATCATGGTTTCCTGGCGTCGCAGGATGGAGATGCCTGGTGTATCGGCATCGACTAGTATGCAGGAAACTCCGCGCGCCCCCTTTTCAGGGTCAGTGACGCAAGTGACCTTGAAGAAGTCGGCAGAATCGCCGCCGGTGATAAAGCGTTTCATGCCGTTGATTACGTAGTGGTCCCCTTCGCGGACGGCGGAGGTTCGAATAGCCGCCGCGTCACCGCCTGCGTCCGGCTCTGTTTGAGCTAACGCATGCTTCTTCTCGCCTCGTACAACGGGGAAGAGGTATTTATCTTTCTGATCGTCACGGAGAAATTCGACCAGAATTGGGCTCATGTCGTATCCAAAAATCCATGGTTTACGTCGTGGAAAGGCAATTGTTCGACCAGTCTCTTCCCAGACCACCACACGGGCAAGCAGACCCAGACCCATGCCGCCGTATTCTTCCGGCAAGTCGATTTGCCATATACCGAGCTCCTTAGCCCGTGCCTCCCATTTTTCTCGAAATTCTGGCTTGAGATCCGGCCCTTCCCATGATTCGCGTTCATAGGGGATGACCTCGTTATCGATGAAACGGCGCAATGTATCCCGCATCATCCGCAGTTCTTCCGGCAGTTCGAAATGCATGGCTCGTTCTTGTTCCTTGCGCTGGTCGTACCGATCGTCGAAAAACCTAGCTGGACAAGCGTCGAAGTCGATAATCAGTGACTCGCAAATCATGTTAGCTCTCATACGTCTCTGAAAGATACAGGTAAGGAGACCATGCGATGGAATTCGATTACGAATGCGTAAAGCTAGAGCAACATGACGGCATCTCATGGCTCTACATGCATCGGCCGAACAAGAAGAACGCGATGAGCCCGCAACTGCACTATGAGATGGATGAAGGTTTGGCTCGCCTTGAGGCGGACCCGGAAACCAAGCTCGTGGTGATCAGCGGATCGGGTGGCAATTTCAGCGCAGGACAGGACCTTAAAAAATTCTTTCGTGAGTTGGAGGACAAACCGTCGGAAGCAAAAAAGGCACAGGAATCCGCGAACCGGTGGCGTTTTGAGCGGCTTTGGAACTACGAAAAACCGACAATAGCGATGATCCATGGCTTTTGCGTCGGGGGCGCCTTCATGCAACTGCTTTCGACGGATTTCGCTATCACGGCGGATAATGCCACCTTCTCGTTGAGCGAAGTCAACTGGGGAATTCTGCCAGGTGCGTTGGTTGCCAAACTAGTTGCGGACGCCTGTCTACCGCGCCGTGCACTTTACTATAGCTGCACGGGAGAGGCTTTCGACGGATACGAGGCTGAACGAATTGGGCTCGTCGACAAGGTGGTGCCCGAAGATGATCTTGTCGAAGAAGTTGAAAAGCTTGCGAAGGTATTGCTGGAGAAGAGCCCTGCCGTCCTGCGAGCCACGAAACAGGCTGTGCGTCAGGTTCGCACGATGGACCACAATCAGGCGGCTGATTACCTAGCAGAAAAAAACATGGCGATCCGCTATCACGATGAACGGTTCAATGTGCAGAGTTCCTATCACACGGGTCTGAAACAGTTCCTAGACGACAAAAGCTATCGTCCTGTCTATGAGTCATTCAAGGCCGTGCCGCTGATCACCGATCAGCGGGACGGCGACGACGACTAGCCGCGCGGGTGTAATCCTAAATGGCGATGCTCGGGGGGATGCGGGTCGTCGAACTTGCCAATATGATTACTGGCCCTCTTTGCGGCATGATGCTGGCCGACCTTGGCGCCGAGGTGATCAAGGTCGAAAATCCGGAGGGTGGTGATCTCTTCCGCAGCTGGCGCGGAGGGACGTACAGCGCCCAGTTTGGCGCCTACAACCGGAACAAACGCAGCGTTACGCTGAACCTGAAAACTGAATTAGGTAGGGAGATACTCGGAGCCCTTATCGACCGAGCCGACGTCTTATTGCAGAACTTTCGGCCTGGAGTGTTGGATCGGATGGGTTTTGCCCAGACTGAACTGATGCGACGCAATTCAAGGCTTGTTTACTGTTCCATCAGTGGCTTTGGCAATAACGGCCCGTATCGTGACCGACCGGCCTATGATGCAGTTGCACAGGGACTTGCGGGTGTCTCAAGCCTATTCCTTGATCCTGCACACCCGCAGTTCACCGGTCCAACTGTGGTCGATAACGCAACTGGTCTTTATGCTTGCTACGGTATCCTCGGTGCATTGTTAGAGCGTGAGCGCACCGGCGTTGCTCGGCAGGTTGAGGTAAATATGCTGGAGGCGGGCATCTCATTCATACCAGATCCGTTCGCCAATATGAGTAATGGCAATATAACGCCAGGACCGACTGCGCGTGTGGAGGCATCGCAGTCCTATGCGCTCAAATGCGGTGACGGCAAACTTCTGGCGATCCACCTCTCGATACAGGAGAAGTTTTGGCATGGTGCGGTTGCTGCATTTAACCGCCCGGAACTGCTGAAGGACACACGTTTTGCCGATCGGGCTCTTAGGGTCGAGAATTACATGGATTTAAAGGATGAATTTCAAGCGGCGGTGGCTAGTCAACCGCGCGCACATTGGCTGCCGCGCCTTGATGCGGAAGACGTGCCATTTAGTCCGGTTTTGACCCTTGATGAGACTATGGAGGATCCGCAGGTCCATCATCTGGATACTTTTTTTGAAACGACCCATCCGACCGAAGGAGATCTAACTTTGATCCGTCGCCCCGTCTATTTCGACGGCTCGCGGGACGATCAGTCTGCTACTCCTCCGCCAGCCCTTGGTGAGCATACGGAAGAAGTGCTGTGTGAAATTGGCTACGAAAACGAACTTGCCCGACTAAAGACAAATGGTGTTATCTAAACAAACCACCTCAGCCGCTAAAGAGTGTTAGTTTGCGTCACTAACAAATTCTAATAAAATTATAAGGCGCCTTTCCGGTCATTCATATGTTAGAAATTGTTCCTTTTAGTAAGCTCGGCAAAATGAGGATGCGAATAAAATTCTGCGTAGCTCGTTAACTGGCAGTCCCTTTATGCACAGGAAAGTCCAAAGGGTTTGTCGCGACAGTAACACGGTTCCACAATCGGAAATTGCTGAATGTGTTACAATGCCGCGGAAGACATGCCCTAAATACAGCTGAGCCGATAGTGAGTGCTACCCCCGCCGTCAATCAAATTAGAGGTATCGTCGCCCTAGTAATAGCGGGCGCGATCCTGTCTTTGACTGACAGCCTCGCGAAATTGCTCACGGGGACTTATCCCATCGGCGAAATCCTGTTCTTTCGCTCGCTGTTCGCTTTCATTCCGATTTTCGCGATGGTTAGCCGAACGGGTGGTGTTGGCTCACTGCGCATCAATAATTGGAAAGGCCAGGTATTCCGTGCAGCCTGCGTTTTGTTGACGACCTTCGGATTCGTTACGGCGATACGGGTTATGCCGCTTGCCGACGTGATCGCGATTTTTTTCGTATCGCCTATATTCGGTACGGCGTTGGCGCCCTTCCTGCTCGGTGAAAAAGTTGGTTGGCGGCGCTGGACGGCGGTGTTGGTCGGCTTCGCCGGTGTTTTATTTATGATCAAGCCGGGATCGAACCCATTAGTCTGGACTGCAGTTATCGCGCTTGCGGCGGCTTTCACGAATTCGCTTCGTGACATCATTACCCGTCACCTCTCGACGACAGAGACCAACAACTCGATCATTTTCTGCTCGACGGCCTTCGTATTGCTTGGGGGCTTGGCCACGTTGCCCTTCGGTTGGAGAACGCCGGATTTCTATGGCATAGGCCTATTGGCGCTGACTGGTGTCCTGCAGTGTTTCGGTCAGTATTTTCTAGTGATTGCGTTCCGCTTCGGTGAAGTCGCGGTCCTGGCACCGTTCCGTTATTTCAACCTGGTTTGGGCAGTAATTTACGGTTTTCTGTTCTTCGGCGACATTCCGCAACGTGACATGATCATCGGTGGACTGGTTGTCGTCGGAAGCGGTCTCTTTATCTGGTGGCGTGAGATGCAAGTGAAAAGGCGTCTTTAATCCTTAGCCAGTTTTGGCCTGCTGAAGAGCAGGACCAGCGGCAAGCTAAGCGTTGCTGTGACGGCGAAGAGGTAGAAGGCATTTATGTAGCCGATCATCGTCGCCTGACGCAGGACCTCGCTGTTGAGCTCCGCCAACCCATGTGATGTGCCATGTGTCCAAGCGCCAGCTACGCCCGCATGCCTAAACAATTCGTTGAAAGGCGAAACCCAGTCGCGGATGTCCGAGTAGCTGTGTTGGGTGCTGTATACGAGGATCAGAATACTTAGCGAAATGAACACGACGCTGCCCAAATGGCGGAGGACATTGAACAAAGCAGAGCCTTCTACCATCAATCGTTCGTGTAGCGTCGAAAAGGCTAGCGTCGCCATAGGTGTGTAGCCGAGCCCGAACCCAAAACCTTGCATGACGTTCATCCAAAACACATCGGCGCTGTTCATGTTGACGTCGAGTTGTGCCATCCAAAACCCGGACAAAGCTTGGAAGAACAATCCAAGCGCCAGGCAGGCGCGTGGCCATCGCCGTGTCAATGGAACTACAATGAGAAAGCTGAGCCAGTTGCCAACCCCGCGGGCAGTGAGCAAGTAGCCGATAATGCTTTCGGGATAGCCCGCCAACTCCTTCATCATTGGCGGGAACATTACCATCGGTGTGTAGCTCAGCATGCCCATCAGCAACGAGAGAATGAGCCCCATCACAAAATTTCGGTCGACGAACAACGCCCGGTCAAAAAATGGCCGCTCCGCCGTGAAGGTGTGGACAAGATACAGGTAAAACGCAACGCAGGCGATCGTGGTTTCGACCACGATTTCGGTCGATGCAAACCAGTCGAGGCGCTGTCCCCTATTCAGCATCAATGTTGCGGAACCTATAGCAATCGAGAGGGTGACGATACCGAACGTATCGAGGCTACGATAGCTACCCCGCTGCTCCTCGTTCAGGCTAAACCAGGCGGTGACGGCGCCGATTACGCCGAAGGGTACCATGGCGTAGAAGGCCCATCGCCAGTTGATGACTTCGGCCATGACGCCGCCAAACACGGGGCCGAGTACCGGGCCGAAGACGCCACCGATGCCCCACATCATTAAAACGAGGGCGTGGAGGTGCTTAGGAAAACTCGCCAGCAGCATGCCCTGACCGAGTGGCTGTAGGGGCGCGCCGAAGACGCCTTGCAGGATGCGATAAAACACTAGCGCTTCGAGCGAATCCGCAGTTCCGCAAAGAAGTGTCGAGACAGTGAAACCAATTACTGTACCAACTAATAAATTGCGCCAACCGAGCCTTGCCGCGAGCCATCCCGTCATCGGTGTCGCGATGGCTGTCGCCACCAGATTGAAAGTGATAGTCCAGGCAATCTGATCCTGGGTCGCCGAGAGAGTGCCCTTCATTTGCGGTAGGACCACCGATATGACGGTGATCGACATTCCGTGCAGTAATGTCGTGAGCTGGACGGTGAGTACCAGCAGCAGGCGACGGAATGTGAAATATTCGAGCATGAGTTTACAAATTTAAGTCGGATACAGCCATTACGCACTGTATTCTTCGGGCGCGCACCTTGTCCCTCTCGGTAAAAAACCCGATCTTGCTTTAGAGACGCAGTCCACAACGGGGTGTGTGCTAAGAAATATTTTTTGGGGGAGTTAAGACTTATGGCCTTCTATGAATTACGACAATACAAGGTGAAACCCGGTAAGCTAGCTGAGTGGGTGAAGATAATGGAAGACGAAATCATACCCTTCCAAGTTTCTAAAGGTATGGTGATTTGCGGCAGTTTCGCGGGCGAAGAGGACGAATCCGTATACGTGTGGTTGCGCCGTTTCGATAGCGAGGAACAGCGGAAGGAGCTTTACGCGGCGGTATACGAGACGGATTACTGGAAAAATGAAATGGGTCCGCGCGTGCCAGACTACTTAGATCGCGAGCAGAATGTAGTCACTCGGATCATTCCGACGTCGAAATCTACAGTGCAGTAAGCACAAATTCGACAATGCGAGGAAGTGGCGATGGAGCCTAAGAATCTGCTTGTAATTATGGCAGACGAGCACAATCCGAAAATGCTCGGGTGCTCAGGTCATCCTTTAGTGAAGACGCCGAACCTCGATGCCTTGGCGATGCGCGGGACCCGGTTCGATCGGGCATATACGAACTGTCCGATTTGCGTTCCCGCGCGGGCCAGTTTCGCGACAGGACGCTATGTCCATGATATCGGTTATTGGGATAATGCCATCGCCTATGATGGACGAGTGAAGGGATGGGCCCATCGTTTGCAGGAAGCAGGCGTCAGAGTTGAGTCCATCGGCAAGCTGCACTACCGACTGGAAGGAGATCCGACTGGTTTCGATCGCCAGCACCTACCAATGCATATCAAGGATGGCATCGGCATGATTCATATGTCGGTTCGTAAGCAGTTCCGAGGGTTCACGCCGCCGCCGCGTAAGATAGGCGGCGGTTTAGCGAGCATTGTTTTCGGTGCGGGGCGTGGGGAGAGCGAATACACCCGGTACGACCGTAAAGTGTCGGAATTGGCATGTGAATGGTTGCTCGACGCGGCGGTGCGTGATGAGCCCTGGGTCCTGTTTGTAAGCTTTGTGACACCTCACTATCCGCTTATGGCACCTGCAGAATTTTTTGATCTCTACCCGGTCGATGAAATGCCTGTGCCAAAACTGGATCACCATACCGACTTCGAACACCATCCGTGGTTTGCGGATTACGTTGCTGATCAGGCGAGAGATGAAGCAAGCGACGAGCAGCACCGAATTGCAGCCGCCGGATATCTTGGACTTTGCAGTTTCGCTGATGCGATGGTTGGAGACGTTCTAAAGACGCTGGAAGGTGTCGGCGGTTATGGTAACACGAGGATAATCTATACTTCGGACCACGGCGACAACGCGGGCGCGCGCGGAATGTGGGGCAAGTCCAACCATTACGAGGAGGCGAGCGGGATACCAATGATTGTTGCCGGCGCGGATGTTCCATCCCGCAAACTGTGTCGCACTCCGGTTAGTCTGATCGATGTGCATCCGTCGGTTATTGATGGCACATTGGCACAAGATCCAGAGCTTAATGAGTTGCCGGGCCGTTCGTTGTTTGATTTGGCGACGATGGATGACGATACCCATCGCATCGCTTTTAGCGAATATCACGCGGCGAAATCGCCTTCGGGGTCTTTCATGATCCGAAAAGGTCGATACAAATACATTCATTACGTCGGGTTCGGGCCAGAACTCTTTGATCTCGAATCCGATCCTGAGGAGGTTCACAACCTGTCCACCGATCCGCTTTATGTGGATATATTGCGTGACTATGAGGGGATCCTGCGGGGAATGATCAATCCGGAGGCGATAGACCGACAGGCTAACGCTGCGCAAAAGGAGATGGTTGAGCGCGCTGGTGGTCCGGAGAAAGTTTATGCCAATCTTGTGACGACCAAGAGTTACACTCCGGTGCCGGCTGCGATAGATGCAAAGCTATAGCAAGAAGCGGCGAATTAAATGCTTGATGACTGCGTCATACTCCTTACACATGCACGTCATTTCCTGGGCCCCGGCTGCGCTAAACTACTGACCGGCTACGGAGCGTGCGTCGTCTGTCATGATGAGGAATTTTTTGACGATAATAATCGAGCTGCCTTTGAAGCTGAATTCCCCGAAACAGGCGCGATTGCGGCTCAGGAGCCGGAAGAGATTGTTGCAGCAACACACAGGGGGTTGGGTTGGGTCGACGTCCTAATCAGCAATGATGCGCACCCAGCAGTTCGGGCGCCAATTCGCGGAATAGCTAATTATTCGATGTATGCGACGGGACGCGGTGCTGGGAACGCGTTGGTGAAATCGCTGTCGCTAGAGCTCGCGGCGCACAACATTCAAGTGAATGCTATAGCGCCGAATTACATTGAGAATCCGACATATTTTTTTCGCGTGAACTTACTCAGAACGAAACGGCAATGGCGAAGATTGTTTCAAATATCCAGGCAAGACGCCTCGGCCGGCCAGAAGAAGTCGCTGAGCTAATTGACTTCTTTGCTTCCGATAAATGCGATTATGTAACGGGCCACGTGGTACCTATCTCTGGTGGCTGGGCTTGATTACCCAATCTGATTTTGAAAGCTCGAAATTCCATCATTTCGATGCACTTAGGTGGATAGACGTGGCGACGCCGGAAATTTGTAGCGGGAGATTTAGATGGCTATTGGATCGGATATCGTAGGGCAGGCGCTGAAGCGCCAGGGCGCAGATATGTTCTTCTACATCATGGGGGGTCCCATGATGCATGTGGAACTGGCCACTATGGGGCAGGGTGTCCGCGGTATTGACGTCCGGCATGAGCAAGCTGCTGCCATGATGGCATTCGCCTACGCGCGTCTACGTAATCGCCCGGGCATCTGCATGGCTGCGTCTGGTCCGGCAACGACAAATCTGGTCACTGGCGTTGCGCACGCCTGGGCCGACTGTACGCCAATCATTGCGCTTGGTGGTGCGAGTCCAGACGCCTCAACTGGTCGCGGCGTTTTCCAGGAAATCGAGCAGGTACCAATGTTCGAGCCTTGCACCAAGTGGGCCGATCGGGTGCATGACCCGAAGCGCATTCCCGAACTGATCAATCGAGCTTTCCACGAGGCGATGGGCGGCAAACCGGGGCCGGTTTACCTCGATCTTCCAGGCGACGTGCTATACGCGGAAGTCGACGAGAACACGCTCGATTGGCCGGACCCGTGGGATCCCTCGAAGCGTTCCCGTCCGGCAGCGAGCGATTCTGAAGTCAAACAAATTGTTGATAGGCTCAAGAATGCTAAGCAACCAGTTATTATATCTGGCTCTGGTATACTTTGGTCTGAGGCATCGGATGAGTTGCAGAAATTTGTCGAAGCCTCTGGTATTCCTTTCTACACCACTCCACAAGGGCGTGGTGTGATCCCCGAGGATCACGACTATTGCTATCTCACGGCACGTTCGACTGCGTTTAGGGAGGCGGATGTGATCCTCGTGCTGGGGACGAGAATGAACTACATTATTGGGCACGCCGCTCCGCCACGTTTCAACGCAGATGCGGCAGTCATCAGGGTCGATATTGATCCGGGCGAGATTGCCAATAGCCCACGTCAGCTTGACGTGGGCGTCGTTGGTGATGTGAAGACGGTGCTGCAGCAGCTCTCCAGCGCCTTGGAAAGCCACGTTACACCAGATCACTACACCACCTGGCGCGAACGATTACGGGGTTACAACTCCGAGAAGGAAGAGTCTGCCGAGAAGGTCCTTTCCAACTCGTCGCGGCCGGTTCATCCGCTGCGTCTGTGCAAGGAAGTTCGCGACTTTATCGATCGTGACGGTATTCTCTGTGTTGACGGTCAGGAGATACTAAACTTTGGTCGTCAGGCTATGCCGACTTTCACGCCCGGCCATCGCCTCAACTCCGGATGTTTTGGCACAATGGGTGTCGGGTTGCCGTTCGGCGTTGGCGCTAAGGCAGCGAAACCAGACAATCAGGTCGTAATTGTCCATGGCGACGGTTCTTTTGGTTTCAATGCGATGGAACTAGATACGGCAGTCCGTCACAATTTGCCTGTTACGGTGGTAATCAGTCTCAATGGCGGTTGGACGGCCGATCCCAAGGATGAAAAGCCCGGACGGAATCTGGGCTACACGAGGTTTGATAAGATGGCGGAAAGCCTCGGTTGTTATGCCGAGTTTATTGAAGATCCGGATGAAATTCGTCCAGCCCTAGACCGGGCGAGAAAGGCAAATGAGGAAGGAAAGGTAGCGCTAATCAACGTCCGAACTGATGAAAACGCTGGAGCAACGACAACCGCGTTTACGCAATACCGGACATAATTATTGGGGTTACCGGTCGGCCAATTCATTTGTGTGGGTGAGGGTGTGTTGAAAACGTATTTGCCGGCCGACATCGCTTATAGTCATCGTCTGCCGCTGATCTGCGAGCAGATGTTTTTGGTCTCTGGCTCTGAACTTGTAATCGCGACATGACGGGCCGTCTCGACGGAAAGGTAATTATAATTGCCGGGGCGGCGTCGCGTAGCGAGGGTGTCGGAACGGGCAAGGCGATGGCCATCCTCGCTGCACGTGAAGGCGCAAAAATATTGCTCGTCAATCGTTTGGCCGACCGCGCCGAGGAACTGCGCGAGGAGATAGCAGCTGAGGGCGGCGAGGCCTCAGTCTTCGCAGGCGACGTGAGTACCGAGAAAGACGCTCAGGCCATGGTAGCCTCTGCGGAAGAACGTTATGGCAAGCTCGATGGCCTCGTGAATAACGTTGGTGGCGGGATCGCCGGCACCATTGCGGAAATATCGGAAAAGGATTGGGACACCGTCGTCCAGATTAATCTCAAGACGGCGATGCAGGGCACCAAGGCGGCAGTCCCCGCGATGTTGCGCAATGGTGGCGGTTCTATAGTTAACATTTCATCTATCGTAGGTTGGGCCGGGATGATCGCCGACAGTGGCTCGGCTGCGTATGCAACGGCGAAGGCGGCATTGCACGGCCTGACGCACTCCACCGCGGCGAACTTCGCGGAGCGGGGAATTCGCTGCAATTGCATCATCGTCGGCACCGTTGAAACGCCTATGGTGGCGCGTCTCGGCGAAGAGGCGCTGCGTCGTCGAATTGAAATGGTACCGATGCGGACCAAA
Source organism: Pseudomonadota bacterium (assembly GCA_036337155.1). Lineage (GTDB taxonomy): Bacteria > Pseudomonadota > Alphaproteobacteria > UBA8366 > UBA8366 > UBA6544. The sequence continues at coordinate 8,225 of JAYZET010000012.1, read as the reverse complement.
GGCACCGGCTGGGATATTGGCTATGCTGCAGTTTACTTGTTGTCTGATGAGGCTCGCTGGATTACCGCTGTCAACCTGCCAGTCGATGGCGGCTTATTAGGCCTGAGAACTTGGCCGCGGTAGGGGCAATCTAGCGATTGGCATATTTAATGATGGAGGCTAAGCGGCTTCGCCGTGTCTCGCGCGGGTATCTTCTTTTAGTATGTCTGCGCCCTTTTCTGCGATCATGATGGTCGGCGCATTGGTGTTGGTTGATGTAACCGAAGGCATGACAGACGCATCTATCACGCGAAGCGCATCAATACCGCGAACACGCAGTCGATCGTCAACGACGGCGAGCGGGTCTGAACCCATTTTACAGGAACATGTGGCGTGAAAGACTGTGGAACCCAGCTCACGAGCATAGGCGAGAAGTTCGTCGTCACTTTGAACGTTTAAGCCAGGAAAGGTTTCCGATGCTAAATACTGCTTGAGTGCTGGTGCGTTGAACCAGTTCCGGACCATGCGCAATCCAGCGATGACGGTGCGGCGGTCGCGATCTTCGCCCATGTAGTTTGGGTTGATAGCCGGTTGTTCGCGCGGATTGGCCGAGCGGGCCAGGACATAGCCGCGACTTTCTGGACGCATTTGCCAGACGCCGGAAGTCATTCCCGGTTTTGCATCTAGTTTACGCTTGGGGCCAAGGGCGAAACTCGCCGACGAGAAAAGCGCTTGGGCGTCTGGCGTTGCCGACTCCGGTAGCACTTTCACGGAAGCTGCGAGCAGCGATGCCGCATAGGTCAACATACCTGTGCCATTTAAGGTGTATTTCATCAACTCGCCGAGGAAGCGTATTCCGCGTGAGCGCTCATTTAACGTTGTGATGTTTTGCACTTCGGCTTGAACTCGGACAATGAAATGATCCTGAAAGTTCTTGCCGACGCCCTTCAAATTATGGTTGGTATCGACCCCAATACCTCCAAGATGGTCCGGATCGCCGATTCCCGATAATTGTAGGATATGTGGCGACCCGATGGCGCCGCCCGACAGGATGACTTCGCCGTCCGCATCTGCTCGCAGCACCGACCCGCCACGTGAAAACTCGATGCCAACCGCACGTTTACCCTCCAGGATGATCTTGTGTACCAAGGCGTTTGTTACGACCTGCAAGTTTGGCCGGCCCATTGCCGGGCGCAAATACGAGCGAGCGGTACTAGCGCGGAAGCGCCCGCCCCGGGTTTGCTGCACCCAGCCAATATGATTACCGAGCCCATGCGGCAGGTCATTGAGATCCTCTCGATAGGCCCAGCCCATCTGTTGTCCAGCCGCGATCGCGGCTTTGCAAAGTTCTGGTGTGTCGCGGTTTTGTGATGTGAAAAGTGGGCCACCCTTTGCGTGAACGTCATCGGCTGGACCTTCCCAATTCTCGGCTTTTCGGAAATAGGGGAATATGCTGTTGGCGTCCCAGCCCCGGTTTCCCATCTGCGCCCAGTGGTCGTAGTCCTCCGGTTGAGAACGGATATAGATCATACCGTTGATTGAGCTGGAGCCACCAAGAACCTTACCGCGGGGATAAGGAATTTCACGGTCGTTCAAGCCGGAGGCCTTGTCCGCCTTAAAGCCCCATGTCACCGTGGGGTGGTCCATTATCTTCATGTAGCCGGCCGGAATATGGATATATGGGTTGGTATCCTTGCCACCCGCCTCCAGCAGAATGACGCGTGTGTTACGATCCTCGGTCAGGCGATTAGCGAGCACGCAGCCCGCCGATCCCGCGCCTACGATTAAATAATCTGCTCGCACATCTAATCCTTCCAAATACGTTCAAAGGGTCTCGCGCACGGCGCGGGCACCGGCGACCATGGCCTGCATTTTCTGGCGTGCCAAATATCTCGGTAGTGCAGAAAACCCACAATCGCTAGTTATACTCAGTTTGTCGACCGGGACGAAGTCGAGACATCGGCGTATACGGCTCGCGACCTCTTCGGTCGTCTCAAGGTGGAAGTTCTTGACATCGATGACCCCGGCGGCGATGTCGAACTTCTCCGATAGTCGACCCAAGAGTTCAACGTCCGCCATTTCACGGTTGGCAAATTCGAGAACTAATTGATCACATTCCAGCATCTCCATTGCGTTCATTAGTCGATTGAGGCGGCGATCAGCCATTGGTCGACCAGCATTGTTACCAAAGCAGATGTGAACGGCCACACGGCCTGGGAAACTTTTCACTACTCGATTTATAAGCTCCGATGCATACGTGTGAGAGATACCAAGTGGTGGATGGGGCAAGGCAGGTTCATCAATTTGGACGTAGCTGGCGCCTGCATCGGCAAGCGCCTCTAGCTCGTTGCATACCATGTTGGCAATTTCCTCGATAACCTCGCCTACGTCCCTTTTTGGCGCAGCTAATGGCAAAGCAAAAGTCAATGGACCTGGAATGGCCATCTTCAGTGTGTGGCCGGGTGCAGCCTTACGCAGCGCTCGAAAATCTTCGACAAGACCGAAACCTTGCGACGTGCGAATGGATCCCGTGACGTTAAAATGTGGCGCCATATCGTAACCTGGAACCCCGAGCTTTCGCCCCGGAACGATGCGTTCGAGACCTTCAATGCATTCGAACATCTCATACACGAAGCGTTGTCGGCGCAATTCGCCATCGGTCAATATATCGATTCCCGCTTCGATCTGATCCCGGATAGCAATTCGCGTCGCGTCGTCGAGTGCTTCTCGGATGTCATCCGGTCCAACCTTACCTTCGCGTATTTGGTTGCGAAATAATACGAACCATCCGGGTGAGGCATAGCTTCCCACGCCCATCGTCGCTAGCGGATTTAATTGGTCCATTCAATCGATTCCCGCGATATTTTGTCGCTCGCAAGCCCAGAAAGTCCCAATCTAACCGGCGTAACTAGGAAAGGTCTATGACGCAAAGAATGCCACCTCAATATTCTAAAGGCGTTTGTTGGATCGAGCCGAACGGCAAATGCGTCGCTAGTTTCTTTCATTCAGGGGTGTAGGTTACTGTGACGAACGTTCCTCGGCACGCCATACTAGCGCTTCACCTGCGTGGAAAGGCACGACATTGATCTCATCCCTTGTCACCGTTTCAGGCACAATCTGTGTCTCCCGGTGCAGCGTAATGGTACCTTCGTTTAGAGGTAAGTCATAGAAGCGCGCGCCAAATTCCGACGCGAAACCCTCCAAGCGGTCGATAGCACCTTCTTCATCGAAGGTAAGCGCATAACTTTCCAACGCAGCGGGCGCACAGAATATTCCCGCACAACCGCAGCCGCTTTCTTTATCATGTTTTTGGTGTGGAGCGGAATCTGTGCCAAGAAAGAATTTAGGATTGCTTGAGGTAGCGGCTTTGCGCAAAGCAGTGCGATGGTGCGTTCTTTTGGCGATGGGCAGACAAAATGCATGCGGGCGTATCCCGCCTTCGAATAAGGCATTGCGGTCGATGCGCAGATGATGTGGCGTGATCGTGCCGGCTATATTAGGTTCCGCAGCTTCAATGAACTGCACTGAGTCGGCCGTTGTTATGTGTTCCAATACCACCTTTAGTGCGGGAAATTCTCGAAGCATTGGCGCCAGTACAGTTTCCAGAAATACAGCCTCCCGGTCGAAGACATCTATATCGGGTGAGGCGACCTCGCCATGAACAAGCAGCGGCATTCCGATTTTTTGCATCTTCTCCAATACCGGTCGAATGTTGCGCACATCCGTCACACCTGCCTCGGAATTGGTGGTGGCTCCCGCTGGATACAGTTTGCAGGCGCTAAAAATTTTTCTACTAAATCCGGTCTCTATTTCGTTTGCCTCTATTTCATCTGTCAAATAGGCGGTCATCAGTGGTGTGAATGCGCGGCCCTGCGGCAGCACTCCGAGAATGCGATCGCGATAGGCTTCCGCGGCGGCGATGGTTGTCACTGGAGGCACTAGGTTGGGCATTATAATAGCTCGTGCGAACTGCCGTGCTGAGAAATCGGCTATAAGGGCCAGCATGGCGTCGTCACGCAAATGGAGATGCCAGTCGTCTGGTTCGCGAATGGTTATAAGCGCGGTTTTTGTATTGTGATCGTTGCTGGCCGTTGTGTTTACATCAGATTTTGTCATTGCTGTGTTTCCTTGAGGTCGCATCAGTTAGCCAGGTACACGAATTGGCGGAGGTCGCTAAGTTTTCGCCTTACAGTGATTTAGATGACCTTGCTACCTAGAAAATAATTAGCCAAGGGCAGCTGGTGATTGTTAGAGTTCGATGTTGAAATGACACATTTCTCAAATCGATGATTGGCGCGTAGCCTGGGGTCTGGATCTTTCTTCTTAGATACCTGATATCATACATTTTCCTAAACTATTTCCTGATGGATTTTACGTTGACCTCAGATGGGGGCGAAATCATCAGTGTTCAATTTCGCGGGCGATGACCTTGGGGCGGCCAGATGATTAACGCAATTAGCGGGTAGGCGAGTAGAGACGTCCACAGGAACAGATTAAATGAGTTTATATAGCCGATCGCCGTCGCTTGGCGGGCTACTTCATCAGCGAGTCCAGCCAAGCCGGCGGTATTGTCAATATTCCAGACGACCGGCATATCAGCTGTGCGCAAACGTTCTCTGAACGGATTTACCCACTGGATCAAATCGCTGTAGGCGACTTTTTGAGTGTGGAAAATGACGATGAAGCTCGCCGATATGTAATAACTGGAGCCAATGCTGCGCAGAAAATGAAACAGTGCCATCCCCTCTGCCGAGCGGCGCGGGTCAAAATTTGAGAATGTTACCAACGTCATAGGAACCCAAAGGCAACCGACGCCAAAGCCTTGAATTATCATCATCCAGGTCAGGTCCGGCAGGGGCGCATTCATGTCGAGTTGCGCCATTGCCAATCCGGCAAATGTATGTGTCCCAAATCCCATTAAAAATAGCAATCGTGGGTCCCATCGGTGCGCAAATGCAATCATGAGTATCTGAGCTAGCATGGTACCAAGACTACGTGAGGCAATAAGTAAGCCGGATGTAAATTCTGGCACGTCTCTAAGTTGTTGAATCATCGCCGGGATTAATACCATGGGCGTTACGAACAGCATGCCGAACACGGTTGCGATACCAATCCCGAGCACAAAATTCCTTTCGAGGAAAAGTCTAGGGTCGACGAAAGGGCGGTCGCTTGTCAGGCTATGTGTTAGAAAAATCCAACCGAATAGTACGGCACCAAAAAACTCGATGATAATCTCGGTTGAGTTAAACCAATCTTCGCGTTCTCCGCGGTCTAGCATGAGTTGCACGCAGGCGACTGCGATTGCGAGGCTGAGAAATCCTGTCCAATCGAGCTTCTGCCTTTCCTCGCGTGGCGGGTCGGGTTTGATGAAGGCAAGGACACCAACAAGCGCGATGAAAGCAAGTGGCAATAAAATGAAGAATACCCATCGCCACGAAATCTCCTCACTTACATATCCGCCAATTAGTGGTGCGATGGTCGGCGCGACGCCGACGCCCATGCTATAGATAGCGGTGGCTGCCCCCCTTTTTTCCCCGGTAAACTCGTCGATCACGACGGATTGGGCGATTGGTGTCAGGGGTGAACCGAAAGAAGACTGCACCACACGCCAAATAATTAGTTCGGTGAGTGAAGTCGAGAGCCCACACATAAGTGTCGCTGCACCAAATCCCAGAGTGCCCCATATCATGCAGCGGCGCCGGCCAAATTGATTGGAAAACCAACCGGCCAGAGGAATGGTTACTGCCGTGGCAATTAGATTAGCAGTGACGATCCAGGCAATTTGGTCGGGGCTGGCTGATAACGCACCCTGAATTTGCGGCAGCGATACATTGGCGATCGTAATCGTCGTGGCGTAGAGGGTCGTGACTAACGTACAGGTGATGAGAAGTAACACTTCGTATTACCCTCGAATGCGAATATCGGTGGTTAGGCCAACTGCGGCTCTGTTAATTTTCCAGGTAGGGTCCATGCAAAGGTAAAGCCTCTCAAGCGCGGAGAATTTGTCTGCCATACAAATTGGGTATACCGACTTAAGGGATCGGCATCGCCCGTGAGATAAGGCAATCGCTCTGCCGCTGGTCTAGCAGCGTGTTGGTAAACTGCAAGTTTGTGGGAGTTGCAACTATGCGCAGGCCACCGCGTAGATACCTTGAACATCACCCGGCAAGTTCATCTGTGTCCAATTGCTGCCGGCGTCTTCTGTGCAAAAAATTTGGCCCCTGCGCGCACCAGCGACGACGCAGTTCGACATCGACGCGCTCTGACCGATATGCATCATCGTGCTGTCGACCGACACGTCATGGTCGAACCGGCTCCAGTTTTGCCCAAAATCCGTGCTTTTGTATAGTGAGCCCGCATCACTCACCGCGGCTACGCTGAGTGCTGCATATATCGTTTCAGGTTCGTGGACTGAGACCTGGACGTCTCGCGCATAGGTCAGGGGCGAATGTTTACCGATCCCCATCTCTGACCATGTCTCCCCCTTGTCGTCGCTGCGGAAGAGGCCCATGCGTGTTGCGTGGATGACAACCCCGGGATGCGCCAAACTGACGGTCGTTGCATGCGTGTCCATCATGCCTTCTGAATCGGTATCGCTGCTGATCTGGCTGCGTAAGTGATCTTGCCTTGCAAGGTCAAGCAGGCCGCCCCCGATATCGTCCCAGGTATCGCCACCATCTAAACTCCGGACCAGGCCCCCGACTTCGACCCCGACATAGACCTCGTCCGGATTACTTGGGTCGAGGCACATTCGCACAGTGCGGCTTGGGAAGCCCATCCGGCACAGGCCCGCAGGTTCCGGAACATCAAGTTGCTCCCAGCTATTACCACCGTTTGTTGTGCGAAATACCCCCTGATCCTGGGTGCCAGCATAGATGATATCGTCGTCTGTTGGGTGCAGCAGGATTGACCAGGTGACCGCGTTGTCGCTTTCAAGCGGCAAGGCCCTCCAGCTGTCGCCGCCGTCCTCGCTAAGGTATGGACCGACCTGAGTGCCAATATAGACCCGTTCCGTTGCGCGCGGGTCTACAACAATGGCGCGGACCTCGCATGTACCCGGTAGACCACCCTCCGTGAGGTGATCCCAATCGTTGCTTCCGGATTTCAGACGGAACAACCCAAACTGGTGATCCTTGTTCTTAGCTGCCGTCCATTTGGCGGCACCGGCGTAGAGAGTTGATTGCATGGCACGCTCCTCCCATTCAATTCCATTGAGTAAATATCTAGTCCGCGCTCCTTGGCATGTCGCGCAGCCGTTTCGCTAAAGCCGACGGGATTTTGATGCCGTTGTGTTCGGCCTTTGCCCTTAAGGCGTATCGTCTGCTGCCCGGCAGGCGTGTTTCTGGTTGCGCTTCTATCTGGGAAAGCAGATCGCAGATACGCGTACTGAATCCTCCATCGGAGAAAGGTTCCGGGTCAATGGCGATCAGCAATTGTCCGACATGTGGTGGGTCGCCCTCGCCGGTGAAGAAGGAACTCGCTTCATAGCCGAATTGTGAGGCCGAAAGAGCCGCCGCTAGGATCTCCACCATGAGAACCAGTTGCGCGCCTTTTGCATCGCCCATCGGCAGCATATTGCCGTCGAGCGCGGCCTCCGGATCGGTGGTCGGGTTGCCATCTGCGTCAAGGGCCCAACCCTCGGGGATTGTCTCTCCGACCTGTGCGGCGGCGTTGATCTTGCCCCGTGCGACTTTCGACAGGCTCATATCGATCACTAGCGGGTCGAGGTCAGGGCGCGGCGCAGCGAAGGCCAACGGATTAGTTCCGAAGACACCTTTATTGCCACCCCATGGCGCGATGGCAACGGGACCATTGCCAAAGCTAAGCGCGACCAACCCTCTCCGAGCAAGCGCTTCAACCTGATGCCCGGCGACGCCGGAATGATGTGAGTGGGCGACTGTTGCTGCCGCGATACCGGTATGGTGAGCGAGATTGGCGAGACCCTCGATAGCTAAGTTAAGCGCCGGATATGCAAAGCCGCTGCGGGCGTCGATGCGCAGTGCGGCGGCCCCCACCTGTGCCGACGTAGGCGTAGCGTGGCCGTCAACCTTCCCAGAAAGCGATTGGGCAGCGTATGACGGGATTCTCGATGCGCCGTGGCCCTTTTGGCCATCCGACTCTGCAAGCATGAGCGCATGTGCAACTTGGCTGGCGTTCGCTTAGCTCGTCTTATGTGCGATCAAAATGCGCTTGGTGAGTCTACGTAATTCGTCAAGGCTCAGGGTTTAGTCGTCCATGGTCTTAGA
>JAYZET010000011.1:0-24400 GCA_036337155.1 Pseudomonadota bacterium | reverse complement strand
TCATTATCTTTTACATCCACCCCTCTTTCCTGATTGCCGAGATCCATTCGGTGTCCATAACCGCAAATTGGGCCTACGGGAACTTTTAAAAAAACATCGGGTTAGTCATCATGCGGTACGCCCTAGCTAAGGCCTAGATCGGAAAGAACTTCCGAGCGATCGCCATCGAGATCGGGTACTCTTGCCCTCCGGTCTTCCGGTTGCAATGGCGTTGCGCCCGGCACGTTTACAAATGGCAAAGCCGGCGCCCCTTCCAGGGCGAACCAAACAACGCCCTCCGTAGCGGCAACATGCGGGTCGCGGACTGCAGCGGGATAGTCATTCACCACTGCATGGGGTACATCTGCAGACGCAAATGCTTCCGCAAGATCCGATAATCGGCGACGCGCAACAGCCGCCTCAATCGGCGGAAGTAATGCTTGGACGTGCGCGCGGCGCGCGTCAATACTGGAAAACCGCGGATCTTTCGCCAAATCTGGCAAATCAAGCGCATCGCAAAGCCCTTGGAAAAACTTCTCCCTAACCACCGAAATATTAATGAACCCATCGGCCGCGGCGTAAGTTCCTGTCGGTGGGACAGGACTGCCCTGTGGTGGTGTCGGATCGACTTCCCGTGCTATCAAACCTTGTTGCTGAAAGAGTAACATCGCTTGCATAAGACTAACGTCGAGGCGCTGTCCACTACCATGGACCATGCGACCGTATAATGCGGTCACTAAGGTTTGATAAGCAATTAATCCAGTAGTGTAGTCAGGAACAGGAAACTCAATTCGCCTCGGCGCACCGTCTCGGTCGAGATTGCTAACCATCAGACCTGAGAAGGCCTGCAGGATAGCATCCGTCGCGGGCCTGTCCGAATAGGGTCCGTGCTGTCCGAAACCAGTGACCGACAGATAGATCAGAGATGCGTTTAGCGATCGCAGCTCATCGTAACCGAGTCCTAAACGCTCAGCGACACCGGCTCGATTGCTTTCCATGAAAACGTCGGCACCACGCACAAGTTCTCGAACTAAATTCAGACCTTCTTCCGACTTAAGATCTGCTACAATCGCTCGTTTACCTCGGTTACTAGCTACAAAGGCAGCGGTCCGCGCCTGCCCGAGCGATACACCAAGCCGTCGCGACCAATCTCCTTCTGGCGGCTCTACTTTTATTACATCTGCGCCGTTCTGCGCCATCAACATCGCGCAATAAGGTCCAGCAAGACCCTGGGTTAAATCTACAACACGAAGACCATCGAAGGGTTGTTTCACTTCAATTCCAGTCATGGATGGTTAGCCTGCTTACCGTTTTTCCTTGCCCATTTTTAGCTCGAAACTCTCGAAACTGTGCAGATTCCAGAGTCAAAATGTCATCCCAGAAAATTGGACGCTCAAATTGCGCTTCAATTTCAAATGACGGCGCTAGACCACTTCGGACTTTCTCCTGAAATAAAAGACCTAAACCCATCAATCCTTGGGCGATGGGCGCTCGCATGCCGATCGCGGCCGCAGCTACTGGGTCATGATGCGCCCGCAAATGCGGAAACTCGAAACTATATCCACTCACCATCTCAGGTGAGAGTTCGACCCGACGAATAAATTCGAAAGTCTCATTCGGTTCCAATTTTCGAGATAAATTCGATTTAGCTGGTTTAAGCTGAGCATCGAGAATCAGGCTTTTGTGTTCCATCTCGACCAGAACTGATCCATCCATCCCACAAAAGCGAAATCCAACTACAATGTAACGGCCTCGGCGAACTGATTGAAGTGAAGCAACCGTTGCGGCTACTAATAATTCCTCGCCGAGCTCGATAGGGCGAATTTGTCGCACCCGAACGCCTACATGCAGGCGCTTTGCACCTAAGGAGTTGCGCGGACGGGCCCCGTGTAGACAATCATTCGCCAAAACAGATACATCGACCTTCTTTCTGAAGAGCGTGGTATCAATTAAAGCCGCCCGATGAAATCGCTCCTGACGCTTTTTGTCGACAGTCGTCCTCCAGCGCCGAAACTCATAACCTATTTGCTCATGTGGCGACACTGGCATTCAAACTCACTTCAAGGTGCGGCCTCTGGGGCCACCATTAATTAACAATTTTGTCCGGAAATCTGCACTCGCCAGTGCGTTCATATCAAATTGAAAAGCAAGTTTCCGCTGACATGATTAGCGGGCTAAGGCATCGCCTCATGATCCCGTACAACACTCCAGTCAATGCGTCTATGAACTCACTTAAATTGCTTTAAAAAAATCCTGTCCCTTGTCGTCTGTCACGACGAACGCAGGGAAATTCTCAACCTCAATCCGCCAAATCGCTTCCATTCCCAAGTCCTCAAATGCAATGCATTCTACTTTTTTAATACAGTCGAGGGCCAGGCGCGCCGCGGGACCGCCGATCGATCCGAGATAAAAACCGCCGTTTTTTTGGCAAGCCTGGCGCACGACATCCGAACGGTTACCCTTCGCGAGCATTACCATCGACCCGCCAGCTTGCTGAAACTGGTCGACATAGGAATCCATACGTCCAGCCGTGGTCGGTCCAAAGGAGCCCGATGCATAGCCTTTGGGTGTCTTGGCAGGCCCGGCATAGTAAATCGGGTGATCCTTAAAATACTGTGGCAAAGCCTCACCTCGCTTCAAACCATCACGAAGCCTTGCGTGGGCTAAATCTCGCGCCACCACAATCGGACCAGTCAACGATAATCTGGTCTTAACCGGATATTGTGTGAGCGTTCCAAGAATCTCGGACATTGGGCGATTGAGATTAACGTGCACCACGTCTCCACCCAGATCCTCAACCGTTACCTCAGGCAAGTATTGCGCCGGATTCTCTTCAAGTTGCTCAAGAAAAATTCCGTCTTTGGAGATTTTACCAACGATTTGTCGGTCGGCCGAACAGGAGACACCGAGACCGATAGGCAAACTGGCGCCGTGCCGCGGTAGACGCACCACGCGAACATCATGACAAAAATACTTACCGCCAAACTGCGCACCTATGCCCATCTCCCGCGTTAGATCGAGAATTTCTTGCTCCATACCGATATCCCTAAACGCCTGACCCAGTGCACCACCTTGGGTCGGCAAGGTATCAAGATAACGCGCTGAGGCGAGCTTAACCGTTTTCATGTTGAATTCCGCCGACGTTCCCCCAATTACGACAGCCAAATGATAAGGCGGACAGGCGGCAGTACCGAGTGTACGGATTTTTTCATCAAGGAATGTCAACATTGCCTCTTTGTTTAGGCGCGCAGGTGTCTCCTGGTAAAGGAAACTCTTATTCGCGGAGCCCCCGCCCTTCGCCATAAACAAAAATTTATACACGTCACCGTCTTCGGCGTAGATCTCAATCTGCGCCGGCAGGTTGGTGCGCGTATTAACCTCTTCGTACATTGACAGAGGAGACACCTGGCTGTAACGCAGATTTGTCTTCGTATAAGTCTGATGGATACCACGTGCGAGCGCCAACTCATCGCCACCGCCCGTCCAAACCCGCTGACCCTTTTTACCCATAATGATGGCGGTACCGGTATCCTGGCACATCGGCAACACACCACCCGCGGCAATATTGGCATTTTTCAACATATCGTATGCAACGAACCGATCGTTGTCAGACGCTTCCGGGTCCTCGAGGATGTTTTTGAGTTGCGCTAGATGGCTGGATCGCAGCAGATGGCTCACGTCGCGAAAAGCTTCGGCAGCAAGCAAACTTAAACCTTCGGTATCAACCTTTAAAACCTCGGCATTGTCGAAGTCCACCGTTTCAACGAAGTCCACCGTCAACTCCTTATAGGAAGTCTCGTCCACCCCAAGGGAAAGAAGTTGATTAAATTCAAAAGGCTGCTCGCTCATCGCTCGGGCTCCAGCACTAAGTTATATTCAAGATCCGCAGTTTGCCTAAACGAAGAGTCCGAAACCAGTGAGAATCCAATGCCGGTCAGCCACTTTTCGACGGCCGGCACCAGAGATTTAAATAGACTTCCCCGATACGGTCGTTGAAACTCTCGTCAATGATGTAGATAATATCGTTTACGCCACAAAGCTTGCGTACGAAAGCAGCGGTTTCATTCTTTCGATCCATGAGCCCTGGCAGTATTTCCGCATTTAATGACCAGCGTATCAAAATCTCGTAACTAGCACCGGGCCAATTAGCTTTCTCTCCTCGCCGTTTTACCTTGGCAATAAGTTCGCCGGACCTCTCCCCGTCGCGCTTCACGCGATACTCAAGCCAGTCATCGTAATTATCAATGTTGTACAAATAGCATCCACCAAGCGCACCGGAAAATCCGAACGCTATAATGAGCGGCACTATGGTAACCTTCAATCCCGTCATCATTCTCGACCAAATGTGAGCTGTCCTAAGGAGCGACCTGAGCGATGAAAGTCAAGGAAAAGACTGATAAGCCTCTATTCCCTTGATCTGGGGGGTTTTTGCAATAGAAAAAATCAGCCCGTCAGCATTCTAAGCCTAGACGCCGTAGAAAGGCCCGAGATGACAAATGGTGAGAATGAGATGAAGTTAGCTTTGTAGGTACTAAATGCGGCCACCTCCGACCCGAATATTGGCTCCTGTGGTGTAAGACGCCTTCTCGCTCAAGAGCCATACAACCGCTTCGGCTACCTCTTCTGGCTGGGCCACACGACCAATCGGAATTTTTGCCCCAAGTGTATCAAGTTTGTCACGGGGAGGCATATCCGTCTCTGTAAGCCCTGGAGCCACCGTATTGACCCGTATACCTTCTCCGGCCACTTCTTGACTTAAACCGATGGTAAGGCTGTTGACCGCGCCTTTCGAGGCCGCGTAAAGCACACCCTCACCGGGCCCACCAAGCCCCGCTGAGCCGGACGAAATATTCACGATAGAACCGCCTCTGCCACCATGTTTATTCGACATACGCTTTACTGCTTCCCTCGCACACAAGAAGTACCCAGCGACATTCACGTCGAGAACTCGCGATATGTCGTCGGTCCTCAAGGCATCAAGCCGGCCTCGCGGACCATGGATACCAGCATTATTGATTAGCCCTGTGACCGGACCAAGCGTTCTATCCACAGACTCGAACATCGCAACGATATTAGCTTCGACACCGGTATCACCCTGCACAGCCATCGCCTTGCCACCATCCAATTCAATTGATGCGCAGACCCGCTCGGCCGCTTCTGAGTCTTTATAGTAGTTGACAACCACCGTATGGCCTTTTGACGCACAGAGACGAGCGGTTGCAGCGCCGATGCCCCGACTGCCGCCGGTGACGAGCGTTATACGTTCCATGGGTTCCTCTCGCAGATAGTTTATTTTTTGCGGAACGTGTCTAGCGTTATCACGTTGCCGCTCTCGGGGTCCACTTTCTCAGATGTTACATCAGGAATTGGCACCTCAACTCTCCCCGGTTCCTTATTCTCCTCGAGGGTGATCGGCGAAGACACTTCAACTTCTCCATCAAACTTCAGCTGCAGCCCGAAGTTTACCGACGGATCAGCGAAGGCCTTAATCGCCGCGAATGGCACAATCAAACGCTCCTGAATGTCATTGAAACTTAAGGTTACGAGAAAGCGCTCCTTTTCGACAGAGAGATCCCAAAACTGATGCTGCAGGACTATGGTCATTTCCTCAGGAAATTTCTCGTTCAGATGACAAGGAATTTCGACATTCGGATGGCCCGTCGCGAAGGTGATGTAAAGATGATGCGCGCCTGGCAAGCCGATTTCTGACACTTGCGATAGCGCATCGACGACAACATTTCGCAAGGCGCGTTCAACCAATTTACCGTAGTTCAGAACATCCTCAGCCATAATCCTGGTCGTCTTTTCTCCAGATCGCGGCACACACTCGCCGCGCATTTAAAGTTGGGGGGCTTCTGTTGCCCGGTGCCCCCCGGACCGCGCTTGCTTTTTAGCTAGTAGCTAATTAAGCAGCGAGGCGGGCTTCGCCCGCAAAGTTATCATTGGCATGTATAGCCATGGCCCGATAACGGCGGTGCCATACCGAGGGCAAGCCAAACCTTTACCACGTGCGTCGATCCTAATTCGCCCCCATAGCGGGCGGCTGGAAATCCAAGCCGCCCTTAATCTGGTGGAGGCGCCGGGTACTGCCCCCGGGTCCGCTCCGCTTATTCCGCAAGGCCATTTAGCGCTATAGCCAGTTTCCCGGCAACTCAAATATAAGAACTCAAGTAGGGCACGCACAAGGGGTAAGCTCCAGGAAACAAATTTATTAACTTTTCTTCGAGCCACAACAAAGAGAGAATTCACAGAGGGGGGCTTGTAGGGTAGTTTCCTACTGATGAAGCAATATCTTGATCTTCTCGCTCGAGTGCGCCGAGACGGTATCTGGAAGGATGATCGCACCGGCATCGGAACTCACAGCATCTTCGGCCATCAAATGCGCTTTGACCTCGCTGACGGCTTTCCCATGGTCACGACTAAAAAGTTACATTTAAAGTCGATCGTCCACGAATTGCTCTGGTTCCTTAAAGGCGACACCAATATTGCCTATCTCAAAGCGAATGGTGTTTCGATCTGGGACGAATGGGCAGACGATAAAGGAGATCTTGGTCCCGTCTATGGCGCACAGTGGCGATCCTGGCCTGTGCCCTCGAAGGACCCCATTGATCAAATCGCTAACGTACAACAGCAGATCTGTCAGAACCCCAATTCGCGCCGCCTAATAGTCTCGGCCTGGAACCCGGCCGAGATCGACAAGATGGCACTTCCCCCCTGCCATTGCTTGTTTCAGTTTTATGTCGCCGAAGGTCGGCTTTCTTGCCAACTCTACCAGCGCAGCGCCGACATATTTCTTGGCGTACCATTCAATATCGCCTCTTATGCACTGCTCACCGTGATGATGGCACAGGCGACAAAATTGCAGCCGGGTGAATTTATCCATACGCTGGGCGACGCTCACCTTTATTCCAACCATATTGAACAGGCCGATAAACAGCTTGCGCGCACGCCATATCCATTGCCCATCATGAAGATTAATCCCGACACGACAGACATATTCAGTTTCGTCTATGAAGATTTCATATTAGAACGTTATCGTTTTCACCCGCACATCCCAGCAGCGGTAGCGATTTGATTCTTTCCCTTATAGTCGCCATGTCAGAGAACCGTGTCATTGGACACAACGGCGATTTGCCATGGCGACTGCCCGACGACCTGAAACACTTTAAGCGGGTCACATTAGGCAAGCCGATAATCATGGGACGCAGAACTTGGGACTCGCTTTACGTGAAACCACTTCCCGATAGACGAAATATAGTTGTCACGCGTAATCCAAACTTCCGGGCCAACGGAGCCGAGACAGCAACATCGATCCAAGCCGCACTCACACTCGTCGCCACCGAAAAGGAAGCGATAGTAATTGGCGGTGCGACTTTATTCGAAAAATTACTTCCAATCACCAGTCGTTTCCATCTCACAGAAGTACACGCCAAGATTAACGGCGATACTTATTTTCCGGATTTCGACCGAGCCCAATGGTGCGAAATCTCACGCGACCACCGCCCGGCGCGCGGAGGTCGCCCAGCCCATAGCTTCGTTTTGCTAGAAAGGATCTGACTATCCTACTCGTCTCCTCTCACACATTCCAAGAAGGGTAGGATGGCATTTTCCAATTTACCCGCTTTTACATTTCACCGACGCGCACATACGCGGAAATGGCTCCGCCATCGATCTGAAGCGTGGCACCCGTCATAAAATTAGCATCGTCAGAGGCCAGAAAAATCGCTGCTTTAGCTACGTCTTCGGGTTGACCCCAACGGCCTACCAAGTTCTCGCTGTTCCATTTCTCACCTACCTCAGGATCGTTAGCGAACTCCTGGTTCATCGGCGTTTCAATCATACCGGGGGCCAACGCATTAACCCTTATATTATTATCTGAGAGATCAGCGGCTAGCGCCTTCGTAAAGGTGAGAAATCCACCTTTTGCAGCGCAATAGCCGATGCGGTTTGGCCGTCCTTGTACGCTCGCAATGGAGCAAGTATTAATAATATACCCACCTCTCGCATCCAAAATTAGCGGCACTATCGCCTTGCATACCAGGAAATGGCCCGTGAGATTGACATCAAGCATGCGCCGCCAGTCTTCTTCCGTATGATCCAGGAAAGGTTTGACGATACGGCTTCCCGCGTTGTTGACGAGCACGTCAACTGCGCCAAAACGTTCGCCTACCGTATCAGCCGCGGCCGCAACTGCGTTCGAGTCGGTAATATCCGCGATGAGTGCGAATGCATCATTCCCCGCAAGGTGAGCTGTTTCCTCGGCGCCTTCCCGATCGAAATCAACAACCGCAACCCTGGCCCCCTCTCCCGCGAAGGCCAGCGAGATGGCCCGCCCAATACCCATCGCACCACCGGTAACGACCGCTCGTTTCCCAACTAGGCGCATTCAATTCTCCCTTAAGCCTATTATAGACCAGTTACACCACGTTGGCGCCACCATCGACGTTGAGAGCCACACCGGTGATAAACTTCGCCTCCTCAGAGGCAAGAAACAGCGCGGCATAAGCAACATCCCAACCAGTCCCCATCTTTCGGCCAAGCGGTACCTTGGCGTCTCGTTCGGCAGCGATTTCTTCGCGCGGTTTATTCCACTCCCGTGCTCGGGTATCTACCGCCATTGGCGTGTCCATCAAGCCTGGCAGAATGACGTTGGCGCGAATGTTGTACTCAGCATTCCGAGCAGCCGTCTGCTCGGTCAACGCGATCACAGCGGACTTCGTAGTCTTGTAACCGACCCACGGATAATTACTCCATGCCGCCATCGAGGAAATATTGACTATGGCACCGGAGCGCTGTTCTCGCATGATTGGCAGCGCATGCTTGGTGGCATACACCATGCCGCGCAGATTGACATTGACCAGCAGGTTGAAAGCCTCCGTGGTGATGTCTTCTATCGGTGCATCGCCGCCAGCGACGCTGATGCCCACATTGTTATGCAGAATGTCAAGCCTGCCCCACGCGTCTCTACATTCGCGGATCGCGACGGCTACTTGTTTTTCGTCGGTCACGTCTGCGACTGCAGCGCGAGACACGTTTCCTTCTTCCGTGATAAGGTCAACTGTTTTCTGCGCCGTCGCCATGTCGCGGTCGACGACCAGCACCTTCGCACCCTCGCGCGCAAACAACATAGCCGTCGCCCGCCCGTTACCGATCGCAGTGGTCGAACCTCCACTCTGCCCACCACCAATTACCACCGCCGTCTTGTCTCCCAACCGCATAACTCCTCCCTTAGATTTTCTTTGTCGTCCGCGCTATCTGATATAGGGCAATGAGACGGCTTGGAAGGCAGTTGGCATGACCAAACTCACAGTCCTGATGGACAGCATCTATTTCGGTGAGGGACCTAGGTGGAAGGACGGCCATTTATGGCTGTCCGATTTCTACGCCCACGAAGTCCTAAAAGTGGATGAGCGGGGAAACCGAACCCATGTCGTGACTGTGCCGGAGCAACCCTCTGGACTAGGTTGGCTCCCCGACGGGTCGATGCTGATCGTTTCAATGAAGGACCGCAAACTGATGCGTCTTTCCGACGGAGTGTTAGCGGAATACGCCGACATGTCTTCCATAGCTACATGGCATTGCAACGATATGGTAGTCAGTGCAAGCGGTCGCGCATATGTCGGCAATTTTGGTTACGATCATTATAACCAGCCAGAGGAAAAGAAGGCGAACCTGGTGCGCGTCGATCCCGACGGCTCATCACACCTGGCTGATAGTGGCCTTCGCTTTCCTAACGGCAGCGTGATCACACCAGATGGTCAAACCTTGGTGGTCGGCGAAACGCGTGGACAATGCCTCACCGCATGGGATATCGATGCAGACGGCGGGTTGTCGAACCGGCGCGTCTGGGCCCATCTTGGGAAAAATTCCCCGGACGGCATCTGCCTCGATGCTGAAGGGGCTATCTGGGTCGCCGATCCGCGCCTCAATGAGACGATTAGGGTCAAGGAAGGTGGAACGGTTACACACCGTATTTCTACAGGTGATCTGGGTTCCTACGCTTGCATGCTCGGTAGCGAGGACCGGCAGACACTTTACATTTGCACCGCACCTGGCTCCGGCCCCGGGGCAGCGGAGGCGCGAAATGGACGGATCGAGTATTGTCGGGTCGATGTACCAGGAACGGGGCTGCCTTAGACGAAAGCAGTATGAAGGCCACGAATTGGATGCAAACAGTTAGAGACAACGCCCTTGGAGAATTCCTGGAAGCCAAGTTATTCAGTGTCGACCTAGCAGCGTCACTCTGTTTTATTCTGTCGACGTGAGAGGTGACTTAGCGGCGCGGCACACACCTACTCATGTATCAGATGACGATAGACGTGGACAATCCGGTTTGATGTTCACCGCATGGTTTTCGATTCTATTTTGAATAGATTAATTTACGAATCATCGATAACGGGATGAAAAACATGAGCGAACCCGACATCCAGGCCTTTAATTCACCCGCCGCTTGGCGGCCATTGGACTACCCGACCAAAGACGCATTTGCCATCGATCTCGAAGAGCACCAAATCGCGGCGCTAGAGGCGGAACTCGACCGCTTTAAGACAAATCGCGATGATCACGTGGACCTCAACCCCGAAAATTTTCCACTTACCGACATCGCGGACGAGATCGTCGAATGGCGGCGACATGTCCACGAGGGACGCGGCATGATTCTGTTGCGTGGTATACCAGTGGACCGCATAAGCATAGAAGACCTGAAGCTTATCTACCTCGGCCTCGGCAGTCATTTTGGACGGCCCGTTTCGCAAAGCAACATGGGCGATCTAGTCGGCGATGTAATTAACATAGGCGACAAGGATCCTAAGGAACGCGCCTACCGCAGCAGCCGTGAGTTAATGCTGCATACCGATCGCGCCGATCACATCGCCATGTTGTGCATTCGTCGAGCAGTGCAAGGCGGCTTCAGCCGCTACGCGAGTGCCTTGACCATCCACAACGTGATGCTTTTGGAGCGACCCGACCTGCTACCGTATTTATATCGAGGTTTTTACCATCACCGCTTTGGCGAGCAGCCTCCAGGTGAGCCTATCGTTACGCGCGAGCGCATCCCCGTATTTTCGGTCACCGACGGCGTCCCCTCGGTGATTTTCATCCGCGGCTACATCAACCTGGCGGCAGAAGAAGGCCATGTCGAACTCTCGGAGGACGAGCTGGAGGCACTCGACTTGATGGAAGAAATCTCTAATCGACCAGATGTACGCCTCGACTTCATGATGGAGCCGGGAGAACTAATATTCGTAAACAACTGTCTTATCATGCATTCGAGAACATCTTTCGAAGATTCCAACGACCCATCGCTCCGACGACATCTGCTACGGCTCTGGCTGCGCGAAGACGACCGCCCTGCCGCAGGTGGGGTGCTGATGCACAAGGGCAAGGCCGGGATCGAAAAGCAAGAAGGTAAGGGTACCTACTACAACAATAATGATGTCGGCGATGCCTTCGAGGCGAGTATCCCTCGGAACGATATGTCGCTATCCTAAAGGTGAAAAAACATGAGCACTCACCATCCAGCTACCGCCGGCTGGCGGGAGCATCCCCGCTATCCAGATCCCGCAATCGAAATCCTCGACGAACGGTTTCGCCCCTACACCATCTTCAGCGCGGCCGTGGAACGTCTCTATACCGGCTGCCGCTGGTCCGAAGGGCCGGTCTGGTTCGGGGACGGCCGTTATCTACTTTGGAGCGATATACCAAATAATCGCATTCTCAAATGGGAAGAAGAGACCGGAGCTGTGAGCATTTTCAGAAAGCCCTCTAACTTTGCAAATGGTCACACGCGAGACCGGCAGGGTCGTCTGATCACATGCGAGCACGGCGGTCGGCGGGTCTCCCGCACAGAGACAGACGGGACCATCACGACTATAATGGGAACCTGGCTTGGCAAACCACTCAACTCCCCGAATGATGCCGTTGTCAAATCAGACGGCTCGATCTGGTATACCGATCCGGTTTTCGGCATCCTCGGCAATTACGAAGGGCACAAGGCCGATTCGGAAGTCCCACAGTCAGTCTACCGCGTCGACGGTAATACGGGTGAGCCGAGCGTTGTCGCCGACGATATACTCGGACCGAATGGCCTGTGCTTCTCACCGGACGAATCCGTCCTCTATATCGTCGAATCGCGCGGCGAACCGTACCGCAAGATTCTCGCCTACGACGTCGACAGCGAAGGCAAGATGATTTCTAACAAGCGCGTCCATATCGACGCAGGCCCAGGTGGAACGCCGGACGGAATGCGCTGTGACATCGATGGCAACCTTTGGTGCGGCTGGGGCATGGGGTCGCCCGAACTGGACGGCGTCCTGGTGGTCGCGCCGGACGGCGAACGCATCGGGTTCATTCGCCTGCCGGAACGATGCGCTAATGTCTGTTTCGGGGGCCCCAAACGCAACCGTCTATTCATGGCGGCGAGCCAATCTCTCTATTCGCTATACGTTAATACCCAGGGTGTGGCAGGGGGATGACCGTCTCCATCCGCCACGCTAAGCCTCAGGATAGGGAAATCTGCATCGATTTCATCGAAACGCTAAACGGCAACCCCGCATCGGCTAGCTGGTACGAGGCCTTCAACGCTCTGGTGACACAAGAACGGGGTGCTGTCTACGTCGCCGAGGACGAGCAACTAGGGCTACTCGGCGTCGCTACGGTCTCCTTCAATCTTGCAGTGCGGTTTGGCGGTGAGTACTGCCAGCTCGAGGAGCTGTACGTTGACCCGAAGGCACGCGGTCAGAGCTGCGGAGGTCTCTTGATACAAGCAGTAATCGACGGCGCCCGCAGTCGTGGCTGTGCAGAAGTCGGCCTATACATTACCCCCCGACACGCTGCGAACCAGCCGTTCTACGAGAGATTTGGTTTCGAAGATGCAGGTGTGGAAGTGAGGCAAACGTTGATGCCATAGCTGGAAACCACGCAGATCTAGCTTAGACCTCCGACGAACAATTTGATTGGCTGGAATTCATCGGAGCCGGCATCGAAGCCCATCAGTTCGCCGTTCTCAATGTTAAAATGAGCGCCATGAATACCTAAGGTCCCGTCGGCGAGACGCTCGCGAATGAAGGAAAATATCGTCAAGTTTTTAAGTGATTGACGGACAGAGGCACATTCACAGAACCGCTGTAGACCTTCGGGCGTCTCACTGCCCGCCCGTTGCAATACTTCGACACCCAGGGGATCCATAATCGACGTCCATTTATGAATGAATTCGTTATCGTCGCTCTGATTTTGAAGACCATCTATGAAAGCCACGACGCCACCGCACTAGCTGTGGTCCATGACCAGGATGTGCTCGACCCCAAGTACGGTCACAGCGAATTCAAGAGCGGCGCTGGTGCCGTCGTGGTCAACATGCTGCGAATAAGGTGGCACAAGATTAGAGACGTTGCGTACTACAAATAATTCCCAAGGTTTAGTGCCAAAGATCGACACTGGATCAACGCGACTATCAGAACAACCGATTACCATAACCCTCGGCGATTGTCCGGCATCGCCAAGACGCTGGTAAAGTGCTACCTCCCCCGCGTAGCGGATATCAAGAAAGCGATGGTAACCCTTGGTCAAGCTCTCGTGTGAACGAATTAGAACTTTCCCCTGAATTTGACGGCGAGAAAATGTCGCGACGCGGCATATTGAACAATGCCTACAAATGCACATAACGCTGGAATCTGCACCTGGGCCACATAGCTCAATGAGCTGTATTATAAATCAGGTATCTAGCGGATGATTGTCGGGATCGAAGTCGGCGGTACGTTTACCGATCTAGTGATGGCGGACGGAAACGGCAGGCTCACGGTCCATAAGCTTCCGTCAACCCCGGCAGACCCGAGCATCGCAGCAGTCGACGGTCTGGAGCAAATTTTAAAGAAGAACGATCAATCCGCTGATGGCATCACCGAATTACTTCACGGCTCTACGATTGCGGCTAATGCCTTGATCCAACGGCGGGGAGCGCAAACAGTTCTGATAACGACAAAAGGATTCCGGGACGTCCTATTTATCCAACGTCAGGACAAGTCCACAGTCTACGACATGTTCTATCAAAAGCCCGAGCCACTACTCAGCCGCGAGAGGGTTCTAGAAGTCGAAGAGCGGATGTCTGCTTCGGGCGACGTGGTTATCCCACTCGACGAGAAAACGACAGAAATGCTAATCGACGAGATCGCCGCCGAACACGCACCCGATTCGATCGCTGTTTGCCTGCTGCATGCTTATGCCAATCCCACCCACGAGCAAATACTCGGCCGTATCATCGGCCATCGGCATCCGAACATCCGAGTATCCCTGTCATCCGACGTTGCTCCCGAGCATCGCGAGTACGAACGCACGAGTACGGCGGTGATCGACGCCTATATCGGACCCGCTGTCGACCGCTACCTCGCTCGTTTCGGCGAACGGACAGCACAGGTTGGCGTCTCCAGCAAACCTCTAATCATGCAGTCGAATGGAGGGGTTGTCCCGCTCGAAACAGCGCGCCAAAGAGCCGCCAATATGTTCGTTTCCGGACCAGCTGCAGCGGTTACAGCCGCCGCGGAAGTCGCGCGCCGCGAAGAGGTCCTAGACGTAATATCGATCGACATCGGCGGAACTAGCTGCGACGTCTGCCTAATAACCGGTGGGCGACCCCAAACCACAGTAAAAGGTACATCAGAGTTCAGCGTTGACGGCCTGCCGCTTAATGTCGTGATGACCGATATCGTTACCATAGGCGCCGGCGGTGGCAGCATTGCTCTTATTGATGCCGGAGGCATGCTCCAAGTTGGACCGGAAAGTGCTGGCGCAGATCCCGGTCCTGCATGTTACGGCAAGGGTGGCAAAAAATTTACAATGACCGATGCGATGCTCCTACTCGGTCTGCTAGACGCGGGAAAACCCCTACCGGGCAATATCTTACTTCGCTCTAACCTTTCAGAAGCCGCGGCAGCAGAGCTTTGCGGAAACTTTAATCTGACGCCGGTCGAACTCGCCGAACGGGTCTACCGGATTGCCATCGCGAATATGGCGCAGGCCGTCCGACGTGTCAGCGTACAAAGAGGGTTCGACCCGCGCACTTATGCGCTGCTGCCATGTGGCGGAGCGGGACCATTAATTGCGGCAGCATTGGCCAACGAAGTTGGAATGGACACGATCCTCATACCACCGCATCCCGGCATCTTCTCTGCGCTCGGCCTTGCCGTCGCCGATATCCGCATCGATTACGTGCGTGCGGATGGCGTGCTGCGCTTGGCCGAACTGACTGCTGAAGATCTTACTAATCGCATTGAAGATTTACGCGGCCGGGCTCATAGTGAATTCTCCCAACTCGGCTATACGCCTGATGAGGTGGTCCTGGAGTTTGCCGTTGACGCTCGCTACGTCGGTCAGGGGTACGAGCTCCGAGTACCATTTGGTCTAGAAATGGCTGCCGCCGGTACCAAACAATTGATCGCCCGGTTTCACGATCTTCACCAACGCCAGTACGGTCATAGCTTCGAACACAGTGCAGTCGAAGCGATCTCCTTCCGGTTAACGGCACGCCGAATACGCCGCTCCGTCCTTGCGGCACCAGAGATCTCGGAACGGCCCCAGTCTGACGACAGCCGTGAGATATCATTGCTCGGGGAAAGGGCGCATTATAGGAGCTACCAACGGGAGGACCTCCCAGCCGGCTTTAAAGCTTGCGGCCCCACCGTCGTAGTGGAAAGTACAACCACCATTCCCATACCTCCGGATTGGCATTTCGAAGTTACAAAAGGTGGTGCTATTATCGCCAAAAGGAGCGGCGCATGAGCCAACTCGATCCTGCAGATTTCAACGTGATCACCAGCACCTTCAAGTCGATCGCCGCCGAGATGGGCGATATCATGCTGCGCGCTGCATATTCCTCAATCGTTCGGGAAGCCAAAGACTGCTCAACCTGCGTCATGGACGCCGAAGCACACACTGTCGCACAGGCGGAGATGATCCCCATCCACATGAATTCACTTGCGGCTGCCGTTCCCTATGTGCGCGAGAAATACGACATCACCGCCATCAAACCAACCGAGGCCTACGTTACGAATAATCCTTATGAGAACGGCCAGCACTTAAACGACATCATCTTCATGCTGCCCGTATTCTTCGAAGATCGTTTGGTTGCCTTTACCGGCAGTGTCTGCCATCACCTCGAATTGGGCGGCGCGGTCGCAGGGTCCAATGCCAACGCGACGGACCTATACCAAGAAGGCATTATCATTCCCACAATGAAGATTGATTTGGAACGAGATCTTGGCGACGGACCCGTCGAGCAGTTCCTACGTGCCAATGTCCGACTACCCGATACCATCATTGGCGATTTTCACGCCCAGATTTCTGCCGTGCTGCGTGGTCGCCAATTGATGCAGGAAGTGTTTCAGCGCTACGGCATCAAACTTGTCCATGACTGCATGTCGGAGATGCAGGAATATTCGGAGTATGTGCTTCGCGCCGCCATCGCTTCAGTACCTGACGGTGAATATTTTGGCGAAGATCAACTCGACAGCCAGACGCTCGATGGCCCGCAGCCGACAATACGGGCCCGCGTCGTGATCAAGGGAGACGAGGCGCTGGTCGACATGAGCGCAAGCGACGATCAGGTCTCCTGGCCGGTCAATGCACCAGTGGCGTCGACCCATTCGGCAGTCCTCACCGTCTTTGGCCTGCTGACGGGTCCAGGCGTTCCGACTAACGACGGCACATATCGCCCGATCGAAATCATCACCCGCCGAGGCTCCATCCTCGACCCCCATCATCCAGCGCCAGTCCGCGGCCGCATGTCATCTGCCTACCGAACAGCCTCCGCCGTGAAGCGGGCGCTCGCGGAAGCCGCGCCGGCGCAGTTCTCGGCAGCAGGCAACGACACTACAAATGCCGTCACGATGAGCCGCAAGCTCGAAAACGGTTACGAGATGTTTGCCGAGATCCTGATGGGTGGAAACGGCGCCGGACCAGAGAACGACGGCGCCGAGGTAATTGCCCAGATGCTATCTAATACCGGCAATACGCCGGTCGAGGCAATCGAGATGGATCACACTTTCGTCCGCATCTCAGAATATGGCCTAATCCCAGATTCGGGGGGCGCTGGCAAACGACGTGGCGGGCTCGGGTTCCGACGCGCCTACGACATTCTCGAAGATGGCGTCCTAATCAGCACCAACGGCGACCGCCATAATACACCGGCCTGGTCGCTAGCGGGTGGAGAGAAAAGTAACCTCTCCGCCTATACCCTCGTGCGCGACGGCGTTGAAACACGCGTGCCCGCCGCGTCCAATATCGAAGTCTACAAGGGCGATCGTTTTATCGTTGAAATTTCTGGTGGCGGAGGCTTCGGCAATCCAAAGACACGAGACCGAGCGCTAATCGAGGAGGACCTACGCTGCGGCCGGGTTTCGGCGGAAGCAGCAGAAAAGGCCTATGCATATGATGAGCGAGAATTGGCCGCTGAATAACAACCAAATAGTAATTATAATGGGGGAGACTGGATGTTCGATACAGATCAATTCATTGCCGATTGCAAAGACGCGATTGCCGCAGATCCAAGCCATGTTGGCGTCCGAGAAATCGTCGCCGAAGCCGTCTCAAATCCAAATGCGGTCTTGGAGGGACTGGGTGCCCCTAGCGCCGCCGGTGTTCACAAAATCCACAATTCCGAAACCCTCACAATCATTAATGTCATCTGGGCACCATGGATGACGATCATGCCCCACAATCACGAGATGTGGGCAGTGATCGGCGTCTACACGGGACGTGAGGACAATGTGTTCTGGCGTCGGGTGGAGGCCGCTCCAGACGGCCATATTGAGGCCGCCGGTGCCGCGGACTTATCGGTCGGAGAGGCAACACCACTCGGACCCGACATAATTCATTCAGTGACTAATCCAATACCACGCCTTACCGGGGCGATCCACGTTTATGGCGGCGACTTCTTCTCGACCTCCCGCAGCGAGTGGGATGCCGAAACATTGAACGAACAGCCTTACGACGTCGACAAGAATATGCGGTTATTCAAGGAATTCGGTACCGCGTAATAAAAGTCTCGCGAACAGCAGGCAAGGAACCGTTAAGTCACCTGACCCCTGCCCGGTCTGCGACCATGACATGGTCGATGGGCCTAGAGTAAACCGGTGCCACTGGGTGCCGAAATTAATGGTTAGTAATCAGGCGAACAACATTCACGTTGTCAGTCATCGCATGCCACATCTGACCTTTGGCGAGAGAGAACTCGCCACCTACTACGCAACGCTAGCAGCCGTCCAGGGGCATACAGGTATTGCCAATTTCATTCGCTGGGTGCGGCGCAAACTGGCCGAGTTCATAGATCGCGCAATACCCGGGCACATCCGGGATAAACATCGAGCACAAAAGAGACGACGTTAAACGCTCTTCACGATTAAGTCTTAATATCGATGATCGTCGCCGGCCCGAGCTCCAGATTCCGCAAACGATCAACATTTACACGCTGCTGTTCTAGGAATTCACGCAGTGCATCAAAATCGATGGCACCGTCGGCATCGATGAATTGATCAGCCTCTCCACCGAACTCATCACGCAAGCGTTCGCGTGCGATCGCCTGATTGCGCGCCACAATATTCTCTCGGACCGAATCCCCGCCTTCAAAAACATCTTCGAGCGGGTTGGTTTCGCCGAGACGGGCGGTCAAAGCCAAAATAAGACGCGCCGAACCCTGATCACCAATGAATTGCTGAAGGCGATCAATGTCAATTCCACTGTCATCGCCAAAAAATACTTCGGAATCTTCACCAAAGACAGAACGCAAACGTTCCTGTAATTTGCCAGTGTCTAATTCCCCAGCTTCCGCCTGCGCGCGCAAACGATCAAGCCGCAAATACGCGGCCTGGCGCGGGTCAATGGGCCCCAAGCGGCCGTCGATCACTCCCGTTAAGGCATCCATGACCAATTGCTCCCTGGTCAGTACTAATTGATTTTCTATTTCGGGTCGCAATCATGTCCTAGCAATCTCCATGCCGACGAAATAAGATGTATACTTCATTGATTATAATAGATTAATTATCGATCCCGTTCCCACTGGGAATATGATTCCCTACAAACTGCAGCAAACCGGCGGATTCTTCCTATAGCGCCCTATATCCCTTCTCGACATGGGAAAAAGAGAATACTCATGTCCGATTAATTACTTCTGGCGACACTCGTCTGCAGCAATCCACAACCGGATTAACTTGTCGACACAGCGAGAGTTTCGTTCAGCGGATTACCCGGCACGCGGATAGAGAATTTTTTGGTATTAAATTTATTAGGAGACATTGGAATGGGAAGCGAGATCCAAATCACAGTCAGCGATGGCGGTACATTTGCTGCGTATTTGGCATTACCCGACAAAACTCCGGCGCCGGGTTTGCTGATCCTGCCTGAGGTTTTCAATACCAATGAGCATATTCGTGCAGTCGCAGATGGATATGCCGCGGACGGATATGCCGCTTTGGCGCCCGACGTCTACTGGCGTCAGGAGGCGGGCTCCTACTTGCCCTATACCGACGAAGGCAGGGCGAAGGCACAATCACTCCGTTCGCAACTTGACACAGAACAATTCGCTAACGATCTGGCTACCACAATTATGGCTTTGAGAAATCGCAACGACTGCACAGGGAAGATCGGCGTAATGGGGTTCTGCCTTGGCGGTAAGTTCGCATATATCTCCGCCGTACGGCACGACATTGATGCCGCTGTCAGTTACTACGGCGTTCAGATCGACGAACATTTGGATGAGGCGGACGCTCTGCAATGCCCGCTGGTTTTGCATTTCGCAGAGAACGATCCACACGTCCCGGAGGAGACCGTGACAGCTATCCAGGCCCGAGTGGGGAGCTGGAACACAGTGGACATTCACCGCTACCCGGGTACAGAACACGGCTTCAACCGCTTCGGATACGATCCTTATGAGGCGGAACAGGCCGCCATCGCGCGCAAGCGCACTCTAGCTCATTTCGTCTCACACCTGCGGTAATGGGAGTTATTTTATGCCGCAACTCACAAGTAAAATTAGTGTTGCCGACCTGAAGGCAGCCCTTCACGATGGCGGTGAAATCGCCCTCCTAGACGCACGAGAAGAGGTGCCCTTCGACGCACGTCACATTCTAATGGCCGCTTGCGTGCCTCTCGGACGGATCGAATTGACAATTGACGACATAGTGCCACGGCGCGGCGTCCGCGTCATTTGGTGCGACGACGGAGAGGGTCTCGCCCACCAAGCCGCCGCCAAAATGAGGGCTATCGGATACACCAACGTCTCGGTATTGGAAGAAGGCATCGCAGCCTGGGAACGGGCTGGTAACAAAATTTATTCCGGCGTCCACGTGCCAAGCAAGGCATTTGCCGAAGTTGTCGAACACGAGGCCAGTACGCCTTTTATCACAGCGCAAGAATTAAAGGCATTGATTGACAAAAATGCCGATATCGCTATCTACGACACGCGGTCCTACGAGGAATACCACTCCAACAGTATACCGGGTGCTATAAGCGTACCGGGTGTAGAAATTGTCTACCGTTTCAAAGATCTAACACCGTCGCCAGATACGATGGTCGTGGTCAATTGCGGTGGGAGGACACGCAGCATCATCGGGGCACAGGCACTGATCAACGCAGGCGTTCCGAACAAAGTTGTATCGCTCAAGAATGGCACCCAAGATTGGCATCTCGCCGGTTACGACGTGATCAACGGTGCGACGCGAAAGGCACCCGACGTTTCGCAAGCGGGTTTCGAAGCAGCACTCGCCGGCGCACGTCGAGTAGCCAAACTTTGCGGGGTCCATATCATCGACCGTACGACCCTTACGAGATGGAAAGCAGAAGCGAACGAACGCACTCTTTACGTGTTGGACGTGCGCACGCCGGAGGAATACGCGGCAGGACATTTCGCTGGCGTTAAACACATCGCAGGCGGTCAATTAATCCAGGAGACTGATGCTCATCTGGCCACTTGGGGAGCCCGCGTGATCCTGCTCGATGACAACGGGATCAGGGCCACCATAACCGCATCCTGGCTGAAGCAGATGGGCTGGGACGTAGCTATAATGACAAACGAGGAAGCGGGTGGCGATATTGTCAGCGGACCATACAAACCCACGGTCCAGGGTTTCGACAAATCGAAGGTAGAGTTAATTTCGCCAAGCGATCTAAAAGAATGGATGGCGTCGGATCGGGTGAATGTCGTCGACCTCAACTGGAGCCGTGGCTATTACGATGGCCATATCCCGGGCGCCTGGTATGCCATCCGATCGCGGCTTGATGCAGATTTGGGAAAACTTCCTTCCGCAGACGCACTCGTCTTCACCTCGCCCGACGGTGTGCTTGCGGGCATTGCCGCCGCTGACAGGTCGGCCATAGCACTGGAAGGCGGCACTGACGCCTGGATCACAGCTGGACTACCGATCGAAACAGGTGCTACCCGTATGGCCAGCGCAGCAGAGGATATCCGCCTTAAAGCACGAGAGCAGTCCGGCGATATCGAAGCGGCGATGCGCGCCTATCTCTCCTGGGAGATAGAGTTGGCCAACGACATGGCCGAAGACGATGACCATCGCTTCAACATCGTCACAGCGGCATCCTAGGTCGCTATTTAATCGGACGCAGCACTGGACGACGAATTTATTGCGCGGGTTAGGTCTTGTTATCGTTATTACTTGGGCATGGCAGCCCCCCAATAAAAACCTTGTGACGTCGAAACTTGACCCGGCTAAGTATGCAAACAATTGGTTAGCATAAACTAAAGGAGAGATCCCCATGAGCTGGCGCATTGGCGTCGATATCGGCGGGACCTTCACAGACTTCGCCTTACTAGACGATGCTGGCAAAAAGCTGGCCATCCATAAACAGTTGACCACTCCGGCCGACCCATCGGCCGCAGTCATCGTGGGCATTAGAGACATCCTCAGAGCGAACGGCGTCGGTATCAGGGATGTTGATGCGATTGCACATGGTACCACGCTTGTCACCAATGCGGTAATTGAAAGGCGCGGCGCGGTAACTGGCATGCTAGTGACCGATGGATTCGGTGACATCATGGATATGGGGATGGAACAGCGCTATGACCTGTTTGACCTGCGCATTCGCTACCCCGACCCAATTGTTCCGCGGAACCTCCGTCGCGGCGTAGCAGAGCGCATACACTTCGACGGCAGGATCGAAATACCGGTGGACCTATCGGCTGCCCGGGCAGCGATCTGCGACCTGATCAGGTGCGAGAGCATCGAAGCACTCGCTATCTGCTTCCTGCACAGCTATATCGACCCAGCACACGAGCGCGCCGTCGGTGAACTGGCACGTTTGGAATTCCCTGAACTTTATGTGTCCACTTCCGCAGATGTATATCCAAATATGCGCGAATACGAGCGATGGACGACGACCGCCATTAATGCGTACGCGAGGCCTATGGCGGACCAGTATTTAGAGCGTCTTGAGGGTGGGCTCGCCGAGCTTGGGTTCCGAGGGCGGCTTGATATCATGACGTCGAGTGGCGGCATGCTGGCGCCTGATACGGCGCGACGCTTCCCCGTTCGACTTCTGGAGTCTGGTCCTGCCGCCGGTATGCTGATGGCATCGGTTCAAGGGTGCGCCCTCAATCTCCCGAATGTGCTTTCTTTTGACCTCGGTGGCACCACTGCTAAGGGCGCGCTGGTCCGCAATTTCACGCCTCTCAAGACAGAACAGATTGAGGTCGCGCGGGTACACGAATCCCGGCGCGGAAGCGGACTGCCACTCCGTATTCCCGTACTCGATATGATAGAAATTGGCTCCGGTGGTGGATCAATTGCGGCCGGTGACGACCGCGGGCTACTGAAGGTCGGACCGCGGAGCGCTGGCGCAGACCCGGGACCCGCTTGTTACGGCAAAGACGGCAGGGATGCAGCGCTCAGCGACGCAAACTTGTTACTCGGCTATCTCGACCCAAACTTCTTTCTTGGTGGTAAGATGATGCTCGACCGAGCAGCTGCGGAAAATGCCATCAGGACGACGGTTGCGGAACCCCTCGACCTCAGCATAGAGCGTGCGGCCTGGGGTATTCACGATACCGCGAACGAGGACATCGCACGCGCTTTCCGAATTCATGCAGCGGAGCGCGGGTTCGACTACCGCGCCGCGAGCATGGTAGCCTTTGGCGGATCAGGTCCTCTCCACGCAATGCCGGTTGCGGAGAAGCTGAAAATTCCTCGCGTCGTCTTTCCGATCGGCGCCGGGGTTTATTCCGCCCTCGGTCTACTCGCGAGCCCCCTCGCTTTCGAGTTGGCCCGCTCCCGACGCACCGTCGTCGACGATATCGACGCAAAGAGGTTCGCTGAGATGTTCGAACCACTCGTGGACGAAGCCTCGGGATTTCTTAAAGAAGCGGGGATCGCTTCGAACGACATCCGTATCCACAGGCAAATCGACATCCGCTATTTTGGACAGACCCACGAGATCCAGGTCTCCCTGCCGGAATGCGATTTACGCACGACTTTCGCTAACCTGCGCGACCTGTTCGAGAAGCGATACGCCCAGGTTTATACATTCGCCACGCTCGAAGCACCCCTAGAGATTATTAATTGGAAAGTGTCAGCGAGCGGGCCCGATCCGAAGTTTGAGACGGGCTACGCCCTGGAAACAGACAAAAACTCAAGTAGTAAAGACGCACTTAAGGGCTCACGCCAAGCCTACTTCGCGCCAGACGGCTATCGCGAAACACCCGTCTACGATCGCTACTCGCTTCGCCCCGGCACTTCCATAGACGGTCCGGCGTTGATCGAAGAGCGGGAATCAACCTGCCTGCTGACGCCGGGCTCACACGCCCAGGTTGACGCGCAACACAATATCGTCGCTGAACTGGAGGAAAGAACATGAGTGGCGATCCAAAGAGTTTCGACGCTGTCTCGCTCGGCATCCTATGGGACCGACTGGTCTCGATCGCCGACGAGATTGTCTCGACCTTGGTACGCACATCATTCTCAACCATCGTTTCAGAAAGTTATGACCTGACCGTCGTGATCCTGGACCGTGACGGCAGGCTGCTGGCCCAAGGCAGTTACTCCGTGCCGGTCTTCATCGGCACCGCACCGCGGACCTTACGCTACATGCTGGAAAAATTTCCGCCAAAGACTCTTCGCCCTGGCGATGTCATCTGCACCAATGACCCATGGATGGGCACCGGCCACCTATTCGACATCAACGTCATGCGTCCCGTTTTCCGAAATGGTGAAATCGCCGGGTACACGATGTCGATCACCCATCTACCCGATATAGGTGGCATGGGATTTGGAGCCGCCGCAAGCGAGATTTACCACGAAGGCTTGCGCCTACCCATCTGCAAATTGGTTCGCGAAAGTGAGACCGACCCCTTTATTCTCGACCTCGTGCGCACCAACGTGCGCACGCCGGATGCTACGATCGGCGACTTGATGGCGAATGTAACCTG
>JAYZET010000010.1:0-189421 GCA_036337155.1 Pseudomonadota bacterium | reverse complement strand
AAAAGCAGCGGATGAATTAGCAGCGCACGGATATCCGGCAACGGTGGCAGACGCACGTTTCGCGAAGCCACTGGACACAGAGTTAGTGGAGCGCTTGGTCCAGGAGCACGAGGTGGTGATCACCATCGAGGAAGCCTCGATCGGTGGATTTGCCACACAGGTATTAGAGCATCTCGCCCAAAACGACCTGATTAAAGACGGACTCAAGCTGCGCCCCATGCATCTCCCCGACCGCTTCCAGGATCAGGCCTCGCCCTTTGAGATGTACGACAATGCCGAACTCAATGCCAAACACATCGTACAAACCGCGCTCACAGCATTCGGCGATAACAAAACCGCCGAAGAAATCGCTGCCAGAGCCGCCGAGTAAAGTGTTAACGTACGGAATGTTTCACACCGCCGTCTGCGATGTACTGAACATAAAATACCCCTTATTACAGGGTGCCATGCAAGGAGGAGGAGGCTGGGAACTAGTGGCAGCGGTCAGCGAGGCCGGCGGCCTTGGTGTACTCCCAACATTTGGTGGAACCGAAGATAAACTCCGAAAAGATATATATGCCGTCAGAGCCCAAACCGACAAACCATTCGGCGTTAACATTACGGCAATGGGCAAGGGCTTTACCGAATCCCGAGCGAACATAATCATAGAAACCGGCGTGCCTGTTTGTACCACAGGTCGGGCTGATCCAGGCGAGAAGGCCGTCCGCAGGTTGAAAGATGCGGGCATCAAAGTGGTTTCCGTAATACCGACAGTGGAACTTGCAAAGCGGATGGAGGACGAAGGCGCCGACCTCATTGTAGCTTCTGGCACCGAAGCAGGTGGCCACGTGGGGACGATAGCCACAATGCCTCTCGTACCCATGGTTGTCGACGCCGTAAATGTTCCAGTAATCGCTAGCGGAGGTATCGGCGATGCCCGGGGATTTCTTGCCGCCTTCACACTCGGAGCCGCCGGCGTGCAAATCGGTACGCGTTTCATGGCGACTTCCGAAAGCGACCTTAACGCATGGGGCCTGAGACAACTCCTCGAAATGAAAGAAACCGATACCATTGTCTCCCGAGCGATGACCGGCTCCACCGTCCGGTGCGTTACGACCCCCGAACTCACTGCTTATGAGGAAGCACGACTTTCCGGCGAATCAAAAGAAAATCTCGCCGAGTTTCGCAAGGCTGTCGTCCGTGGCCGGAATACCAACAAGTACGACAAACGCCAATCCGCGATGGGCCAAATCGGGGGCATGATCCACGATATCCGGCCAGTTGGCGAGCTTATTGAAGAAATGATAGCTGAAGCAGCCCTACTTGCCGGTGAGGTTCAAACTATTGCTACGGGAATGTAAAAATTATCGATACTATCAAATTCGGTACTTCTCCACAAAATTCTCATCGATACTTACTCCAAGGCCCGGCCTTTCTGGCACGTCAAGATGGCCATCAACGACTGCAAAATCTTCGATACCCAACTCATGCAACATTGGATTAGCACCGAGCGAATACTCGACGATAAATCCAGTCGACGCCACGACCATCGTATGCAGCCCGGCCGCGAAGGTAAGTGCCCCTCCCCATAGATGCGGCGCATATCGCAGTTGAAAAGCGCTGGCGATTGCCTCAATCCGCATCGCTTCTGTCACACCGCCACAGATCGAAAGGTCCGGCTGAAAGATATCGCATGCCCGGAGTTCCGCGAGATCACGGAAGGCGAAACGGGTGAACTCACTTTCACCGGTAGAAATCGGTATATCGGTCGACGCCCGCACTTCCGCCATGCCACGCTTGTCATCGGCCACCACAGGTTCCTCGAGCCAACCGACATTGCTTTCAGCCACCTCCCGGCAAAACCGCTTCGCCTCCGATACGCTAAAGGTTCCGTGCGCGTCACACATGATATCGATGTCGTCGGCAAGCCCCTCTCGCGCAGCTTTCACCCGTGCCACGGAATGCGCCAGTGTCCCATCGCCAGAACCAACACGCATCTTAACCGCCTTAAAATCGCCCTGATCGACAAAGGATTGTAACTCCGCAACGATACCGTCAACGGGCGCCCATCCACCGGATGCATAGGCAGGGTAACGATCCTTACGCTTACCGCCGAGCAATCGCCAAACCGGCTCTCCCAATGATTTTCCTAAGATATCCCAGAGAGCCATATCAATCCCACTGATCGCAGAAATTAAATGTCCACGACGCCCTAACACTGGGAACACTCGCCCACGATCGATCGCATAATGAGCCCGACTACCGTTATACATAACATCCCAAAGTCGCGAGATATCACGCGCATCCTCGCCAACGAGCATCGGACCTAACTCGTCCTCTACCATGGCATTCAACGCCGCATTCGTTCCCGCGCTACCGACCGCAGCCTTCGCCTCGCCAAAACCAACAATCCCATCGTTCGTTTCAATCCGTACGAGCGTGCTATCGAAGGATCGGGTTTTTCCAAAATCAGAGGTATGCTGTTGTTGGGTTGGAATTGGGACGTGTAACCAATCGGCACGGACGGATTTAATTTTCATCGTATACTCCTACTATTCCGCCGCCGCAGCTGTCGATATCAGTACGGGGCGCAAGATCAGGCAAAGCGGCAAGGTGAGAAATACCAACCCGGCAATCACATACATCGTTGCACTAACGCTAATCAAATCACTAAGAACGCCAAAGCCAAGCGGCGCGGCAATTCCGCAAGATGCACTTATGGAAAAGAAGAGGCCGAAGGCGCGTGATTGACGCTTGCTCTCAACCAAATCACCTACCGTCCCCTGAAGAACCGGTGAGGTTCCATTCAAGACGATACCTAGAAGCGGCAACACGAAGAACGCCGCCATTCCATCGAGCAATACTATAGCAATGATACCGGCCACGGTACCCAGTTCCGTCAGGACAACAGTACGGATTATGCCTATTCGCTCAGATAAAAACCCGCAGGCTAATTTGCCCCACATACCACCAATTAGTATTATCGGCACCACCAAGGCCGCGCTACCCGGATCCACACCCTTATCCTGGATCAGAAGAAAAGCCGCGAAAGTGAGAAAACCGTTCCGAGTGCAATTGTCGACAACCATGATACCACAGAGGGCCGAAAACCCTATCGGCTCACGAATACCCCAACCAAGATCTCCTGACTTCTCGCGATGCTCAATCCGCCTATCAGGACGTCCGCCCGCCCCGACAGTAAGCAAGGATAGAAAGACGACAACAGCCGTAAAGACGGTGATGGCACCAATTATAACAATCGGCTCCCGCCACTCCAATCCCGTGAAAAGCAGGAGACCAAGCCCCCCAGCGATACCACATTTCCCGACATCGCCCGCGAAGGCATATGCACCAAGCGCTGCCCTCCGGCCACTTCCGGGATATACAGTCGAGATAATCGACGAACTCAACGGATGCTGTGCAGCGCTCCCCATTCCTACCAAAAACAATAGGAACAAAAGACCTAAAAAAGTGTCAGAATAGCCCAACGCTAGAAAGGCGAATCCAGCTACCGCGGTACCGAACGCCAATAGACTGCGCTCGCCAAGGCGCTCGGAGAGTATTCCCGCAGGCAGTTGAAATAGCGCCAGGCCCGCTCGATGGGCCCCCCGAACCAAACCCACTTCCGCCAACGACAGGCCAAAGCTCTGCTGAAGGGCCGGCAGCAGGACATACATGATATCAGAAATCCCATCATGCACGACGTGCACCCCACAACAGGTCGCGAGGGTTTTACGTGCCTTGGTCAAAATCATCAAAAGCTCATTTTCGGGCTACGCTGATGATTCAGCGCAATTTCCCACGACGCGCCAAATATGGCATGTCCCTTGCCAATATTGAGATAAGAGGAATGCGGGTTTAGGTAAGGATGGATACAGGAGAGCGATAACATGTTGTTTTTTAGTTGTTTATGGCGGATGGGTACAATTAACATCTTAATTGGTACCGTGGCAATTTTTGCCGCTTCCAGTGTTTCCATTCCAATAACCGCCCTTTCCGCCGAGAATGCCGCTAATGTGCCGGCCGCCTTCCTGCTACGTTGCCGGGCCCGTGGCATTGATGCTGAACGCTGCCGTGATGGTTTCTCGCGGCTCAAACAGCAACGCGGTCTAGATCACGCACGAACCCTGATGTCGAAATGCCGTCTGACCGGCCGCGACCGAGCCACTTGCCAGCGGTTGATCAATGCATCCTTCGCATCACCAAATTCAAGGCAAGTTAATCGCGTAAAAGCCTACTGCCTGCGCAACAATATCAAAAAAACGCAGTGCCGTTCACTAATAGCAGACAAACTCGGCGGCGGCGGCAACCGAAGTCAACAACTAATGGGCCGTTGCAAGGCCGTCGGTCTCAACGAATTGGAATGCAAACGACGCCTCGACCTAGCTAGCCGACGCCTCGGTGGGAAATAGAGTTTATTCGGCGACGTCCTTAATAGACGCCCTTGCCGAGACATACATGTCTAACGCCTGTAGCAGAGTGCGCTTCGTATCAACCGTCTCTCGCGTTTCCGCAGAGATAGGCGTCCGGTCAGCTAGCGCCATCATATCGGCCGCACCTTCATGGAATTTCGACGTCACACCGGCAGACGTAAAGGTCGAGGCAATCTCATACATTTCACCTTCCCAGCGTGCTGCATCGAGCGGAATTAGCGGGATCATCCGCTCCATTGCCGCCAACATGATCGGTTGGCTTTCGGCTAGTTCTTTAAGATAATCCTCTGTCAGACCCATCACATGCGCAGTCGTCATAACGGCCGCATGTAGCGAGAATGTACCCTTTGTTGAGCTCGCATAAACCATCTTGAGGCCAGACGCACGACCGATCTCCGAGCCAATATCCCGCACCACCATACCCCGGCCATCCAACTCACGTACCAGAGATGTATCCGGACCGCTGACGTAAAGGCGCGTCGCACCATTTTCCACTACCGGGTTACGTCCGATAATTCCACCATCGATATAAGTCGCACCAGCGCGTTCAATCTCTTCGGCCACTCTAACGCTTGTCGCTGGCGCAATCGCATTGCAGTCGACATAAGTCCGCGCGGCACCCGCCACAAGCATTGCGTCAGCGAAGACTTTTGCCTGGTCGACCGCTTTCTCCGGAGGCAAAATTGACAGCACTAAATCAGATTCCAGCGCCACTTCCTCGAATGATCCAACGTCCTCTATCTCAGCTTTCGCCGCAAGGCCACGAGTTCGCTCGCTGCGTCCTGTCAGGTTAGTTATCACGCGAAAACCGCTTTGCCGGAAGGCGATTGCGCAACCGTGCCCCATATCACCAGGCATGAGGATCGCTATAGTTTCGACGGTCATTTTAGCTTCAACCTCTCAAATGTCATTTCGGCGCAGGTAATCAAGCACATTATCCAAAGGCTCTACATCCCCAAACTTTGCATCGATATCGAATAAGTTCCATTCGACTGCGCCCCGAATTCGGTCCCCAACACATTCCTTTACGACGATTGGCCGGAACCCCTCAGCAATAGCATCCTCTGTCGAATGGCGAACGCAGGCGCACATTGTGACACCCGTTACGATTACTGTATCAACGCCAATCGACTGCAGATAGCTTGAAAGATTAGTTCCGTGAAAGGCGCTTGCTTTCTTCTTAACGATGACCTGCTCTGTTGGCAGAGGCGCTATCCGATCGTCAATCTCGACCGCATCGCTTCCAAGCTTCAGTTCCTCAACAGGAATTTTCTCCTTCCATAGCCCCATATCGGAGTTAGGTCCCTCCGTATTTGCATAGGCTGTTGTTGTATAAATGATGGGAATGCCTTTAGCGCGCGCAGCATCAAGAAGCTTCTGCACGCCTGGAATAATGACGTCCATACCGTCGCAGGTGAAGGCATGCCCTTCCCGTGTCCAGGCATTCGCAAGATCAATGATTAAAAGGGCCGGCTTTTTTCCGTAGCCAATACGCCGTGCGAACCCACGCTCGGTATAAAGTTCAGAATCCGTGGCAAAAATTCTGTCTAAGGCTTCCTGAAATTCATCCATCATTGGTTGCTCCTCCATTCAGATAGATATGAAGGACTAAAGTTCATAATACCAGATGCGAAAACTTGTCTGGATTAAAACGACCTATAGCTCATTCGAAAAGATGAGGAGTACAAGCATTGAGCCTCTACGCACCTCCTAAGGATGTTGAGACCGAAGTTTGGACCGAAATTCCTGAAGAATACCGAAAAAACGGCGTGCACACAGCCTGGATCGCAGCAAATAAGTTCGGGCATGACCCGCATTCCTTCATAGAAGGCCCATCCTTCGACCGAAACGGCAATCTCTACGTCGTCGACATACCGTTCGGACGTATCTTCAAAATTTCGCCGGAGCGAAAATGGACGCTGATTACAGAATACGACGGTGAACCGAATGGTCTCAAAATCCATAAGGACGGACGTATCTTCGTAACAGATTACAAGCGCGGGATTATGCAAGTCGACGAGGTAAGCGGCGCGGTTACACCATATTGTGAGCGCTGGCGAGTCGAAAGTTTCAAGGGCGTTAATGACCTCGTTTTCGACGCAGCAGGAAATATGTATTTCACTGATCAGGGGCTGACTGGCTTGCACGACCCAACCGGTCGTGTCTTCCGATTATCGCCGAATGGTGAGCAACTTGACTGCCTGGTCGATACAGTACCAAGTCCGAACGGCCTAGTACCAAATTTAAACGAAGACATTCTCTATCTCGCAGTAACCCGCGCTAATCAGGTTTGGCGCTTACCGTTGCTCAGCGATGGCGGCACTACCAAAGTCGGAGTCTTTCTCAATCTGTCCGGTGGACATGCTGGACCAGATGGCATGGCGCTCGACGCCGAAGGCGGCCTGCTCGTCTGTCACGCAGGGAACGGAACCATCTGGCATTTTGATCACATGGGTGAACCCAAACACCGCATCCGTTCTTGCCGCGGCCTAAACACAACCAACCTTGCTTTCGGCGGAGACGGAAACCGAAGCCTCTTTATCACCGAATCGATGACCGGCTCAATCCTCTGGGCAAAACTACCTGTAGCTGGCAAAACGATGTATTCGCACATGGATTAAAAGAAATTCGTTCTGGCTTGCACATTGGGGCCTCGTGGGTCACGACTTATTCAAAACCAACGAATCGGTGAGCACTTATTCGGGCCGTGAGGCATTGAAGCCGTCGAAACCCAAACGTTTTTTAATGACTAGCTCACATGTTCTATTCAACCGCACGCAAGATTTTTGCAGTGACCATAGAATTGATCTCTGCATCCTCATACCCAAGCTCGCGAAGAATGTCGTAAGTATGCTCACCGAGTAGCGGTGCGCCGTTGCGGATAGTTGTCGGTGTTCCTTCGAAACGCGCCGCCGGGCGGGCCTGCCGCAAAGGTCCAGCATGGGGATGGTCATGCTCAACGACGATACCACTCGCGACGACCTGTGGGTGATCGATCATTTGACGGCGCGTCAGTACCGGCGCGCAAGGTACCCCGGCCTCGTCGAGGGTATGCAGCCATTCTTCTGCTGGGCGCGTGAGCAACACTTCTTGGATAAGCTGTAAGCGTTGATCCGCGTTCTTATCACGAAGTGCCGGCGTCTTAAACCGCTCGTCGTCTAGAAGTTCCTCGCGGCCAGCGGTTCTACAGAACGCCTCCCACTGAACATTGGTCATCGTAGAGACCGTGATGTAGTCGGTCTGTGTCTCGTAAATGAGATCAATAAAAGTAGCGGCGCGCTGCTCACTCATCTCGTTGCCGATGAACGTTTGTCCGCCCATATCGGAGGACCAAAGAAAGGCTATAATTGAATCGAGCATGGAAACCTTCACATGCTGACCCTTGCCACTTTTTGCACGCCCTGCGAGAGCGGCCACTACCGCCTGCGCCGCGGTGACCCCAGTCAGTTTGTCGGGAAGGATAGTTCTGATCAGCCGTGGACGCTCCTGATCAGAGCCCGCCTGCACCGTCGCGAGGCCGGAGAGAGCCTGAATGATAGGGTCATAGACTGGCTTATGCGATAGCGGTCCGTTTTCACCCCAACCGCTCATCGACACGTAGATCAAGTCCGGCTGTATCGCGCGAAGATCACTTTCCCCAATACCGAGGCGCTCGACAACTCCCGGTCGAAAATTCTGGATGAAAACATCGGCAGTAGCGACCAGGCGTTTTAAAGCGTTTCTCCCTTCCTTCGATTTTACGTCGATTGATATCGAACGCTTATTGCGGTTGTTGTTGACGAAACTAGCAGTCATTCCTGTGGTATCGGGTCCGGCGTGGCGGGTATGGTCGGGCCGATGCGGTGCCTCAACCTTAATTACATCTGCGCCCTGATCAGCAAGCATCATCGTCGCAAAAGGTCCAGCAATGACATTGGTAAAGTCTATCACCCTATAGCCAGTAAGCGGTCCAGACATCCACAGATCTCCTGCATCGTGGGCGGGCCAGGCAACAGGTTGCCGCCCAGACAATTACCCTTGGGTCAGATATGGGGCGTCCTTAGTTTCTGCCAAGAAGCCCAATGACGCTAAGCTCCGCTGCGCAGTAATCGCCCCGGCAAAGCTCCGGTCGCCTTACCGTCGCGCCAGACCGGTTGCCCAGCAACCAGCGTCACGTCAATCCCCGTCGCTTGCTGCAGCAAACGCTTGCCGCCGGCAGGGAGATCGTAATGGATTTTCGGGGACTGCAAGGTCAACGCATTGTAGTCAATAATGTTAATATCAGCGCGAAGGCCAGTCTGTATTCGGCCTCTATCGGCCAGACCTATCGCGTCGGCATTGGCCGATGTCAGACGTCTAACCATATCCTCAAGCCGGTGTTTCGGTCCGCGCGTGCGATCACGCGTCCAATAGCTGATGGTATGCGCCATATCGGTAGCATCGCACATCACACCAACATGTGCCCCGCCGTCGCCTAATCCAATCAAGGTATTTGGATGTTCGAGCATCTCATACACGACGGCTAAATCACCATTGGCATAATTTGTTGTTGGCCGGTACAGGATGGTCTGGCCGCCGTTTTCCAGCATCAAGTCGTAGGCTAATTCCGCCGGTGTTACACCCCGACGCTCGGCCTGTTTACCAATGCTTTTATTCGGATGCGGCTCGTATTGCGGTGGATTACCGAATGGAAATATGCGATCCCACTGCTGGAACCGCCGTTGCTGCAGTTTGTCGCCGCAGGGCTCAGTGGTCAAACGCTCGCGTAGGGCCGGATCACGCAGCTTGGCCAAGCGCGATTGAAACTCGAGGTCGCGGACTTCCGACCAACTGGGACACTCACTGAACGGATTGATCGACAACTCAAAGCCCAAAAGGACACTGGTTGGTCGGCCTCGGATTTGCGCTGTGATTTTTAAGCCTTCATCATTGGCACACTCGATACGGCGCAGTAAGTCACGCCATTCATCTGGTCTAGCTTCCTTCTGAAGCAGGGACATCGTCAGTGGTAGTCCAGAGCGTGCAGCCATCTCACGACGCAAATTAAACTCAGCATCTATCGCGTCCTCGAAATCACCAACAGTCTGTATCCAGCCGCGTCCCACATTGGCTAGAGCGTCTGCAATTTCAAGGAGTTCCTCTTGAGCCGCCCCATAAGAGGGTATTGGTTCGCCTTCAGCGGTGCGATGTTGTAATAACCGAGAGGTCGAAAATCCAAATGCCCCGGCCCGCACGCCTTCCGCCGCAAGCCGTGCCATCTCCGCCCTATCCTCAGCCGTAGCCTCCTCCCGGTTTGCACCGCGCTCACCCATAACGAAGACGCGCAGAGCTGCGTGGGGCACCTGTGTTGCGATATCAACGTCATACTCCCTTTCTTCCAGCGCATCGAGGTAATCTGGGAAGCTCGCCCAATTCCAGGTCAGGCCTTCCTTCATCACCACTTCAGGGATATCTTCTACACCTTCCATCAAACTTATTAGCATATCGTGATGACGGGGGCGGACAGGCGCAAAGCCAACCCCGCAATTCCCCATCAAAACTGTGGTGACACCGTTACAGGACGAAGGAAGAATTTGGTTTGCCCATGTGACCTGGGCATCATAGTGAGTGTGGATGTCTACAAACCCCGGAACTACGAGGCGATCACAGGCGTCAATTTCCTCACACCCGTACCCTGTCACCGATCCCACTGCCACGATCCGTCCTGACAATATTGCCACATCGGCCTTGCATAGCGGACCACCGGTTCCGTCGACCACATTACCACCGCGAATTACCAAATCAAATTTATCGCCCATGCAACCTTTCCCCCAATATGCCGCAACTCATATACCGTTATAGTTCGTACCGACAGTAACGAGACCTCTACGCGTCAATGTAGCTCAAAATTCAAAATTTGCTGAAGGCAACCTTTGCTTTCAACTTCAATACGAGTCTGGTCGCGATCAATACATATTGATAAAGCTCTCAGTTTTGTGGCTGACTTGATCCACCCCATTTTGAATTTGGCCCCACTCTCGGGAATGTGGTTACACCTTCAAGCCGTCAACCATAGCCTTACTCCCAAGTGACGTAAAAGGGCATCCCTTGAACACACTGCCTCATCTCAAGAAGTAGGTATGTCAAAATCCGCGGGCCAAATCTTCATCTGAGCAATAATAACAGATTCCATTTGCAATCACTGCACGCAACCTATTGATATCGTACTTGGAAGGGAATCGCG
Source organism: Pseudomonadota bacterium (assembly GCA_036337155.1). GTDB lineage: Bacteria > Pseudomonadota > Alphaproteobacteria > UBA8366 > UBA8366 > UBA6544. Next base: position 178,807 of record JAYZET010000010.1, on the reverse strand, counting down.
GCCGGTGTCGCGCGCGGTCTTCAAAACCGTTGGGGGACGTCAGACGGTCCCGGTGGGTTCGACTCCCACTCTCTTCCGCCAATATTTTCATTGAGCCTTTGTAATTAAGTTAAGTTTTAGTATGAGTAAGAGCGCCCCTAAATTACGCCATCCGCATGTTACGATTGTCGTCTTTTGATAGGTCTATAACAGTGAAAATAAATCGTGACCGGTTATGCCGAGTTGCATTTCTTGAAGAAGAAAGTACGAGTAATTCGAATAATTGAAATGGCAAAAGTAATTCGGATTGTCTAATTTAGAGATGGATAGGTAAGATACCCGCCGTTTTTATCCCTCAGGTATTTACTGTAGGATATTAGCTCTCCTTCTCAGGAGAACCGAACAATGGACATTAGCTTTAACGCCGAGGCTGATACCTTCCGCAAGGAAGTTCGGTCTTTTCTCGCGACATCGTTACCACAGTGGCTCCGTCGAAAAGTTGAAAATGGTGTCGAATTACAACGCAACGACATTTTAAGCTGGCACCAGATCCTATATGCAAAGGGCTGGGTCGCACCAAACTGGCCAAAAGAGCATGGCGGGCCGGGATGGAGCTTAGCTCAGAAGTATATCTTTGACGAAGAGCATGCGATCGCGGGTGCTCCGCGCCTTGTGGCCTTTGGCGTCAACATGTGCGGACCCGTGCTGATGGGTTTTGGCACGCCCACGCAACAGCAACGCTTCCTACCGAAAATTCTTTCCGGCGAACATGTCTGGTGCCAAGGCTACTCCGAACCAGGATCGGGTTCCGATCTGGCTTCTCTCACGACAACAGCAACCCGAGACGGCGATGATTGGGTGATTAATGGCACTAAGACTTGGACGACAAAGGCACATTGGGCGAATTGGTGCTTCTTGTTGGCCCGCACATCGACGGAGGGGCGGAAGCAAGAAGGTATTACCTTCCTCTTACTTGACTTGAAAACACCAGGAATTGAAATTCGGCCAATCGTACTGCTTGACGGCTTACACGAGACTAACACGGTGTATTTCGACGACGTCCGGCTCCCAGTTGAAAATACGGTGGGGAAAATCGGAAACGGTTGGAGCATTGGTAAGTATCTTCTAGCTCACGAGCGCATGTCGGGCGGTTCGCTAGGGCCTCACAAAAAGCTACTAAGTCAGCTCAAGCTAATTACCAATGAAGAGGAAGTCTCAGGAGGGTGCCCCCTTTCTGAAAACCCTGAATTCCAGCGCAAGATCGCCGAGGTGGAATTGGAGTTGAGGGCCCTTGAGGCGTTTACCTTGCGATCGGTCGACACACTGTCTCGTGACGGCGAGCTTAGCGGCCAAACCTTGGGCAGCGAGGCCAATATTTTTAAAATTCGTAATACGGAGATTCAGCAGAAACTAACCGAATTGAAGATGCAGGCGGTCGCCTATTATGCGCAACCTTATCTATTAGAAGCGCTAACACAAGGTTGGAACGAACCACCTATCGGTGCCGAATACGCTAATAGCTGCACACCTTCTTATTTTCATTTTCGTAAAGTGTCGATCTACTCCGGCTCAAACGAGATCCAACGTAACATCATCGCAAAGGCAGAGTTGGGATTATAGTCAAAATCGTTAGAGCCGCGCCTCGGATTACATATGCGAATACATGCGCCTTCCAACATGTAACAATTCCGCCGTTAGGATTGTCCCTGTATCGGATTCAGTGATGTAGAGCGTTTTATTCTCAGGTCCGCCAAATGCGAGGTTTGTCATTTTGGCACCTTGGCAGGAATTAATCCGATATAGCGGGATTCCGCTTGGGCTGAAAACCCAAATGACACCCAGCCCTACATGTGTGACGTAAAGGTTACCCTCTTCATCGAGACACATACCGTCCGGTCCGCCCGGCCCGCCCGAAAGTTGCTGGAAAACACCCACCTTGTAGTATGGTCCACCGTCCGGCGGCAACGGAATGTGCCAAACCTGGCAGGCGCGTGTCATGCCGACGAATAGGAGATTCTCGGCCTTGTTCAGAACAAGGCCGTTTGGGCTAACGCCACAGTCGATCAGGCATTCGAGTTCATCTTCCGGGGTGAGACGAAACACTCGGCCGTCCGGCCTCTGCATGTCCGATTGACCTTGATCAGTAAAGTACAGGTCACCGTTGGTAGCAAAATGCAGATCGTTGCAGCCGCGAAAAGGCTCGGTCCGTATGCGAGTGCGATGTTCGCTAATTGCGCCCGTCGAGGGATCAAGCCGCATAATTCCGTACTTATAATCGGCGATAAATATTTGTCCGTCCCTATGAACCTTTAACCCGTTGGGGTTGCCATCGTATTCGATTGCCACCTCCCAGTCGCCGCCGCTCGAAATGCAAAGGACCTGGCCAAACGGAATGTTTACAACCCAAAGGTTGCCGTCTCGATCAAAGGAAGGACCTTCAAGAAAGCTGTCTGGCTTATGCCCGAACTGATTGTTGTAGCCCCAATCTGAATATTTACCCGGCTTACGTAGATTGTCTGGCAAACGGTATGCGACTTTAGTTTCGATTTCCTGAGGCGGCGGGAAAAGCGACACAACAATTATCTCCAATAAGGCAAGAAGCAATATTAAAATTTTCTAAAATTCTGGTTTTAGCCTAATAATTTTAACAATCAAATATGATCAATCGTAAGGAGGACAGGTCCAGCCCCTCGGCGATAAAGTGAAAATTTCAAACCCATCTGACGTTACGCCGATGCTATGCTCGAACTGGGCTGAAAGAGAGCGGTCCTTTGTAACTGCGGTCCAGCCATCCTGGAGGATTTTAGTCTGGTATTTACCAACATTGATCATCGGCTCAATAGTAAAGAACATCCCTTCAACTAGGCATGGTCCCTCTCCCGCTTCTCCGAAATGCATAATGCTCGGCGGAGAATGGAAAATGCGGCCTAGACCGTGGCCACAAAAATCACGTACTACTGAGAAACGGCGTTCCTCTGCGTAGGATTGTATTTCGTGACCGATATCGCCGAGTGTCACACCTGGTCGAACGATCTCGATCGCCCGCATCATCGCGTCATACGTTGTCTGCACCAGATTTCGAGCTCGCACACCAACCTTCTCACCGACAAGAAACATACGGCTGGTATCGCCGTGCCACCCTGCGAGAATTACCGTAATATCAATATTAATGATATCGCCGTCGAACAGATGCTTTTTTTCATCCGGGATACCATGGCAGACAACGTGGTTGACCGACGTGCAGATCGATTTGGGAAAGCCTCGATAATTCAATGGAGCGGGTATGGCATCACGCTCTACGATATATTCATGACACAACGTATCTAGTTCGAGGGTGGAGACACCGGGGACGACATGCGGCGTAATGAAATCCAAAACCTCGGCAGCCAATTTACCGGCCTTGCGCATGCCCTCAAATTCTTCCGGGCCATGTAACTGGACGCCAGCCAGCGCAGGGTTAAGCATCGCCTCCGCTCGACTCCGCGGATCATTCATAACACCTTCTCGCACAGTAGTTCCTCATCCAATTGCAGCGGTAGCGGACCCGCTACCGTAATTTCATCCAAACCAACGTTGCACTCATAACAAATGGCTTCGACCCCAGAGGCACGTGCCGATAAAAGAGCTGATGCATAAACAGGGTCGACGTCTTGTGCGACCCTGAAATGGTCACAATCACCTCGTTGCACGAGATAAACCATAACAGCACGAGCCCCGCCACGCACCACTTCCGACATCTCAGCGAGGTGTTTAGTGCCTCGCTTTGTCACAGCGTCAGGAAACTCCGCCGCATTATCCCGGCCGGGGAGACAGCGTTTTAAGTGAACATTTTTAATCTCAACATAACACGGTGGACTCGATTTTCCTTCTAACAATATGTCGATACGACTGTTTTGACCGTAATTAACCTCGCGTCGTAAAGTTTCGTAACCAGCAAGTTCAGGAATGCGACCTTCCTCAATCGCTTCAGTTACAATGCTGTTTGGTTTAGTGGAATTTATACCGACCAAATAGTCACCGATTCGAATTAGTTCCCATCTCCAATCGAGTTTGGCCTTCGGATTATGGTTAGCAGACAACCAAACTTCCGATCCCACCGTGTCGAGGCCCGTCATCGCCCCCGGATTGGCGCAATGAGCAATCACTATTTCTCCATCTAGCTCAATATCGGAGAGAAATCTTTTATAGCGCCGTAACAGGCGCCCTTTTACCAATGGCTCTTTAAACTTCATCCGAAGACACTGCTATTTTAATTCATACTGGATCACAATATTTGCTGAAACGCAGGAGATCAACGCGCTCTTCTGGGCAGTGCAAAGCCATCAAGGAACTTTCGCATGGGTAAAGCCAAAGCGGGGTTCAAACGGTGAAGACGGGAATACGCCGCCTCCGCAAACTCAAGATCGCCACTGTATTTCCCCGCTTGTATCGAAAGTCGGAGGACCTCAAAATCACGAGGCAGTACTTTGATCATCCACTTGAGATGTGGCAATGTTTCACCGTGTCCACCTCCAAGTAGTAACGTCACCACAAGCCCGAGCCGAGCACCAAGTGCATGAGGATCCAAGCTCAATACTTGGTTGAACAGATCACGCGCTTCCGTGAGATGACCTGCACGGCCCAAGATACGCGCTGCGTCTTCGATCAAATGCCCATTGCGGGTGGCGCCACAATTTTCAATAAGGTAGGTAATTGCGCGCCGAGCTAGGCGCACTCGGCGTTTCGGCAATTTTTTTCTCACCACGTTACATCGAGTATAGGCAGCACCTAACTTTCCATGCCGTTTCATAAAGCCCGCATCTGCCTCTTTGGTAAGAGCGCGTATTTGAGCCGCGGGTATCGCCTCACTCCGCCGAACATTGCCCACCGTCGCAATTCCGGCAAGTCGCCCGTCTTCAGTCAATACGGCGCCGCCATCGCTCCCATCACCACCAGATGCATTGTGATGTAAACGTGCCAATGAATGGCCATCCGCCGGCGGCAAAAGCACAATGCCGGGTGGATAAACAATCGGTCGCCCAGTTGATCCTCGGTGAGCGATAACAAAGAGAGGAGTTCCAACCGGGACATGATCTGTAAATGATGGCGGCGGACCAAGATTTAGATCATTCACTCTCAATAGCGCCAAATCACCAATGTAACCAGACGGCATAATTTCAACCGAGTAACGTTCCCCCGTCTTCGTTTCAACAAATGTGCCCTCCGAGAGTAGAATAATATGCCTATTTGTTACCGCCCAGCCGGGACCGATATAGACCGCGTTCCCCAGCCTCCGACCAACCTTAAGCTTGAGAACGTAAGATACGAACCCACAGACTTCATGCGGTCCATCGCAAGATGCCTCACTCTTGACGTTGCTCGCCCAGAAAGACAAAACGATGACCACCAGGATGGAATTCCTTAGACGCATTGATTTTTAAGTCAGCGCAGGACGAAGATTGTTAGAAAGAAGAAATTCAAAATTTTACCGCCTGAAACATAGCATACTTTAAGTCGTCATTTGACATTGGACTACAAAGCGCAAATCAATGCATGTTCAGGAGATGGTTATTCTGCACCGAGAGACACTCAAACATGCCTTACGAAAAATCCACAGATCCTAACCAACCACTGGCTGGTATCAAGGTGATCGATCTCGCTAACTTTCTAGCGGGACCAATCTCTTCTATGTTCCTCGCCGATTTTGGCGCTGATGTAATCAAGGTTGAACGGCCCGGTAGCGGCGACGAGGTGCGCTTGTGGGGCAACAACAAAGACGGCGTTGGTCTAATGTACAAACTGATCAACCGCAATAAGCGTTCGGTTACAGCTGATTTGAAAACACCAATTGGCGTTGAGATCGTTAAGCGATTAGTGAAGAATGCTGATGTTGTTGTAGAGAACTACCGAAAGGGTACTCTGGAAAAATGGGGTCTCGGTTACGATACTCTTAGTGAAATCAACCCGGCCCTTATCATGGTGCGTATCACAGGGTTCGGGCAAACGGGACCTAACTCACATCGTCCAGGCTTTGGAACGCTCGCCGAAGGGTATTCAGGTTTCGCTTATATCAACGGGTTCAAAGACCGCCCTCCACTCCTTCCAGGTTTTGGCCTCGCTGACGACACGGCCGGTTTGATGGGGGCTTACCTCACTCTCGTTGCGTTGCAAGCGCGGGAGCGCAATGGAGGCAAGGGACAAATTGTAGACTACGGTATCTATGAACCACTCTTTACACTGCTTGGCCCGCAAGTCGTCGACTACGACCAACTTGGCATTGTGCAAGAGCGCAACGGCAGTCGCCTTTCCTTTACGGCACCACGAAATACCTACTGCACAAAGGACGGCAAGTGGCTTTCCATATCAGGTTCCGCACAGTCAACATTCGAGCGAATGTGCACCGCACTCGAGATTCCGGATGTCCCGACCCGACCCCAGTTTTTGGATAACCGGCTACGTATCCAGAATGCAAAGGAACTCGACGACGAACTGCAAGCGTCAATCGAAAAATTCGACTATGAAGAAGTCATGAGACGTTTTGAGGAAATAGGTGCGACTGCAGCGCCGTGCTATAATGTTGCAGAAATCTTTGAAGACGAGCACTACATAGCAAGAGAAAATATCACTCCCGTGGAGGATGAAGAGCTTGGTGGTCCAATACGCATGCAGAACGTCGTGGGTAAACTATCGCGGAATCCCGGTAAAATTCGTCATGCTGGCCCACCTCTCGGCGAACATAATCGAGAGGTACTGATCAATATGCTGGGCTTTGACGAAGACGAATTAAAGGCCGCGGGGTATAAAATTGAATAATTAACATTAGACTTGGCGGAGATGATGCAACTCAGCATCATCGCCATTCTCTATTTCTACTGTCCCCGATTGTACTGACAACTCCGCTTCATCTGCTTCTGCTTGCAGTTGTAATTTGCGAAATGCTCGGTAGGAAAAAGCAAAACTTGCAAGATAAATCAGGCTCACCACCGTCATGGTGAGCCACGGAGCACCGGCGATGCCGGCCGCCAACAATGCTGTTAAAACTAGCATAGGAACGACCATCCGATGCGGTACGCGCAATCTCTTCAAGGAGTATGTTGGAACTTGGCTTACCATCAAAAGTGCCACCACTACTATCCATGGGCCGGTCACAGCCGGATGACCAAAGAAACCTTGACCAAACTCCTGGCTCACGACTAAAGGGAGTAAAGCCAGAAGAGCTCCAGCCGGAGCCGGTACACCTATGAAAAAACTGTATGCGTAGGCCGGACGGGTTTCGAGCGTGCTGTTAAAACGCGCCAAACGTAACGCACAGCAAACCGCAAAAAATAATGCCGCGGCCCAACCAAAACCACCGACGGTCGACAAACTCCAAAAATATATGATTAGGCCCGGTGCTACACCAAACGCGACCACGTCGGAAAGTGAATCAAGCTCAGCGCCGAAATTACTTGCTGCCTTCAAAAAGCGTGCGATCGTACCGTCTAACGCATCAAGCACAGCGGCAACCAAGATCGCCACCATTGCGAATTCCCATTTTTCAGTGATGGCAAAACGAACCCCCGTCAAGCCGGCACACAGCGCACCGACCGTCACAATATTTGGGATGAGCCTATTAAAGGTCTGTGCTGTAGGTCTCTGTTTGCGTCGGAAACGACGGTTCTTGATCATTATCTCGATAACCCTTTACGTGACGGCTCATCTGAAACCATGTCTGCCAAAACCGTCTCCCCAGCAACAGCGCGCTGTCCGACAAGGACTAACGGTGCTACACCCCTCGGCAAAAAAATATCAACTCGGCTACCAAATCTGATCATACCAAATCGTTCTCCAACACGAAGCGGTTGATCACGCTGCACCCAACAGAGTATACGCCGCGCGACGAGCCCTGCTATCTGGACTATACCAATTTCCCGACCGTCTTCCGTACGAATTTTAACAGCCTGACGCTCGTTTTCTTCGCTGGCCTTATCCAGAGAAGCATTAAGAAACCTACCGGCGCGATAACCCAGAGTAGAAACCTGCCCATCAACGGGCGATCGATTAACGTGTACGTCAAAAACATTCATAAAGATACTGATGCGCGTTAACGGCTCAAGTGGCATGTCGAGTTCTGGCGGCGGCACGGCCTCTGTTATCAATTGGATAATCCCATCGGCCGGGCTAATTATGAGGCCTGGCCGTGTAGGCGTAGTGCGCATCGGATCGCGGAAAAAATAGGCACACCAGGTGGTAAGTATGGCGCCAAGCACATACAAGGGCGACCAAATCAATCCACCAATAACCGTCAAACTAGCAAAAATTGCGATATACGGCCATCCTGCCGAATGTATTGGCACCAAGACCGGTTTCAAAAATTCGAGCATGCTTCCAAGGGTCTCACTCGTTTTCCAGTAATATTATAGGGGGGAAACAAAATTAGATAGCTAATCGTCGAAACAAAAATTCATAAATATTTTTGCCGCAACTTCGGCGTTAACACTCTGTAATTGTTCGATGGTTAATATTCTACAACGCACTTATTAATATCTAAGAATACCTTAGACGAGTTAACATCTACGTAGATAAGTTAAATGATCAGGAAGTGAACCTCGGATAAAAAAATGGCGAATTATTTGATAAGATTAGAGAGCTTGGACACGCACCTTCCAAGATCGACTTAATTAGTCTTTAGGAATGGCGAAGACCTGACCCGGATGGATTAAGTTAGGATCACCAATTTGACCCTTGTTCGCTTCGTAAATTATCGAGTACATCGTTCCTTGACCTAAAATTCTCCGCGAGATTCGCCATAGGCTGTTTCCAGGTTGGACAATTACATAATCGTCTTGCGTGATTGCATCGATCGGTGCGGCGCGAGAAAACGGAAATTCTACTCGCGCGATAACTTTCTTGGCTTTAAGTTCGTCCACACGCAGAGTATACAGGCCGGGAGCCACTGGAATCTCCGGCCGCAATTCCCAGTTTCCGCCTGTCGTAACTTCAGTATGACCGATCGTCGCATTATTCAAATATACAACAGCCACATTCCCCGGATTCGCCTGACCGAGCAATCTTAACTGGCCGGCTTCGTCGTAGTCCACTATATCGAGTTTTAGAGTTGTGTTAGGAGAAGCAGAATTCTTAGATTTGGGCCGCTGCAAGATCTTCTTGGTGTCTTTACCTTCCCGAGGTACCAAGATGGCAAGCGGCATCTCCGGTTTCTTGGTTCTTTCAGGCACAGCGAGGACCACTATATTTTTAGAGCTAAGACTATTGCCCCCTGGCATAACTGCAAGAATACTGAGCACCCGATCACCGGAGGGCAACGGATTCTCCGGTACAAGAACCCATTCGCCGTTCACATCCGCCGTTACTGTTCCCACGGATACATCGCCGTCTAATATCGTGACTTTAGCTCCGGGGGCCGCACGCCCCGCGATCACTGCATCTCCAGTCGGATTAACACGTACAACATCGAAACTAGGCGATACCGATGCCGCCTCCGAAAGCCTCGCTTCGGACTTTTTCTCAAACGAAACGGAGTTGCCTTTTCTCTTGGTAGATATATCCGCAACCGTTGGTTTGATCTCATCAGACTTGGTCTCTGCTTCGACCTGCAAATCCGCGGCCAGCCGAGGAGTATCTGATACCTTCCTTAGCGCCTTAACCTCGTCCGCATCACGCCAAAACGTCAACGCTAACGCCATCAAAATGGCTACAATCCCAACCAAGCCAATAACGATCGAACGTTTCACTCAACGCCCCCAATAATTCATTAAGCACGTTAATACGCAGGCTCAGGACTGGCAACGTGCTGAAAGCCAAATAGAAACCTACGAGATTGACGTTCTCGTTATTGCAGCGATTTGAGAAATGCTGCAATGGCATTGCGATCGTAATCTGACATAATCGCGGTTGAATTATCGATAACCTCCGCCATTTTACCTCCGGCGAAATCACCCTCTGGTGTCATCCCACTCGTTAAATACTCGACTAGATCCGCATTCGACCAATCACCGATGCCATTAGTTTTGGATGGACCTAGCCCAGGTATGTTGCCGCCAGGTCCTATTGGGTTTCCAGAGAGTTCTCGCGACATATCCATCGCCCCCATAACGTTTCTCGGTGTGTGGCATTCTCCGCAATGCGCTAAGACGCGAACGAGATAAGCACCTCGGTTCCAAAGATCTGATTGGCTCTCGTTGCGGATGCTAGTCGCACCTTCGGCGAAGAACAACAATCGCCAGCCATGCATCAACGATCTGACGTTGAACGGAAACTCGAGATCATGCTCGCGGTTCTGACGCAACGAGGGTTCCTGTGCCTTGATATAAGCCCAAAGATCAGTGAGATCGTTTTCTGACATTCCGGTATAGGAGGTATAAGGAAAGACTGGATAGTAAGGAGTATTATTGGGCGCAATACCACGAAGCATAGCGCGCCGAAATTCTTTGAATGACCAGGCTCCAATGCCTGCTAACGGATCAGGTGTAATATTCGGCGTATAGAACGTGCCGAATGGCGTCTTCAGCGGTCGTCCCCCCGCAAGCGCTTGGCCTTTTGGACGCCTATTCTTGCCTTTTGCGCCCGGATCCGTATGACAATTGCCACAGCCCGCCGCTTTAAAAAGGTACTCTCCATGCACGATATCAGAAGCCGCAACAGCAGATGTCGGCAAAATAAACGCCACTATAATTATCAGTAATACCATTCTCCATCGCCCGGATCGATTGACTTCACGGGTCATAGAAACAGCATAATTTTCCAACTATTCAACTTTTGCCCCCCGGAAGAGCTTATGGCATCCGCCGCAACCTTCTTTACCCATAAGTTTGAAATGCTTTTTGACATCCTCCGGATTCCCCTGAGCTGCATAAATGGCTACATGACCGGCATGCTTACTCATCGCACTGTTTGCCTTCTTGAAGGTAGGCCAGTCATACCAGATCTTGCCGAGAGCACGAGTTGTATTATCATCATAATCCGGCCTTCCGGACCCATTTGGGAAAAGCGGCAGTACTTTTGCGGCAGCGGCTTGAATACCTTTGGCCGCTTTCTCGACATCCGCCGCAGAGCCCTCACCGCTCTTCGCAAAATTCTTTATAACCCGGAAGTTGCCAAGTATGCCCTTGCGCATCAGCTCGATACGCTTCTTGATAATATCGTCTGCCGCCACTGCGGGAGCCGTGTCTAACGCTATGAGGCTAACCATCAAAAACCCCATGCCACAAATGATCCCAATGTGAATTCGTTCCATGGTTACCCACCAGATTGTGTTTAATTGATTTCTAAATTAACCGAATGATATTGAATCATCGGATCCATTTCCCTAACAATCAACCGTTAAATTCGGTCATAGAACATTCGTCATGATGATCACAATTTGGTAAGAAAATCATTATCAGACCAGCACATTCAACAATAGAAAACACTTCTTAAATGACAAAAATTAAATCTATTTGTCTCTATTGTGGCTCCTCCTCAAGCACTCGCGAAAGCCACCGCAACGCAGCTCGCGAATTTGGCACATTGATAGCCCGCGAGAAAATCACACTCGTATTTGGTGGTGGACGGGCTGGCTTGATGGGCCTCGCCGCTGATGCCGCCCTGGAAGCGGGCGGAAATGTAATCGGAGTAATCCCAGAATTCCTGGTTGAGCGAGAAGTCGGCCATCACGCCTGTACAAAACTCTTCACAACGAAAACGATGCATGATCGAAAACAAAAAATGGCTGAACTATCGGATGCCTTTGCTATACTACCGGGCGGGCTTGGTACGCTCGACGAAACCTTTGAAATTGTTACTTGGCGACAGCTCGGACTGCACGAAAAACCCATAGTATTGGTCAATATTGACAAATATTGGGATCCTCTTTTGATTCTGTTAAAGCAAATGGCCCATGAAAATTATATCCCACAACGAGAAGACGAATTCTATTCCGTCGTATCATCCATTCAAGATATTCTCCCCACTGTTCAATTGATGCCGCCTGCTCAGATGAAACTGATAAATATATGAACCTAAAATCATCCCAAGTCCCTTCTTGTCTGCCTTGATTCCAGTGATATTGTGCCCGCAACCAAGCCACAGGCTTATACTAATTTGATTGAACCCAAGGTAGTTCACGCCGGTTAAGTGATACTAGCCGGCAAACGACAGACAGGAATTTTGTAATGCTCGACCTAATGAATATAGCCCGTACCGAAGCCGATGGCGGCAACCTGCAGGGGCTCCTTACCACCCTATTTGATCCTACCGACATGCGCCCAACCGGGTATCCAGATGCCATTGTGTGGCAAGGTGGAAACCACAATGGCACAGTCAACCCAATCGCTCATTCGCTCACTGACGCTTACGCGCTAATCGGCACTATCGCAGCAATTGATATTCTGAACCTACCCTACTACGCCGTGCCTATGTGGTCGCAAATTCGACATGATATGAAACTCAAGCCTCTCAGCTGGTTCGGCAATATGCCCGTAACATCCATCAAGTGGTCAACCGCGGGTGATGCCTACGTTAATGACGGACAAGACGGTAAAGTCGTCGTTATGGGCAAGTCGGGCAACGCTCCACTCCGCACGCAAGCGGGTGTCTATTGCAACGTCCGACCTTACGGCCCGATCACCGTAGTGCGCTGTATGCCTTGCCTACCATACTCTCAGGATCGACCAAAATTTGACGTCAACTCAGAGACCGGTATTATTCACTCAGAAATGAATACACCCGGTGTCCAGATGGCGTACGCCGGACGCTTGTTCCTCAAAATGGTCAACGACACCGGCAAATTGGGACGCGTTGCATTCAAACCAACTCAAGCAATGGAAGACGGCATAAACGCCGGCTTGCTAACTTGGATGTTAGAAGGTACCGGATTCAATATTGGCCGAAGGTGGGCAGTCAACGCTTACGAAGAGCAAAAGGAGCGCGTAGATCGCATCGTCGCCTTGCTTCCATCCAATTTCCGCGACGGAATGGAAAATTGGACCGGCCAGATTGAACAGCATATCTCCGACACCAACTACGGCTTACTGCTTTGGGATCTGATTGAACAACAAGATTGTATCGTTCTGGCAACGGACCTCGACGGCGACCGGTTGACCGACCTGCTGGCAGACGTTTCCGATCCTCTCCGAGCATTCGGGCAACGTGTCCTCGATCATGTTGGCAACACTGGCAAGATGACCACTCTTTGGAATGAAATGGGTTACTCGACCGGGAACGGCCGTGACATGACTTCGGTCATGCACCGGATGGATGGCCCGCCAATTCACGAGCAAACGCTTGGTTCTGCTGATGCGATGCTGTTACGTTTATTGGATGGAGACGAATCAATGGGCGGCACTAAGCAACCCTATGATCCCCGGATACACTTTGTACTTATCCGCGATGCGTATATCGATGCGAATCCTGGCAACTTAGAGTTGAAGCATTGGCTGGAAGGAGCGCTCGCAACTTTCGACGAAGTTTATTCGAATAAGCGACCAGGCTTTATAGAGGGCTACGCCAAGCTAAAAGAAGCAATAAGACCCTGGGGTTCCTGAGTTTCTCCGTCAATATCTCCGATAACCGAGGCGCCTTTCTAGGCGCCTCTTTTAATTCGGTGCTATACAAAAAAAACTGACACGAGTTTTTGCTAAAATTGGACAATCGTTAAAAGTCTTATCGTGGCGCCAAAATTCTACACTATACCCTTCTTTCTTACATTTCCTGGCAGCAAGCTTCATGACTTCTTCGCGCGTTGTTGAATGTGCGTGATAACACATCGAGACGACCTCCAGCCCTCTGGGGGAAGGTATATCAGGACTGCTAGTAGCGAACGGTCGCTGGCTGCAGCCACCAAGCGACATGCAAATAGCAACAAATAACATAAAAATTATACGGATCATGGTGCAGTTATCGCACCAAAGAAGGACAAGTCAAAGATTAATGACTGAGGCCACGCATGCCAGCATCGAGACCTTCAATAGTCATCGGAAACATGCGGCCTTCCATCAGCTCGTTTATAACTCGGATTGACTCATAATAATCCCAAACGTCTTTCGGCTGAGGATTAAGCCAAATTGATCTTGGGTAAGTCGATAGAACGCGGCGCATCCATTCAGCGCCGGCCTCCTCATTCCAATGCTCGACGCTTCCGCCAGGATAGACTATCTCGTAGGGACTCATGGTCGCGTCACCGACGAAAATTGCTTTATAATCTTGAGGATAGGTCCTCAAGACCTCCCACAAATCAGTCTTCTCCGTATGACGTCGCTTATTATCTCGCCAAACACTTTCATACACGCAATTATGAAAGTAAAAGTGTTCAAGATGCTTAAACTCTGTCCGGCAGGCAGAGAACATTTCCTCCACGACCTTAACATGATCGTCCATAGAGCCACCAGCATCCAAGAACAATAGAACCTTCACCTGGTTATGCCGTTCAGGCACCATCTTAATATCAAGATATCCAGCGTTATTCGCCGTCGACTTAATCGTATCTGGCAGGTCGAGTTCGGTTGGCGCACCCTCGCGTGCGAACTTGCGTAACCGACGTAGCGCGACCTGAATATTGCGAATTCCGATCTCTACACCATCATCGAAGTTCTTGAATTCACGCTTGTCCCAAACCTTAACGGCGCGACGGTTACGCGACTCGCTTTGACCAATCCTAACGCCCTCAGGGTTATAACCGTAGGCGCCGAACGGAGACGTACCAGCAGTACCAATCCATTTTGAACCGCCTTGATGACGCCCCTCCTGTTCTTTTAAGCGCTCCTTCAATGTCTCCATAAGCTTTTCCCATCCGCCAAGCGATTCCACCTGCTGGCGTTCTTCCTCGCTGAGATAAAGCTCTGCCATCTTGCGCAGCCACTCTTCTGGTAGTTCTACGACCTCCTCACCTTCGATCGGCTCCAGTCCTTTAAAAACATGGCCAAAAACACGGTCGAATTTATCAATATGCCTTTCGTCTTTTACCATCGCGGATCGCGCTAGGTAATAGAAATCATCAATAGAGAACTCTACAACTCGAGCCTCCATTGCCTCCAGTAAAGTTAGATATTCACGGAGGGAGGTTGGAATACCCGCCTTCTTTACTTCAAGAAAGAAGTTCACGAACATAGGCCCGAGTTCCTTTCGCTCGTCGAACTAATTGCCACGTTGCTCGCGGCGCACCATGAATGCTAGACGTTCGAATAATTGTACGTCCTGCTCGTTTTTCAACAAGGCTCCATGCAGAGGTGGAATAAGTTTGTTCGGATCATTGCTGCGCAGCACGTCTAGCGGTATATCCTCTATCATAAGTAGCTTAATCCAATCCAACAGTTCGGAAGTGGACGGACGTTTCTTCATACCCGGCACGTCGCGAATATCGTAGAACAGCTTCAAAGCTTCACGCACGAGGGTTGTTTGTACGGACGGAAAATGAACGTCGACGATGCGCTTCATAGTCTCCTCATCGGGAAATTGGATGTAGTGGAAGAAGCAACGACGTAGGAAGGCGTCAGGTAACTCCTTTTCATTATTCGAAGTAATTACGACCATAGGTCTGACTTTCGCGACAACAGTTTCTTGCGTCTCGTAGACGAAGAACTCCATCCGGTCGAGTTCCAACAGCAAGTCATTTGGAAATTCGATATCCGCCTTGTCTATCTCATCGATCAGCAGCACCGGGCGCTTCTCACTGGTAAATGCCTCCCAAAGTTTACCGCGTTCAATATAATTTTTAATTTCGTGGACGCGGTCGTCACCAAGCTGGCTATCGCGTAGGCGCTTTACTGCATCGTACTCATAGAGGCCATGTTGGGCCTTGGTTGTTGACTTAATGTGCCATTGGATCAACGGCGCATCGAGAGCGGATGCTATTTCGTGCGCTAGTACAGTCTTGCCAGTACCGGGCTCCCCTTTAACCAACAAGGGACGCTCAAGATTAATCGACGCGTTCACTGCGACCATCAAGTCATCGGTCGCAACATAGGTTTCGGTGCCTTCAAATCGCATCGTGCTGATATTCCTGTGCTATGGTGAAGTTTTGAGAGAACCTAGTGCGACGTGATCGCTCAAGCAAGACCAAGAACCCTTAAGTCGACACCAATGCTTCCCCTATCGCCTTGAGTGCTTCTCCCCCGGCCGAGCCATTTGGCCCGCCCGCCTGAGCCATATCTGACCGACCACCACCACCCTTTCCACCTACAGCCCTCGAACCGACCCGAACGAGATCGATAGCGCTAACCCGTTCTGTCAAATCATGGGTTACGCCAACGACGATCGAAGCCTTGCCCTCGGAAACTGAGACAACAGCCACAACACCTGAGCCAAGCTTTCGTTTAAGAGAGTCGACAAGTGGCCTCAACTCTTTCGCCGGCACGCCATCCAGTAAACGGGTCGCAATGGATATCCCGTTCACAATACTAACTTCCGGCCCGGCGCCCACGGAACCCTCCGCGAGTTTACGCCGCAGTTCAGCCATCTCGCGCTCCATCACGCGCCGTTCCTGTAATAAAGCTCCCACACGGGCAGGCACGTCACCAGATGCAACGTTCAACGCCAGCGCCGTATCGATGGCAACTGTTTCATTAATAGCGATGTGTTTGAGTGCAGCGGCACCTGTCATAGCCTCGACTCTGCGAACTCCAGCTGCAACTGCGGATTCAGACGTAATTTTGAAAACACCAATATCTCCGGTTCGACCGACGTGAGTACCGCCACAGAGTTCCATCGAATAGGGTAAATTCGCGTCGATCTCCCCAATTCCCATCGATACAACACGTACTTCCTCACTATATTTTTCACCGAACAGCGCTACAGCACCAGCTTCCTGGGCCTCTTCCGGCGTCATCTGACGAGTTACCACAGACGTGTTTTCGCGAATTCTTGCATTCACATCGGCTTCGATCACAAACAACTCTTCCTGCGACACAACCTTCGGATGACTGAAGTCGAAACGGAGATAATCCGGAGATACCAACGAACCTTTCTGCGCCACATGCCCACCTAAATGCTCACAAAGAGCCGCATGTAACAAATGCGTCACAGAATGGTTTGACCGAAGGTGTGTTCGCCTTTCCTTATCGATGCGCATTTCTACTACATCGCCCTTCTTCAATTCTCCACAGCGAAGTGTCCCAATATGAACGTGTATATTGTCGAGGCGCTTAACCGTATCCTCTACAGTAAATTCCGCCCCTTCGGCCGTGAACAGCGCACCCTTGTCGCCCATCTGCCCACCTGATTCAGCATAGAACGGCGTCTGGTTAGCAATCACCATTCCAGACTGGCTTACCTCCAATGCCGCCACCGGTTTACCGTCGACAACAATCGACGATATTATACCTTCGGCCGCTTCGGTATCGTAACCGAGAAACTCAGTCGCGCCGGTCTCTTGCTGAACTTCGAACCAAACTTCTTCGGTTACCGCCTCACCCGATCCGGCCCAAGCTTTCCGTGCCGCGTCCCGCTGACGTCCCATAGCGATGTCAAATCCGGCTTCATCAACATGTCGACCTTGGCCGCGCAGGATGTCTTGCGTCAAATCAAGGGGGAAACCATACGTATCATAAAGACGGAATGCGACTTCACCCGATAAAGTTTCCCTTTCGCCAAGTTTACTCGTCTCGTCCGACAACAGCCTTAGTCCACGCCCTAACATTTCTTTAAAACGGTTCTCTTCGAGTTTGAATGTCTCTTCAATAAGCGCTTGAGCCCTAATTAACTCAGGGAAAGCGTGCCCCATTTCAGTAACAAGAGACGAAACAAGACGCCACATGAGCGGTTCCTGGCATCCCAGAAGATGGGCATGACGCATGCTCCGCCGCATGATTCGGCGTAATACATAGCCCCGTCCCTCGTTAGAGGGGAGAACACCGTCGGCAACGAGGAAACTACACGCTCGTAAATGATCTGCGATGACACGATGCGAAACGGCTCGCTCGCCATCCGCCGGCGTGTTCGATGCTTCGGCCGAGGCCTCGATTAAGGTGCGCATGAGGTCAGTATCATAATTGTCATGTTTGCCCTGAAGCAGGGCAGCGATACGTTCTAACCCCATACCGGTATCGATCGAAGGTTTTGGCAGGTCGATGCGTTCATCCGGCGAGACCTGCTCAAACTGCATGAAAACAAGGTTCCAAATTTCAATATAGCGGTCGCCGTCTTCGTCTGCGCTGCCCGGTGGGCCTCCTGAAATGGACGGGCCGTGGTCATAAAATATCTCAGAACAAGGCCCACAAGGTCCGGTGTCTCCCATCGCCCAAAAATTATCGGAGGTTGAAATTCGAATGATCTTGTTGTCTGATAGACCTGCAATCTTGCGCCAGAGTGCTGCTGCCTCATCGTCCTCTGAGTAAACCGTGACCAGCAACCGTGACGGGTCTAGCCCGTACTCCTTCGTAACCAGGTTCCAAGCCAGCTCAATAGCCACATCTTTAAAATAATCGCCAAAGGAAAAATTACCCAACATCTCGAAAAAAGTATGATGCCGTGCCGTGTAACCGACATTTTCTAAATCATTGTGCTTACCACCAGCTCGGACGCATTTTTGAGATGTTGTTGCGCGCGAAATTTGCCGCTGTTCTGACCCTACAAAGACGTTCTTAAACTGCACCATTCCGGCATTTGTAAATAATAAGGTTGGATCGTTCCGCGGAACAAGTGGCGATGAAGACACAATCTCATGGTCGTTCCTCGCGAAGTAATCCAGAAATCCTTTGCGGATATCGCTTACACTAATCATGGCGCCGTAGTATGCCGCATTGTTCCTATACCGGTCTTTATAATATTTTTATATTTCCCCAGCGTGCAAATGTTCTAGCCGCTAAAAAAACGTTCCGCGGGTTCTACCTCGCACCCATCTTGAAGTCTAGCGACAGGCAGAACCGGGAAATCGCTACCCAATAAAAATGGCGCCTTAAGGGCGCCACTCTCTATAATCAATTAAGAACCTATTCAGTTAGCATCACTCTCCTCGGCGGCTATCGTTATGGCTTCGTTCTCTCTTTCGTTTTCAGCTGGGCGGCCATCCAGCATTTGCTCTGAAATCAAACCAGCATTTTCCCGCACACGACGTTCGATAACATCGGCAATTTCCGTGTTTTCTTTAAGAAAATCCTTCGCGTTTTGACGTCCTTGCCCAATGCGCTGACCGTCATAAGAAAACCATGCGCCAGACTTCTCAACTACTCCCCCAGCAACCCCTAGATCGAGTAGTTCACCTGTCTTCGATACGCCCTCGCCATACATTATGTCGAATTCAACCATCTTGAATGGGGGCGCTATCTTGTTCTTGACGACTTTTACTCGCGTTTGATTGCCGACAACGTCGTCGCGATCCTTGATAGCACCAATACGGCGAATATCAAGACGAACACTGGCGTAGAACTTTAGCGCGTTTCCGCCCGTCGTCGTCTCAGGACTGCCAAACATCACACCAATCTTCATACGAATTTGATTGATGAATATAACCATGCAACGCGAACGATTGATTGAACCCGTCAACTTGCGAAGCGCCTGACTCATTAGGCGAGCGTGCAAACCCACATGGCTATCTCCCATTTCGCCCTCTAATTCGGCGCGCGGCACCAAGGCAGCTACCGAATCTATCACCAAAACATCGACGGCGCCGGAACGCACCAACGTGTCGGCGATCTCAAGAGCCTGCTCTCCGGCATCAGGTTGTGAAATCAGTAAATCATCGATGCTAACACCAAGTTTTTTGGCGTACCCCGGATCGAGAGCATGCTCGGCATCGATAAAGGCACAGGTACCCCCGACCTTCTGAGCCTCTGCAAGCACATGCAATGCGAGTGTCGTTTTACCAGAACTTTCCGGCCCGTAAATTTCAACGATACGGCCCCGCGGCAACCCGCCTATACCGAGTGCGATGTCAAGGCCTAACGACCCAGTCGATACCGCCTCAATATCCACGGCCTGCTCGTTCTGGCCGAGCTTCATAATAGATCCCTTACCGAAGGAACGCTCGATTTGTCCGAGCGCCGCTTCAAGAGCCTTCTCTTTATTCATAGCGTCCTTTTCGACGAGGTGTAATGGGCTGACGGCCATATTGCTTTCCCCTTACTGGTTGCTCAAGGCCTTACGACACTTGTTGGTTTGATTAAAATTTCTTATTGAATGTACCGCATTTGTTCTATTTGGCAAGTTCTTTATTTGTTCTTTATTTAATTTATTTTAATCAGTAGGTTACAGTTATAAAATTTCAAATACTGTCTAATCTTGGTTCTTTCTTCGCGCCTCTAGAAAGTTACTTTAATTTAAACAACTTCAATAGGAATCAGAGGTTCTTAATCGACTCGATCGTTCGCGCGATCATTTCTAATGTATAACCCTTTATATCGATAATAGAGATTTTAGTTGTCAAATCTTTTTCAGCTGAAGCTACCAATAAAATGTTCGCCCCCGCACGAGGCATATCAGTTAACCGCAATAAAGTTTCGAAATAGGGCTAAACTTAATCGAGTAACTTTAGAAACTTTGAATTTCATTCCCGCACGATGTGGTTATGATCGAACGAAACAACACCAATGGATAGTTTACAGAAATTTTTCTGAAATCCAGGTTATTTATTCAATACAACAAATTTTTAAGGAGATATTTACTTAACCAGCTGCTGCAATTTGCTCGGCATCCTGAACCGGCATATTGCGGCCTTTCAGATTCCAAACATAGCTAATGATCTCAGCTACAGCCTTGTAGTGCTCTTCCGGTACTTCTTCATCAATATCGACGCCAAAATAAAGCGCCTGTGCCAAGGGCTTATTTTCCATGATCGTAATGTCGTTTTCCTCAGCTATTTCCCGAATTTTTAAAGCGATGAGATCCTGACCTTTTGCTACGACGATCGGCGCGCTCATGGTTTCTGGTTCGTACTTCATCGCTACAGCAAAATGGGTCGGGTTGGTCACAACCACGTCGGCATCTGGCACCGCCTGCATCATCCGTCGTTGAGCTCGTTCCATCCGCACTTTACGCAGGCGTTGCTTTGCGTGTGGATCACCTTCTGTCGTTTTTTGTTCATCCTTCACCTCCTGCTTGGTCATGCGCAAATTGCGATTATGCTCCCATCTTTGGTAAAGGAGATCAATTATCGCGATTACTAACATGACGGCTAGGACGCCAATGAACAGAATAATCACCAATTCTTGCAATCGTCCCGGCAACAAGGCGATATCATAGGTGGGCAGGACATCGATCTGATTAAAAGTCGGGAAGAGTGGAACCGCAGCTATACTGCCGACAATGGCTATTTTGAAAATGCCTTTTACGAATTCGACCAACTGTTTGCCCGAGAAAATCCTCTTCGCACCCGTAATGGGATTGAACTTGCTAAACTTAGGTTCCAAAGCTTTGGGTGAAAAAGAAACACCATTTTGTATGATGCCAGCCCCTATTGCCACAACAATAAAAAGGATAAACGGCAAAGATAGAATTCGCAAAAAATCAAGCAAAAGCTTTGAGAGGACGCCATACATATTGCCGCCATCGAATTCGATAGCATGGGGACGTTCCACAAAATGCAGCAACATCCTGCGGATATCTGATCCCATATCGTCGGCAAACATCATCAAAACTACGCCACCCGCAAGCAACAACATGAAGGTATTAACTTCACGACTGATAGCCACGGAACCGCGTTCTCGCGCGTCCGAAAGTTTCTTAGTGGTTGGCTCTTCTGTTTTCGAAGATTTATCTGCGTCTTCTGACATAGTTCCTTAGCTTGGCATAAATATGAATGACAACGAAGCCTCGAATTGATCGAGGAACCAAAGCATCGTGGACGAAATAACCAACAAAAATATCACCAGAGATATCAAAATCTGCAGTGGTAGCGCTACGAAAAAGACGGGCATCTGTGGCTGCAAGCGTGCAAGCAATCCCATCCCAGTATAAAAGACAATGGCGAAAACGATGAAAGGTGTCGCAAACTGCATCGCCAGAATAAAGCTTTTGCCGAGTAACGTCGCGAATGTATCTGCAAACTCACCAAATATCGGCGGTACACCAGGATAAAACAAACTGTAACTATCCGAGATAGCGAAAAACATCAAATGATGCATGTTGGTGGCATATATTAACAATAATCCACCAAGCGAAAGCAGTACTGCGGGCAAAGTCCCCTGATCCGCTAACATCGGGTTGAAAACCTGCGCTGCCGAAAATCCGCTAAGAAAGGAAATTATCGTCCCTCCCCAAGACAAGGCAGTGATTAGAAATCGAGCCATCATGCCAATCGCAAAGCCGATGAACGCCTCGGAGAAAACGAGTAGAAATAATTGACTAACCTCTTGCGGCAACACCGGCAAACGCTTCAATACAAATGGCGTGACCACAACCGTGAAGGCGAAGGCGAATAGGAGACGGATTCTCTTCGATACATATTGTTCCCCAACGCCAGGCAATACGACCATAGCGGCACCTAACCGCGTAAAAACAAGGAAATAGGCAAAGACTTCTGCTGCGAGCGGTTGATAAAACATTCCGCTACTTCATCCGCTGCCGAGACCAATTATTTTGTCAGCAACACCCTCCATAAAGGTTCGCATTGTTTCAAGCATGAACGGAAGAAAAATTATCAACGAAAAAAACACCACTAAAATCTTTGGTACAAATGTGAGGGTCATCTCCTGGATAGAGGTAAGTGCTTGAAACAGTGAGATGATTAGCCCAACGACTAAACCGACAAGCATTATCGGTGCAGTAACCTGAAGCAAAGTCACGATTGCTTCTCGCATGAAATCGAGAGCTTGAGCCTCGTTCATACCCAAAACCTAGATTGGCATCCGCATAATTTCTTGATAGGCTGAGAGCACTCGATCGCGGACCGCGACAACCGTGTGTAGCGCCATTTCAGCATTAGAAACGGCCGTTACAACTTCCGCCAAGTCAGCCTTGCCTGCAACAGCGGCAGCCGTCGCTTTTTCGGACGCCTTACCAGCTTCTATTGTCTTGTTAGAGACCTCCTTGACCAAGTCAACAAAGCTACTTTGGCTTGGCATAACCCGCGGGCCCATGCCATCGTTGCCAAGTTTTGCTGCCTTATCAAAGGCGGCGGCTGCATCAATTGGATTAATAGACATCTATTTGACTTTCTGAGTTTTCCTACTCTAACGCAAAAGTCCTATTGTGCGCGACATCATTTTCTTCGAAGTTTCAATCATACTCAAGTTAGCTTCGTAGCTCCGTTGCGCCTCCCGCATATCCATCATTTCTACTACGGTATTAACATTCGGAGTTTTTACTATGCCTTTTTCATCAGCAGCAGGGTGTTTCGGATCATGCATTATGCCAAACGCAGAAGGGTCTTCAAAAACTTTCTGTGCTTTAACCAATTTAGCATTTAATTCGCGATCAAGAACATTTTCAAACCTGGTCACTTTCCTACGATACGGGTCTGCGCCTGGCTTATCGGCAGTTGAAGAAACATTTGCAATATTTTGAGCAACAATTTTTAACCGAAACCCCTGCGCCCGCATACCAGACGCAGATACAAACATCGCCGATTTCAAATTATCAGTCATGATCGTCTCCTAGTGTCCCTGCCCACGGCCCAAAGCGATTTTCATCATACTGACATGCTTGCGGTATAAAGACGTCATCAATTCGTAATCATTCGACGTTTGCGCAACCTTGACCATTTGTTCCTCTAGAATCACAGCGTTCCCATCTGGTGCCATCTCATAGGTTTCCTTTGGGGAATCGAGCTTGAACTTGCGACCTTCAATTCCCAGCGAAACGTGGGAAGGATGTGTTTGGCTCACTTTCATCACTTCCATACGTTCGACTTCCTTTCGAAAGTCTACCGCTTTGAGGTCTTTAGGGTAATATCCGGGAGTGTCAGAGTTTGCGACATTCTGTGAAAGAATTCGCTGTCGCTCCGCCAACCAGCTCATCCTGCCGGTTGTCATACGAAAAACCGCTATATCGCTCATATCCATCTAATTCCATCCTCACGCCTTTCGGCGTCTCCTGCAGCCCGTTTAACGGACTAAGTCTCATCCATCCGATTAAGAACATGCACATGTTGTGCCAGCATTGTCATAAGGAAAGCTAATAATCAAAATTGAAAGTGAACTTTTTCAATTACTTTAAAAGTATTTAATTCAAAACAAAATATATTTGCCAATTGATAAAATGTAAAACATAATTTATAATATTTATTCTAATTTTAATTTTTTATAATATAAATTATTGAACAAGCGAAATGATATTGAGGCCTATCAAATAGTAAATTATTACGTAAGTGTCTAATGACTTGAAAAAATTTAGAAACCCACTCCTATTAAGGATTATTTAAACATAGAGGCGGTAAGACAACACGAAAGAATGCAAACGGACCTTATTCCTAAGATAGAAGCCGAAGGATAGTTGTTCTAAGGAATTTTAAATGACCAAATTGAAGAGATCCGGCGGTGTAAACTCAAAACCGGCTAAGAATTCCAATAAGACCAAAAACAATTCCGTCGCAGTCGCCATAGCACACCGACCTGAGGGACCGACCTCACTCCCTAAAATCGTAGCATCCGGCAGAGGAAAGGTCGGAGAGAAAATACTAGAAATCGCCTTTGCAGAGGGCGTAAAGGTGAGAGAAGACGCTGATCTAGCTGAATTGCTATCGGCGGCAGATATCGATTCGGAGATCCCGGTTGAAGCATTCATCGCCGTCGCTGAAATTTTACGATATGTTTACATCGCAAATGACACAAATGGGCCAAAAGTAGGACAAACAGAATGACCAAGGACGAAATTATCTCTGAGATCGACAGCCTTCGGAGCATCGTCGCCATGGGCAAAGATAAATTGAAGGAAGATCAATATATCGATATGAATTTAATGCAGGAACAAGTAGACATCACATGTAAGGAAGTCGCCGAACTGTCACCGGAGGATGCCATAGAAGTCCGTGAGCCACTAAATGCGCTTATGGAAGACCTAAAGTCGTACGCGGTCTACATTGAAAACCTCGATTCGGACGAAAACGACGGCTCCGCCGCTCCCAGTGAGAAATAAACGTGTATCCCCTTCTAATAAAAGGAACTATAATTATCCCGCGATGGATCTAGACTACGCGCATTATCTGCAATTTTTCTTCGCTCTTATCTTCGTCATTGGCCTTATTGGGCTTGTTGCCGTGATTATGCGGCATTACGGGCTCGGGGGCGCCATTAAGTTCGGCCAAAAATTCCGCAACGGTCGTAGACGATTATCGGTCGTCGAAGCGATTCCGGTCGATGCTCGAAGACGCCTCTTACTAATAAAACGCGACGACGTTGAGCATTTAATTTTAATCGGTACCCACCAAGATCTTCTGATAGAGAATGGGATCGTCTCGCCGATCAAAAGTGAATCGATTGAAGAAGAGCGACTTTATCAGGATAGTTATTCAAACCCATTTCGAACCGTCGCCCGTTACCTGAGGAATGGTAACCGATGCCGTTAGGAATACTTCGAGCGGCTAAATTAATCCTACCTGCCCTACTATTTTCCATTGCTATAAACGAACAGGCATCTGCGCAGAGCATCAACCTCGAGTTCGGTGAAGGCGGTAGCGCTACGGCACGGATCGTCCAACTTGTAGTCCTGCTTACGGTCGTCACATTGGCTCCATCCATTTTGCTGATGGTCACTTCATTTGCTCGGATCGTCATCGTATTATCTCTACTCAGAACGGCGCTTGGCACACAAGGTGCCCCCCCAAACTCTGTAATGATCAGCCTTGCGCTGTTCCTGACATTTTTCATAATGCAGCCAACACTTGAAGATGCCTACGATTCAGGAATTGCACCCCTAATCGACGAGCAAATTACTGAGGATCAGGCACTCGATCGCACTCTCGCACCGGTTAAGGCTTTTATGGTCCGCCACGTGCGCGAAAAGGATGTCGATCTATTCCGAAAAATCTCCGGTGTTGGCCCTATCGCTAACTCAGCGGACATACCTTTACGCGTAATTGTTCCGGCATTCATGATTTCAGAATTGAAAAGAGCATTCGAGATAGGTTTTTTGATCTTCATTCCATTTTTAATAATCGACATGGTTGTGGCTTCAGTACTCATGTCAATGGGAATGATGATGTTGCCGCCAGTAATGATCTCATTGCCCTTCAAGTTGATATTCTTTGTTTTGGTGGACGGCTGGTATTTGGTCGTGGGCAGCTTGGTACAAAGCTTTGGGTAAATTTGAAGCCACATTTGCGCTGCCTTTTTCGCCACGTATGCCTCTTTTATCCATTAATCCGGGATGTAGATCCCTCGCTTTAAGTCTGAGCTGACCCAGTAGGCTTCTTTCCTTCTTTGCCAGAGTTTAGTAAGCGTTCACGATAATTCTTCATAAATGCTTGAAATTGGTCCACATCTGAAATTCGCTTTTTTATAGACCCGGGATCAAAACTGTCGTCATCAGATGGCCGTGCGATATAGTCAAAAGTTGCTGCCATCGGACTACCTTTCATGCTCGGACCATAAAGTTCGTATAATTGCTTCAATCCCTCTTCATCCCGGTTCAACTTTAATGCAACCGCCCATAACAGAGCAGTCCGCCCTATTTCCTCATTAAATGATGTCCCCTTATCGGGAGGGTCCCCAACTAACCTATGATAAACCTTCACTGCTTCCCCCCAATTACGTTCACGGAAATATATCGCGCTGCGTAATTGATCTGCCTCCCGGCTTACATCTCCAGCAAGTAATGCAATAGCGTCGTTCGCCCTCCCTAATTCGAACTCAGCCTTCGCTTGAATACGGCGACGATCATCTTCAATTTCCACCGGTAAATTCGGAAAAAAACTATCCCGAAGAGCAGTTAAGGCGCCCTTTGGATCTCGAGCGATAAGTCGAATTAAAGCCAGTTTGGTACCAACTGCAGCTTTCTCTTTCGCTTTAAGTCGAAACTTTATTTGATGGCTAAGAACTTCAGACGCTTTATCTAGTAGGTCAACTTTTACGAGGCGCTCAGCCAACTTCCCGATCATTAAGTTACCATCGGGTCCAGCAGGTGTCAGGACGCGGAACTCATCGTAAAGCGCGAGCGCTTTTATGGGTGAGATGTTATCGGCTTCGCCATCTATATATAGCCTTCGGAAAATGACCTTCATTTTCTGGGCCGCTTTTTGGCCAGCCTTATGCTTTGAGAAATGGCCAACAATAACTTTCAGTGCATTTAAACCCTTTCGATACTCTCCCTTCCCAATGTACAAGTCTGCTAATCGGTTCAAAATCTTGCGTTCAAAAGCATCGCCACGCCAAGCGAACCTCAATCGTTCGAGGCGCGTTATGGCCTCAGACACTTTTATCGTTTCTTGCTGCAAATGAAGGTCAATCAATTCATATTCGGCCCGAACGGCGCTCCATTCATCCCCACTATCTAGCACAATCTTATAGGTGGCGATTGCATTATCGAAGTCCAATTCCTCTCGATACAAACGGCCTAGAATGAAATTCCATCGCGCCTGATAAGCTGGTTTAAATTTATCCAGTTCCTCTGTTATAGCCTCTCGCCATTTCTGGGCTATTTTAATTTGATTAGTATCTAAAGCAGCAGCCATACGTTTTACGAGTAAATTTTCTTTCAGAGATATCGGATAGTTTTGTAGCGACGGGTCACCCTTACTAAAATTGACAGCTGCGGCGTCAATATCGCCCAGAAGGTAGTCTGCTGCACCACGCCAAATCGAAATGTCCTGATATTCATCCAAACGTGAATCTTTGAGTATTTTTTTTGCTTCCTCCCCTCGCTCTGACAATACCAACGCTGCGCCCTTTAGGGCGCCAAATTCGGGTTCCGCTGCAGCTTTTAAATCGGAGGTTTCGATCACCTTCATGATGCTCAACACCTCCTGCGCCAAACCGTGTGCAAAATTGTAACGCGCCAATTCTGTGCGTGATTTAGCACGGCGTTTCGGACTCTGTTTGATTATGTTGTCAAACAGCTCCCGACGCACTTCGTATAAACGATTAATATCTCCACGCTGCCATTTTAATGGTTCGAGTATCTGCGACCCAACCGGACCAAAATAATGTTTAGAACGTGAAGCAACATCCATTTTTGATGGTACCGGCGAGATATTAGAAACATAGAGCCCCTCAGGTCCGCCGAATTCGATTGCATCCTCCAATTTATTCAGAACCAAATCGGGGTCAAAAGGATTGATAGCTACACCTTGTGCCGAAGCAAATATTTGAAATTCTGGATAGGCTCGCTCGCCTTCCATACCAAGCCCTGGTTTATCAATAGTTATGACCTGCAAATTGTCGCCTACATTCGGATCTCGAAAAGTAATTAATTTTCCCTCGCCTTCTAAAGGCATGAGTAACTGTGCACCTTGAGTATCTGTTTGATTCACACCAAAACTAATTTGCGCGCTCGGAAGCATTGGCGATTCTGAAAATCTAATATGCCAATCATTTTCTTCGAGCTGAATATTAGAAACATTGATACCAGAATGCTTTGGTTTCACCCGAAGAATTGTTCCCTGTCCACCTGGCACCTGATCTAATCTCTCGATCAAAGTATTGCTTTGCTGAAGCAGTTCAGTCGTTTGAATCGGCGTCCGTTTGTCAAATATTATCCACACATATTCGTTACGGCGAAATACAGCCAAAGTAACGACTTCAGGCCACGCGAAAACCAGAGTGACCGGCTCGAGCGCCTCTTCCTCTGCCTTGGTCGCCTTCTTTGCATCTTTAGATCTAGATTTGTCGGAAGAAGTAGCCTTTAGTGTTGACTGCTTTACGACCTTGGTTTTTTCTTGAGTATCCTTTTTTACCTGTTCCAGGGAATTACTATCATCTTTTAAAGAGGACGTATCCTGTCCAGGTTTTATTGCGGTTTTTACTATCTCGTTGTTTTGGGCTGATTTTTGAGTAGTGGCAGGGGAAAGAGCTTTCGGAACTAAATTAACGGGACGTTTTGAAGGCGGACGCGGCACATTAGAAAGACTTTTTTGCTTCGTCACAGAGACAACAGGTGCACCTCTCATTGTGAGTTTTGACGTATTCGAATTAGATACCTTTTGCCTTCTAAACACATCCAAAACGATTTTTGTACCAGCACGAAAATGTCGGACACGCGAGTTTGCTCTGATGCCGATTTTAAATATTAATCTGCGGCCTTCCAAACTTGTCGAAGGATTCGAAAATCCTTTTCCAAGACCCTTTCTAAGTTTGGCGACATCAATGCGTGCTAGACGATTGAAACCTACAGTTACGATTTTGCCGTCACGAGAAAATTCGTATTCAACAGGTCGCGTCCAATCGAACACCAATCGGTCGTAATTTTTGTGCTGCCCCTTACGCACGCTAAGGGTTTGACCAATGGCGTCACCAGCCGTTTGGGTCAGCACGTCTTTCTTGCGAAAAATGTCGATTACGATCGAATTGTCATCCACAAAACTACGTAAGGCAAAATCACCTTTCAGGCGAACCGAAGCGGTACGATTGTCAGAAGAAAGCATAGCGGCGCTCACATAATCATATAGAGCCCCAATAGCAGGGTCGAAATCAGTTCGCAGTGGCCGATCGAAACGCACAATCAGATTGCGGCCAGAAATTTTTGCATCGTACCCGACTTTTTTCGGCCAATCGAAGACAAGACGTCCGAACTTAGAATGGCCGCCGCCACGGACATTAACACTTTCCTGTGCAGCCAAGGTAGTCGTAAGCAGAAAAGCCGCTATCGCAAAACCAACTGGCAAAGCTGCAACGTTCATCAGATTTCTCCGGAATGCGGATGAATAAAAACGTCGACACGCCTCGATAATGCGAGACGCTCAGCTTTGGGTATTCGTCCGTCTAAATGAACATAACGAGTATCCGCGAGGCCAAAGATCGGGATTTGACGCCCATAACCGGTGCGCTTCAGTTCGTTAGCTACTGCCGCCGCACGGGCGAGTGAAACTAGCCACTTCGAATTAAGTTGAACGTCAGAATTCGATGACGGGTCTGTATGTCCACGTACATCGATATGGTTTTTGATAGTCGCAATTATACCGCCCATCCGAAATACCGCCTCTTGCGCTCCATCTGTCAACTCGACAGAGCCAACACCAAACATTGCGTCGCTTGGTAACGATACGACGACCAGTCCATCGAGCCGATGTACAACTGCGGCTTTTAACAACCTATCTTCAGACAAATGCTCCTCCAAAACATTAGCCAAATATTGTAAAGATAATCCTTCGTTGAGTTTAACAGTTGTGATCGTCTTTGCCGCTTGCTCTGGAGGTTTATCTTGTTTCTTTCTCAAGTCAGAGGATGAATTTTGACTTGTAATGGCCTTCCAAGGCTCTGTCTTTATACTGTTCATCGAAAATAGCATCACAAAAAATGCAAGTAACAAGGCGATCACGTCGGCAAAGGTTACCAACCAAATGTTTTTTGGTAACGCCGATTCCTGATGATCTTCTTGGCTAAGCATCGGCTACTCCGGAAACTGTTGAAATTCAACTCGTCCGCCTGCCTTGCTGCGCACGAAGAAGCGAAATGCTAACTCACTTTCATCACCTTCGCGAATGCCGATCGAAATTGTGTCGCGAGGAGCCCCGTTCTTGATAAGCACACCGACGAACTCGAGAGCTCTCGCAATTTCCAAATTATTCTCACGCAAATCTAGTTTTTCACCGAGGCGCCAGTCAGTTCCGATAAGCAATTCCAATTCATTGCTGAATCCCTGCGCTTCCAACGCAAGTAATTGGGCTAGATTGTCGAGCAATCCCATGCGATCCTTACGCAGTATTGATCTACCCCCCGGGAAAATTGAACTTGCTGGCAGACGTAAATGCATTGCCCGGCCATTGGCGAAAACCTCTAACTTGGTAACGGGAACTGCTGTTAACCAAAGCCGGCGCATCTCACCTACAAGCTCTTCGGGTTGAGGGGACACACTCAGGCGCGACACCAGCGCCTTTGCTAAATGGTCGTTCTTTTCAGTTGTACGAAACGTGGAAAGTATAGAATTCATAACTGCCTGAGATTTTACCTCAGTTCGTGTAGAAATTACATTCAGAATTATAAAGAAGGCAAGTAATAAAAGAAATACACTTAATACTAAAAAATAACCACTAGATTTATTTTTTTCTATTATATCCTTCGATCCAGAATCTTCATTTTGTTTATTTATAATTGATGTGAACTTTGTATTTAACATTGTGGGGAACCACCTCTTCCTAGTCACACAGATCTTACAGCGAATTTTTCTTTATAGATATTTCCACATCTACTACCCCGAAATTCTGATCCATCTTCTAGTCTCTCACTATATCATTACTCAAGTTCGACAACTCTCCCACCACCATCGGGTTAATTACGTACACCCTGAACATGACACTTTTGATGTCACTACCCATCGATGTCTCAAAACTCTAAAGCCACGGCATCGTTGTTCCGCTGCACCTTTGCTATATTTGCTACATTTGACAGATGACGGGTATTCTTCCTCTACAAACCCCAGGTGGATTTGCTCGCTATTTCCGTGGCTAATACAGCGATATGTAGTTCGTCTGCCGGCACTATAATAAGTGCGTTGCGCGTCTACTATGTTTTTAGCGCCCGTATTTGATTCGTGATGATCTCGTACCCTCGTTCAGCACTTCTATTTTTCTGAATACACGTATATCGACGCCAAAGATACCACCTTACAGACTGATCATAACGTATTCTGCAATACCTGAGATTTCAGCGAGAAACAGATTGATCAAGACCAATTACTTGCTCTCCAAACATCTATTTTATTTAAAAAATAATTAAGTTTATCAAATAAACACTTCGTAGTACATAAAAAAATACCGGATATAAATATTAACGAGCACTTATGTATTTCGAATTATTTCTTAATATTTCTTTTTTACTGAGAGACTGCAATGATCTCAGCATTTTTTTTGGATCATCCTAATGAAATGCATACTTTCAAAGTTGCGACCCACAAGAACGGTCTTCATAAAAATTAGATTTCCGGCAAATTTCAAATTCAACTAGATAATACAAGCTCAGACTAAATTTGCTTTGAATTGTTGAGGCCTCGCCACCATCAATCTAATTTTTCACAATTTTCAAACCCACAACGCTTGGGAGAATTCCTGATAGTTATCTAATCGTGCTATTAATCATCCACAATGAGAATTGCCATTTAGAATAAAGGAGTAAACTAATACACTCATTTGAAAATAGCTTGACGTCGATTTAATGCCATAATATCAGATTCATTTTGGCAAATTTAACGGTACGTGGATTGCTGTAATCTTGCGTTGATTGGCAATTTTTTTGGTTAATTCACGGGCTTTTTCCGCACTCATCGATGCAATAACAGGAGCTACTTTTCGTTCTTTCATATTTTTTATAACCTGCAAGAGAACTGGCATTTCTAATTCGTTAAATATATTAGCTGCATCATTTGGTTTCATGTTTTCGTAAATCGCAACAAGCCGTTTGATCTTTGCCTTTTCTTGTTCGCTCTTTTCTTTAAGTAATTCTTTTAAATCATCCTTAGTCGAGTTCAATTTCGTTTGCTTTTCTTCTAATTTTTGCTCGGCGGCGCTAAGCAACGCTTCGCGTTCATCCAATTGACGCTCACGCGCATCGAGAACATTCCGGCGCTCGGCCAATTCCTGCAGTAATTGAACCTCTCTTTCGCTAAATCGGTTTGGGTCCTTGATCATTGGTGTTTCTGCGTCAGTCTCCTGTAGCGGGACTGACCCTGGCGGCGGAGCAGCTTTAGACGATGGTGCTTCAGCTGATGGCGTTTTATTTTTTTCCGTCGTCTTCTCTACATCATCAGACTGCTGAGCCAACGCGGGCTGCACATCGATTCCATAGCCGAAATTGATTGTCGAAGCGCCTTGCCAAATATTTCCCAGTTTCACCGAAAATAGCAAAACCAACACAATTATCATCAAAGGTAAAATTCTAACGCGCGCCGCCATGTTCTATCGCATTCCTTCAAGGGCTTTGAGCAAATCCGACTTGGTTTTTCGCTGCCCTTTCTCTTCCTTCGTAGCCGGCTCGGTTCGAGCCGCTTCTACAGTTACTTTTTCACCGCTCGCCGCGCCTTGATTGGCGCCAGCTCGCAGCGCTGTTTCGGGGCGGGCCTCTCTGATTGCACCTTCCAACCGATTTGCGAGCTCGTCCGCCCTGTCGACCATGAAAGCAAGTTCATCGCGCAATGCTTGTGCCCGCGTAACACTGTCCTGCAAGGATTGGGCCGTATCAGTGGCGCTGGCTTTCAAACGAGCAACACTGGTTTCAGCCCTCGAGGTCGATTCCGTAAAATTCAAGAGTAATCGTTCGAACTCAGCCTTGTCATCCTGTAAGGTCGAAAGGCGTCGGTTCAATCGAACCGCATACACGATCATCACCGCCAACAATGTCGCTCCAATGATCTCTAGCACAAACGTTAACTGGGGAAAGAGCATAAAGGCACCTCGCCTAGGTCACTTGAGGTCGGTCCAATTTCTGATCTATACGAACGGCTATATTTCCGCTTCTTTGTCCCATCTTACCTCGGAACATCGAACTTTCACCGCACCTGAGGTCGACGGTTGTCTCAGGTGTTACCTGAAGATCGAGGCGAGTTCCCACTTTCCAATTTAACACATCATGAAGCGGAACAGTCACTTCGTCGAGCACGGCATCAAGTTCAACATCTGTGGACCAGAGCTCGGTAGCCAGGTGATTCTCCCAAATAGAATCGCGCCCAAATTTTTCACCCATAAACATCTGCAGTAAGAGTTCACGGACAGGCTCAAGCGTCGCATACGGCAAAAGTAACTCCAGCCGGCCGCCGCGATCCTCCATATCAATACGCAAACGCGCAACGATTGCGGCGTTCGCCGGACGAGCAATCGTTGCAAATCGTGGATTTGTTTCAAGGCGATCAAACCGAAATGACACCGACGCCAAGGGATCGAAAGCGCCACACATATCGGTCAAAACCACATTAATCATTCTTTCTACGAGGTTCCGTTCAATGGTGGTGTAGGGACGCCCTTCAATTCGCATCGCCGAAGTGCCGCGCCGACCTCCAAGAAGCACGTCCACAATCGAGTAAATCAATGAGCTATCGACCGTAATAAGTCCGAAATTATCCCACTCCTCGACCTTGAACACAGTCAACATCGCCGGCAGCGGTATCGAATTCAGATAATCCCCAAATCGGATCGACGTAATGTTATCAAGGCTCACCTCGACATTGTCTGAGGTAAAATTTCGCAGTGATGTCGACATCATACGAACGAGGCGGTCAAAAACGACCTCCAACATCGGTAGGCGTTCGTACGACACCATACCGCTATCAATGATTGCCTCGATACCAGATTTATCGGATTCGGCTTCATCTCCTTCCTGGAAACCAAGTAGATTGTCGATTTCGGATTGATTCAGGACACGGGAGCTGTCGGAAAAATCATCTTCGTTGCCGTCCGATGACATAGCCGCCCATTCGTCGGCAAGGGCATCGATTTCTCCCCCGTCGCCACCTTCGGAATCCTCAGAATCCTCGAGCGCTGCCGCCCAATCGTCCGCTATATTTTCATCTTCGTCATCCATAATCATGACGATACCCGATGAGTAGTTTCACCAACCTTACCATAAACCTACTGTACCAACATTTCCTTAAAGAGGACATCTTTGATCTTAACAGGGTTTGCAGCTGCGTTGACGCGAACAAGAAGTTCTTCTTTTATCCTATACAAGCCGTGTGAGCCTTGTAACTCCTCAATCCGCAACCCACGAAGGAACATCTGGAAATTATCGATAATACGAGGCATCACTGCTATGATGCGTTGTTCATCTTCCTTTTTTTCCAATTCAAGGCTGATACGCAACTTAAGAAAGCTCGACCTCCGACCTGCTTGCCCCATGCTCACAAGCATCTCCTCTAACTCAAAGAAATGTCCAGGTGAATCAACCTGTTGTTCCTCAACTACCGATTCCTCCGGAGCGGAGCCAAACAAAGAATCGAAAACACCCAAAAAATACGCGACCACAACACCTACAATAAGAAGAATTACAGGAGCACCAACAAAAAGCAGAAGTTTCTTTAAACCTCCACCCGCCTCGGCTTCTTCACCGTCATCTAATCCATCATCGTCGAAATCGTCAGCCATTACTATGTCTCTATAATACTAAATTTAGACCATGACTTTGTTTCTTTAATACAAACACATCACAAATACTTGCAACACAATAATTAACAAGATCAAAAAATGCAAAACATTAAGTCTCTATAAATATCGACAGATACGACGAAATTTCCCTATTGCCGGCATCATCTACCCGGCAAAGCCGGATATATAAATTTATCAGCCGAGCTCATTAATATTTAAATATCTGATAATAAAAGAAAAATTTTTTGGCACGTATCCTGCTGACCTAATTATTTGGAGGAGTTTCAATTTGGAAGGATGAGACCGGAATATGGAAAACACAACCTACGTCGCGCTTAATCGTCAACTCGCATTACGAAGACAAATGGAAATTGTTGCCAACAACATGGCAAACGTGGATACGCCCGCTTTCAAATCTGAAAAATTAATTTTCATCAAGCACCTTATAAACGAAAGCAAAAATCACAACGCTGAAAAAATTTCTTTCTCACTTGATCTTGGAACAAAGCGGGACACTACAGAAGGGCCATTACTCAAAACTGATAACCCCCTAGATTTAGGCATATCAGGCGATGGATATTTCAAAATCGAAACGCCTCTTGGCGAACGCTATACGCGCCATGGACGTTTCCAACTCGATGCTGAAAATCAAATTTCAACACATCAAGGTGACCTACTCCTGGATGCTGGAGGTAACCCCATTAAAATTCCCATTAACAGCAAGGTTGAAATCAACCCGGACGGCACTGTTTCGACGGAAAACGGCATTATCGCCAAAATTGGCCTTGTTGCATTTGATGACGAGCAAGAACTAAAACGTTCCGCAAATAATCTTTACATCGCAGCAGAAGATTTAGAGCAGCAAGAAGTTAAAAAACCCAAAATCGTGCAGGGCATGCTGGAACAATCAAATGTGAATGCAATCGAGCAATTCACCGAAATGATCCGGGTACACCGATCGAATAACACCCTTGATCGGAGCCTCAAACAAGAAC
Organism: Pseudomonadota bacterium; assembly: GCA_036337155.1. Taxonomy (GTDB): domain Bacteria; phylum Pseudomonadota; class Alphaproteobacteria; order UBA8366; family UBA8366; genus UBA6544. The sequence continues at coordinate 142,789 of JAYZET010000010.1, read as the reverse complement.
ACGAGCGGGTCATGAAAATGATCAATCGTCTGGCCCGTCCTTCGCCGGCGTCGTAAAGGAGAATATCATGAGAGCGCTTAACATCGGTGCGACTGGGATGCTGGCCCAGCAGCTAAACGTCGAAGTTATCTCCCACAACATTGCTAATATGAATACTACAGCCTTTCAGCGGCGGCGTGTAGAGTTTCAGGACCTATTGTACCAAAACCAACGAAGGGTCGGATCAGATTCTTCAGACGCTGGTACTATCGTCCCTGCCGGCGTGCAAATCGGCCTCGGTGTAAAAACCGCCGCAGTGTATCGGATTGCACAACAAGGTAATTTGACGCTCACTGAGAATACTTTGGACCTTGCCATTAACGGAGAGGGTTATTTCCAGATCGAGCTTGCCGACGGTGAAACGGCTTACACACGATCCGGTGCATTCCAACTGAGCCAAAATGGCGAAATTGTCACTGTCGATGGGTTCAAAGTTTTACCAGGCTTAACGGTACCTGACGGAGCAATCGACGTCACTGTCAACTCAAGTGGTGAGGTTCTTGTACAACTTGATGGTCAGGTTGCCCCCCAGAACATTGGCCAATTCGAATTGGCCAGTTTTTCGAATGAAGCCGGCTTACTTGCTGTTGGAGATAATCTCTACTTAGAAACACCAGCTTCGGGTGCCGCCACAACGGGTACTCCAGATTCAGACGGCTTTGGCCGGACACAACAGGGTTTCCTTGAAACCTCCAATGTCAATGTGGTTGAGGAGATAACCAATCTTATCACGGCGCAACGAGCCTACGAAATGAACTCGAAGGTCATCGAGACATCCGATCAGATGATGGCCACGATGTCGAACGTTAGGTAATTGGCGATGACTTTTTCCTGCCACTTCCAAGCTTCGAGTATATTGAGGAACGCCGTTGTCACAACAGCTTTAGCTTTCACCGCCGCAGACGCCTCGTCTGCCAGTCTTCGACACCACGTCGTTATCCGAGACCACGTTGTTCGCCTCAGCGACATTTTCAGCGATGCTGGAAAACATTCGGATCGTATCGTATTACAACCACCGGCGCCGGGCAAAAAGTTAGTCTTAAACGCCCAATGGCTTTATCGAGCTGCTAGAGCTTATGGGGTCGACTGGAAGCCATTCAGTAAACTCGATCAAGTCGTCCTCGAACGTTCGATAATCCGTATTTCCACCGAACAAATCCGAGAGGCTATTGGTAAAGCTGTTAGGCACCAAATTGGTAAAAACAAAAACTTCGAAATCGAACTTGACAACCAAGTCCTGCAGATGCACTTGCCTGGCGAGGCGATGCCTTCAGTCCAAATTCGGCGTCTTATGCTTGATCAGAGAAGCCGTCGATTTTCAGCCTTGCTATTGGGCGGAGAAGGCAAGTCTCGCGGTTCACAGATAACCGCTACTGGACGCTATCATCGAATCGTTGAAATTCCTGTTTTTGTTCGACGAATGCGGAGCAATGATGTGATCGACCGCTCGGACATTCGATTGGTCACCTTCCGCGCTGATCGGATCGATAGGAATGCGCTTCAGGATGTAGAAGATCTTGTCGGCATGAGCCCGCTTCGCACGCTTTCGGCCGACCGGCCAGTGAAGCGGGACGATATTCGCGCCCCGGTGTTAGTACCAAAGGGGTCTATCGTCACGATGGTTTTTAGGACAGAACAGATGGTTTTGACAGCTCAAGGCAGGGCACTTCAAGCCGGCTCTCAAGGCGATGTCATTCGTATCCGCAACGCAATGACCCACAAGATTATCGACGGAAAGGTAATGAATTCAAGCACTGTCACTGTCAAACCCCTCAACCGCCTAGCATTGAGGCAGGAGCAATAAATGATCAATCGAGACTTTCATTTTATCAAAAAACTGGCAGCGTGCGGTCTCACGCTCGTAATTGTCAGTGGATGTAATACTTTGGAACGTCTCTCCCAGGTCGGCGAAGAACCAAAACTAACACGGGTTCAAAATCCTACGCATCGCGCTGGGTATCGTCCGATAACGATGCCGATGCCGGCTCCAGTAAGAGCCGAACGTTCACCCAACTCTCTGTGGCGGGCCGGCTCCCGTGCCTTCTTCAAAGACCTACGAGCCAACCAGGTCGGAGACATCGTTACAGTTACCGTGTCAGTTGCCGATACTGTCGATTTTGACAACAAAATCTCAAGAACTAGAACAAATAGCGAAGGCGCGACGCTACCTAGTTTCCTTGGCTACGAAGCGGCCCTGGACGCAATCTTCCCAGAATCAATTAATGTATCTGCGTTGACCAGTGCCACTAGCAATTCTTCGGTCGCGGGCGATGGCCAAATAGACAGAACAGAAAAAATTACAACCAAGGTCGCGGCACTCGTCACTCAAGTACTAGGAAACGGCAATCTCGTGATCGAGGGCCGTCAGGAAACCCGTGTCAACGCGGAGGTCCGCGAACTCTCCATTACAGGTATCGTACGGCCACAGGACATCACGACTAGCAATACAATCAACTTCGAACAGATCGCAGAAGCCCGCCTAGCTTATGGTGGACGCGGCATCCTGACCGACGTGCAGACGCCACGCTACGGCCATCAAGTCTACGATATCCTTTTCCCATTCTAGTGAAAAAAACAGGCTAAAGTAAGAAAGTGGATATTTGCAGCAGTCCTTTTCTCCATCCTCCTCATCCTCCTCCTAGAGGTCTGCTGCAAAATAAGGGGCCGATGTCAACAGACATCGGCCCCCTTTATAATTTTTATCGCAAATCATTTTCAGTTGTCGCGTCGCGTCCGCTCCATCCGTTCGTGGCGTTCCTGTGCCTCGACGCTCAAAGTCGCAATTGGTCTAGCTTCGAGACGCCGAAGCGCGATAGGCTCATCCGTTTCCTCGCAATAACCGTAGCTTCCGTCCTCGATGCGCTCAAGCGCTTCATCAATTTTTGATATTAACTTGCGTTGCCGGTCCCGTGTACGTAATTCCAGAGCACGATCCGCTTCAAGGGACGCACGGTCTGCCATATCCGGCTCAGCAAGACTTTCTTCCTGCAAATTACGTAACGTTTCGCCTGATTCGTTCAGAAGTTCTTCACGCCAATTTAGCAATTTCCTGCGAAAATACTCGCGCTGGCGAGCGCTCATGAACTTTTCTTTTTCTGTAGGCTTATAGTTCTTAGGAAGCGATGGCCGCTTCTTCGACGCCATGTTTTATCCTCGCCAGAGCATTAACTTTTTTTCGAAGCGCGCGGAGTATATGGAGTACCCGCTCCCCCGGCAAGCACTTGAATTTACCAATATAATAAATTTTTCATCTCTTCAACCAAGTAAACAGCAACGCTAGCGACCAACCTCGTATTTCGCGAGTTCTACCCTTGCACGAAGCTCGATTTCTTCCAGAATTTCCTGCAATCGTGGGTCACTGGCGGCTTCACGTTGAGACGTAAGTAAGTTCGAAATATTGCGCAGTTCACTGGCCGGAATTCCCCCAGCAAGAAGGCCTAAACGAATAGATTCTAAACGGTCTAGTAACTCTTCACCCCAATAGCGGCCACGTGCATTTCGACCATCGGCAGTCAAATCCTCCACCTCTTGTATCGCGAGGAGCGCGTCAACCCCCTGTACCGGAGCCGCACCACTGACCGGGTCTACCGATAATGTTTCTTTTGCGCCTACCTGTTTCGAGAACTTCCCGGCGGCAGTCTTTCCCGAACGCTCGCCTCTTTTAACAGGCGACGAGCCAATCGGTGACGTTTTTTCGATCTTCATCCAAGGATTTTAATCGCTTTCAGCGATTGAAGAAACAAATTTGCGCCAAATGCCCGTGACGCGTAACCCGGCAATCTTTTCCAAACACCCGGCACGGCTTTCCCTGACCCCTGCCCAATACTTATAAATTTTTAGCTTGGGTTAATTAAATTTATATTAATCAATACCTTAACGAGATAGAAACATGGCATGCCATTCGCACCTCTCTCTGAGAACAAATCTCTTAACGGGAGATACGGTGGAAATGAAGAAGTCAAAAATCCGTCCAGAGGCACAAAGCTCGCTCAGTCAGGTCGCATTGATTTTAGTGATGGTGACGACTTGCTTCACATGGACCAATGCAGCCGTAGCTCAGTCCCGAATTAAGGATATTGTCGATATTGAAGGAGTGCGTGAGAACATACTGATTGGCTACGGCCTGGTCGTCGGACTGAACGGCACGGGCGACTCCTTGTCGAGCAACGTCTTCACAAAGCAAAGTCTAATCGGCATGCTCGAGCGGCTTGGCGTAAACGCCAATGATAACGCTCTCGATTCTAAAAACGTGGCGGCCGTTATGGTTACTGGCCAACTTCCAGCCTTTGCGCGCCAAGGCGTCAAGATCGACGTTTCAGTCTCGGCACTGGGCAATGCGAGCAGCTTGCTCGGTGGAACTCTTCTGGTCACGCCAATGCTGGGAGCCGACGGTGAGGTTTACGCAGTGGCGCAGGGTACGCTTGCAGTCGGAGGTTTTGCTGCCGCAGGTGCAGCGGAAACCGTAGTAAAAGGCGTTCCGACCAGCGGCCGTATCCCGAACGGTGCGATCGTCGAGCGCGAGTTGCCGTTTGCGCTAGCCGACCTCAAGCGGGTCCATCTGTCGCTTCGCAATCCCGACTTCACCACAGCCCGCCGCGTCGCGCGCGCGATTAACGCCTTTGTAGGTCTCGCAACTGCCAAAGCAACTGACAATGCGACGGTCAAGCTTGATGTACCCAAAACCTATAATGGCGAACTGGTCGAATTACTTACCGACATTGAGCAACTAGAGGTTCTGCCTGACCAAATCGCGAAGGTCATCATCGACGAACAATCAGGTATAATAGTAATGGGCGAAAATGTTCGGATTAGTACGGTGGCAATCGCCCAGGGCAACCTGACAATTCGGATTACCGAGACACAGCAAGTATCACAGCCGACCCCATTTTCTAATACTGGTACGACACAAACAGTCAATCGTACGGCGGTAGAGGTTGAGGAAGGTGAAGATCGTAAGTTCGCCGTACTACCGAACGGCGTCACCCTACAGGAATTGGTGAACGGATTGAACGCGCTCGGCATAGGCCCTCGCGACATGATTACAATTCTACAAGCCGTGAAGGCGTCAGGGGCCATGCAAGCGGACATCGAGGTGCTGTGATGATGGATAGCAGTGTATTCGTCGATCAAGCGTTACAGAGTTACCAGTCGTCGCAAACGCCTTCGCAATCTGGCAATGCTAATAGGGCAGTCCGCAAAATGAACGATGAACAAATCAACACTGTCGCCGAGGACTTCGAAGCCTTCTTCATCTCGATGATGATGGAAACCATGATGTCCGGGATTGAAACCAACGGACCCTTCGGTGGCGGTCATGGTGAAAAGGTTTTCAGGTCGGTTTTGGTTCAGGAATATGGCAAAGAAGCCGCCCGACGAGGTGAATTCGGTATCGCAAGTGCCGTCCGCGAACAGCTACTTAAGATGCAAGAAATGCTGGAGAGCTAAGCTATGAATCCGACCACACGAGCTCACGAACTTATCGACGTCACCGAATCTCTGACTGCGGTGATTGATCAAGAAAATGAGCTTCTACAAGAGTTACGCGTAAAGGAAATTGGCGCTCTCCAGCAAGAAAAGACGTCACTTTCCGGTCTTTACGAATTGCGGATGCGTGAAGCCATTCAAGATGTTGGCACTTTCGAAACAGTGACGGCTGAACTCCGCGACAGGCTTCGTAATGCCAGCGCAGCGTTCGACCGTTCTGCACAACGAAATACGCGCGCGCTCAAGGCAGCACTCGAGATGAATACGCGCATGGTTAACAAGATTGCACAATTAGCGAGCAGACAAGAGACCCGACCAAACGGCTACGGAGCATCTGGAACTGCGCCTTATCCAACGCGCCGCTCTAAAATGCCAGTCGCAGCAATGACTTTAAACCGAGAATTATGAGGGATAATAAGTGACACTGACCCTCGCGCTTAGAACGGCGCTAAGCGGACTAGCCGCAACGCAGACCGCACTTCAAGTCTCCTCAAACAACATCACCAACGTTAATACCGAAGGGTATTCGCGCAAAGACGTCACATTCTCAACTCGGACCATCAACACGACTGGGGCTGGCGTCAACGTGGCCACGGTAGACCGAGTTGTCGACGAATTTCTGATTAAAGAAATCCGAGACCAACAGGCCACCATTGGGAATCTGGAAGTCCGCGAGGAAATTCTCAGCCAACTAGAGGCGTTATTCAGCTCACCTGAAAACGATCGGTCTATTACTAATGCACTCTCTACCGTACGCGATACGCTCGAAGCATTTGCTACAACACCCGAGTCAAGCGCGTCGGCATTTAACGTTGTCAACGAATTACGCAAGGCCGCACTTCAAATACAGGATTTGGCGGATTCCGTGCAAAACTTGCGTCTCCGAGCAGACCAGGAAATTAGTCGGGGGGCCACTGATATTCAGACCCAGCTCAATAGCATTCACGATTTGAATACACGAGTTGCTCGGGCAGCGAACCTAAATACACCCAGCGGCGAAGAGCGCGACGAACGTGACCGTGCGGTAAATAAGTTAGCCGAGCAAATGGACCTCCGAATAATAGAGGACTCAAACAGTCTGCTTACCATACTCACTAACACCGGCCGAAATTTAATCAGCGGTGCTGTCGTCGAGACGGTCTCACACGTTTCTGCTGTGCAAATGAGCGCATCGCTAAGCTATCTGGAACCAACGGATTCCGGATATCCGGGCGGGGTAACAGGGATTTTTTTGGGCACACCTGATACGTCTAACGGTACCAACGATATAACCACCGAAATTACTACAGGACGCCTCAAAGGTCTGATCGATCTTCGTGATACAGTACTACCCAACATTCAGGCGGAACTCGATACCTTGGTACAAAAGCTGACCGTGCAACTGAATGCGGCACACAACGACGCAACTGCTGCACCGCCACCAAATAGCCTTACCGGGTCTCAAACATTTGCTTCAGGCGATCCCCTCTCGGCGACAGGCGCGGCAAGTATAATCGTGATTAACAGGTCGACTGGCGACGTAGTAGAAACGTTAAATATCTCTAATTTAGGTGCAACTTCCGTCGATACCGTTGGAGAAATCGTTTCCACCATTAACGCCATGACAAATGCAAGCGCGTCACTGGATAGCAACGGCAAGTTGCAAATTTCAGCAAACAGCACGGCCAATGGGATAGCTATTGCGAATAGCAACAGCACATACACCGTCATTCAAGGTGAAACGCGCGATTTTTCACATTTTTTTGGGATGAATGACCTGATAGTACAGGAAGATAACTCTAGTGATTACAACTCATTTGCCTCATCTCAGCAGACAAACAGCACAACAGCTCTCGGCCTTGCCGGTAACCTTACTTTTACGGGAAATTTCACTAATTCACCAGTCACCATTGCTTATTCAACAGGCCAATCGCTAGATACAATTGCATCAAATATTACAGCAAACTCTGACCTGACAAATGCTAATATCTCTGCGAAAGTAGTAAATGACGGATCTGGCCGTCGCTTAATAATTTCGGATTCTGATGGCAATAATTTTCGTATCGCAGACAGTGGTAGTCTCGCGACACAGGTCCAACTGACATCCGACAACCGCGCTCTTTCGGGGCGTTTTCAAGTTAACTCTGAGATCATCAGCGATCCAACCCGCCTTGGCCACGGCACCGTTAGCACATCAACTGGCATATCGCCCGGCGATGCAACCGCTGCAACGACGATTGCTGGGGTTTTTGCCCAGACTATTACTTTTGGAACATCCGGTGGAATTTCAGGTGTCGCTACCACCCTAGGCGAGTATGCCTCTCAAATGTTGGGTCTGCAGGTGTCGCAAACAAACGACGCTCGGGTAGAATTAGAGTTCACGAAGCAATTCACGGACACATTGCAATTCCGCGCAGCTTCAGTATCTGGCGTAAATCTAGATGAAGAACTCGCTAACTTAGTTGTTTTGGAACAATCCTTTAATGCCTCAGCAAGGATCATTACAACGGCGTCAGATATGTTACAGGAATTGATTGATGCCGTTCGTTAGGAGTTAGTGAACCATGACAAGAGTAGCAACTCTCGCCCAACAGCGCCTAGTGACAGCCGCTGCACTCCGGACGCAGCGGAACGTGAACGAATTGCAGGCACAAGTCGCATCCGGCAAGGAAACACAACGTTTCTCGGGAATAGCCAACAACGCGAGCAAACTAGTAAATTTAAAAAGCGAACTTAAACAAGCTGAGCAATTCATTGAGAATATCACGATAACTGAAAAACGCCTCGACTTGATGGCATTTGCGATTGAAGAAATAGAGAAAATCGCCCGTAAGGCAAGGACGGACCTTGCTGGAACTCTAAATGGCAGTACTGCAGATGATCTAGAAGTACCATCTGTAATGCAGGCGGCACGTGACCAGGTCATCGAACTCCTTAATATGAAGGACGACAGCCGATTTTTATTCGCCGGTGGTGAGATTGAGACACGACCAGTTGACATATCCAACGGAACATACACAACGCCAGTTATCACCGGACCACCTAATCCGAGTTTCAACCAGACTGTCGACACCGGCTATTACGAAGGTGACAGCGCTGTTCAATCAACGCGGATCGACGATAATTTTACCGTATCATATGGCATATTAGCTAACGAATCCGCTTTTGAAAAATTAATCAGGACACTTGATAATATTGCTGCTCATTCTTTTTCAGATCCTGTAAATACAAATGAGCAAACTTTTATAAAAGCCGCCATGGCAGAATTGACCGAAGTAATAGAGAACAATGGCACTGATAAGACCCTCACCGATTTTCGCTCGGATATCGGTTTAGACCGCGTGATGTTAGACAGCATTAAAGGTAAGCATAGTGATTTCTTAAATTTTGCTCAGGATTCAATTGCTGAGATCGAAAATGTCGACACCGCAGAAGCAGTGGCATTGCTTAATTTTGAACAAATCCAATTGGAAGCTTCTTTTACTACAATCGCAAGAATTCAAACACTCTCACTTTCGAACTTCTTGCGTTAACTAACCCCTCAGTTTGACGATGAGGGTTTCCACAATGGATATGGAAGAAAACGCGACGGCCCCCCTTGTTGGAAACCTCAGCAAGATATTATCAAAGGTGCTTAGTTGTCTTGAACAAGGAGATCCGGTACGAAGTGAGGAAATACTTCGACAAGTACTTGATGCCAAGCCAGATAACGCAACAGCATGGCACTTACGCGCGCTCACTGCCCAGAAAATGGGCAATCTCCTTCTTGCTGCAAACTATTTCGATAAAGCCCATAACTTGTCGCCTGAGAATCCTAATTACCTCCGGGACTTTGGTGCGGCTTTATTTGCCATTGATCAAATCAAAGAAGCTAGGCAAGTACTTGAAAAAGCGAAAAAAATTGCGCCTGAGGATACAGCCATTCGGTTTCATTTAGCCAATGTGCAAGCACGACAACAAGAATTATTGGCGGCAATTGATAACTACGAATTTTGCATCCAGCACAACGCAACTGCATATGACGCACACGGTAATTTAGCGGCTGCATACCTACACGCTGGACGGACATCTGAGGCCATAAAAGCATCCGGAAGGGCTTTATCTATTTGCCCAAAATCTCCAGTAGCATTGAACAATCTCGGTCTTGCATTATGCGATGCGAATAAGCATCAGGCTGCTATCAGGGCCTTTCGAAGGGCCCTCAAATTAGTCCCGTGTGACACTGAAATAATGAACAACCTAAGTGTTGCATTACAGGCTGAAAATTGTTTCGGCGAGGCACTATATACCCTCAATGCTGCTATAAAATTACGCCCTAAATGGGCTGAAGCACATATTAATCTGGGTAACATACACCGCGAGCAAGGCAACTTTTTAAAGGCGGCAGAAGCCTATAGAAAGGCAATAGAATTAAACCCGGGGAAAGTAACCGCCCTGGCGAACCTTGCCCTCGCACTATTCAATCTCAATGAATTCAAAGAATCCGAGCGAGCTTATAAATCGGCACTAAATCAAGCCCCCGGTAACGCTGATTTGCTTATGAGCCTTGGCATCTGCCAACTGGCGCAGGGTAAGTATAAAAAAGGTTGGGAAAATTACGAATCGAGATGGGAAGCTGCCAGATTCACATCTAACCGCCGTTCCTTTTCTGCACCAAGGTGGAATGGGGAACCTCTCTCGGGCCGACGTATACTCGTGCATGCCGAACAAGGATTTGGAGATACATTACAATTCTGTCGATACATCCCTATACTTACCGCAATGGGTGGTGAGGTTCATTTTGAGTGCCAGCGTCCTATGGTTAGTCTGTGTCGCTCAATAGAAGGTGTCGAGCAGGTTTTAGCCCGAAAGGACGAAATCCCAGAAACCAATTTCTCAATTCCATTAATGAGCCTACCGCGTATTCTCTCCACAGATTTGGATAGCGTACCTGCCAAGGTTCCCTATCTCGGTGCTAAAGCTGATAAAATTCAAAAATTCGCCGGCTTCCTCGGAAATGAGAAACGGCAAGTCGGATTGGTTTGGCTTGGCAACCCAAGACGGCAAGACGATGCAATGAGAAGTTGCCCCCGGCCGGAATTGGACCCCATCTTGGCTGTGCCCGGCGTAACATTCGTGAGTCTGCAAGTCGGCTTGGACCCATTTGACATTCCTAGCCGAGTGACAAATTTAGGATCGCATTTTAAGGATTTCTCTGACACCGCCGCCGCCATCGCATCACTCGACCTCGTCATCACGGTCGACACTGCAACCGCACATCTCGCCGGAGCAATCGGAAAACCTGTTTGGGTTATGCTCGCTCACCATGCAGACTGGCGCTATCTAGTGCAGCGAACTGATTCGCCATGGTATCCAACAATGCGCCTGTTTAGGCAGTCTAAACGTGGCGACTGGGCTCGATTGACACGATCCGTAGCTGTCAGTTTACGTGAATGGATTGACGATATTAATTCTCAAAGTTCATGATGCAAAATTGCAGTATCATGACAGACCAAGATTTAATTGACGCTCTCCAGAACGCTTCCCACTATGCCGAGCGGGGCGAATGGGCTTTCTGCTTGCGGTTATGCCGTCAACTACTAGAGCAAGACAAAAACAATAGCTTCGCGAATTACCTTGCCGGAATTTCTAGCATCCAACTAGATGCACAGGACGATGCCATTTCGTATCTGCGCTCATCAATCAAAATAGAAGAGACAGACACAAATAAACTTTCCATGCTTTGCGACTTGCTGCTCCAAGCCGGCAAAAACGACGAAGCACTCCCCTATTTGAAACTGTGGGCTAATGTCAAGCCAACGCCCCATGTTCTAAATCGCTTGGGAGCTATTCATGCGGAAGCTGGGCGCACCGGAGAAGCTATCTCATTCTTTCGCCAATCTCTCGACCTGCAACCAAAATGTAACGTGGCAAGTGCAGGACTATATCCTCTGCTGCGCGTGACATGCGAATGGGGTAAAGAGCTAACCAAACTTTCTCAGGATATAGATCAATTAAACGAGGCGGCATTTGCTCAAGATCAAGCTGCACCCGAACCGCCTTTCGACAACGTGCATCGCGTAGATAATCCGAAAATGAATTTCTTAGTAGCCAGATCTTGGAGTTCTCGACTGGAGAGAGGGGTCGATCTCAGTCGTCACCCAAGAACCGGCAAATACAGCACCAACATGAAGCACAAAATTCGTATAGGTTATCTCAGCGGGGACCTCCACAACCACGCTATGAGCCATCTCATGCGCGGTGTGTTCCGAACTCATGAACGCGAAACGTTCGAAATATGCGCTTACTCGCATGGCCCTGACAAACCAAGCGCCTATCGTGAAGACATCCGAAGCAACTGCCATGCCTTCGTCGACATAAGAGATAAAAACGATGCTGAGGCAGCAGAAATTATAAGTAATGATAACATCAATATCCTAGTTGATTTAATGGGATATACGCGAAACAATCGACTTGGTATTTTTGCAAAACGTCCGGCGCCCATACAAATCACTTATCTTGGCTTCCCTGGGACAACCGGTGCAGATTTCTTCGATTACATTGTCGCCGATCCTATCGTGGCGCCGCCTGACACAGCTCGCTACTTTAGCGAATCTTTAGTTTATTTACCCGGGACATATCAAGCGAATGATAATACTCAAGAAAATTTATTTAAGAAAGAACACGATTCATTGAAAGAAAAAATTAATTTTTTATTCTGCTCTTTTAATAACCCCATAAAACTAGATGAAAAAATATTTTATATTTGGATTGATTTACTTAAATCTATTCCAGATAGCGGCCTTTGGATACTTCAAAACAATCAAAAAGCCGTAGAAAACTTGTCACGTATCGCGGTAAATGCGGGTATTGAACGAGATAGATTAATCTTCGCAGAGATGCTACCACGCCCCCAGCATCTTCAGCGGATGACAGTAGCCGATCTTGCTCTAGACACACATTTCTATAACGGCCACACAACGACTAGCGATGCATTATGGGCCGGGCTTCCTGTCGTCACTATAAAAGGAAATCACTTTGCTTCCCGCGTGTCGGCAAGTTTGCTTACTGCAGCAGGGCTTTCGGAATTGGTTACAGAGTCTGTCGATCAATATGGCGCATTGGCTTATCGCTTGGCAACTAATGCTGACGAATTAGCCGCAATTCGCCGTAAGATCATCAAAAACCGCACAACCTGTGCACTTTTCGACACAAAATTAACTACAAGAAGTCTTGAAAAGGCTTATAGAGAAATGTGGCGTCGTTTCGTCCAAAACGATCCTGCAGTAGAGATTGATGTGACTAATCTTTGAGAAAACTAGTTTTTGGACTAGGCTATCACACCACCTTCGCTACTGCTCGGGCTTTGCGCCGGTGCTGTGGGCGCGTCGTCTCCGCCTTCCGGACTCGTGATAAGACCGCTCGCGATGTTACGATTTATATCTATGAGCACTTTGAGTTTACGCACTTCTGGATTGGCAAGAGCATCAACAGTGTGTTTATCGATGAATACACTGAGGTTGAGAATATTCTGTTTAATTTCATCTGGTAATGGATTCTCTGCCGACGAAACATCCGACTGAAAAATAGTCCAAAGTCGCCAGTTTAGACGCAGCGCCGCACGGTATGCAGAAATGTCATCCATGTTATTTTGAGCATCTGCCAGGGTCCGCGCTGTTTCCATCAATGCTCGCGCTTCAGTTTGGCGAGCGCCAGCACCGAGCTTCTGTGAAGTACGGTAGGGATCGCTACTGGGCGACATGTTTTAACACCTCTTCTTCGTAGCGCATTAGTTTCTTGCAGTCTTTCATTGCGCCGTAAAGATTACCTTCAATAACTTTCCTACCAATATCAAGTAAAATTGGTGTTGAACTTGGTACGGCTTCTACGAAAGAGCTCACTAACTCATTAAATTTATCTTGGCGGTGGCGTTCTTTATCTGTGAACATGTACATCATTTGAATAGCGAAATAAATTCTTTTCGCAGGAGTGTCTGCTTTATCTTCGGTCATTATATCTCGCTCACGTAAGACACTCGCTTTATTCTGCAGAACAAGCTCGCTCTTATCTCCACCGTTCAACACCACTGCCTGATTGATTATTACTTTTTCGCCTGGTTTCAAAATTAATTTTAAGGGCATTTCATACCACTAGATAAAATGTATACAAACTATCGCCGAGCCTTGACGATAAGCTAATATAATTTTTACACGGTGTTTAAAAAATCGTGCATATCTTTAACAATTTTTTTAAAAAAAAAGCGGGGGCCGTAGCCCCCGCTTGGGTTCCAGTGAACCACAAGGGATATTAACCAAAAAGCGCCAAAATTGACCGCTCACTCTGCGCGGCAAGGGCCAAAGAGTTAATACCTAACTGTTGCCGGGTCTGAAGAGCCAGCAGATTTGCACTTTCCTCATTAAGATCAGCCAGAGTTAGTTTCGCTTCTCCGCCTTCCTGCGTTGCAACGAGACTTTCCGTGAAATCCAACCTTGTGGAGAGGATGGTGTTATTTGAACCCAAGGTCGAAGCGTTTGACCTAAGTTCAGTCAATGCGCTGCCAATTTGGGTCAACGCAGTGTCAATATTCGCCGTAAGGCCAAAATTATTGGCTGCAACGGCAATATTAATGCCTGACGTAGCAGTTGTAGAGTCTAGACCCGTAATGGTCAGGTTACTGGTATTATCGGTGTTGAATTCAACTGCCAAGTTGTCAGGTGTCGCCTTCAATAAGTTCAAACCATTGAAGGTTGAATCGTTGGCAATTGCATTGACCTGTTTAAGCAGCTCATTAAATTGAACTGCTAGGGTCGAACGCTCGCTTGTATCACCAGTTGCCTTCGCATTACTAGCGAGACCTTTTGCTTGGTTCACCAATTCAGTAATCGCGTCAATGCCGTCGATTGCCGACTGGATAGTACTAACCGCTAAATCAATATTTCCCTTCAACCCTTCAAGGTCGCTCGCAGCATTGCTCAACGCCTTGGCAGTGAAAAACGCCGCCGCATCGTCGAGGGCTGAATTGACCTTCAAGCCCGTCGAAAGACGGGTTTGGGTTGCAGCAATAAGACCAGAGGTACGCTGTAGGGTAAGTAGGTTCGTCCGAACCGATGTTGAAAGATTAATAGAGTCGGACATGTGATATCTCCTCTTCTAGGACACATGGATACGACCGCCTTCTGCGATCGCTATTTAATAACTACGGCCTTATCAATTTCTATTGATTTGGCCGAGCCATTAACCAAAGCAGCAACGACCATGCCATCAACCTAAACGCTATATTTTTGAGATACTTAGTAGCTACTAATGTAACGAAGAAGTAGGAAAAAATTGCCCGTAGAGGAAATTTTTGCCGCCCGTCCAGGCAACTATTGCCGGACCGGCGTCAAAAATTTTTACAATACTAAGTTGATTGGCTTATCCAAAGAGGCTCAAGATCGCTCTCTCGCTCTGCGAGGCTAATGCAAGTGAGTTTAAGCCAAGTTGCTGACGTGTCTGTAAAGCAAGTAGGTTAGCGCTTTCCTCATTTAAATCGGCTAAAGTGAGCTTGCCTGATCCACCTTCGAGAGTGTTAACCAAGTTTTCAGTGAAGTTAAGACGGGTCTTAAGAACCGTGCTGTTCGAACCTAGGGTCGATGCATTACCACGCAGTGTAACCAGAGCGCTACTAATTGCGGTCAACGCTGTGTCAATATTGGCGGTAAGGCCAAAATTATTGGCAGCAACTCCAAGATTGATGCCCGACGTAGCAGTCGTGGTATCGAGACCAGTAATTGTAATATTGGAAGTATTGTCCTCATTAAATGCAACCTGGAGGTTATCCGGTGTCGCTTTTAACAAGTTCATACCATTGAAGGTTGAATCGTTGGCAATTGAATTGATTTGACCCAGTAACTCATTGAACTGAACTGCCAGGGTCGAACGTTCATTCGTATCACCTGTAGCCTTAGCATTACTCGCAAGGCCTTTTGCTTGCTGCACGAGGTCAGTAATAGCGTCGATGCCATCGAGCGCCGCTTGGAGCGTGCTTATCGAGATATCGATATTGCTTTTGAGGCTCTCAAGATCTGAAGCTCGGTTATCAAGTGCTCGGGCTGTAAAGAATGCAGCCGCGTCGTCAATTGCCGAATTTACCTTGAGGCCGGTGGCCAAACGCTGCTGCGTCGTTTCGATTGAGGTCGACGTTCTTTGAAGAGAAAGCAGATTTCCTCGTACTGCTGCCGACAAAGCGATCTTATCAGATCCAAATCCTGCCATTTTGCCAACTCCTTTCTGGCTCCCTTGGCTCCTTGGCTTCGCTCCGTTCCTCGAAAACGTCTTTTAAGCGTATTCTTAAGCGGAAACGAAAAGTCAGTAATTAGAATGGCAACCGCGATGCCAGCGCATTAATTATTTTAACATATTGATTTTATTTAATATTTTTAATCGGTGAATTCGGAACTGCGCCATAGATACATTAATTGCCCGGTAACATTTACCAAATCGGGCAACTCTTACCGAGCCACCGCTCGGATTACACAGTCCCGAATTTTTTGCATTTGTGGCAAATCGAGATCAATAAAATAAGGCAAACCAACCACACGCTCGGAGAGATATTCTGTTACATCTAAATTACTTTTACCGCATCCGCTAAATATGGGTTCTTTATGACAGCCGTGGTTCCACCATCGGCGAGCATCTATACCCGCTTGAGCAAGCTCATCAATGACAATTGACGCTATCGGCTCCTTAAATGCCACATTGCAAGTTGTCACCGCGTGGTCGACCGTAAATCCCGGCGAAAATGTAAGGCTATCAATTCCTTCAAATACATCTAGAAAGCTTGCCGCAATTCTAAGTAACTGAGCTCTGGTTTCAGGCCATGCATCGAGAGAAGCAAGGCCCACCGCAGCTCCATATTCACTTAGCTTTGCATTACTTCCTGGAATTGTAGCAATCCGGCCTCCCATGAAACCGAAATTTCGCCCACCTCTAATTTTAGCAGCGATCCGATTATCCCGACATAAAACCAATCCACCTTCTCCTATACCTAGGGCTTTCGTAGCATGCAAACTAACCATAACTGGTGACATTCCTGGCCGTGCAGAGTCAAAGCCGGCAGCTGCATCCACAACTACTGGAATACCTGTCTCACGGTGGAAATCATCCCATGCTTCAATATCGAAAGATGCACCGAACGGTGCAACGGGTAGGATCGCAGCAATCGGCCCTTCAAATGCCGGCAAAATAGATTTAACCGCATTAGGATCGAGCGCCCAAGTATTTAGATCCACATCAAGAAAGTAAGGCTCGAGACCAGCCGCAACAGCCGCGTGCGGAGTAGCAACAAAAGTAAAGGACGGCATCAAACAATATCCAACAGTCGATCGGGCAACTGACTTCAGAGAAATGCTGAGCGCCTGCGTGCCGCTGGAAACGCAAATTATTTGCTGATCCCTGACACCAAAATAATCAGCCAGGCGTGCCTCGAACCGACGTTCCAAAGGGCCGAAATTACTGTACCAACGGTTTTGGTCAATTTCAGCGAGATAAGGTTCCAGCGCCTTTCGATCAGGTAGGCGAGGCTTCATCAAAGGGATTGCGGTTGTATTCTTGATCATTTGGTCTTTATTTCCCAAGACGATCAGCCTAACCGACCGCCTTTTTCTTGTCATTTCGCTTGATTTGCGATTCCGAGAAGGAATTTCGGTAATGCCAGAGCAGCTTGTGCAATTGGTTGCTGCCAGTTGCCTCGCTCCAGTTGGCGAAATAACCGCATCGTGGGATACCAAGGACTATCATCTCGATCAAGAAACCATCGCCAGTCGGCGCCACGAGCAAGTAAGGTCCATATTGGCTTGCCGAGCGCACCCGTTAAATGAGCTTGTGCGGTGTCGACAGAAATTACCAAATCCATCGCATCAGTGATAGCCGCGCTATCACCGAAATCCTGAATGCGCGACGATAAATCGACTCCCCCGAGGTGAATTAGCAGGCTACGTTCTTCTTCTTCGATATCGGGCTGCAATGCGAAATACCTTGCGTGTGGCACCAACAGAATTGGTTCAAGATCGCAGAACCGACATGATCGGAACTTACCCTCCGTGTTAATTTGGCTGCCTCGCCATACGAGACCAACCTTTGGTAGCTGTACCGACGCCAGTTCAGGTGGTGCACCAATTTCTGCTGAAATATATGGAATTTTATCTGAACCGCTCGCTGGATTTGCAAGGCCAACTGCTTCCGGCAGGCTCATAATCGGCAGATGCAAGTCGAAAGGACCGGGAATTTCACCGTGAGCGGTAACGCTTTCCAAATCTGGCAGGAATGATAGCAATCGTTTGAGCGCCGGTTGGCAGACGAGACGGACCTTGCCTCCCCGACGCAGAATATCCGGAAGATAGCGAACGAATTGGATGGTATCGCCATACCCTTGCTCGGCGTGAACTAGGATGACTTTGCCGTCCACCTCTTCACCCCGCCACTGAGGAACTTCTAATTGCCACCTATTGAGCCAAGGGACCGCCTCCCATCGCCATTCATAGCCCGGCCATCCTTCAGTCAAACGACCATGCTTAAGAAGAGCCAAGGCGCGGTTCCAATTAGCGTCGGCTGAGTATTTATCGAGGCACACCGCCCGATCGAAAGCTACTATCGCCTCCCCTGGCTCGTCGCATGCCAATAGCGCTGCGCCGAGATTGATCCAAGCGTCCGCATAACAAGGGTCAAGGGAAACCGCTTCTTGGTAGCCAGACAACGAGCCTTCGGGATTATCCGCAGCCACCATGGCATTTGCTAAATTGTAGTGAGCGCTCGCATCGTTCGGCGCCAACGAGACCGCCTCGTGACCTGCTGACAGTGCTTCCTCAAGACGGCCTAGCTCCACATAAGCTGCGCAAAGATTGGAAAATGCTGGGGGAAACGGCGTGGGTATCCGAACCGCTTTCTCGAGATAGACAACGGCTTCCTCCAATTTGTCCTGTTCCCGGAGGATCAACCCTATGTTATTGAAAGTTTCTGCGTGCCCCGGGTTTAAAGTCACGGATCGAAAAAAGGATTTCAACGCCGCGTGGTCGTCACCCGATGCCACCAATGCATTTCCCAAAACATAATGCGCTTCCCATAGGTTAGGATCGCATTCAACCGCGCCTCGCAGTATCGATACAGCATCGCTTGGCCGTCCAGCTTCAAAAAGCATGGTTCCTAAATTCATACGATATAAAACGTCACGGGGTGAACTGCCTACGGCTTTCGCAATATGCAGCAGAGCAGCTCCAGTCTCTCCCATACCCTGTTCTGCGAGGCCAAGGAGATGAAGCGCTTCGGCGTGGTCAGGATCTCTATCCAATATTTGGCGAAAAAGTATAGCAGCGAGTGCATGGTCGCCCGCATAAAAACATTCCAGCGCTTCTTGCAAGGTCGCTTCTATTGAATCTGCCATCGTTCATTAGATTTCATTGACCACGTCATATCGTCAACTGCAGAATACTATAGCTGGGACGATTCTAATTTCGATACTAGACTAATACCATGATCGCCTTCCAGCCGAGGTCCGAATGACCACAATCGCGGTTATGCAACCCTATTTTATTCCCTATGCTGGGTATTTTCGATTGTTTGCGGAAGCTGATTTAGTATGCATCTTCGATTGCGTGCAGTTTCCAAGACGCGGATGGGTTCATCGCAACCAGCTTCCCGGGGTCGCCAGACAACCACGCTGGTTAACCTTACCGCTTAAGAAGGAACCCACCAATATACGAATCTCGGAATTAGGGTTTACGGAAAATGCTATTGGGTCGATGGAAACCCGCTGCCGTAACTTTCCCATATTGCGAGGTGCCAGACATCCTCTACTCGACGCAATGCTTGTGCCCTCCGGCGATGTCGTCGGGTATTTAGAAAACCTCTTATCAATTGCCTGTCGGGAGCTGCGTTTACCCTTCAAGGTCATACGCTCGACGACGCTACAAATTCCAAATGCCTTCCGTGGCCAAGACCGCGTGCTGGAAATCTGTCGAAAGCTCAGTGCTGACCGTTATATCAATTTAGCTGGTGGTCGGCGACTTTACGATAGCCAGTATTTTGCGCGACAAGGTGTGGAATTAAAACTTTTTGAGCCGTGGAGAGGCTCGAATTGGAGCATCCTTTACCGGCTATTGACGGAACCCGCCACCGATGTAGCGGCCCAGCTCAGAGCACAGAGCTGAAGCGATCAAGCAAATAGCTATAGAGGGCATCCACATGTCTGCGATCGCAAAAAATTCGGTCTGCACGATCGCGAACACGGTCATTGAATTCGACCGTAAAGGCCCGGTCGGTGGCAAATTTAACGGCACGGGCAATGTAGTCCTCTGCTGAGTTTGCAATAGCATCCTCCACGCCGATCAGCCGATAAAGCGCCTGAGTATATCTACCTCGCAAGTAATGGCCGGGCCAGGTCACCATTGGCGTCCCAACAGCAATAGCTTGCCAACTTGTGTTACCACCACCGAATGGCCGAGTATCCAGTGCTACATTAGAAAAAGCCAAAACGTTCATATAGTCTGTATGGCTCATCGCTGGTAGAAACTTGACACGCGCAGCAAGCGAGCCAAGGGTCTCGCGGAACCGGTTGGATAGCAAATCTGCGAGTTCCGGAGTATAACCTTCAGGGAAAACAAGCTCACCATCGGGGTCTAGCTCTAGAATGCCGCGAAAGAGTGCGTCCATATCTGGATGTATTTTTATCAATGTCTGACCACAAAAATAAATTGGTGCATCATTTGGTAGGCCAAATGCTCCTCGCGGTTTCATCGGCTCCGGTAATTTTGGCCGCTCATAATACGTCGGTGATCCTGGCAGTCGAACCAGTGGAGCCAAATAGTGCTCCTCCGCATCAGGTGGTTCCTGCATATCGCAGCTAATATATGCGTCGATTGTATCGACCCCGACTGAATCTGGATGACCGCTGAGCACACATTGCAACGGAGCTAGTCTGCAGAACGTGAGAAAATACGTCAGCGGGTCCATTCCGATGTCTGTATATACAAGGATATCAATTTCTTCAGACGCAATTTGATTTCGAGCTGATCCGAAATGCGCGGGCAGCACAACCGTCTTGTCGACATCTTTTTCGATCTGCCGCCATAAAGGGTCGGGTTCCGTCGTAAAGGTAAAGACCGTTATCTCTATGTCATCACGCCCATGGAAGCGGGGAATGCCGTGGAAACAGCGCCCCACCGAATGGTTTTGAAAAAAGCGAGACACGAAACCAATTCGCACGGGAAGATCATTTCCCTGTCCAATCTTGCCGCAATGCGCAGCAGTATAGGTTAAGGCGGGACAGATCCCCCGATACATCCTCGCTACTTTCTCCATTAAAGTCCGATTCAAATAATTTTGATAGGAAAGCGCGAAGGTCGTTACACCGACTTCAGAAAACGGATCGTCGAGCTGGGGCGGATCGGCAATCAAAGCATCGACCCGTCGTTCGAATTCTGATCGCGCGGCGTCCATTACTTCCGTTGATGCGCTAACAATCGGCAGAAGCATCGCTCGTTTGACACGAATTCCTGGATCAGGTTTTAGCAAAAATGCCTGCTGATAGGCTTCGTCGGCGCGTGCAGTCTCACCAAGCTTCGCCAAGGCATTACCTAGATTACTAAAAGCTTCGGCACCCGCTCTATTGTTTTCAGTCAGCAAACGTAACAGCTCCGCCGCTTCACCGTAACGACCTTTATCCATCAAGGCTACACCAAGGTTATTAGTAGCCTCGACTTGTTCGGGTTCCAATGTGAGAACACGCTTAAGAAGATTGATTGCCTCTTCACTACGACCCTGTTCAGATCGAATAGCACCAAGATTTGCGAGCGCACCGACATGCTCAGGCTCAAATTCCAAAACGCTCTCGAAATTTGTGGCCGCATCGTCCAATTTACCGAGCCGGCCGTAACAGATACCAAGATTGTTTAACGCTCCTATGTGGTGCGGCTGGGACACCTCAACTGCAGTGAACCTGTGAACAGCATCCTCTAATAACCCGCCCTGCATCAGTAAATTACCCAAGGCGAAATTGGCCGCCACCAAACCGGGAGAAAGATCAAGAGCCCGCCGAAGAGCCGTCTCAGCCGCTGTATCGTTTTCCATGGCTCTATAGGTAAGCCCAAGATTCAAGGTTGCCTCAAAACGGCCTGGTTCAATTTCCGCCGCACGGCGAAAACGTTTAATTGCAGTCGATAAATCTCCAGCCCTATTTGCGGCAACACCTGCCAACATGGCCGCCTCATAGCTGTATTCGATAAGATCGCCCAGCACAGCGTCCACCTCAGTTAACTCACCCTGCTCAATGAGGCTCCGCGCATCATCCAATGGATCACCACTGCTCGTCACGGCGCAACCCGTTCCAAAAACTCGGTCAGGGATTTAACGCAGATGTCGTCTTCCAGAACAGCGCCCGATCGCGCTTCTATCAAATCAGCTATTCGGGATCGAAACGCGGTGTCGTTACCGAGGCGAACGGCGATTTCGACATACTCATCCGGCGTAGTGGCAATGCAGCCTTCGATATCCATGTGCCGATAATGCGCAAGTGTTCCTCGCCCTCTGATCCAACTACCGGGAAATGTTACGACTGGTACGCCCATCGAAAAGGTCTGATAGTTCGTGTTCCCAGCGCCAAACGGCCAAGTGTCAAGTACAACATCAGCCGAGGCGATTACGCCAAGAAACACTTCCAGCGTCCCTCGCGAAAGGACCGTCACCCGCGACATCGCATCTTCGTCAAGGATCGATTGCCAACGATCTATTAAGAGCCTCGTCCAATTTTGATCAACGCCATCGAATACGATAAGCTGACCGGATGGGTCCCTTCGCAGGATTTCGGCGAGAGATGCGTCCATTTCGGGATGTATTTTGATGATATTTTGAGGACAAAGATAGATAGTCCCCTCTTTCGGAAGTCCCAATGAATGGCGGCTCGGCAATGGATCGGGTTTCGTCATTCGTAAATAGCGGCTCTGCACGCCATCAAGGCGAACCAGTTTTTCTGTATAGCTTTCCTGGCCGTTCTCCGGCTCTGCAAGATCGTTGCTGATGTAGTAATCAATGGTTTGTAATCCCGTCGTATCCGGATGACCCCAGGTCGCACATTGCACCGGGGCCAGCCGCGAAAACGCAAGAAAATAGCTGAGAGGCTCCATTCCGATATCTGAGTACAATAAAATATCAAACTTTTGAGCGCCGATGATCTCGCGAGCCTGTCGAATATCGGCCGGTGAAACGATTATGGCATCCACCGCCTCTCGGATGCGGAAAGAAGTCTCAGTTACAGAGCCGCCAAAAGTAACGGCTGTAACGTGGAAACGGTCGCGCGGCAATTCAGAAAGTAAGCCGTGAATCATCAGGGCCACCGCGTGCTCGCCGAGGTAACGAGAGGCGACACCGAGCCGAATTGGGCGGCCCTTCGATCCTTCCGGACTGCCGCAATAATCTGCGACGTAATCCAAATTGGGAAACCGCGATCGAAAAAATTCAGCCACACTCTCCATAAGCTTCCGGTCATTTTTGCCATGATAGGCAAGGTAGAAACTCATCGGCGAGACCTGTGATGGGTCGCCATCGACAAATATTCCAATATCGTCTAAGGCGGCAAATCTCTCGGCGAAGCGACGACGCCAATCCTCAATTTGCTCAATTGACGCTGGAATAACTGGTAGCAATCCAGCTCGTGCGATTCGAAATCTCGGATCATCGCGGAGGCCCAACGCCGTGCAAAGATCTTCATCTGCGCCAAGAATCTCTCCTTGCACGGCACGCGTGAGACCCCGGTTAAAATAGGCTTCCGCATAAGACGGATCGAGTGCGAGCGCCTTATCAAATGCAGCAATTGCATCATCTCGCTGTTCTCTATCGCGCAAGGCATTGCCGAGGCCATTGTAGGCGGCCGCCAATTCCGGAGCGATTTTAATTGCTGTGTGGTAGTCTGCTACCGCTCCATCGACATCGCCAGCGGCTCTTCGGATATTACCACGATTTGAATAGGCTTTCTCAGATCCGGGGTCGAGCGCGATTGCCTTGTCTAATATAAATTCCGCTTCCTGCAAACGACCCTGTCGTTGACGAACCAAAGCAAGGTTATTGTATGGTTCCGATTGAAGGGGATTTATGGAAATCGCCAGCTCAAGATGACCCTCAGCTATCTCTGTTTTACCAAGGGCCAGCGCAACAATTCCAGCATTGCCGAGAAAAATGGCCTCAGATGGCGCCTGCGCTATAGCTTTCTCGATCCAGGACAGCGCCTCTTCGTTACGTGAAAGCGCATGGCAGCATAATCCAAGAAGATGCATACCGTCTTTATTTTCAGGGGATACCTTCAATAAATCGCGAAGTAAAGTTTCAGCTGCTGCGTAGTCACCTGCTTGGTGTAGCCCCAACGCTTTTTCTAACGCGCCAATATCGTCCATCATATGGATAGGCCCAATTGCGTCACAGGTCGTCAATCGGTGAAAATACAGCCGAAGTTGCATCGGCACGACGTCTTTTAATCATTTGTTTTTTATCCGACTAAAAATTCATCCTATGCGCAATCCACTCAGGGCAAAAGGATATAACATTCTCGATTCAACATACATACGAGCCTCAGGCGGCAGGTTGAAAGGACAACCACAACTCAAACTCGGAGGCAATAAGACAAAATTTTGCTCAACCTGGCATGGCCTGCTTTTCACCTTTGAAAACAAACGCAATTTCGTCTTTCTACTGCATAATGACTACTACGTCGCATACGTTAATCGTAGAGCAAGACTGCGCCTTTTGAGAACAAACTTGTGGTTGCACAACATCATTAAACGTATTTCTGTGTTGCTTATAATTTGTGATGTATTTTAATAAAAATTAACCCTTTTACTTACGGTCTGAAATATTGGTGTGGAGGCTATAACCGTTAATTGCGTAATTTTCACCCAGTCAACCAAAGAAAGACAATAGTGTCGGTCTTTGGATGAGAGGCCAAAAGGGTCCAACACACAAACATGGGAAAACCATGAGTTGAGCCAGGTTGTCGACAATTAAAATAATTGTTATGGCGATGATCTGTCGTGACTGGTTAACTCATATAAAAAGCGTTCGGGCGGCATTCTCGTTGCATGTATTTTTTGGTCAGCGCTTTGCCTCATCAGACTGCGGAGCTAAATTTTAGGCATGAAACGTTTGGCCATATTTGGCATCGGCGAGATAGCTGAAGTCGCTCACTATCTCTTCTGCGAAGACAGTGACTATGACGTATCCGCCTTCACCGTCGACGATGAACATCGGGATAGGGAAACCCATCTCGGGCTTCCTGTCGTACCATTCGAAGAGTTGGAGGAGAGCTATTCCCCAGATGACTTTAGCCTGTTTGTGGCTATTGGTTATACAAGGGTAAATAAACTTCGAACCAACAAAGTCGCGCAAGCCCGCGCTAAAGGGTTTGATCTAGCGAGTTACACATCTTCTCGGGCTTGGGTTTGGCGAGGATACGAAGCAAGAGCGAACACAATGGTAATGGAGCAAAATACGATCCAGCCTTATGTGACGATCGGTGAGAACTGTACTCTATGGAGTGGCAATCACGTTGGCCACCACACCCAAATCGGCAACAACGTTTTTATCGCCAGCCATGCTGTGATTTCGGGTTCAGTCAACATTGGAGACAACTGCTTCATTGGGGTCAATGCGACGCTGAGGGACAACATTACGCTTGGTGCAGGCTGTGTCGTCGGCGCCGGGGCACTACTGGTGCGGGATGCGGCCGACAAGTCCGTCTTTCCCGGAGCAGCTACCAAACCCTCCAAAATATCAAGTGATCGGTTGAGGAATATCTGATGAATTGGCGAAAACTCGGTCGAATATTTGCGCCAAACGGCAAACGGTCGTGGGCCCGAAGTCACGCGTCAGTACCGATCGCCGAGCACGTCAAGGAAGACCGATTTCGCATCTATTTTACTACCCGAGACTCAGACAACCGCTCTCATGTCGGCTGGTGTGAGATTGACCTGAATGACCCTGCTCAGCTACTCGACGAATCAGAGGAGCCTATCCTTGCACCCGGGAAGCTTGGCGCTTTCGATGTGGATGGCGTCATGGCGAGTGCCCTGGTCCACCTAGGGAACGAAAGCCGGCTTTACTACATTGGCTGGAATCGCGCGGTTGGTGTACCGTTCCGCAACGCCATCGGGGTAGCAATCCGCCACACGCCCGACGGGCCATTCGAGCGCCTCTTTGACGGCCCCGTGCTGGATCGCGGGCCCACCGATCCTTATTTTATGGCGAGCCATGACGTCGCGATTGACGGCGCGAGCTGGCACATTTGGTATCTATCCGGCCTCGATTGGTTGGAGGGCAACCCTCCCAACTCAACTTACAATTTACGTTATGCTTTGAGCGAGGACGGGATTATCTGGCAGCGGCACGGACTGGTTGCTATAGGGTTTGTACATCCCAACGAAATTGCAATCGCCCGCCCAACAGTGGTCCGTGACGGAGACCTATGGCGGATGTGGTTCTGCTATCGGGGCAGCGACTTCCCCTATCGCATTGGTTATGCAGAGTCAGAAAATGCTATCCAATGGATCCGGCAAGACGCTAGAGTAGGAATTGCCTCATCTGAAGACGGCTGGGATAGCGAGATGATCTGCTATCCGCATGTCTTCAATCATAGCGGACGACGTTACATGCTCTACAATGGTAACGGATACGGGGCCAGTGGTATCGGACTCGCTATTCTTGAGTAAATTAAAAGCTAACAATCTGTATTTATAGCGTTTCAGAAATTTGGAAATTTTCGATTTTACGATGCGGTATTATCAGTTTTCATTGAGTTCACTCGTGCCTGGTTTTCGTATGCCTTACGTAGGAAGGGTCTATCTGGAACCAGGTCTTGAAACTGCCAAATCCTCTGTCCTACGCTACATGCAATAAATCTTTGCGGATTTAGCCAGCCACCAGCATCTAAGTTCTCTTTAATCACTCTGGACGAGTTGTCGACCATTTCGACAGGCAAAATGACGACGGATCATACGGTAACTTTCGTATGTAACGGGGATTGCGTAATGCATATCAGATCGAAAAGCTTAAAAATTCACCTAATCAAACCCAAAGTACCGCGCTCTGGTGTGCGCTTACCCACTGCGCTATAGGTTCCGAAAATCTTGTACTTTGGAGTGAATGGTGTGACGACGGAGATAAAAGCCTTAATTTTCGATGTCTTCGGAACTGTCGTCGACTGGCGCGGCAGCATCGCCCGTCTCACACGAGAATTTGCGCATCAACACAACGTGCCAGACACGGATTGGGACCGCTTCGCGCGTGATTGGCGAAACCTCTATCAACCTTCAATGGAGCGGGTCCGGACCGGTGAAATGTCATTCACTAAGCTTGACGTACTACATCGTAGGAATCTCGCAGAAATTGCACCGCGCTATGGTTTCGGCGAACTTCCTAAAGAAGCACTCGACGATCTAAATCTCTTTTGGCACCGCCTCGACCCGTGGCCCGATTCAGTAGAAGGGTTGACGCTGCTGAAATCCCGATATGTCATAGGCACCCATTCTAATGGAAATATCGCGCTTATAGTTAACATGGCAAAGCACGGCGGCTTGCCTTGGGATGTGATTCTTGGCGCAGAAGTCGTCCGCCAATACAAACCCATGCCGGAGACCTACGACCGGTGTTGCGATGCGCTCGGCTTAATCCCATCTGAAGTCATGATGACCGCTGCACACAATGACGATCTGGCTGCGGCTAGGGCTCGTGGACTTAAAACTGCATTTGTGGCGCGACCCGAAGAATACGGCTCCGAGCAAACAACGGACCTGGAACCGACAGAAGACTGGGATATTATCGCTTTGGATTTCGTCGACCTTGCACGCAAGATGGGTTGCTAGTCCAGCTTTAAAAAAGTGGCGCGTACCTCTTCTAAAGTAGGAAACCCGTCAATTAATAATTCGTCCTGCGACTTATAGATAAAGGGATCGGGATAGCCGTGAGAGACATAATCTGGAGCGGCAGCATTGTTATATCGAAAACTTGCTGCCCAGCGAATACCCGAACGTTGTTCGGTACCCGTGCGATGAACAGTAAACATCGAAAATACTATCGCATCGCCCGGGTCCACTTCAACTGGCACGAAACGTTTGCCATCGATTAATGAGGCATCAATTACGTTACCAAAAGGATCACGCCTAGTCTCGAGCAAACCTTCGAGATGGCTACCCGGAATGACCTCCATTGCACCGAAGCCGCGATTGATTGAAACTAATGGCAACCAAACGACCAAAGAATCCAGGCTGCCCTGAACGCTGCGCCAGTCCTGATGTGGAGGGGTGCGGTGATATCCTTGATTAACACGAAGTTTATCCGACAAAATATGAACAACGGGCCGAACAGCAATCAGCGGTTGCGCAATCCCAAAGGATCTTACCAGATTTATCATTGTGGGATGAGCACCAAGAGCATGGAGGCCAGGCGTCAATTGAACTGCCTTTGCCGTTGACAAATATGCCGACATGTCTTGGCAGAAAAGTTTTGCTAAAGCGTCTTCAAATTCATCCCCGATAATTTCAGGCGAGACGATGCCATGATACTTTAAGATTGGACGAAACACATCACAAACTTCGTTGAAAACACTCTCAACTAAAGTTGGCTCAAATGCGTTCTTCAAAACAGCGAAGCCCATTTCGCGATAACGCTCGACTTGCGTCTTATAGAACACGGCAATTCTCCGGCATTGACTGCATAACCGCATGTGAGCAAAATTCGGTCCATTCCTCCGTTACCCACCGAATTAACACGCCGCAAACCGGTAGCACGGAAGTAATGGGCAATATTTGCCTGCCCAGCTCATTTCTAGGCAAATTTTACCGATCAGCATAACTTATTGAAATGTCGTTATTATTATCAACAATCAAAAATGAGAATAGCAACAAATCACTCCATAGTGCAGATTTGACGTTTCTAATGGGTTCACTGGAGGCAATTTATGCCGTATCATTACGGAAACACATTCATCTATGAAATTAGAATTTCATTTATTTTCAATGGGTTAAAATAATATTTTAAACAACTTCAAACAGGCTGAATTGGCATACACATTGCATGTATTCAGGTGCGCCTGCCGGCTGGCAATGATGCCGTCGGGCTTGGGCGACAGTGAACCGGTCCTAGCGGGCCAGAATTGCTCCGCTATAACTGGGACACAAGCGGCACTTGGGCCCAACGATAAATTGCTCAGCGCCGTGGCCATCACGTGTAGCAGAATGCCATCACGGGAGGTTCAAATGGACGTCAATTTTTCATCATTACCATCTCTGCAATCGCAATCCGGTTCTCAAAGCGGCAGTAATCCTATACCTGGCGGCGGTTCGGCCGTAAAAACATTACAAAGCAATCCTGATGCTGTCGTCAGCCAATCTAGTCAGTCAAACGGGCCCGAAAACGACAATGGCAAGAGTTTGACACGGCAGGATTTACCCGAGCTGAAAAGCGCTCAACAAGCTCTCGACAGCCTCAAGTTCTCCAGCCGCCGGACGCAAGTTGGTTTCAATAATGAACTAAACAAGG
Source organism: Pseudomonadota bacterium (assembly GCA_036337155.1). GTDB lineage: Bacteria > Pseudomonadota > Alphaproteobacteria > UBA8366 > UBA8366 > UBA6544. The sequence continues at coordinate 113,758 of JAYZET010000010.1, read as the reverse complement.
TCTTCCTTGAGGTTGTAGATACGCGCACCGACCAGGTGATTGAACAGATCCCCTCAGAGGAATTCGTCCGGTTCGTGAGCGAACAACTAGAGCCTCCTGCGCAACGCACCGATAACGATTTAAACGGCGCAGTGATCGACGAAGCCGTTTAAACTTGCATGGTTCCGACGAGGAACTACTCAACCGACTAAACGATTAGTCGGAAAATATTACATCGTGCCCACCGTCCTCATCTTTTAACGGAACGGTTCAAATTTTTATGGCCGAAAACGTCAAGAGAGATGTATTATTCCCAAATGACTTAAAATCGTTTCCTTGTGGGCTGTGATCTTCCCAGCATTGGGCAGATTCTGCCATCGAGACGTGAAGTAATTGCCTTAGGCATGGTGAAGTTTGCCGACAGCCCACGATAATTACACCAATTAAATTAGTAAAATCAATTCTGTAGGCATTGGCACGCCGGATGCAGCTATGGCAGTGCAAACAATAGTATCCGGAAACCAGACTATGACGCTTTCAGCAATCGACAATCCATTCGGTCTCATCGGTGCAGACAGTATGGATGCTGATAAAGGCGCGAAGAACTCTGCGTTCAGCACAAATAGCAATTTGTTCTCCCAGCTACTCTCGACAACAGGCGTTAAACAAGTCGCTTACATGGGTTCCAACGACGAATTCGACGAAACCCTAAACATGCAGGATCAAACCGTCGCCCACGAAGCAAGGATGGGCGAAGATAATCTTAAATACGAAGGCCTTGGTCTAATGCAAGGTGACGCCGCTATGATTGAGTCGACTCGCACGCCGCGCGAACTCAAGAATCAATTTAAGGGCTCCACGGACGGCCACGAAGAAGAACTTCTGTATCAACAAAACGCAAAGGGAAATCGAAATAACAAAGGTCACAGTGGAGAAGTCACCGTTGTCGATCCCGCTGAATCGCTAGCCTTGGGCCCACAAAACCTAGTAAATGGCGTTGACGAAACCCGTTCTGCCAACGCCGCAGAAGCACGACGTGCCTCGGATACGCAACTGATGCGCCAAACCCCACAAGACGCAGGAACCGCTACTGCGCAATTACGAGCTAAGCCTAACGAAACCGTCACACTCGAGGAGCTGCCGAGATCCCGCTACGCGACTAGCCAGCCGCAATCAAGCAATGTCTCCAGCACAGCGAACCATCAAAAGGCCGGTGTGCAAGTGACGAAGGTACAGGAAGACATGATGTCTCAGCCGACCAGTAGCCTCGCCGCCGGGGTTGCCTTAGCGGCCCAAACTGATAAACCGGCGAAACCGTCCGCCGAGATCGTTACTACTCCCGCAGAAGATTTGGATGGTGAGGTTCGCCCTTCCTTGGCAAACCATGGCAACATCGGAAGGCAGGAGCGTTCGCAACCGACACAGCCTCAAGCCGGACAAACACAAAACCCTCCTGCGGGACCGCCCCCTCAGCCACAAATGGCGCCGCCACTGTTACCGGCGCAAGCGATCCAACAAACGCAAATGACCGCTGTTACGACGCCACGAGCTGATATGGGCCTCCAGACAGGACAAACAATTGCGGATCCAATCGCTGGCGGACCTGGCGCCAACAACAACGGACAATCTTCACAGCGCAGTCAGCAGTCTCAGGCCCCCCGCCCTGCTCGTCCGCCGGTACCGCCTCAAGAGGTGACCAGTCAAGTCGCCGTACAAATTAAGAAGGCTGTCGGCCAGGGTTCGGATCACATCCGTATTCAATTGAAGCCAGCGGAGCTGGGGCGAGTCGAAGTGAAACTCGAAGTGACCGAGGATGGTCGGGCGATGGCGGTGGTAAGCGCCGAACGGTCCGACACGCTGGATTTGCTGCAGCGTGACGCAGCCGGACTTCGCCAGGCTCTGCAGGACGCTGGCCTTAATACGGATTCGAACAGCCTGAGCTTCAACCTTCGCGGCGAAGGTAGCAAATTCGAGCAAGAGATGGCCGACCGGGGGCAGGCCCCAAGAGACAACAAGGAGAAAGCCTCGGATACTGGGGACGGGGATGAACTAAGTGCGGAAGAATCCGCATTGCTCGCCGCTGAAGCAGCGGCTTCAGACGGTCGTATCAACGTACAAGTCTAACGCTTGAGGAGTAAGACAAGTGGTTGCAGCTGCTTCAAATAATAGTAGCGCCGTCTCAGGCGCATCGAGCCAAGCACTGGCGGATTTGTCCAACAATTTGGATAATTTCTTGACGATCCTGACGACGCAACTCCAATTCCAGGACCCGTTATCGCCACTCGATACCCACGAATTCACCAATCAGTTAGTCTTGTTCTCAAGCGTCGAGCAGCAGGTGCAGCAGAATAAGAATCTCGAAAGTCTGGTGACGCTGCAGCAGAACTCTGTGGCACTTGGTTCGGTCGAATATATCGGGCAGATCATAGAAGCCAACGGCAACCAAACGCAGCTCGAAAACAGCGTTGCCAAGACCACTTACTTCCTGCCGAAAAACGCGTTGACGACGCGACTCAACATCAGCAACAGCTCTGGTGATGTCGTCTTCACACGCGACCTACCAACGTCTGCCGGTATCCATACCTTCCAATGGGATGGCAACAATAATCAGGGCATCAAACAGCCCGACGGCGCCTATACTTTTACGATTACCGCGAAGGACACCGCAGACGAAATTATTCCGCACGATCAGACTGTGTTCGGGACAGTTACTGGAGTTCAATTCGAGAACGGCAATGCGATCCTGTTAATGGGGCAAGTTCCGGTACCGCTCTCTGATATCAACGGCGTCGAACAAGAATTGAGCGGTCTATAACTAAAAAAAGACGAGATGACTTACGAGAACATCGACAACAATGACATACTCTAAAAGAGCGCAAAAGAGGTAGTTTAAGATGAGTATTTTCGGTGCAATGCGATCCGGCGTGACAGGCCTGTTTTCACAGAGCCAAGCACTTGGCATGATAGCGGATAATATCGCAAACGTTAACACAGTCGGATTCAAAGCAGTTAGGCCACGTTTCTCTACTCTCGTAACCGCACAAGCTGCGCAAAATCTGCATTCGCCAGGTGGCGTCCAGTCTAAAGTAGAGCGAGAAATCGATGCTCAAGGGTTGTTGACCGCATCTTCAGTCTCGACCGATATCGCAATCTCTGGTTCTGGTTTTTTTGCAGTAAATGATCAAACCGATGGCAGCGGAAATATCTTTTTCACTCGAGCTGGTGAGTTTCGGCCTGATAAAGACGGCAATCTCGTCAATTCCGGCGGATTTACTCTTACGGGTTGGCCGATAGATAGTAATGGTACAGTTCAACAGACAAACGTTTTAACCGCGTTTTCTGTTCTAAACGTCGCCAACCTGACGTCGGCGCCTGTGTTTACATCGACTATTGAAATGGGAGCTAATTTGCCGGCATCAGCAACATCTGGTGACGCTAATAGTCTTACGGCACAGGTTTTCGATAGACAAGGCGGTCAGCACGCTCTTGCATTGACCTTTACAAAAACAAGCACGACCAATCAGTGGGACATAACAGCAACAATCACTGGCGCCTCCTTTGTTGATCCGGACCAAAATAATAGCGGTGCGGACTCAACTAATTCATTAACCGGTACCGCAACTAGCGACGACATCGCGCTAATTAATGGGACAACGAGTACATCCATTGGAACGATTACGTTCAATACTGACGGTACACTATCGTCCATCGCAGCAGCGTTTGGATCTGGTGGAGTAGGTGTTGTAGATTCCACAAATACTCAGTTTGACGTAAGCTTTGATTTCGATCAGTCACTGGCCTCTACTGCGGATCGCGTGACCATTGCCCTCGATTTCGGTACGCCGGCTCAAGCTGATGGTTTCACTCAATTTCAGGGTAATTTTACCCCAAACTTCATTGAGCAGAATGGTAAACAATTTGGTTCTTTATCATCGGTAAATATCGATGAAGCTGGTATCACAACAGCGCTATTCGATAACGGTGAAACGAGGGATATCTTCCAAGTACCGGTAATCACATTTAACAATCCCAACGGATTAACGGAGAGAACAGGCAACGTATATGTTGAGACCACGGATTCAGGTCCTGCCGTAGCCCTTGAACCAGGCCGCGGTGGCGGTGGCCAGATAGCACCCGCTGCGTTAGAGGCCTCGACTGTTGATCTTGCTGACGAGTTCACTAGAATGATTGTAACGCAGCGAGCCTTCTCAGCGAGCACACGGATAATAACAACCGCCGATGAAATGCTGGAAGAACTGACGCGTATTATCCGATAAAGTGTTCCCTTTTTTATAATCGCACGAGTTTTCGCTCAGCCCGGATTGGAATACATCCAATCCGGGCATTATTTTTTTTCATCCTCATAAATCATCCCAACTTTAAGCCGTATCCCGGCTTTAAATATAGTTAGAGAAAAAAATTATCCCTGAAGCATAATGGCGGCAGCGATACTTCTTGAAATTGATTGATTTCACACGATTGAATTACGTAGCTTGGCCTAAAAACAAAAAAGGTGCAAAGCGATAAGAAAAAAATTCCAATTTCCGCACAAATAATTCAACTCCAAAAAAAACAGGGGTTGTTCTTCTAAATATCGCCAATCGCTGGATGATTAGGCGTAAAGCAAAAATAACCTAACCAGTTGAAGCGAAGTTCTTAATACTTTAAAGAACCTATTGCGTATTTATATCGCCACCCTTGCTATATCCGGTTATTGGTCATGATTTATCAAGCGACCATGGGGCCAGTGTATTGCGACTAATGGGTCTAAGGGAGTATCACACCCGCCGTGCGAAGACGGCTATTAACAGTCTAAAATACGTATCCAAATATTATAAAGTATTATATTTCTCTGATTAGCTATAACAAATCTAAGTAATAACTGGGTCTATTTGAATGTGTCGGTAGCTCTTTATCTCGATTCAGTATTTCATCTAAACTCCAAATACGATCTATTATACCACCTTCTGTTAGTTTTTTTTTTAATACTCGGCAAAATTTGCCGAGTTTTCACTTCATTTTTATTATAAAACCCGCTAATATTATAATTGATGAATCGAATCTGCATGCTTTTGGTTCACCTGCGTATATTGAAAGGGCGCACTAGTCGGACTATTGCAGCCTGAATTTAAAAGGTACACTAACAAGGAACGGTATAGTGTCATGACACAAGGACGACCGTGATGAACCCACTGGTCGATGCAATCAAAAATCTTGGCGGTGCGCGACTTGCCATGATGGGTGCGGTTTCAAGTGGGCTTGTGATGTTTTTTATCTTCATTACGACCCGACTATGGACCCCTAGCCTTTCACTTCTGTATGGCGACCTCGACCCCGCTGAGGCGACACAAATCGTTAACGAACTGCAATCCCTGAATATAACGGGCGAGTTGGCATCGGGTGGAACCCAAGTTTTAGTTCCGGCCACCGAAGTTGGTAATGCCCGAATGGCAATGGCGGAGCGCGGTCTGCCAGCTGGCGGTAACATTGGGTATGAGTTGTTCGACAAAGATCAAGGGCTAGGTACATCAAATTTTGTACAGAACGTCAACAATTTACGCGCGATGGAAGGGGAACTAGGTCGGTCAATTAGCAGCATCGCCACAGTCAAAAGCGCACGGGTTCATCTCGTGCTGCCCCGCCGAGAATTGTTTAGCCGCCAACAGCAAGAGCCAAGCGCCTCTGTTATTTTAAAAATGCGCGGCGCTGCACGCCTCGATAGAAAAAAGGTCGCGGCAGTGCAACACCTTGTTGCCGCCGCGGTTCCGAATCTAAAAATAACTCGTATTTCAATTGTCGACGATCGAGGCACGTTACTCGCCCGTGGCGGAGAGGAAGACGAATCTGCTGGGATTTCGGGTCTAACGGCAGATGAACTTCGGCTCTCGGTCGAAAACCGATTGGCACGCAAAATTGAACAAATGCTTGAGGCGATGGTCGGCATCGGCAATGTTCGAGCGGAGGTTTACGCTGATGTCGACCCGCAACGCGAAGTTATCAGCGAAGAACGTTATGATCCAGAAGGGCAAGTATTACGCTCTTCGCAGTCAGTGACTGAATCCAGTCAATCAGCCGAAGGATCCCCTGACAATGTTTCCGTGGCGACAAATCTTCCGGACGGCGCGGGTGGCGGAAGTTCTACCGCCAGCAAATCGCAACGCACAGAAGAAGCTAATAATTTTGAAGTGTCAAAGAGCATAATCAATAGAGTAAAGGAAGCAGGAACAATTCTTGGCCTTTCCGTCGCGGTGGCCATAAACGGCATCGAAGCCATTGGAGAGGATGGCAAGCAGACTTTCACTCCGCGAACACCCGAACAACTTCAGCAATACGAAAGAATTATCCGCTCCGCCCTTGGTATTGATGATTCTCGCGGTGACAAGCTCGAAATCGTGAGCGTGCGATTTGCCGGCGCTTCGATCGGCATCGGGGCCGATGACTTTAGTTCTACGCTGCTTAGTGGTTTTGACCCAGACCAATTGCAGCGAATGGTCGAGATCATTGTCTTAGCGGTCGTGAGCGTTCTGATCATCTTGCTTGTAGTTCGACCGTTGATCGCAAAAGTATTCGAGGTTACACCGCAGGCAATGACCCCGCCCCCCGGGATGGAAGGTATGCCGCCGATGCTGCCTTCCGATACGGCACCGCAAACCATGACGGGAGACATGGCACAACTCAGCGGTCCCGATGCGATGATGGGAGCAGAAGGTGCAATGATACCCACAATGTCAGGTGGGCAACCAGAAGAATCTCTTATCGACATGGGTCAAGTTGAGGGTCGTGTGCGAGCTTCTTCTTTACGGAAGGTCGGAGAAATCATCGAGAAACACCCGGACGAAGCGGTATCCATTATTCGAAACTGGATGTATCAAGAGCAATAACTGGAAGTTGGAGTAGCCTAACTAATGCGCGTTAATGGTGACTATCACATCCTAAACCGACGCGAAAATATGGCCAACTTGATCATGTCAGGAGGGGCAGATATGCAACAAAACTGTTCACCGAATTTAATTGGACAATACCCGCGCCGGGTGGCCTAAGCGCTACCTCGGAAGCGACCTAACTCATCCTCAAGAATATCACGGGAGAAGAACGTGCCTAAATATTCGGAGATCGTCGACATAAAGGACGTTCTGTCCATAAAGGCCGAGATCGCCTTCAATGATAGTCCTGGCAAAGAGCTAATCAGTTGAGGTGGCAAAACCGCTGTCAAAGGGGGGGTAAATAAATGAATCAAGGACACAAAAAAGAAATTCGCCCCTTCGTCTTCGAACAATCATTCGACATGATCGGCACCACTGAAGACGTCGAAGTCGTCCGACAAGAGGAAGAGGAAGACTTATCACCGACATTTTCCGAAGAGGAACTGCAGGAAGCGCGCGAAGTTGCTTATAAAGACGGATTACAAGCGGGCCGGCAGGAAACGATGAACAGTATCGAACAAAAGGTGTCTAAGACACTGGAGGTTGTTGGCACAACGCTCAACCGGCTGGATGAGCAACAGCATTCGGCAAATGAACTGATTGCGCGAGAGACAATTGATCTTGCCATCACCGCCGCAGAAAAATTATTGCCGCAATTTATACAAACGGTCGGAACAAAGGAAATAGAAACATTTGTTGGCGATATCCTCTCTAGGATCTTGGAAGAACCCAGGGTCACTGTATTCGTCGCCAAAGATTTGGTACTCGATGTCGAGCGAAATCTGGTCAACTTAATAAGTAAAATCGGGTTTAGCGGTGCAGTGCACGTTACTGAAGACACATCTCTGGGTCCCGTAGACTGCCGCATCAGATGGAGTGAAGGCGAAGCGGATAGACTTTTGGAACCGACACGGCGTGAAATCAATGCCATTGCCCAAATGACCCCACGCCGCGAAGCACCCAAACTAGAAATTTCGGCCGAACCGCTAAGGCCAGAGAACGTCGAACCCACCTCAATTGAAGAGGTCAATACAAATTCTCTAGAACCCGAGACATCGATCGGATCCGATCTGAAAGAGAACACTGCAAAACTGAATGATCCCCATATAGCGACGGACCCCCAGGGGGAGAACAACAAAGTTGATGGGTCCAGCGCTGATGTGAAGCAGACCGACGCCGATACCTCATCCTTACAAGAAGAGACAGCAGCAGGGATGTCGCCCGAACCGACATGACCCGCAAATACCTAATAGGAGGCCCAAATGGCCGATGATGATAATTTGGAACTGAACGAACTCGAAACCGAAACGCCGGAGTCTCAAACAAATGAGGACAACGATCTAGACATGTCGGACGTTCTCGAAGCGGGATTGCCGCAAGGCGCTCAAGATTTGGAAGCCGTGTATGATATCCCCGTTCAGGTTTCCGCCGTCTTAGGAAAGGCCTCAATGCAGGTCAGTCAATTGTTGAAGCTTGGCCGCGGTGCAGTCGTAGAACTCGATCGCAAGGTCGGAGAAGCAATTGATATTTACGTCAACAATCGGCTGGTGGCCCGCGGTGAAGTTGTTGTTGTAGATAATAAGCTCGGCATAACGATGACAGAAATCATTAAATCAGAACAAAATTAGGCAGAGTGCCATCGGAGATTATACATAGATGCCGACCGAAGCCGAGCCCGAATTACCCCAAGAGACCGAATTGGTTCGCGCACCTTCCGTGCGGTCAATCGTCGATTTAGCTACCCTCATTGGTATAATCGGTGCCTTCGCTCTCATAGTTACTGCGATTGTCCTTGGCGGAAGCCCCTACGCATTTATCGACTTACCTTCAATCTGCATCGTGATCGGAGGCACATTTGGCATTACTACAGCTTGCTATTCATTCCGCGATATCGGAACTGCATTCTCCGTTGTCGTTTCGGCGGTTTTTTACCACGCGAGAAGTCCGTCTTGTACGGCATTGCATGTGCTACAACTCGCACAACTCGCTCGCCGAAAAGGTTTACTCACGATGGAAGCTTATATTCCTCGATTGACAAACGAAGCAATGCTCCACAAAGGTCTTAAGATGCTCCTTGAGGGCACAACAGGCGATGAGATCGAACGTATTATGCGCGGAGAAATGCAAGCCGCCGCGCGTCGACATGCCCGCACGGTTGGGGTGCTTCGCAAGGCGGCAGAGATCTCGCCAGCTATGGGCTTGATTGGAACACTTGTCGGCCTGGTTCAAATGCTTGGAAATCTGAGCGACCCGAGTATGATCGGGCCAAGTATGGCCGTCGCCCTGTTGACTACGTTCTACGGCGCGATATTGGCTAATATGGTCTTCACGCCCTTGGCCGCTAAACTAGAGCGAAACTCTAGCGACGAAGCACTTATTAATCAGATTCACGTCATGGCGGCTGCTTCGATTAGCCGCCACGAAAACCCGCGGCGTCTCGAGATGCTGCTCAATACGATCCTTCCACCGGATCATCGTATAGAATATTTCGGCTGACGCCGGGTAAAGGTAAGAGAACGGAAAGACCATGAAAGTTTTGATCGTTGGCAGACTGGAAGGCCACATAACTGAAGCCAGTAAGATCGCTATAACACGAGGCGCAAAGGTGGCGCACGTCAACTCTATATCAGATGCAATGAATGCATTGCGCTCGGGTCAAGGCGCGGAAGTCGCTATGGTCGACGTCAGCTTAGATGTTAGCGACATGGTTAAACAACTCTCGACTGAACGAATTATTCTCCCAATCGTCGCGTGCGGAATCGGAAACGATGCCGATGCTGCCGTCGAAGCTATAAAAGGGGGCGCCAAAGAATATGTGCCATTGCCGCCCGACCCGGAACTCATTGCCGCAGTTCTCGAAGCTGTAAGTCAGGAAAGCAATTCTATTATCCATGCTGATCCTGCGATGAAAAAAGTATTAGAATTTGCAGACAAAATTGCTCCTTCGGACGCATCCGCTCTGGTAACTGGAAATTCGGGTACCGGCAAAGAGTTAATGGCACGTTATATTCACGCGAAGAGCAAGCGGTCGACCAACAATTTCGTTGCCGTTAACTGTGCGGCGATCCCTGAGAATCTTCTTGAATCGGAACTTTTCGGTCATGAAAAGGGGGCATTTACTGGTGCCATCGCTCGACGTATAGGTAAATTTGAAGAAGCAAATGGCGGAACTTTGCTGCTAGACGAGATAAGCGAAATGCATATTCGTTTGCAAGCCAAACTGCTGCGCGCAATCCAGGAACGCGAAATTGACAGGGTCGGCGGTACACACCCCATTAAAATTGACGTGCGGCTTGTCGCAACCTCAAACCGCAACCTTGAGCAGTCGGTTAGAAACGGCGATTTCCGCGAAGATCTCTTCTTCCGTTTGAATGTCATAGAGATAAAGCTGCCTTCCTTACGTGAGCGTCCTTTAGACATTCCCATGCTGTCAAATTTCTTCGTTGAAAAATACGCAGATGCAAATGGGGTTGACCGCCTACCAATCAGCGATAAAGCAATGTCATCGCTAGAAAGCCATGGTTGGCGGGGAAATGTGCGAGAACTCGAGAATACAATGCATCGCGCAGTACTTTTGGCTCAGGGCGACACCATTGGACCCGATGCAATTGTTCTTAGCCGCAACGAGGAAGTCGCCTCAGTTGCGGCGACCGCAGCGGCAGCTGTCTTGGATAACGAAAATCCAACAGCCGTTGAAGAAAATGACGCCAATACCAGAGGATTAGTCGGCCGAACCGTAGCCGAGGTCGAACGCGACCTAATCATCGATACACTTCAGCATTGCCTTGGCAATAGAACCCATGCTGCAAACATTCTTGGCATATCGATCCGAACGCTGCGCAACAAGTTAAAACAATACAACGAAGAAGGCATGGCAGTTCCAATGCCGGGTGAAGGTTAACGATTAGGAACAACCTGCAGTGACAGCCGAAAATTCTGGGGATGCAAAATGAGCGAAGCGGCGCCCGAACAGGGTACGGAGGCCGTCAGCGCCAAAGCCGTGGAAGGTCATGGGGGCGGACCTGGATTCCAAATACCCGAGTTTATGAAGCGGGGCGACATAGCGCTTGCGCTAGGTGTCATTGCAATCCTGGTCGTGCTGCTCTTACCAATGCCTACATGGCTGCTCGATTTTTCACTCGCCATTTCAATTACCTTTTCGGTCATCATTCTGATGACCGTTTTGTTTATTAGAAACCCGCTTGAGCTGAACACCTTCCCCACGATTCTGCTCATCGCGACGATGCTGCGATTAGCACTGAATCTCGCTTCAACGCGTCTAATCTTAGCAGATGGCCATACCGGAACTAATGCCGCCGGACGGGTCATCGAAGCCTTCGGAAATTTCGTAGTCGGCGGGAACTACGTGATCGGCATCATTGTCTTCGGGATCCTGGTCATCGTCAATTTCGTTGTCATTACAAAGGGCGCTGGACGCATCGCTGAAGTAGCCGCACGGTTCAGCTTAGACGCCATGCCAGGCAAGCAAATGGCGATTGATGCTGACCTCTCCTCAGGTCTGATCGGCGAAGATGAAGCCCGCAAACGACGCAGCTCACTAGAGGAAGAAAATTCTTTCTTTGGCGCTATGGACGGTGCATCGAAGTTCGTCCGCGGCGACGCTATCGCGGGGCTTCTAATCACCTTTATCAATATAGTAGGTGGCATCATTATTGGCACTGCGCAGCAAAATATGAGCCTCGGCAGCGCCGCTGAAAATTACACCCTTCTGACAATCGGTGATGGCTTGGTAACGCAGATTCCAGCCTTGATAGTCTCAACCGCCGCCGGCATGCTGGTTACGCGGTCCGGTGTACAAGGGGCTGCTGACGAGGCGGTACTAGGTCAACTCACGAACTACCCGATGGCACTAACTCTAGCCACCGGTTTGCTGCTCATCATCTCTATACTGCCTGGGATACCGGCCCTGCCGTTTCTTGTACTTGGAGGCATTACAGGGATAACAGCTTATTCGTTACATACTCAACAACGGCAATTAGAAGAAAAGGAAGCGCAGGCGGAAGAAGCCAAACAAGACCTGCCGGCACCAGAAGAGCCAATTGGTGCCGCGTTGCAGATCGACAATATACGCCTCGAACTTGGTTACGGCCTTTTATCACTAATAAATAATCCTAGCGAACGCCGGCTTACCGAACAGATAAAGGCGCTGCGCCGGCAACTTGCAACGGAAATGGGTTTCATTATGCCGGCCGTGCGGATCCAAGACAATCTGCAACTGCCACCAAACAACTACATCCTACGTGTGAAGGAAATCGAAGCGGGGGCAGGCGAATTGCGCCCTAACAACCTCCTCGTCATGGACCCTCGTGGTGAGCAAATATCTCTGCCTGGCGAAGAGACGGTAGAACCCACATTCGGCCTTCCCGCAATGTGGGTTGGAGAGCAACATCGTGAAGAGGCAATGTTCCGCGGATTTACTGTCGTTGATGCACCAACGGTTATCACCACTCATCTCACCGAAATCGTTCGCGACAACATGTCAGAATTACTATCATTTGCGGAGACGCAAAAACTGCTCGACGAGTTGGATAGCGGACATCAAAAGCTGATCGCTGATTTGGTCCCAAACCAAATCAGCGTGGGCGGAATCCAAAGGGTGTTGCAAAATTTACTTAACGAACGTGTCTCAATTCGAGATCTCTCAACCATCCTTGAAGGGATATCTGAAGCGTGCGGCTACACACGGAACATCGGACAAATAACAGAACATGTTCGCGCCAGACTAGCGCGCCAACTTTCAGACGACGTCGTTAACGAGCAAGGCTTTATCCCTCTTGTTACTCTTTCACCGGAATGGGAGCAATCTTTCGCAGAGGCAATTATTGGTCAGGGGGATGAGCGGCAGCTCTCGATGGCACCGAGCAAATTACAGCAATTCATTACCGCGGTGCGGACCATACTCGAGCGTCATGCGATGCAGGGTGAAACACCGATTCTTCTCGTTAGCCCTGGAATTAGACCCTTCGTACGTTCCGTAATCGAGCGTTTCCGGCCAATAACTGTCGTGATGTCGCAAAATGAGGTACATCCTAAAGCCAAAATAAAGACCTTGGGTCAAATTTAAATATTGTTGGTTTCGCACAGGAATGAATCGAAATGAGGCTTAAGACGATCCAGGCGCGAACGATGCAAGAGGCGATGGAACTTATCCGGGAGCAGATGGGCGCAGAAGCTATCATCGTCGCAACTCATGAAGATGAAGGAACCCGAGGCGTCCGCGTAACCGTAGCGTCGGATGCCGAGGACCGCCATATACCCGAAAAAGATCGCACACTCACCTTTCAAATGCTCCAAAAGGTCAGCAATGCACTAGACGATCACGGCACACCGCCTGAGCTTTCAGATCGATTACTCAATTCGGCCGCAACGCAAGCCTCCGCAGACCCCAATATGTCATTGGCAGGTGCCCTCGAGACCCACTACAATTTCCAGCCATTGCCGGAAAACGGTGGCCAACCTCAACCGATCATGCTGATCGGTCCGCCCGGAGGCGGCAAAACCTCTGCGATAGCCAAATTAGCAGCCCGTGCGATAATTTCAGGCAGCGCCACCGTGCGCCTGATCAGTACAGATACGGTGCGTGTACAAGGCATCGAGCAACTGCAATCATATGCAACGCGCCTCAACCTCGAAGTGATGGTAGCTCCCGACCCATTGGCTCTAATAGAAGCTATAGACGGTACCGATCCTGATGGCCTTGTACTAATTGATACAGCGGGGGTTAATCCTTACAACCATGATGACATGGGACGACTCATAGAATTTACTAGAGCGGCTTCAGTTGAGACGATTTTGGTGCTTTCGGCGGGTCGTGATCCCATCGAGGCGTCCGAAATCGCGACAGCTTTTATCGACATTGCACCTACCCGAATGTTAGTAAGCTGTCTCGACATGGTGCGCCGACTTGGTAGCGTATTAGCAGCCGCAGATACCTCCGCACTAGCGTTTTGTGATGTAAGCCCAACGCCTAATATCGTCAACGGCCTTCGACCTATAAACGCAGTTTCACTAGCGCGCTTGCTATTACCTTCTAAATCTTCGGAATCTGGGCAAAAAATTACAAACCGGGCCACCGAAGAAAACCGCCCCAAGGATCAGCATGGAGTAATCGATCAATCACACAATGAAGAACACGCTTTAATAGAGAAGCTTACGCCAACAGAATCTAACTAACTCGCATAGATTAACGTCAAAAAGACGGTGAAAAATGAATACGCCGGTCACGCCGACACCGCCCTCTACTCTTTCCATACAGACCCTTTCTGCCTCAAGTGGCGCAACGGGAACCATCATCCAGTCTGCATTGCCACAGAATGCCGTCCAACTAGGACAGACATTACTCGGTACGATTATTAATAAGCCAGCGGCCGGACAATTCCTAATGCAAACCGACTCTGGCGAATTGATCCTACAAACAGCGGCTAATCTCCTTAATGGTGCCACAGTCTCTCTTCAGATACAGAATGGAGGTACACGGCCACAAGTCTTGGTATTTCCGCTATCAGCGCACGATCGAAATACCGGTTTACCTGCTAGCAAAAGCCAACCCACTGTTACATCGACACTAACCCAGGGAAGTATTATCTCTGCTACGGCGACACGGCAGCCGTCAACCAATACGAAAACGGGCTCCAAGATCCTAGACCCGACCTCAGGGCCGGTTACAAGCATCGACACCACTAATGGACCAACGAATAACAATTCCACGGCATCCAATGGTGTTGCGGGCACGAACGCCGGATCGACCCTGGCCAGAGATAATTCCTCAACTGCTTTGACTTCTGTATCACCGAAGTCGTCCACAAGGCCATCAAGTTCACCTCCCAAATTATTAGCCGGCATGACTTTTAATGTTCGAATTTTAACAGTTACACCGCAGGGTTCCGCGGGCAGGCAAGTCTCTCAAACCCCTGGAATCGAAACATTGACGGGCTTAGTGACCGGAACAAAGGAAAACGGACAAACAGTGGTACAGACCAATCGAGGAGAAATTAAACTCGATTCTCGCACGGCATTACCTCTCGGTGCAAAACTTGTTATGGAGTTAGTAAGCACACCGCTTGGGCCCATAGAGAGTGTGGAAGAAACTTCACTTCTACTGACCCATCAATGGGAAGCCTTGCGAAACGCTATTATTGCGCTTCAAGCAGTCGAACCCACTGCCGCCCATAATCTTACCCAACAAGTATTACCGCAAGCCCGCGGTTCGCTTACGACAGGTATATTATTTTTTCTCTCGGCGATGATGACTGGCGATTTGCGGCGCTGGATGGGTGAAGACACTTTACGAGCGCTGCAACGCACCGGAAACAACCTAGTAGAACGTCTCAGTCGCGATATCGGAGAGATGCAACGCTTGGCAGGTGAACCGTCGGGCCAGGAATGGCGGTCCTACCTCATACCGATTCTGGTTGGAGCCGACCTACAGCAATTGAAGCTGTTCGTGCGCGGCGAGAAAGAGCAAGATGAAAATAATCAAGGCGACAAGAACCTAGATACTCGCTTCGTGATTGAAGTCGAATTTAGCAATCTTGGCCCGTTCCAATTCGACGGTTTGGCCACCGACAAAAACATCGACCTCATGATCCGGACACGTGAACTGCTTGCGGATACCATTCGCGATGATATTCGTGCAATCTTCTCCAATACTGTTTCCGCTCTAGGGTTGACCGGGACACTAAATTTCCATCAAACATCATCGTTTGAACTAAACCCAACAATAGAAGTTCACGAATGGAAAGCCGGACTGACCGTATGAACGTTCCGATTAATCCCAACGACATAACGTTGCGCGCCTTGCTGGAAACAGCACCAAACCCAAATTCTAAACTTGACTATATTACTAGCTTGAGCAAAACCATTGGAACGGACTTGTTTGTCAGCCTTACCTATGTACCCGATAAGTGGCTGCTTCTTTCGAGGGCGTTCGAAACTTACCTAGAAGCGTCCTATCCGCTAATCGAAGAACCTTACGAAGGTTATGCCCATAAATTTTTAGGAGATATCAACAACGAGGTGGTACCTCGCTGGTCGCGTATCGAAATCAAATCGGAAAATTCATCTAAGCGACGGATTGTGCTGACTGACAATCAACCGAGATGGAGCAACCCGGGAATATTCACCTTTATCGACAGCTCTTTTTAAAAAACAAAGCCTATTTGTCCTTTCGCTGATGCATGGTCAGAGCAATTTCATCAAGGGCAATTTGATTTTGACGTTCGCTTTCAAGATAGCTGCGATGCTCTTGCCGATCTTTTGTAATTTCATATTTCTTTAATTCCTCAAATGCTTGGACGACACTTTCCCGGGTCGTCTCAACAACTTCATTTGCCTTGGCCAGTGCGTCTTCGAGTTTCTCTCTCTCTAACTGAACCCTGGATGCATACCCACCATAGTATGGAGCATAATCATTTTCACCTCGCGAGAATGCCTGTTCTTCTTCAACTGCGCGGTCGGTCGCGTCAATCGCAGCTTGTATCTGCGCTTCTTGTTCCTCAAGTTTATGGAGAGATCTCCGTTTTTCATCGAGATCAAACTTATAAAACCGGATCAGCTTTTTGATAACACTCATGTTGCAGAAAGCCCAAGGATCGCGCCAAGTTGGTCGTAGCTTTCATCAAGCGTAAACGCCTCCGTCTTAGCTTGCGAAAGGAACCCCTCTAGAGCTTCATGATATTGAATTGCTTCGTCGACGGCAACGTCACTGCCGCTCCGATAAGCACCAAGGCGTATCAATTCGGCCATATCTTCGTAAGTCACCATGAGTGCACGTGCCTTATCGATAATTGAATTTTGTGCCGCGGTATTGCAATCGGGCATGGTGCGCGAAACGCTACGCAAGACATTAATCGCAGGATATCTATTTCGTTGCGCGATGGCTCGGTCCAGAACGATATGGCCGTCCACAATCCCTCGTACGGCATCCGAAATCGGCTCATTATGGTCATCGCCTTCGACGAGCACAGCAAACATCGCTGTTATTGTTCCCTCACCTGTTCCAGGGCCTGCCCTCTCCAGTAATTTAGGTAATTCAGAAAAAACCGTCGGCGTATAGCCTTTGCTAGCAGGCGGTTCTCCAGCCGACAAACCAATCTCTCTTTGTGCCATAGCAAAACGGGTGACGCTATCCATTAAACATAAAACATCCAAGCCCTGGTCACGAAAAAATTCGGCAACGGTCATTGTCAAATAAGCCGCTTGTCGACGCATTAGTGGTGATTCGTCCGATGTCGCCACAACCAAAACCGATCTCATCAAACCTTCTTCGCCAAGCTCTTGATCGAGAAACTCTTTTACTTCCCGGCCACGTTCTCCAACGAGTCCAATAACGACAACGTCAGCCTTGGAGTAACGTGCAAGCATAGACAACAAGATCGATTTACCTACACCCGAAGCGGAAAAAATTCCCAATCTTTGGCCACGACAGCATGTGGCAAAGGCATTTAAAGATTTGATGCCGAGATCGATTTTCCCCGCGACGCGACCGCGCGCGTGCGCCGGCGGCGCTATTCGTTTTACGGGGTATGACTGCTTGCCCAATGCGAGAGTACCTTTACCATCGAGCGGTTTACCAAACGCATCCACCACGCGTCCCAACCAAGAATAACTCGGATAAGCAACAGAATTACTTTCACCAACTTCAGCAGAAGACCCTATGCCGATTCCATCCAAAGCACCGAATGGCATGGCAAGAGCGCGGTCGTCGCGAAAACCTACCACCTCGCAAGCTACCGTTTCGCCACGTCTGCCAACCAAGGTACAGCGATCTCCAACAGACAAGAATGACTGGATACCGCCGATTTCTACCAGCATACCCTGTATCGCCTTAACTTTCCCAGATATCCGTGATCCAGATAGACGGGATATGTCTGATTTAAGGTATGTATAATGATCTAACACACGTTAACCCTTTGAAAATTGGAGGATTATAGCATTATTTGTACTCTGAGTGTGAAGACAATAAATATTTCCTACTTTCCGTTCAACTTCGCTTAAATTCATGGCATACCGTTCGAGAACCCATCCATGCCAAGCCGGTCGGATTCAGGCTTGAATCCACTGTTATCACCAAATAAGGTTTCAGCACTCTGAAATTAAACACACTCTGGCTTTCACCAAAATAATACACCCGTTAATCGCTCTAATCTCTCTTTCTAGAACAAATTAAACTAGCTATTTTTGACCATCAAATAAATTGATGAAATTGAATTCAGCATTTGATTATAAGTTTCAATTAATTCAATTAAATTAAAATTTAGACACGCATTTATACTTAAATTTTAGGATTCGCCATGTACAGTAGTGGTTTGCAGTTACGTTGCGTACAAAGCAAGATCGTAAAAAATTTATCCGCCAATATCATCGGAACTGCGGATGAGGTCGTTGTAGGCCTCAACTGGACCGCCGTCGTTGGGCCGCTGGGCGTCGGCCTTGCACAGACGCCAGCGCGCGACAATAGTGGCTGCAGTAGCTTGCCTTTATCAGGCAGCTATACCGGACGAAACCTTGCAGAACTGTCCACTCTTACTGCTTCGGAAAACGTATTCGAACAGGCCATAGGATTTGCTGCAATCAACGCCCACCACAACCGCTTTGATCTCAAGGGAAACAACACAAATGGTCTAGATCTAATAAAAAACGAAGGAGAACAAACGGTCGTTATTGGACAGTTTCCCGGCCTGAGACGGCGGGTACCAAAAGCCATAGTCATCGAGCGTGAGCCTCGGCCCGGTTGCTTGCCAGAAAGCGCCGCCAGTTACCACCTACCGAATGCAAAATATGTACTGATTACGGCCTCCGCGCTTATTAATGGGACTTTAACGAATCTACTCGAATTCACGACTGGCGCTTATGTCATGCTGGTCGGTCCCAGTGCAACTCTCAGCCTGTTGATGTTTGAGCACGGTATAGATGCAATAAGTGGCTTCATTGCCCACAACTCCGAAGCGCTGTTAAGGATCGTCATGGAGGGTGGTACTGTCAGCGCAATGCGACCCCATGGTCGCTTCTTAACGTTAGAGCAACAATAATTGTTCCGCTTCCAGCAAGTCTTCCGGTTGGTTTGCGTTGAAAAACGGATCTAATTTTTCCGATGGAAAGCTAACCTCAGTGACGCGATATCGACCGGTCCAAAGTTCAATTTTCCGCATGTCCTCATCGATTAACGCACGCTCTAAGGCATTTGCCAATCGAACCGGCCATAGACCCACCACTGGATGTTTTCGGCCGCAAGAGACTGCACAAGCGATGTCTCCATCATTTTGCTCTATCTCTGAAAGTAGCGACGATACAAGATCGTACGGAATGAACGGAGAATCTGTCGGGACGCTTAGCATCCAGTCACACTCGGATGCGTTATTTGATGTCCAACGCATACCAGTCAGTATTCCCGCGAGAGGACCTGCAAAACCAGCGACTATATCTTGTGCCACGGGTAAATCAAACGAACGAAATCGGTCCGCATCGCCATTAGCATTCAGCACAATCGGGCCGACCTGCGGGCGAACCCTCTCAACCACGTGCTCAAGTAGTGTGCGTCCACCAAGTAAACGAAGACACTTGTCGCCCCCTCCCATTCGTTGGGCCTTTCCACCGGCAAGCAGAACAGCGGAAATTTTACGTCTCATCTCCCATAAAACCCCTTTTCTGTATCAGTTAGTTTCGTGCACCCTTTCGTCTCACTAAGACCGTTTCCTCGGCAATAGCGCCCGGGTCCGCGTCGTAGACGATACGATGCTGTCCCGCGAGTGCAAGAAATCTCTTGCCGCGCGCCCGACCGATCAGTGTCAAATCTGCCTGACGAGCGAGATCAACGCCCCAGGCAGTGAACCCTGAGCGTGAAATGAGGATAGGAATGCGCATCTGCACTGCCTTGATGACCATTTCCGACGTCAATCGACCAGTCGTGTAAAATATCTTTCCTTCGGGTCTAACGCCATGCAGCGCCATATAGCCGGCGATCTTATCAATCGCGTTATGTCTTCCTACATCTTCCATATAAATCAGAGGTCGGTTCTGCTCACATAATACACAACCATGAATTGCACCCGCATGTAAGTACAAACTTGGTGCAGTATTAATCTTCTTTGTCAAAGTGTAGAGCCACGACGTTCGAATTTTAGCGTTAGACGGCAACTGTATTTCCTCGAAATTTTCCATCATGTCGCCAAAAACCGTTCCTTGCGCGCAGCCCGACGTCAAGGTTTTCTGCCGCAGCTTGTCCTCAAAATCCGTTTCCCCTTCGGTGCGCACTACCACGGTGTCTATTTCTTTTTCGAAGTCTATCGCAACAACTCGTTCACTCGGATCAAGCATGTTTTGGTTGATCAGATAGCCAACAGCTAGATAGTCAGGATAGTCGCCGATCGTCATTACCGTCACAATTTCTTGTCGATTCAGGAAAATCGTCAGCGGCCGCTCGACAACAACATGGGCCTCTAAAGTATCACCATTTTGGTCGATACCAGCAACACGCTCTGTCAATTTGGGATCGTTGGGTTGTGGACGTAGCGCGAATTCCTTCATGCCGACACTAAGTCCATGGTTTGTTCTGCATTAATGCGAAGGGCTTCACCCATGCATAGCGTGATGATTTTGGAATTATGTACATTCTCCGCCTCCTCCAAGACCAAAATCAAAGTAAAACATTGTTAAATAGCTTAGTCTTATTTAATCAAACAAAAATAAACAAAATTTAAATACCATCAAAAAATCTCGTCACGGCTAGTCCTTCGTGGATATTAGGCACATATTTGACGAGTAAGCTTGGCAGTTTGCACTGTTGCGTTAATTATATATCGATCACTTGGTACAAGGTAGATTGCAATTACCATGTAACGATCGACAAATGTGGAAAAAAAGTTCTTGATGTAGTCAGAAACTGAAATTTTACGATGCGAAAAAATAATCAACACTTGCCAGCAAAAAATGGCTCCCTGATCGATCCCTTCGATCGCCGCATTGACTATCTACGCGTATCGGTTACCGACCGGTGCGACTTTCGCTGTGTTTACTGCATGTCAGAAAACATGAGCTTTTTGCCAAAAGCCGACTTGTTGACCCTGGAAGAGTTGGACCGCCTCTGCTCGATTTTCGTTCAACATGGCGTTCGAAAGTTAAGAATGACAGGTGGAGAGCCTTTGGTGCGGCGAAATATCATTTGGCTGTTCGAGCGCCTTGGACGGCATCTCGCCAATGGCGCTCTTGACGAGCTAACTTTGACCACGAATGGTAGCCAGCTTAAAAAGTATGCACAGGATTTAGTCAATTGCGGCGTCCGCCGAATTAACGTCTCGTTAGACACACTGAGTGCGGAAAAATTTAAAGCGATCACGCGCTGGGGAAATTTTGAAAAAGTAATGGACGGTGTCTCCGCTGCCTCGAAAGCGGGATTGTCTGTAAAAATCAATTGCGTTGCCCTGAAAGGTGTCAACGATGATGAAATTCATGACATGGTTTATTGGTGCGGCGAAAATGGCCATGATCTCACTTTCATCGAAGTAATGCCAATGGGCGATATCGGCAACGAAATCAGGTTAGACCAATATTGGCCGCTCTCGATGGTTCGTGGCGAGTTGCAGAAACGCTGGACTCTGGACGAAAGCGACCATACGACGGGCGGCCCGGCCCGGTATTTTGTTTGCAGAGAAACCGGGGGGCGGATTGGATTCATTACGCCAATGACCCATAACTTTTGCGAATCCTGCAATCGCGTCCGACTGACATGCACAGGAACGCTCTACATGTGTCTAGGGCAGGAAGACGCAGCTGACCTGCGCGGACCGCTGCGTACCAATTCCGACGACGCTTCCATATCGGAAGCCATTAACGCGGCCATCTTACGTAAGCCGAAAGGTCATGATTTCGTCATTGATCGTCGACACCAACGTCCTGGTGTCGAACGCCATATGAGTGTTACCGGCGGCTAATCGTAAAATCTAGTTTACCTTCGGTTTTTCCGACCCATTCAAGTCGTCGGCGGGCTTGCCACGGGTTGGAGCAGCCTGGTGATGAGCCATTTTCCAGGTGCCGGACTCGCGGACGAATATGTTAGTGGCGACAAGGAAGGTGCCGTCAATTTCTTCATAGCACAACACGATCGCTGCATTGCCATAGAATAATACCTTGGGATCGCGGCAGCGGATCGAAGGCGCTCCGCCGCGTAGAATGCTTCGCCAACTTTCCAAGACAGCCTCACGACCACTCAATAACTCCCAACCAGGATGTATACAACTGACAGGTGCCACAGACGACCACAACGTGCCAATCGCCTCGGCGTCCCCACCAGAAAAATTAACGTAAAATGCCTCATTTACGAATAAGACGGCTTCCGTGTCCGACATCGGTGGGCTCCATAGATCAGCGTAGGTGGATTTAGTGGGAATACGACTTTACGTCACTTATCGTCAATTGTTTGAGTCCTATAAGATTGAGTAAGTTGAGAAATGTCAGATCGACTGGTTTCATCTGTTCTCAAATTATTGGTGCCGTCCGTGCGACGGTTGTAAGTTATGCCATCAACGCACCCGTGCGAAAGATCGTGTTATATACGTCGTCTCGCAGAGCTACGATAATTAGCTTCTGTCGCTGGGCACCCGCTGAGAACATTGCGAATTGCTGTGGGTAGGAGTTCTTGTTCATTATGTCGGTAGTGATATTCGAGACGAATGCAAGTCTTCCTTGCTTGTTTAAGCCCCGCATTTTCCGTGCTCTCGGACGATATTGCTCCTGCGTGACAGGCCTCGGATAGTAATATCCGACATGCCTGTCGACTGCTCCAGTGGACCAGACGACAATAAATACAAGCATAAAAGAGATTATCAGAAGAAATTTAATGCTTTCCCCTCCAAGTTTCTCCACACCGCTGGCACAAGTTGGCCTTCACGCTATACTAGCACCCGCGTATGGCAGCCCTTTCTCACGGTGTTAGCGCATGAATGACAAGAAAATTGCGTTCGTGGCATCAAATTCTACCGATGCGCAGCAGGCGTTGCGGGACCTTAAGTCGAAGTATGGGGTTGTGTCTCCGAAAGAAGCTGACATCGTCGTCGCACTTGGCGGTGACGGTTTCATGTTACGCATGTTGCACGACGATAACGCCCACAATAAGCCGATTTTCGGCATGAACCGCGGCAGCGTCGGATTTCTAATGAACGAATACAAGACCGAAGAATTACCGGCACGTCTAGCACGTGCGGAACCAGTTTCGATCCGGCCATTACGTATGATAGCTACGACGGAAAACGGACTAGAAATCAGTGCTATAGCAATCAACGATGTTTCGCTTTTCCGCGAAACGCAGCAAGCAGCTAAAGTGCGCATTACCGTAGACAAAGTTGAACGCCTTAAGGAGTTAGTCTGTGACGGCGTTCTACTTTGCACACCTGCCGGCAGCACCGCCTATAATCTTTCCGCCTACGGCCCAATTGTCCCAATCGGCTCAGACGTGTTGTGTCTCACACCTATCAGCGCCTTTCGCCCCCGCCGATGGCGCGGCGCAATTTTACCAAATGGCGCGCAGGTCGGATTTGAAGTACTTGAAGCAGATAAACGACCAGTCAGTGCCTGTGCTGACGCCTTCGAGGTTCGGGATGTGGTCAAGGTCGATGTATCGCTAGATGAAAGCCTGCAACTTACCATGTTATTTGATCCTGAACATGATCTGGAGGAGCGGATCCTCTCGGAGCAATTCGCACCCTGAAGCAAAATTTAAAGACGGTTTAAATTACTCAATACCAACAATCTTAAGCAAACAATCGGCGACTTTCGCAATTTTAATTCACCTTCTACTCACCGGTATCTCTCTAAGTCGCAACAACGAAATGCCACAAATGGCGGAATCTATTTAATCTAGCTTGCTTAGCTCGATCGAGGCCTGCCAACGCCGTTTACCCCTAATATTGTCCGACAGATGTGCAAGAATACTGTAATCGAGGCTAGTATCGCGAACTTCGCACTCTGAAATTCAAGCCTGATAAGGTTCGAAAACCTTGAATGGCATGAACTCTCGTTCATCCAATAGAACCTGAGGCAACCAAAGCACTCTAGGGGTCGAAAACCCTTAGTAGCTATTCCGCAGCCTTAGCGCCAACTCGCCCTAAAGCATAACTACCAACAACTTCAATTAGTTGGCTTATATGCTCTTTCAACGTAACGTAGTCAGGTAATTTCTCCAACGTGTCCTCATTCATATAGAGGGCACGGTTTATTTCGATTTGCAAACTATGACGACCAATTTCCGGACGCCCGTGTCTACGCACAATTTCAACCCCTTTGTATGGATCATTGATCCTCACTCGGTACCCGAAGCCCTCCAATGTATTGCCAACTATCATAAGAAATTCACGGCTACAGGTCGTTCCGTCACGATCGCCAAGAACAAAATCAGCAAAACGGAATCCAGTCAACTCCGTATCCTTGGGAAGGCTCAAAGACGGCATGGAATGGCAATTGATGTGCCAGGACATGCCATAGCGCGAGTGCACATAATCTATGCAGCGTTGCAAAGCGCTGTGATAAGGCTGCCAATAGTCATCTATCCGCCGCCGCACTTCCGCAATCGCCAATCGACGTCCATACATAGGTAAATCGGGCGGACACACGCGCCAGATCAAACCATGACCGAGACGTGCCTTCTCCGTTGGTTGAACAGTTTCCGGCCACGGTTCTGACAACAAATCACGATCAAGATCGTAAATGCCACGATTGGGGTCGATAAAACTTCGCGGATACAAAGCAGAGAGTAAGCTCGCGCCAAACTCTGGCCCTTCGCCGAAAAGGTCATCTACATACATGTCTTCACCTCGGCGCAACGCCTCCATTGGGACCGATGTATTGAAGTCCTTGGGATAGATTGACCCGCTGTGGGGCGAATCCAAAACGAGAGGAATTCCCATTTTCCCTCCCGTTTCCAGTCTGTAAACGCCTGGAATGGTCTCGTTCATCTGCCGGCCCTCGCCCCTAACGGATCACCAAAAAATATTTCAATTACATGCCTCCAAATTCTAGGATAGAACGAATTTGGTATGAAGATGTCCCTGACTTGATAAGTTTTCAACTGCGGCCTATCGGCCAAGTCGGGCCGCGATCTTATCCACGGCTTTCAGCCCGTGCCCTGTCAGCACCATTACGGTCGTATCGCCAGTGGAAACCATGCCATCGCTGATTAGGCGGGTTAACACCGCTGCAGCGGTGGCACTCGTAGGCTCGACGAAAAAGCCGCGCCGAGCGAGTGCACAAAATGCCGCCATGATTTCTTCTTCCTCAACCGCAACAATTGCGCCTCCGGTCAATTTTACTGATGCCATTACCTCGGACATCCGCACCGGCCGTTCACTCGCAATACCATCAGCGATGGTCGGCTTGGGATCGATTTCTACTCTGGCACCGTCTCCTTCCCAAGCCGCGTAAAAAGCAGCGCAATTCGCCGCTTGAGCGGCGAATATCCTAGGCAATCTATCTAGCTCTCCGGCCACCAACAATTCGCAAAATCCAATATAAAGGCCAATTACGTTGCTACCGTAACCGAGTGGCACAACAATATTGTCCGGTGCCTTAAAACCGGATTGTTCCCATACCTCAAACGCAAGGGTTTTCGTACCCTCTATAAAGTAGGGTTGCCAATTATGGCTGGCGTAGAATACGGTCTCAGCCGCCTTGCGGGCAGCAGCTGCGACATCCTCCCGCGTGCCCTCGACCGGCTCCAGTCGAGCGCCCATCGTCGCAATCTGCGCCTTCTTTCCAGCGGGAGCGACTGTCGGCACCAGAATACGGCAATCCAGACCGAATGCAGCTGCATAGGTCGCATAAGAAGAGCCCGCGTTTCCAGAACTATCTTCCAGGATTTCTTTCACGCCGTGTTGCCGGAGGTAATTGAACAACACCACGGTTCCACGATCCTTAAATGAACCAGATGGCATCAAATATTCACATTTCATAATAACTGGCACGCCTTCCCAATCCGAAGACACCAACGGTGTCCATCCCTCACCAAGCGATTGATATGGGTCACCCTTCAGTCGGAGAGCGGCGCGATATCGCCAGAGCCCCGGAGCGTTAGACATAATGTCACTCCGCGACAGACCGCCACCCGACGTCAGATTGACATAGCCCTTGTCATCCGGCGCGCACCAAATTGGACAGTCGACCGACCATTTGGCACCAGTTCGTGGGTTGATGTAGGAAACGCTGCCACGCGACATGTAAAAGACCCTCACCGAAATTCAACGAAAGTCTTTCTAGCGCGTCCGCTCCGATTGGCCTAGCCTATGGGGCGAAGCAGATCGAGCCGCGGGCCGATATTATGGCCAGACGGCTCTATCCGAATCAGCATCGGCATGTTGCCCATTCTCCTAACAAATTCTCGACCCGGGATTATAGCACGAGCTCTGGCCACTCATCTATCCTAACCTGCTCGTTACCACCAAATTCGAGCACTGTTGGATATTCCAGGAACTTGCTTGCAGCCGTCCGCAAGCTGCTGGAATGACAAATTACGCAAAGCTAGGGCCATCGTCTGCACACTGGCCAACCCCGTTCGGCTCCCTTATCCTTCCAGGATTTGGAACAATACGCGAGGGCAGCTTCTTGGTCACGGCGGAAAGTAGCAGCATCGACTTTATCAAGAAATTAATCAGCTTCGACACAACGAGCCGATATTCTAATCTTGAACTTATCCATTACATCCGCGATTACCTGCAGGACCTAGGCGTCGAATCCCTGCTGGTCCCGGACGAAACAGGTACCAAGGCCAACCTTTATACGACGCTCGGCCCAACCGACCGACCAGGCATTATGCTCTCGGGACATACGGACGTCGTCCCAATTGACGGACAGGAATGGAATACCGATCCTTTCAACGTGCAGGAAAAGGATGGAAAGCTTTTCGGCCGAGGTACATGTGATATGAAAAGCTTCATAGCCATCTGCCTCGCCTATGCGCCCAAGTTTCTGAAACGCGGGCTTGAGACGCCAATCCACCTGGCTTTCAGTCACGATGAAGAAGTCGGCTGCGTCGGCGTGCGCAGCCTAGTCACCAAACTCGCTAATGAAATTCAGCCGAAACCCATGATGTGTATTGTCGGTGAGCCTACTTCGATGCAGGTGATAATCGGCCACAAGGGCAAGCACAGCTACGGGTGCCACGTCCGCGGCCTGGAAGCACATTCCAGCCTGGCGCCCCACGGCGTGAACGCGGTCGAGTACGCGGCAGAATTGATCGCCTACCTGAAGGGAATGGCGCGGCGCATACGCGCTGAGGGTCCGTTCGACGATCTTTATGATGTCAACCATACTACGGTGCACACAGGTGTTGTTAAAGGCGGGACGGCGCTCAACATAGTGCCAAAGGATTGCCAGTTCGAGTTCGAATTTCGCTGCATCACCGGACATGATGGCCGGACGCTCTACGAAGAAGCAATCAACCATGCTCGTAAGGTACTGGAACCGGAGATGAAAGCGATCGACCCATCAACGGGTTTCTCTTTTGAAGAGTTGAGCGTGATCGAAGGCTTAGACATCGACCCGGGTGCGGAGGTAGTTACCTTGGCGAAGACCCTTGCCGGCCGCAATGATCACGCCAAGGTAGCCTTCGGCACCGAGGCCGGCCTGTTTCAGCAAGACGCTGGAATTCCAACCGTCGTCTGCGGCCCCGGCGGCATCGATCAGGCGCACAAGCCCAACGAATTTATAGCCCTAGAGCAGATCGACAAATGTCACGTCTTCTTCGACAAACTGATGGACCACGTTTGCAAGTGAGGCGCGAACACCGCCACGACCTCCTCCACAAGAGGAGAAACTTAATGAGCAGTTAGTGAAGACTTCCAAACTGTCAGAAGCGCAGGAATATCCGTCGATACCGGCCGACGCTGCAGAACATTTTGACGTCGCCGTCGAAGACGACGTGACGATTGCCGCCTACGAGTTAGCAGGCGTATGCGCCAATGCCCCGGCCTTACTCTGGGGCCACGCCAACGGGTTCAGTGGGGGAAGCTATTTACCGCTGCTCCAGCGCCTCGCCCGGGGCGGCTTTCGGGTCTTCGCCTACGACGCACGTGGCCAAGGCGGCTCTACGACACCGCCAGAACCTTATGCAGAGACCATCGCCTTCGACCGCTTTGCCCGCGATATGGAACGGGTCGTTAGCGCCATCCGCCGACGGGCTCCGAACAATCCTCTATATTTTGCCGGCCACTCTTTTTCGGCTGCGACGATGTACTACCTGGGTGGCGGGTTCGGCTTCTCGCCTTGGCGACAGGTTGTTACCTTCGATGCAACACTGCGCCCATCGGACCATCAGGATATACTGGAGGCGTTCTATTCCAAATCACCGCCCCTTTCGAAAAGGGCAGTGCGCCGGCGTCGCTATTTCGAAGACCCGCAGGCTTATTTAGAAGCCATGGCCCGCCCCCGCGCCTTTGGTTCCTTTGCACCAGAGATGCTAGCGGCCCATTGCAGTGCGACCTTGCGTCCCCGACGCGACGGTGTGGAGGGCTGGGAACTCAGCTGTCCGCCAGAGGTGGAAGCCGCAACTTACGAGGCGGTCGCGCGAACCTCCGCACCCTATGACAATTTATCTCGCTGCCCGACCCCCGCGCACATGGTTGGTGCCGATCCCGAAGCTCCTGGTGGAACTTGGATCGGCCAACTGCATAACCAATTCGCGCGCCGTGTACCAAACGCCCGCTACACGATGATGAAGGGTGCGGGCCATTTGATGCCCTTCCAACATCCCAAAGACTGCGCCAACATAGTATTGGAAATGCTCGGCTAGGTGACACATCGATGAGGCTCAATCCAGCTGCTGTCTAAAGTAAAGCGGGCCAAGATGCAGCGTTCATCAAACGGGTAGTCGAGATGGCCAAATTTGAAGAGCTCGCCCCCTGCTCTCAAAGACAATAGTATAGGCGAAACGTCATTCGTGATCCCAATGGTCGTAGTTCCTTCCAGCTTTGTGAATTGCATCGAACAGACTCTCGAGGATGTCCTCGCTCTCGGCTTCTGAGATCTAGAACACCTGCGTCGTCTCCAACGAGTTGGCACAGATCGCGGGCGCTCCATTGCAGGCTGGAGGCAAATGATCAGATGAAAAAACAGTCCACCGACTCTTTGCTTCTGCCGACAGCTGAACTGTCAGAGGATGTTCGTTCTTTCGGTCGCAGCCCAGCGAAAATATTCCCCAAACAAACTGCCTTGATCGCTTCCTCACAGGAATCACAGGCGCGGTAACCGTTGAAGAAACAGGTGTTGCTGTTGGACGACGTCCCCCCGCCCCCGCATTCATCGAAGTCACAGCTGCAGATTAGAACTCGTAGGAGGTATTGGAATGCCAGCCGTATTTAAAGTCGTGGATCACTCCTCGACTCATCCCTACCTCGTCAAATTTGCCGACTGCATCGACGTTACGGTTTATCTGCAACAGTCATCGCGGATTTTATCGAGCCGGAATAATTTCGCCGCCGTATCGCCAAGGATCGCCGTCTGGTCTGCTGCATCAAATCCAGCTTTGTGCACGACTTCGCACGGCGTATGGTCGCCAATCGGAAACGGATAATCCGAACCTAGCATGACCTTGCCCGCACCGACCTTAGCGACGAGGAACCGCAGGGCATCTGGATCGAAGACGACGGTGTCAAAATAGAGGCGCTCGAACCCTATCGCCGGATCTGCATATTGCCCTGGATGAATCTCAACGTTTCGTAGCAACCTCCCAAGCATCCAAGGCAGCGCTCCGCCCCCGTGCGGTAAGACGACGGACATATCGGAATATTTCGTGAAATGCCCAGCAAACAACATACGAGCCACTGCTGTGGTCGTGTCCAGACTGCGCCCGACCGCATTAATCATGTCGTAGTCGAGCAATCGATCATCACCACACCCATACATCGGATGGATAAAGACTACGGCCCCAAGATCGGAAGCCGCCGACCAGAAAGGATCGAGTTCCGGCGCATCGAGACAGCCATGGCTGCCGTAAGGCTGCGTGCCAACCATAACGCCGGAGAGGCCTTTAGCCATCAACTCTTCCAGAAGACGCGCCGCTTTCTCGCCATCCTGCAACGGTACCGAGCCAAGAGGCGAAAGGTTGCCCGCCTTCTGAGCACCTTCGATTAGGTGCATGTTCAGAAATCGGCTCCAGGCAAGCCCCTCGTCCGGCGGCAACTCGTAGCCAAAACTGTCGAGCCAGCCACCGTTGACTTGCGCATCGATGCCCTGCTCCGTCATCCATTCACAGCGCGGCTCTGGAAAGCGCAGCTTCGGATTTATTGGCCGGGTCAACTGGCCGCCCGCAAATCCGAGCTTCCATGAGTCGCCCTCGTGCAACAGCTCGACATTCGAAAACGTTTCCTTACCCGCAATAAGCGCGTCCAGCATGCTCTGTGGTGCATAGTGGGCGTGGGTATCAACAATCATGAACGGTCCCTTCAGATTTGCTTTCTCACATTACATAGATTAGTCCACCGCAATTGGACACAGAATCGGGTTTTACTAGGTTAGTAGGATGAGCTTTAAAATAGTGCCTACCGGCTTCGCGGCCGGAGCGGAAATTCGCGGTGTTAATCTGGCCGAGCCGATAGGTGACAATTTGTTGGCCTCGCTCGACCTGGCACTTGCTGAGCACGGCGTAATTTTTTTTCTCGGCCAGGATCTCACACCCGAACAACAAATGGCAGTGACGCTCCGCTTTGGCAAAATAGAGCCGAACACGTTCGGTGATTCACACGGTCTAGAGGGGTACCCAGGGATCGTTGTAATATCGAACATCGAAAATAACGGCCGGGAGATCGGTGTCAAGGCTGCGGGAGAGAACTGGCACAGCGACATGTGCTACACCGCAAAGCCGCCACGAGGTACAATCTTATACGCCAAAGAGGTACCAAAACAGGACGGCTTGGTTCTTGGCGACACTTGTTTCGCTGCGTGCAACGCGGCCTATAATGCCTTGCCGGAGGAGATGAAACGCCGTCTGGAAAACGTCCGTGCGATCTTTGATTTCACCGGCCGCAAGCGCCGCACATTGATCAACGAGGAACAGATAGAACGTTTCCCGCCAGTGAGCCATCCAATCGTGCGCACGCACCCGGTAACTGGAGAGAAATGTCTCTACGTAATGCGCGACGACTGCACTGGCATTGACGGAGTTAACAACGACGAAGCGGACCACTTAATTGCCGCGCTAGCCAATCATATCGTGAGACCCGAATTCGTTTACCGCCACCAATGGCGGCCGGGAGATCTGCTAATCTGGGATAACTGCACAGTGCAGCACAAGGCTATACAAGACTACGTCTTGCCGAGCCGCCGTCTGATGCACCGCACCACCTTCGCGGCCAACGAGGTGCCGATGTGATTTCATTAATAAACAACACCACAACCCAGCGCGAGGATTGGGACGAATACTCGGGGAGTGAGGCAAGGAGCGCGCGTGTCACCGGGCCGGCTGCGTGCCACTACCTCAAAGTCTTAACTCATCTCGGCAACATAACCGATATACCCTTCGGAGATGTCAGCTTCGAACGTCTAATTCCTTGGAACCCTGCCTTTCACCGCGACCTAACAGTTGTGTATTCATTCTATCCAGAATGAATTGTATATTAAAATCCAGAGACATCGAATATCCTGAAATTGTTCTCGAAACGTCAGTGGGGATAAGGTCAACGCCGCGCAATATTGACTAGTTACCTGAACCGAGAGGGAAGGAAAAACCGACAAGACGCATCCGTATATATACACCGACCAGTTCGGAATTATTGGTTTGCTGGAGGATTTTGAGCTATTTCCCCTGGTTAGAATAGTCCAGCGCAGAACATTATGTTATGGCCATCGGTTTATCTTGACCAAACGCAAATGAGTGAAATCTGCGTCCATCACCGGATCGCCTGCAAACCACGTCAATGGTCTGCGGTTGCAAACCGTCTTTCGAGCGAAGGCGCGGTTAAAATCGGTGAACTAGGAGGTTCCCTCTACGGTCTTTGGCGCAGCCAAATCGGGCTTCCCCGCGACACCATCACCGCAATTACGGTTTGGCCTGACACCGACGCAGCCGTCCGCATGTCCGACCTCCTACATGACGACGATCCTGACGTTGATACAGTCCAACTCGACCTGATGTCGTGCACATTCCGGCCAGAATACACTGATCCTCTGCGCCTTCAGGGAAACTACGCCTTCGAATGGTTCGAGACGCCGTTTGAAAAGTTCGGTGAGTTCCTCGACCTTTTCGAAGCGGCCTGGCCCGTTTTCGAAAGCAGTTACGATTCCTTGGTAATTGGCCTTTGGCGGATCGAAGGGAATAATGAGGGGCCGATCCAAACGTTACTAATGACATGGCGACCGAACCTTGCGATGTGGGAACGTTCGAAAAATCCAACCAACGTGGCCGAGGCCATAGTACGCGAGAAGCTCAGTCAGCTATATGATCTTTGCGACTGGACGACAATCTATACTAACACTTTGTTACCGGCCAATGACGCGTCAAAAGAGGTCCAATGGTCATGAGTCCCGCTGAGCAGTTTATGGCTCCATTTCTCCGGTGGTGGCTTCTTCGCCTCCGAGCCGATCTGCCAACGCCGCTTCGAGAAAGCGATCTAGTTCGCCATCTAGAACCGCTTGGGCGTTTCCCGTCTCGACGTTGGTGCGCAGGTCCTTAACCATCTGATAGGGGTGCAGAACGTACGACCTGATCTGGTGGCCCCATCCGATATCGGTTTTCGCTTCATGCTCCGCCTGTGCTGCTTCTTCCCTCGCCTTGAGTTCGGCCTCGTAAAGCCGCGCCTGCAGCATTTTCATCGCAGTGGCGCGGTTCTTATGCTGCGAACGATCGTTTTGGCACTGCACAACAATGCCTGTCGGTATATGTGTCATGCGAACCGCACTATCGGTCCGGTTGACGTGCTGTCCACCAGCACCGGAAGCACGATAAGTATCGATACGCAAATCCTTATCGTTAATGACAATATCTATGGTATCGTCGATTACGGGATACACTCCTATCGAAGCAAAGCTGGTATGACGGCGGGCAGCTGCGTCATATGGGGAGATGCGCACGAGACGATGGACGCCAGTTTCTGATTTCAACCAACCGTAAGCAGCCTCACCATTAACGCGGATTGTCGCTGACTTGATACCAGCTTCCTCGCCAGATGATTCTTCTAACCATTCGACCTTATAGCCACGCTGCTCACCCCAGCGAAGATACATACGCAAAAGCATCTCTGCCCAGTCCTGAGATTCAGTGCCGCCTGCGCCGGCGTGCACCTCCAAATAGCAATCGTTAGCATCGGCTTCACCGGACAAGAGGCTTTCAATTTGCTGCTTCTCAGCCTGTTTATAAATTCTGGCAAGCATAGCCTCTGCATCCGCCGCGACCTCTTCGTCACCCTCCCATTCTGCCATTTCAATTAGCTCGGTGTTTTCCTCAAGGCCGCTCAACAATGCGTCAAATCCAGAAATCTGTTTATCGAGACGCGTACGTTCGCGCATGATACGCTGCGCACTATCGGGATTTTTCCAGAGATCTGGGTTTTCGGCGAGTGTATTTAGCTCGTCGAGACGTCGGATGGCAGCGTCATAGTCAAAGATGCCTCCTTAGCAGCTTCAATGACTGCTTCGTACTATCAATCAGGGCCTGCGCCTCAGCGCGCATGGATACCTCCCGGAAATTACAGTAACGCTTCTCGTTTACGAATTGCGGCGCAACGAAGCAAGACCCATGGGAATATTCAGTACAGGTCACCGGCTGAGTCGGGGCGGACATTAGCCGCAGTTCCACGGGCAGCCGGCTCGGCAACCGCCGTGGCGTCACCAATGAGTGCATTGGTATCGTCGAGACCCGGCTCCGTACCAACTTTAAAGGCCTCCAAGATTACCCGACGGTGATTAAAATTAGCCGGCCTCCCAGTGCGTGGGTCGACCCTCACCATGCGAACGTTTGGCGGAATACGGAATGGTATTGGAGGTTTACCCTTAAGCGCCTCTGCCATGAATGCCTTAAAAATAGGTGCTGCGACAGAGGAGCCGGTCTCGCGTCTTCCTAACGGAGTTGGGTTGTCAAATCCAACGAATACGCCAACAGCAAGATCAGGCGAGAAACCAATGAACCAAGTGTCACGACTTTCATTGGTCGTTCCCGTCTTTCCTGCAAGTGGCCAGGCAAGTGAACGGATTTTTCGTCCGGTACCGCGTTCGACGACACCCTCGAGCATCGAAACCACCTGATAAGCGCTACCCTCGTCGACCACCTGTTCCCTAATATCGGCCATTTTGGGCGGTCGTTCTCCTGTCCAACCTTGTGTATTGCATCGCTTGCACTGACGACCATCGTGGCGAAAGACGGTTTTACCATGACGATTCTGAATGCGATCAATGACTGAAGGTTGGATCCTTTTGCCACCGTTCACAAGCATCGCGTAAGCGGTAGTCAAGCGAATCAAAGAAGTTTCACCGGAACCGAGCGCCATCGACAATTGCTGCGGCATTGCTTCGGAAACACCGAATCTTTTGGCATAGTCAACGACCCTTGGCATTCCAATCGCTTGCGCGAGACGGACTGTCATCAGGTTGCGTGATTTCTCGACGCCAAGCCGCATCGGGCTAGGCCCATAGAATTTTCTTGTATAATTGGCTGGTTTCCACTTACCGAGACCCGGTCCCTGATCTATCACAAACGGTGCATCAAGAATCATAGTTGAAGGTGTGTATCCGTTGTCGAGTGCCGCCAGATAAACGAATGGCTTGAATGCAGATCCAGGTTGCCGGTATGCCTGGACGGCCCGATTGAAATTGCTGACGGCATAATCGAAACCGCCTACCATAGAGAGAACTCGGCCCGTGTGTGGATCGATTGCAACGAGCGCCCCGTTGATCGCCGGAAATTGCCTGAGCGCATAAGTTTCGAGTGGATATTTCGCATCTTCTCCTTCACCAGCGGAATTATTGGCCTCAATCCGCTCAGTGAGCACGACGTCACCTTGTTTTAGTACTTGGTCTGCACGTTCAACCTGAGGACCTCGTTTACCCCATTTTTTGAAGGCTCGTGCCCATTTCAGTTCGGAAAGCGGTATAGTGCCACGCGAGCCGTCCGTAAAACCAAGTTCCACCGAGCTGTCATTGGATCGGAGAACTATGGCTATTCGCCAATCGCGGATTCCAGCTAAACGCGGCACCAGATTAAGACGAGCAAGCCAATTGTCCAATATGTTGATCTTTGCGATTGGTCCCCGCCAACCATATCGACGGTCATATGCCATTAACCCATCCCGAAGAACGCGTTCCGACAGCATTTGCAAACGGGTGTCCAACGTAGTACGAACCGATAAACCGCCCTCGGTGACACCTTGTTCGCCATAACGAGCGACCAATTCGCGCCGAACCTGTTCAACGAAGTAGTCAGCGGCAACAATCTGGATATCAGTCCGTGGTTTGACCAATAGGGGTTCTCGTCGACCCTTAAGCGCGGTTTCGACGTCGACAAAACCCTCCTCGTACATTCGTCCTATCACCCAATTACGCCGCGTCACGGCGGCGCGGCGTTTGCGTATGGGATGATACTTATTGGGAGCTTTCGGCAATGCGGCAAGGTACGCAACTTCAGAGATTGTCAATTCATCAAGCGACTTGTTGAAATAGTTGAGCGCCGCCGCCGCACACCCGAATGAGCCGTAACCGAGGTAAATTTCGTTTAAATAGAGTTCGAGGATGCGGTCCTTTGAAAATGCGCGCTCAATGCGAAACGCAAGGATTGCTTCCTTAATCTTGCGCTCGATAGAAATTTCATTTGTAAGCAAAAAATTTTTTGCGACTTGTTGGGTGATGGTTGAAGCTCCGACCGGGCGTCGATTGCGGCCAATATTTGCGATATTAGTCAGAGCGGCACGCGTTAAAGCGATGAAATCGACACCGGGATGCGAATAGAAATTCTGGTCCTCCGCAGCTATAAATGCCTGCACGAGATGGCGCGGTATCGCCTCAATGGGCACGAAGACCCGACGCTCACGCGCGTATTCCGCAATCAAGCGACCGTCGCCCGCGTGAATTCGCGTGACTGTCGGAGGCTCATAATCTGCAAGTTGTTTATAATCCGGTAAATGGCGGCCATAATGCCAAAGCCCAACGACGACACCTGTCAACGCAATCGCGGCTAAGAACAATGTCGTGGCTAAAAGAAATACGAGAATTTTAAAAAGTTGCCGCATCCAAAAAAATTTTGCCGCTGGGAAACTGTTTCCATTTTATGATATGTTTGGTAATGGGAAAATGCGGCGAGATTATGATTTACTTAAATCTCTTTTTCCGCCGGAAATAGGCGTCGACCGCCCGTAAAATCGCCTTGGATACTTTCACGCGAAACTTCTTCGTCTTAAGCATCTTCTCATCCAGACGGTTTGATAAATAGCCAAGTTCAACTAAAACCGAAGGCACGTCCGGCGATTTCAAGACAGCGAAACCCGCAAATCGGTGTGTGTTGCGCAGTAAGCGGATTGAATCGCCGAGTTTATCAACCATAAAACGAGCAAAATGGGCTGAGTTGTCCATTGTAAGCCGCTGTTGCATAGAGATAAGCATTTCAACTACAGGATCCGACTTCCGAGTGAGGTCGACACCTGCGATGATATCCGAACGGTTCTCTTTTGCGGCTAACGCCTCAGCCTCTTTATCCGAGGCTTTTCCCGAAAGCGTATAAACCGATGCCCCCCTTACTTTACGGTTCTTAATCGTATCGGCATGCAGAGAGATGAATAGCTCAGCACCCACCTTCTCCGCCTTTTTAAAACGATCACGCAACGGTACGTAAATATCCCGGTTGCGGGTCAGTTTAACGATATACCGGCCTGAGGCTTCAAGGGTCCGTTTTACAATGCGGGCGGCCTTTAGCGTGACATGGCTTTCGAAAGTACCCCGCGGTCCGATCGCACCTGGATCGACACCCCCGTGTCCAGGATCGATCATGACGATGTGGCGACCGTCTTTACGTCTGACAGGTTCCTTCCCATTCTCGGAAGAAACTTTGGGCGTTTTGCCAACCATCCATCGACTCGAATGGACTACCGCGCGAGCTTTCTCAAACGCCGCAGCTTTTATAGGAACGAGATCAACAAAGAATCGCGACTTACCGCTCTGTCCACCACCTAGGATCGCATGCCGGACTACCTTAACAGGACGCGTTACATCTATAACCACACGACTATTACCCGGCCGGAATAGTCCAAACCGATAGTTCCCAATATAACCGACTGGTTTCTTCATATTGGGAAGGGGCGCGAGCCAAGACATATTAGGTAAGTCGATTACGACCCGATAGGGATTACCCAGAAGGAATATGCGATAAGGGAAATTCTGTGTCGTTTCAAGTACGAACCGCGTCTTCTGCGTGTGAATGCCGATACGCACTTCCGTCACTTCCGGCGGCGCCCCACTCGCCCCGGCTCCTAGCGACATAAGAACCGCTACAATCAAACCGATTCGTGTGCAAAACGTCAAAATCTTACTCGCCAGACCAAATATGTCACCTGCAACTCACCGAATGACCGAAGATATAGCGTCTGCACACTCTGCACACTAAGGGCTTTAATCGCAAATCAGCGTTAAATTATCCAAATTGACAATTTAGCATATTTCCGCATTGTCGAATATGGGCTCATCAGCGTATCCTAGCACGATACAGTGGTAAGACCCACCGGTCAGATGCGGTTGACGTTAAAATTAACTGTCCCATCTGATGGCCAAATCCGAAACGATGAGCGGAGATAGTGCCTGTCGAGCGGAGCGTTTAGAATGAGTAAGATTCGAATATGATAAGGTCGAAGCCAGATATCTCCGCTGGGGCGGAGCATCCGCGGAGGAGCGCGACGCGCACCCTTGCTTGCGAGACGCCGCGTCGACGGCTTCGGTAATGAACAATGCGCGCATCTTTTTCGGCGACTCTAGTCCAGCGCTGAATGGCGAGTGCGCTCTGGAGCACATCGATGACAAGAAGAATGCTAATCGACGCCGCACACGAGGAAGAAACTCGTGTGGTGGTTATGGACAGAAATCGCGTCGTCGACTACGACGCAGAAATTGCGAACAAGCGGCCTCTTAAAGGAAACATTTATCTCGCAAAGGTAACCCGGGTCGAGCCATCTCTGCAGGCAGCATTTGTCGAATACGGTGGTAACCGCCACGGATTCCTGGCCTTCAACGAGATCCACCCTGACTACTATCGCATACCAATCGCCGACCGCGAAGCATTGATCGCCGAAGAGGCGGCAGAGCAATCAGGCGAGGAAGGCGAAAACGGCGATATCGTTGAGACAGTGGGTGGTGATGAACTCGAGGATGTTGAACGCCGTAGATTATCGATGCAGCGGCGATATAAAATACAAGAGGTTATCAAGCGTCGACAAATATTGCTGGTGCAGGTCGTCAAGGAAGAACGAGGCACAAAGGGTGCTGCCCTTACGACCTATCTATCTCTTGCAGGTCGGTATTGCGTATTGATGCCGAATACTTCGCGTGGTGGCGGTATTAGCCGAAAAATTACCAACCCGCGGGATCGCAAACGTTTGAAAATAATTATCGACGGGCTTGGAATACCAGATGGCATGGCTGTAATCCTGCGCACAGCAGGATCGGAACGTTCCAAGGCCGAAATTAAACGCGACTACGATTATTTGCTGCGGCTTTGGAGCGAAATTCGCGAACTCACCCTCGCCTCGACCGCGCCGGCACTGATTTACGAGGAAGGAAATCTGATCAAGCGAACAATTCGGGACCTTTACTCGAAAGAAGTTGAAGAAATTTTGGTCGCTGGCGAGAGCGGTTATAAAATTGCTAAAGACTTTATGAAAACACTTATTCCAAGCCATGCTAAGAAAGTTAAGAAATTTGCTTCCGATAGTGTGCCACTTTTCCAAGAATTCCGTGCTGAGTCGTTATTAGAATCAATCCATAATCCAACCGTCCAATTACGTTCGGGCGGATATATCGTAATTCATCAAACCGAAGCGCTAGTTGCGATTGACGTTAATTCCGGCCGTGCGACACGGGAACGACATATTGAGGAGACAGCGCTCAAGACAAATTGTGAAGCGGCGGAAGAGATCGCATACCAGTTGAAACTTCGCGACCTAGCTGGACTAATCGTTATCGATTTTATCGATATGGAAGAGAACCGAAATAACATTACCGTCGAACGGCGTTACAAAGACGCGCTCCGCAGCGATCGAGCCCGTATCCAGATTGGTCGAATTAGCCCGTTCGGCCTGCTGGAAATGTCTCGGCAACGTTTACGCCCAAGCCTAATAGAGATAACCGGCGATCCTTGTCTGCAATGCGGGGGCACGGGCTTCATGCAATCAACTGATTGGACAGCCGTGCAAGTCCTTCGGGCGGTCGAAGAATCAGCAAGTCGCAAGCGAGCGACGGAAATCGATGTAAGTGTCTCTGACGAGGTTGCGCTATACCTGCTGAACCAAAAGCGGCAAGCGCTGAGCGATGTAGAGAAACGTAACGATTTGCGCGTAACTATAAAGACAAACGGTGAAAGTCGGGGCGGCATCTGGGAAATTGAGGTTAATCAGAAAAATCAATCCACTAGCCCTAAACGAGAAAAAGAAATACCTGGGGACGACCGCGACGAAGATGGCGACCGTCGCCGTCGTCGTGGCAGGCGGCGCAAGCCTCAGCAAGATGACACCGAGATCGCTACCAGTCAGATGGAAACATCAGCGGAGGCATCCGACGACAAAAATGAAGAATCACGTGAGGACGATGAACGAGGCCGGCGCCGTCGTCGGCGTGGACGACGAGGCGGTCGGCGGCGGAACCGAAGTATGGAGGAGCATGCTAGCACAACAACCGATGCGAACGACGGCGCAGATAATGATGGCGATGCTACCTCAGCCACAGTGACGGAAAACCAGCAAAACGAAAAAGAGGACCCGCCGGCAACAATCGAAACCGGAGATCAACAAAACGCCAACCAAAAATTGTATTCGGCTACTGCAGCTACTAACGTGACAGCACGCGAAGACGTTATCGAACCGGACACCGAATTGAAACGCAAGCGCCGTCGCCGCCGCACAAAAACCGGTATTGCAGAAGCCAATGCGAACGAAACCGTTCAGTTGGAGGAGCCAACACCGTTGGGCACAAATGAGATAGCCCGTGACGATGAAAAGAATTCTCCCGCTGAAAATTCTGTAGCCAAAGAAACCGCCGAGACGGAAACAGTAACGGCAAATCCAATTATAGATAAAGCTTCCAATACGGTTGTAACCACCGTTGAAGACACTAGTCTGGAAGAGAGACTAAATGAAGATACTCCAACGGCAACCAGAGTCGAACCAGCGGCACCACCACGTCGAGGTTGGTGGCAACGAAGCACTAATTGAAATTAAGATTTTAGGCCGGTTTTCGAGAAAATAATCAAAACGTTGACGAAGGGATCGACCTCTTCTAAATGCTTTTTAATAAGGCAACCTCAATTTGAAATACGAGGACATATCCATTTAGGGGATGGGTTGCTAAAAAGTGTTGGGCGACGCTAAATCCGGCGAAAAAGCCGCCAATTCTCGTAGCAGTAAGCTCGGTGGATTAAAACGTCCGATCGAAAAGGTTCTTTTCGCGCTTCTTACACGCATTATTAACCTGTTCATTCATGAAGGACCGATCGAATTGCACGCCCCCGATATGGGCCGCGCGTTACTCGGAAGCGGAGATGGTCCCAACATAAAGGTTACGCTTTATCGCATTGCTGCCCTCGGAAAAATGCTGAAGCATCCTGACCTTTGTATCGGCGAATGCTTTATGGAACGGGAGTGGGATGTCGCAGACGAGGATTTGGCGCGGTTGCTATTACTGCTACTCCGTAACGACGCACGTTTGGAAAAACGTTTGCCTGTAAGGCTAATCAACGCAATTCGTCAAAGTATCCGAAACATTATACGGCCAAATAACAGCGAACGAAGTCGCAAGAACGCCTCCCATCACTACGATATGGGAAACGATCTCTATGAATCGTTTCTCGACTCGGAAATGATATACTCCTGTGCGTTTTTTACACACGAGGGAGAAAGCCTCGAGGAAGCCCAGAACAACAAAATCGCGGTAACTCTGGAAAGACTTAACGTCGAACCCGGAATGACAGTGCTCGATATCGGTTGCGGCTGGGGTGCAATGACACGTGCGATCGCGGAAGCTGACGCCAATGCGGTTGGCATCACCTTGGCAGAACAGCAATTCGCGATGGCGACAAAGCTAATACCTCCGCATCACATCGGCTCTATCAAATATATCCTTGAAGATTATCGCATCCACGCTTCTAAGAACCAGGAAACCTACGATCGCGTGGTTTCTATCGGCATGTTCGAACATGTTGGTCGTGGCCAGTTCGAAACATACTTTAAAGCAATTCGAACACTGCTAAAGCCGGGTGGCAAAGCTGTTGTTCACAGCATAGTCAAGGATACGGCAGTTCCGACGAACGCATGGGTCGACAAATATATCTTTCCCGGCGGATACATTCCGCAAATTGAGGACATTACAGAATCAGCATCCTCGGCGGGTTTGACCGCTTTATGCGATCCTTATATACACGCCAGCGACCACTATGCAAAAACACTCCGTCATTGGCGCGAAAGGTTCAACGCGCGATACCATGATTTGAACAATACGAAATACGATGAGCGCTTCCGGAGAATGTGGAATTTCTATTTGGCCGGTTCCGAGGCAGCATTCGACGGCCTTAAATTCCGTATCGCACAAATCGTGGTCGAAAATGCCTCTAGCGCGACCAATTGACCAAGGCTGCGGCAGCACCTTCCACCTGCTCAAGCGATTCGGCAAATGAAAACCGAACGTAACGATTTCCACGGTCGGGATCGAAATCCACACCGGGTGTAATTGCGACCCCCGTTTCGTTCAATATATTCCTGCAGAATGCAAGGCTGTCGTTGGTCAGTTCAGCGACATCCGCGTAAATGTAAAATGCACCATCAACTGGCGCCAGGTGGTCAAATCCCGCCTTGGGTAGCTGGCTCAGTAAAAGTTTTCGGTTCGCCGCATATTTCGCAAAATTTCCCTGCAATTCATCCTCACAGTCGAACGCAGCTATACCTGCAATCTGCGAAAGCGTTGGCGCCGAAATGAAAAGATTTTGTGCCAAACACTCTATGGCTCGGGTCATGTCTTCCGGCACAACCATCCAACCAAGCCTCCAACCAGTCATCGAAAAATATTTCGAAAAACTATTGATGACGATTGAATTACTATCATAGGTGAGCGCAGTGGTCGCGGAGCCGTTATACGTCAATCCATGATAAATCTCGTCTGAGATGAAGCGAATATCGTTCTCACTGCAGTAATCAGCCAGAGCCGCCATTTGCCCTGGCCCAATCATTGTGCCGGTTGGGTTTGACGGACTAGCAACGATCAATCCGTCGACCTGTCCACCGTCACGTACCGCTCTTTCCAACAGCTCGG
Source organism: Pseudomonadota bacterium (assembly GCA_036337155.1). Taxonomy (GTDB): domain Bacteria; phylum Pseudomonadota; class Alphaproteobacteria; order UBA8366; family UBA8366; genus UBA6544. The sequence goes on along the minus strand of JAYZET010000010.1, from coordinate 71,378 downwards.
GCGTTGGCTGAAATCGATCCTCCGCTTCCACTAACAATAGTGTCGGGTCGGCTCCAATAGCCGAGAGAATATTCCGATAACAAGGGTATCCAGGAGTTGCCATCGCCACTCTATCGCCTGGATCGAAAGCCGCCAGAAATGACAAAGTGAAACCTGCCGACGAGCCCGTTGTAACAAAAATACGTGCCGGATCAACCTCGACACTATAGTTCCGCAAATAATGAGCCGCGATGGCTTTACGCAATTCTAGCATCCCAGGCGCTACAGTGTAACCAAGGCGATTTTCGTCCAACGCCCTCCGCGCAGCATCCAGTACGCCCTTTGGGGCCGGTGTCCCCGGTTGCCCAACTTCAAGATGATACACCGCTTTTTTTTCAGCTTCACGTTCTGTCGCCGCCTGCATCACATCCATGACAATAAAAGGCGATATTGCCCCACGTTGAGAGACCTTCAACGGCATTGTTACCTTACCTCTTTCTCAAAGTTCACTTTGGTCGCCAATCCATCACTTCGAGAATCAGCAACTACATTGCAGCTTGGTTCTAAAGCCGGCAGACCATTGGGGCATGAAATCGCATTTACGCGGCCGATAACCGACGTACGACGCACGTTATGTCCTAAGGCAGTCAGCGATTCAAATTGATCCTGTTTATCTCGATCCTCTATTACAATTTCATCATTCGCCGCGTCATAATGCAGCCGTCTTTTTGACACCGCATTCACAAGGGTCTCTTTGGATAACAACACACCTATCATCACATTAGCCATCGCCGTCGCAGACGTCGCACCGCTCGATCCGGAAAAAGCGAATTTTGTTGCATTATCGGAAGCGCGAGTAACAACGATCGGGCCCAATGGCAGCGCGTTCCGACCATTCCCGCCTGGAGCTGCCGCCAACATAATGCCGAGCCCGGGGGTTGTACGACCAATGCCGAAAGGGTGGTACATCGTCAAAGAGCAGTTAACTATCAAACCATCACCATCAGCAACGATGAAACTGGCATTTGCATTTGTCTCTTTAGGCACACGATCATGGTCAACAAATTTCTTAGCCGGGCTAGCTATTTTGTGAGAAAAAGTCCGCATCATCTGACTGGTATGGCTAGCAGCCAAAAGTGTCTGCAGGTTCTCGCTTGCACCTAAATCACGTCCGAGCCACTTTGTACGCTCTCCTATACTCCGTTTGGCTATTTCCGCCATAAGGTGGGCACGATTTACAGGCGTATCTGAACTGTCGCGCTGACCGATTGTAGCAAGCTGCAGCATTTGGATAGCGACGATGCCCGCTGTTGTGGGGGTCGGTGTTGTATGTACAACGTTCTCGCCAATTTGAACGGATAAAGGATCACGCCACTGTGGCAAATATTCACGCAATTCGACGGCATTAAGAGAACCTCCTGCCGAGAGACTCGCTTCGACAAGTCGTCGTGCAAGCAAGCCGTTATAAAATTCACCTGCACCACGGCCGGCAATCGTTGACAATACAGAATTAAGATCAAGCTGCCGCAAGCGATTACCCACGGTATACGCTTTGCCATCGCGAAAAGTGAAAATCGCCTTTGACGCAGGATCGGTAAACAATGGCCTAGCATATTTTTCCAGGTCATCGGAGAAACTTTGTGTTATCATGACGCCGTCTCTCGCAAAATCACGGGCCGGCGCAACTACCATCCTCCACGGCATACGTCCGTGTCGAGCATGCAACGCTGCTATGCCACGAACGAAAGCTGGGACCGCGGAAGGCCTATCGGTACGTCTGTCTTTAGTTTGCGATTTTGGAGGTAAAAATTCGAGAACTTTAACTTCTCCACCTCTGCCACCACCGACCAAGCAGACACCTCCACCGCCAAGACCCACACGCGACGGATAGGTCACGCTCATCGTGAATGCCATGGCCGACGCAGCATCCGCGGCACTTCCGCCATTCAGTAATATACTGTTGCCAACGGACGCAGCCGCTGGATCGTCACTAGTTAGCACACCAAAAACTTGCTTTTTGTTTGTTTTCAATTTTCCTCCGAACTTCTTATTAATCACCTCAAACGGATTAGGAAGTTCAGAGATCGCCTTAAACGGATTAGGTAATTCAGTGATCGCCTCTAACGGCTTTGAAACTTCAGCTCCCCCACAACCGACCAAAACCGCCGACAAAATCATAATTCCCGCGCCAAGATTGCACCGCCGGATGGTGACCGCTACATTCTTCAAGAACTGGAGCCTAGTTGCCGTGAAAGTTTGCCGTTTTTTCATCGTGTGCGTTGCACTCGCCTGTCCGCTCATCGCTGCTGCTCCGAAGGCGTATGCGCAAGGCCGTATGCACTTCATCCGCGACACCGAAATCGAGAACACCGTAAGAGTGTATGTCGCGCCTTTGTTCGAAGCAGCGGGCCTCGACCCGAACGCAGTTTCAATTCTACTAGTCAACGACCATAACATGAACGCGTTCGTCGCAGGAGGCCAGAAGATTTTCATCCATACCGGTCTTTTAACTAGAGCCGAATCCCCAGGCCAGGTCATCGGTGTCTTAGCACATGAAATCGGCCACATCGCGGGCGGCCACTTGTCGCAAAAGAAGCGTAAGTTGGAAAATGCCACCGCACAATCGATCATTGGAACTGTCCTCGGCGGCGTCATTGCCGTAGCAAGTAATAAACCGCAAGGATTAATCGTTGGCCAAGCTGCGGGAGCTGCGTTGGCTCAGCGGTCGTTTCTCGCATATAACCGATCAATGGAGCAATCCGCCGATCAGGCAGCTCTTAAATACCTCGAAGCAACCAAACAATCGGCACAAGGATTGTATGATTTTCTAACTCTTTTACGGGAGCAGGAAAGAATATATTCGAAAGGTGGAAATCCCTATTTGCGCTCGCACCCAATGTCCGAGGATCGTCTTCGCTTGGTTGCAGAGCACCTTCGAAATTCACGCTACACCGGAACGCCAACCAGCGATGTGCTCCAATCCATGCACAATCGCATGCGAGGGAAGCTCAAGGGCTTTATAAATTCACCCGACCGAACACTTCGGGAATTCTCTATCAACAGCACAGACTTCGGTGCGAGAATGGCTCGCGCCATAGCGCTTTCAAAAAAGCAGGAAGCCGATGCCGCGATCGACATCGTTGACGATCTTATCGCTTCTTCCCCAAAAGATCCATTTCTTTACGACCTGAAAGGAGATCTTCTAGTCGATGCCGGTCACACGCAGGACGCTGTAGAACCTTATCAAAAAGCGATTTCGATATTGCCCTGGGCCGCCCTTATCAAGGTCAGTTTGGCGCAAATCCAACTTGAGAATAGTAACATTGAATCCCAAGTGCGCCTTGCCCGCCAGAACCTCAAAGATGCCCTCCACTACGAGCCGGAACTAACCAACGCATGGAGATTTCTCGCTACTGCCGAAGGGCGCCTCGGTAACAGCGGCGCGGCTTCCCTGGCATTGGCTGAAGAGGCTTTGCTACGAGGCAAAAAAACGCGCGCACTTGATCTCGCCAAGCGCGCCATAAAAATTTTACCGAAAGGGTCGCCAGGTTGGTTTCGTGCACAAGATATCGAAAGCGCCACCAGCAAATCGGAATAATCACAACAAATTGGAATTGTACGATTACTAACCAGCCATTAAGACGGACAGTCCAAACAATACGAGGACATTCCAAATGGGGTTTTGGAAGCACTTCTTCATAATTTTAGTTTTCATACTCGCCGGTGTACCGTTGGCGAACGAAGGATATGGGGGCAGCACAAAACTAGATATCACGTCGAAGAAGGCGATCGAAGCCGTCGTACGCGACTATTTGATTGCCAACCCAGAGATTATCGAACAAGCGATTCAAGCTCTCCAGGTGAAACGCGAAGCCGAGAAAAAAGACCAAGCCCGAGCAGCCATTGCCAATCATACCAACGCATTGAATTCACATCCATTGTCTCCGGTTTCGGGCAATACGTACGGCGACGTTTCCGTTGTTGAGTTCTTTGATTACCAATGCGGTTATTGCAAGCGTTCGCTGGAAGCAATAATTGGTCTGTTGCGTTCCGATAAAAAAGCGCGAGTAGTCTGGAAGGAGTTGCCGATCTTAGGGCCTGCTTCACGCTTTGCCGCCCGAGCCGCCATGGCAGCCAAAAACCAAGGTAAGTATTTTGACTTCCATTTAGCGCTCATGAGGACAAGAGGGCGCCTTACCGAACAAAAGATAATGTCTGTCGCCCAAAATGTTGGACTTGACGCAAAACGGCTTCGCGAGGATATGAAAGACCCTGCGATAGACGCATATCTCGAAGAGACGCGGCAACTTGCGACTGCGCTAGGGATTAAAGGAACCCCAGCTTTTGTAATTGGCGACAACCTCGTTCCCGGCGCTTTAGACGAATCCGGCATAAAAAAAATAATAGCAAAGATTCGTCGTGGCGACTGATCGCTTTTATCTCATCGTGGTTGTTAATTCTATAACGGAAGCAATCCTAAAACGAACAAACGCGATGATCGTTCATTATATCGCCGTAGGATTAAACAGTTACTAAATGTCGATAGCCTCGAAAAACTCAGTCCTACCATTTGAAATAGCCGTGACTGACCTTTCCGTCAGAGATCAGAAGGCACCGACCTTTCTTGCAGCAAACTCACACGACCACCTTTCGGCTATCGCCGACCTCGATACTAGGAGCTTCATCGTTTTCGAATTGGGTATAATGCTGATATACCGTGGTAAAGGGACTACGCATGGGATTGGTCAGCCAAATTATTTCCTTCGAACAAGTATGATTCAATGCCTGCAGGATGGCGGAAATGATTGCGAAAGGCCCATCCCTTTCGGCAAGATGGAAAAAGAAATTCATATATCGGCAGCTCAATCTAACTTCATTGAGCAAAGCCCAGATCGAAAAAGGTTTCGACTCTTATGATACGAAAGATTTTCCGACTAATGGTGAGGAATTCTTTTCTAGGGCATCTCCCATCTTTGCAAGTTGATAGACAAACACGAGGCTATATGAATGCCAAGAATTCCCTAATTACTACCGCAGGAGTTGCTCTATTTCTATCTGCGTGCACCGGCTCTGAAAAAGTAGATTCCGGAGCAGTAAGGATCGAGACCTATCCACTAGACGGCGTTTGCAAATTAAAGGGCCATGAATATTCAACAACCCAGAAGACGCCGGCCGACCTGTCAGTCCCATTGTCTGCTGCCCCGGTTCAGGTCGCTTGCTCAACTGAGAGCGGATACAAAGGCACTGCAACCCTCTCTACCACATACGACCCTTGGTCGCCGGCAAATATCGGTACGCTTGGACTTGGCTACCTCCTCGATAAATCGACCGGTAGCGGGCGGAGTTTCCCAAAATTGTTGCACGTCACAATGACCTATACTGAGGCCGGTAAGCTTGAGGATTATCGAGACACGAAGCATGCAGAGATGGTCTCGAATTCGCCTAAGGCGGATACCCAAATGATCGATACGACAAGCCGGAAAAAGCCCATAGCCATGAAACATTTGACCACAACGAAGTCGACTGCCAAAGGAATGCATGCACCGAAAGTAGCGGCACCCAAACCAAAAATAAAAACGACAGGTCTAAAGACGTCATCCCCAAAGACGCTAACGCCTTCAACCAAGATGCCGCTCTTTGCAGCAGATGTTCGAGTTCACCTGGCGTCTTTCAAAAAGTACGAGAACGCGAAGCGTACTTGGCAGAGATTGAGCCGCACTCACCAGGATCTCTTTAAAGGTCTCAGCGCCCTGATCAAAGCCGTCGACGTCCCCAAAAAAGGTAGATTTCATAGGGTTTATGCAGGGCCGATGGCGGATTTATCAGGTGCACGTGCGCTCTGCAAATCGCTTAAATCCCGCAGTGTTTACTGCCGGCCCGTAGCCTCAGGTGCAAAGTAACTAAAGGTTCTCGATTTCAACCTGCTCTATATCACCTTCGGGCACGAAGCCGAATACTTGGCCATAGAACGACAACTCCCCTTCGAGCGCCCGACGGATATTCGCCGACTGGCGAAATCCGTGGCCTTCTCCCACAAAAGGTAAATAGGCAACCGGTATTCCTTTTTTGCGTAAAACCGCAACCATATCTTCGGCCTGGTTGGGCGGCACTACCTTGTCTTCCAACCCCTGAAAAAATATTACTGGGCAGGAAAGGCGGTTAGTATGCTGTATAGGCGATCTGGCTGCATAGGTTTTGCACTCTGCCGGCCAGTTACCTACCAATCTATTCAAATAGCGCGATTCGAACTTATGCGTATCGCTTGCCAGCGCTTCCAAATCTCCAATACCGTAGTGGCTGGCTCCCGCCTTGAAGACATCGGAAAACGTCAAGGCACAAAGCGTTGTATATCCACCGGCGCTCCCTCCAGTAATCGCCATGCGCTCACCATCGACAAGACCTTGGTCGACCAACATGAGAGCACCGGCAACACAGTCCTCCATATCGGCAACACCCCACTTGCCATCAAGCAACTGACGATACCGGCGGCCGAACCCCGTACTTCCTCGATAGTTGACATCGAGAACAGCAAACCCACGGGTCGTCCAAAATTGAATTTTTGGTTCATATGCGCATCCCGTCTGACCAGTCGGCCCTCCATGGCTTTTAACGATCAATGGCGGCAAGTCGCCCGAGGGCGCTTCGAAAGAAGCGTTCATTGGCGGATAGAAAAATCCGTGTGCGGTCTCATTATCCTTAGTCTTAAATACAACTGGTTGAGCGACTGATATCGAGCCCGAATCGGGAATACTGTTCTGCGATGGTCGGATGACGAAGGTCGAACCGTTCTCCAGGTTGACTTCAACCACAGCTGAGGACGTGCGCATGCCGCCGCCAATATAAAAAACGCGCCCGTCGCGAGCCCGCACGCCGCCAATTTCGATGTGTGGCACTGGAATAGTGCGCACATCGCCACTCAAAATATCGATCTCCGCTAATTTTGATATTCCATCAAGTAGAAACGAAACCACAATTCGGCCGGCACCACTAAAATCATAGGTCCGCATACCAAATACCCAATGCGGTAGCCCAAACTCTGCCTCTATGGCGTATACGCAATTCATACCTCCCTCGGTAACGCGATAAAGGTTCCACCATCCGTTTCGATCTGAAACGCAATAGAGACATCCATCCGGCCCGAATTCGGGTTGAAAAGCTGCTTCACCCTCACCTGTGATTCGCACGGGGTCGATTGCACGCCCCTGATCGTCGAGGCAAGCGAGCATTAGTTCAGCCTCATCCCACGGCATATTGGGATGATGCCACTGGATCCATGCTATATCGTCACCGTTGGGAGAGAGGCGGGGAGCCGCGTAAAAATCAGCATCATCGGCAAGGATCTCGACTCGACCGTCGAATCCGACAGCCACGATTGCATTTATCGGCTCGCCTTCGGCAGTATGATCTTCGCGCACGCAAAGCAGCCTGCTTCGCTCGCAGTCGATAATTAAATCGGCATAACGATATGGCCCGTCAGCAGTAATCGGCGTGGCCTCCCCGCCTATATCCATCACATAAATCCGCTGGTCCGCATCGTTGCAGAACCAAAGGCGTCCCCGAACGATGCAGAAGGCGCCACCGCCATACTCATGAACTTTAGAGCGTGCGCTAAATCCAGACGGCAAAACTTCTGTCAATCCTCCACCACCGTCTCGGCGCATGATGGCAGTCCGTCCACCCTCCGAAGATCGCAGTTCACTCCAATAAATGTCACCCATATCGAGCATTATCTGCCCCAGACGTATACTGTTACGAGCGATATCTGCCGCGCCAATCGGCGACAACCAAGTTCCGAATGGCGCTGAAGTGGGTTTTAACATTTGACCTCCTTTTACGAGTATACCATTGCGTCAATGGCACTGACTGAGGTAAAGCGGTAAGCCAGGCTATGTAAATGTCCGGAGTGAAGTGTGCCTATCTCTTCGACCATACTGATTATCAATGGACCAAATCTCAACATGCTTGGAATTAGGGAGCCGGAAATCTACGGCAATGAGACGCTTGGCGATATTGAGGCGGCCTGCCGCAGTCGGGCTGCCAAACACGGCTTTGCAATCGATTTTCGACAATCCAATTCCGAAGGTGAGCTCGTAGGATGGATTCAAGAATTATGCGAGCGCGTCTCAGGGGTCGCTATTAACGCGGCGGCCTATACCCATACATCTGTCGCACTGCTTGATGCCCTTAGTATACTCGACGTGCCGGTGATCGAAGTCCACCTGTCAAACGTGTTTGCGCGAGAGGCCTTCCGGCATCATTCTTATATCTCTTGCGCAGCCACAGGTGTCATCTGCGGATTTGGAGGCAAAAGCTATCTACTCGCAATCGATGCCATTGCCGACATCCTAGATAATAAAAACAAGAATTCGGAATGACGAATTTGAAAATCGACAGCGAACTTATTCGAGAATTGGCGGCCCTCCTGGAAAATACCGGGCTGACTGAAATCGAGATCACCGATAACGGCCAAGGACTTCGGATAGCTAAAAAAAATGCAACTGAGCACAAAGTGGCACCGACTGTAATGCCGACCGCTTCTCCAGCTATCCCCTTCCCCACATCCGAGGTGACTGCACACGGTGTAGACGGAAATGCCGTCACTTCGCCAGTAGTTGGAACGGTATACCTTTCGCCGCAGCCAGGTGATCCGCCATTCATAAAACCTGGCGATACGGTTAGAGCGGGCGATACACTGCTAATCATCGAAGCGATGAAGGTCATGAACCAAATTCCTGCACCGCGCGCGGGCACAGTGAAAGAAATTCTGGCCGACGATGCGCAGCCTGTGGAGTTCGGCGAACCACTAGTCATTCTGGCGTAGGTTTAAATTGTTCGACAAGGTTCTAATCGCGAACCGAGGCGAAACCGCCCTCCGCATTCACCGCGCTTGTCGTGAAATGGGCATTCAAACTGTGGCTGTGCACTCTACAGCCGATGCAGATGCTATGCATGTGCGCCTTGCAGATGAATCGATTTGTATCGGCCCTGCAACTTCAAAAGATAGCTATCTCAACATGGCGGCGATTGTCTCGGCCGCAACGATTACAAATGTGGACGCCATTCATCCGGGGATCGGTTTCTTGTCAGAAAACGCCGAGTTCGCAGAAATGATCGAAGACCACGGCATCGCCTTTGTTGGACCGTCACCTGAGCACATTCGTTCGATGGGCGAAAAGGTCGAGGCCAAACGTCTCGCCGTCGATCTGGGACTGCCAGTCGTGCCGGGTTCCGCAGGTAGCATCAACTCGGACGAAGAAGCGCAGAAAGTGGCAGATAGTATTGGCTATCCTGTTCTCATCAAGGCCGCGGCGGGCGGCGGTGGGAAAGGTATGAAAGTCGCAGATACGCCGGACGAGCTGGAGAAGGCTCTCAAAATATGCCGACGCGAAGCAAAAGTAAATTTCGGCAACGACGCTCTTTATATAGAAAAATATCTACGCAGCCCGCGACATATCGAAATTCAGGTGCTCGGTGACGGCCACGGCGGAGTTGTTCATTTTGGTGAAAGAGACTGCTCACTGCAACGCCAGCACCAAAAAATATTGGAAGAAGCACCTTCGCCTGCATTAGACAAAAGCATTCGCACCAAAATTTGCTCCCGTGCCGTGGATGCCCTAAAAAAGATCAATTACCGCAGCGCGGGCACAATCGAATTTTTATATGAAGACGGCGAGTTCTATTTTATCGAAATGAATACCCGCCTTCAGGTCGAACATCCGATAAGCGAGATGATCTACGGAGTCGATCTGGTACGTGAGCAGCTGCGTATCGCAACCGACGCGCGCCTCTCGTTAACACAGAATCAAATAGCTTTTAAAGGCCACGCGATCGAATGCCGTATCAACGCCGAAAACCCGGACACTTTCATTCCTAGCCCCGGAGAAATCACGCAATATCATGCGCCGGGAGGTCCCGGCGTTCGTGTAGATTCAGCGCTCTATTCTGGGTATTGCGTGCCCCCCTACTACGACAGTTTGATATCAAAACTTATCGTTTACGGCTCGAACCGCAACGAATGTTTACTCCGACTGCGGCGATGTCTTGAGGAATACGTTATCGAAGGAATTGAAACGACCATCCCCTTGCATCAAAAATTGTTATTGGAGCCTCATTTCCTAAATGGTGATTATGATGTCCATTGGCTTGAGGATTGGATGCTAAAAGGTTCCGACGGTTAGGCGAAGACTAAAGAAAAACGGACGATTGCGATGGAGATGCCCGAGCTTACAACCGACATGTTGTTGCGCGCCTACAGTATAGGTGTATTTCCAATGGCAGAGGATAGGAATGATCCAGAACTGGTTTGGGTCGATCCAAGGATGCGTGGCATCATCCCTATACGACGATTTCATGTGCCAAAGCGGCTACGCCGCACCGTCCGAAACAACCCGTTCGTAATTACGTTCAATAAGGATTTCACAGGGGTCATCGAAGGCTGCGCGGAGGAAACCGAAGATCGTAATCGAACCTGGATCAACGATCGTATCGTGGATCTATACACATCACTCCATTTCAATGGACACGGTCAGAGTATCGAATGTTGGCGTGATCAGCAACTTGTCGGAGGGCTCTACGGCATCTCTTTGAAGGGTGTATTTTTTGGCGAAAGCATGTTCAGTCGAGAAACTGATGCAAGTAAAATAGCGCTGGTTCATCTGGCCACACGACTTAGCGTTGGCGGTTTCGTTTTTATCGATACACAATTCATCACCAAACATCTCAGCCAGTTCGGCGCCGTCGAGGTGCCCCGAAACGAATATCGTGGTATGCTAGCCGCAGCATTGAAGATCGAAGCAGAGTTCAACTCGAATTACGGCCCGAATGATCTCGCAGTGATCTTGCAGCAATAGCGCCAGTTACTGAGAATTTAATTTTTCCACCGCTAAAAATTTACATTCTAAAACCCATACGTCGTAAACCGGATGTTCGAGGGCATTCAGCGCAGGGCTAGAAGCAAACATCCAGCCATGAAAAAGATCGACAGGGGGAACACCTAACCGAATGTCGGTGATGTCCAAATAGACTGTTGACTCCGGAGGTGCCTCCGGTGGGGTACGATCACAGGCCCGTGGTATAATCTCCAGAGTTCCAAAACGCATGCTTTTGCCGATCGGAATCTCGAAAGTCGAGACACGCGCAGTAACCTTGTCGAGACCTTGCAAAATTACTGCTTTACCTTCAATGGCGTAACTTGGAGAAGGGCCGAGCCACGCAGCCAGCAAAAGCACAACATAATTCCATCGATTGATAGAGCTTATCAAACCGAAGCCGCGCCTATTGCGCCGGCGTCTCATCCGTCACCAAAAAAATGACTTTGCCAAGAAGTTCTTCCATCGAAATCACATCTTTCGTACGTTTGATTTCGGTCCCACTTACGATAATGTCTTCCGCCCCGCCTGGCTCAAGCTTGACGTATTTGCTTCCGAGCAAACCAGCACTTGTGATCCGAGCAACAGTATCTGAAGGCAAGCTAACTTCATGCAAAATCGATAAGGTAACCACGGCGCGAAAATCATTCGAGTCTATTTTCTGATCGACTACACTTCCGACCTTTACACCACCGATCCGCACATCACTGCCAACTGTTAGGCCGTCGATTGCGTTGAACTTAGCTCGTAATTCATATCCTTGTACTGGTTTTACATCGCTACCCATATATGCGAATACGAGGAACAATCCGGCCACAATTAATACGACTGCACCGAGTACGTTTTCAATTATATTTCTCTTCATTTCAACAGGCTCCCAAAGGGGCTGAGCTTCTGTTGCGGTCCCTCAACGGCCGATTTTTTAATCTTCGATTTTAAGCGTTTAGCCTCGGCGTCAAGAACGATTTTCTCCAGCAGTTCCTCAAAAATAACAGCGTCTTGAACGTATTCAAAGTAGTCGCCAGGCTCAAAATTTTCTTCTTCACCACCCGGCTCAAGTTTAATGTATTTACCACCAAGCATACCGGCACTGATTATCATTGCGACGCTATCGGTCGGCAGTTGAATATCGTTGCGAATGCGCATAATAATTTCCGCTCGATGTCCGTCGGAAACGTAATCAAGCGCCGTCACCTTGCCCACCTTAATACCTGCCAACAAAACGTTTGTTCCAACCGATACACCGTCGATCCCTTGATATATGGCTCTCAACTCGTAGCCTTCTGCGCTTGCCTCTAACCCTCCTCGTGATGAATACACTAGGCATGCCAGACCTAGCACAACGACAACTATACCAACACATATATTACGTGTTTCGACTGTCACTGGCGCCGCGGCCTCAATTCGGAATCCACGGTTCGTAGTCGCCTGTAGCTGCCGGCCGACGGCCGCCCTCAAGCGTATGGCCTGGCGGGCGATAAGCTGCTTCAGTGCCAGTCAGATTGGGCAGGTGTTCCAGTTGCCACGGCTTGATCCCAATTTTGTTAGAATCCGGCATTTGGTTCACCGTGTAATGAAGCCATGCGTGCCATTCTGGCGGTATGCGGCTCGCCTCATCTTCACCCTGGTATATGACCCAGCGCTTCTGGCGTCGTCCTGTCGGCTCACGACGTTCCTGATAATACTTGTTACCCTCGGAATCTACGCCGACCTGCTCTCCCTTAAACCAGCTCAGAACGTGAGTTATCGCCGTTGCCATCGGTAACCCTCTAATCGCCAAACCAACTCTGGAATATGACATTCGCAGCACCGTGCGTCCAGCACCCACGAAATTTCGTCACCGCAATGCCTGTGGCTCGGTTTTACTCTATTATCCTTGTGCAACTCCGTGGAATAGATCAATTTTTACTTCGTGACACAATATCTGTAAAAAGTTTTCTTTCTTACCACAAAATATATTGCAAAGTTCTATAAGTTGTGACTAACTTCTCTTTGCCTACTGAATATAGAGTACACTCTCAAGTTCTCTCATTCAGCATGGACTAGTGACATCCCAACTATTTTAGGGTGTCAAATTTATCGGGAACGTCTTTGGAAGCTCGGACGATCCTGCAGGGTCGATGGATCGTACGTTTGGGGAGTTTACCGAATGCGCTTCACGCGTCTGTTCACGAAAGATGAATCGTCACCATATGCGGAGATTGAATTTCGCCAAACCAACAGCGAAATCCGCAACCCTGACGGCTCAATCGTGTTTCAGGCAAACAACATCGAGGTTCCTGCTTCCTGGAGCCAGGTGGCCTCTGACGTACTCGCTCAGAAATACTTCCGCAAGGCAGGTGTCCCAGCTCGGCTTAGAAATCTTGTCGAGGATGACATCCCGGAATGGCTGTGGCGCAGTGTGCCCGACGAAGAAGCACTCAAGTTATTGCCCGAAGGCGAGCGCTTTAGCGGCGAGAGGAGTGCGAAGCAGGTCTTTGATCGATTGGCTGGCACTTGGACCTATTGGGGCTGGAAGGGTGGATATTTTGACAGCGAGTACGACGCCCGCGTGTATTACGACGAAATGCGGTTTATGCTCGCCGCACAGATGGCCGCACCAAATTCGCCCCAGTGGTTCAACACCGGTTTGAATTGGGCCTATGGAATAGACGGGCCAAGTCAGGGACATCACTATGTTGATTACCGTTCGGGTGAGTTGGTGCGTGCGGATTCAGCTTACGAACATCCGCAGCCTCACGCCTGCTTTATACAATCCGTCGAGGACGATCTCGTAACAGAAAAAGGCATCATGGATCTTTGGGTCCGAGAAGCACGGCTCTTCAAATACGGCTCCGGCACCGGCACCAATTTTTCCAAGGTACGCGCGAACGGCGAACCGCTTTCAGGCGGCGGGCGGTCCTCTGGGCTTATGAGTTTCCTCAAGATCGGTGACCGCGCCGCCGGCGCGATCAAATCGGGCGGCACAACACGTCGGGCCGCCAAAATGGTCGTCGTTGATATAGACCATCCAGATATCGAACAATTCATCAACTGGAAAGTTTTTGAAGAACAGAAGGTTGCGGCTCTCGTGTCTGGCTCGAAGATGTGTGAAACGCATCTCAATAGGATATTAGCGTCGTGCCAAGTCTGTGAGAATGATGACCAATTCTCGCCACAGAAAAACAAAGAACTCCGCAAGGCAATCATCGCAGCTCGCGAAGCTGCAGTGCCGGAAAATTACATCCAGCGCGTGATCGAGTTCGCCCGTCAAGGCCACACCGAGATCGAATTTAAGACCTATGACACGGACTGGGATTCCGATGCTTATTTAACGGTGTCGGGGCAGAATTCCAACAATTCAGTCCGTATCACTAACGAATTCATCAAGGCCGTCGAGACAGATCAGCCCTGGGCTTTGACCCGCCGCGTCGACGGTGAGACTGTTATAGAAACCTCGGCGCGCGATCTCTGGGAACAAATTGGCCATGCAGCTTGGGCTTGCGCCGATCCTGGGCTTCAATTCGATACCACGATCAATGAGTGGCATACTTGCAGCGCGAGTGGGCGCATCAACGCCTCGAACCCGTGTTCAGAATATATGTTTCTCGACGACACAGCCTGTAATCTCGCTTCACTTAATCTGATGGCTTATCAAAAAGCAGATGGCACGCTCGACATAGCGGCATACGAACACGCCGTCCGCCTATGGACGGTAGGGCTCGAAATTTCGGTCATGATGGCGCAGTTCCCGTCAAAGGAAATTGCACAGCTTTCTTACGAATTCCGAACTCTCGGTCTCGGCTACGCTAATATCGGCGGTTATCTGATGGCCGCAGGCCATTCCTATGACAGCGAAGAAGGTCGTGCAATTTGTGGGGGACTTACCGCCCTCATGACCGGGGTTGCCTATTGCACATCAGCAGAGATGGCGGCGGAATTGGGTGCATTCCCAAGATTTGCTGAAAATCGCAAGCCAATGCTGCGGGTTATCAATAATCATCGTACGGCTGCGCACGGTAAGGACGACGGATACGACACCCTCTCAATTAATCCAGTACCTCTCGATCACAGTTCCTGCCCGCAGGCCGAACTTATAATCGCTGCGGTTAACGCCTGGGACAAAGCCCACGAGCAAGGACAAAAGCACGGGTACCGTAACGCACAGACAAGTGTGATCGCACCAACCGGCACAATCGGGCTGATAATGGACTGTGACACCACTGGTATCGAACCGGACTTCGCGCTGGTTAAGTTTAAGAAACTCGCAGGTGGCGGTTATTTTAAGATCATCAATCAGACTGTCCCACTAGGTCTGAAAAGACTCGGGTACAGCGATTCGGAAATCAAAGAAATCATTGACTACGCAGTCGGCCACGCCACCCTCGAAGAGGCACCGTCGATAAATCATACTAAATTACGCGCCAAAGGCTTCACTGATGAAAGTCTGGCCAAGCTTGAAGACAGTCTGGCAGGCAGCTTCGACATAAAGTTCGCTTTCAACAAATGGACGCTCGGAGAAGATTTCTGCAGGGATACGCTTGGGCTGTCCGAGACACAATTAGACGACTTCAGCTTTGACCTACTCACCTATCTTGGCTTCTCGAAGTCGCAGGTCGAAGCCGCAAACGCATATTGCTGCGGGGCCATGACCCTTGAAGGAGCGCCTTACCTGAAAGAAGAAGACATGCCTGTCTTCGATTGTGCCAACCCGTGTGGGCGGATTGGCAAACGTTATCTATCAGCGAATAGTCATATTCGAATGATGGCGGCGGCTCAGCCATTTATTACGGGCGCTATTTCTAAGACTATCAACATGCCAAATAATGCCACGGTAGAAGACTGCAAGAACGCATACCTACTCTCATGGCAGCTTGGCTTAAAAGCAAATGCACTCTATCGCGACGGTTCGAAACTCAGCCAGCCGCTGCAATCGGCGCTTCTTGATGACGATAGCCTCACCGACGATCTCGTGGATGCCCCTAACGCTGTCGCTGCACCCATCGTGGCCGAAAAGGTTGTCGAAAGGATAATTAAACGCATTACTGAACGCGAACGCTTGCCCACGCGGCGTAAAGGCTACACGCAGAAGGCTATAGTCGGAGGACACAAGGTGTACCTTCGTACAGGCGAATATGAAGATGGTCGTCTTGGAGAAATATTCATCGACATGCATAAGGAAGGCGCTGCCTTTCGCAGTTTGATGAACAATTTCGCAATCGCAATCTCAATCGGCTTGCAATACGGTGTGCCTCTAGAAGAGTTCGTGGAAGCGTTTACCTTCACACGCTTCGAGCCGTCCGGGATCGTTGAAGGTAACGATACTATAAAAATGGCAACGTCAGTGCTCGACTACATCTTTCGCGAGGTGGCAATCAGTTATCTCGGCAGAGACGACCTGGCGCATGCGGAACCAAGCGACATGCTGCCCGACACATTAGGACGTGGCGTGCGTGAAGACGACGGCACTGATAACAGCGCAGCCGATACAATCAAAGCGATCAAGAAGGTTGCAAGCACCGGTTTCATGCGCAGTTCCAAATTGCTCGTCTTCTCGGGTGGTGCGGATAACAGCACGAAAGTTCAAGAGAGTTCGATGACCACCGACTCCCAGGGCCAGGTGGTCGCCGATGGTACCGCGGCGGTTTCTGCCGTCACGGTTCAGGCTGCGGTCGTCGAGGAAGTTGAGACTCGTCTCGACCAAATTCGAGAGGCCAAGGCCAAAGGTTACGAGGGTGATGCTTGCGGTGAATGCGGCAACTTCACACTTGTACGAAACGGCACCTGCATGAAATGCGTTACTTGTGGCGCAACCAGCGGGTGTTCGTGACTTAGGCCCTACCTTGGCATAGTGCTCCCTGTGACTCGGGGCGGGTTTTATACCCGCCCCTTTTTTTATCGACGCCGCTTGTTTCAAAATAATATTTATTCTTTGCGAGCGGACCTCGAACAACTAGCAACAACTTCGGATAAAATGGAGAAAGAAACATGGTTGGAAAAATTAACACTCGTCTTTCCGAACTTGAAATCGAACTACCGGAAGCTTCGGCCCCTGCAGCCAATTATGTGCCTTATACATTGGAGAACGGTACACTCTATATCGCGGGTCAGGTGCCTTTCTGGAATGGCAAACTACTGCATGTTGGTAAGGTTGGCGCCGAATATTCACTCGTGGATGCGGTGCAAGCAGCCCGGGTTTGTGGCCTAAACATCATAGCACAGGCGAAGGCAGCTCTTGGCGGAGATCTTGACCGAGTGCGGCGCATCGCTAAGGTAGGCGGTTTCGTCAATGCCGTTCCCGAGTTCGGGCAACACCCGGAAGTCGTGAACGGCGCGTCGGATCTTTTTGTCGATATTTTCGGCGAGGCCGGCAAGCATGCCCGCTTTGCTGTCGGAGCAGTTTCCTTGCCGCTCGGTGTCCCCGTCGAAGTAGACGCGACCATGATGGTTGATTAGTAGAGCTTTACGCTCCGATCATCATTTCCAGCAACACTCGAGCCTAAATTACGGCGCTTCAACTGGAAAAGCCATACAATTCCATCGCATTACGGCAAATGACCTTTTCACGCACTTCAGCTGAAAGGTCACCCAGTTCTTCTTCGATAAACGTCTGGGAATCAGGCCAGACCCCGTCCGGATGTGGGAAATCCGATCCCCACATAATTCTGTCTTCACCAAGGAAATCGAGTAGCCTAGTCCCTACCCTATCCGACTGATAGGTTGCATAGCATTGCCGATGCCAATAATCGGACGGTTTCAACTTTAACGTCAGATCTTTAAATTGTTCTTCCCACTCGAGATCCATGTGATCCAGAATATATGGTATCCAGCCGATACCCGATTCTCCGATGACCACTTTGATGTTTGGATACAACTCTAGAACACCGCCGTAAATTATCTCCATTAGAATTCGCGACATCGCCATCTGGAATCCCGTGAGGCTAACGGCAAAAGCTTGGCGCTGCTGCAGCGGCGCAAATCCTTCAACATCCGTTTTAGGAGTGCCGATCGTGTGGAAATGTACCGGAAGTTTTGCCTCATTCGCCGCCTGCCATACTGGGTACCAATCAGGATGGAACAACGGTTTCAGGTCGTGCGTATTTGCGATCTCAACGCCTCTCACCGCTCCTCGTAAGGCGACACGTTTGATTTCTTTCACAGCAGCTTCAATACTATGACTTGGAATGGCCGCTAGCCCGGCAAATCGTTCCGGATGACTAGAACAGAATTCCGCCAGCCATTCGTTGTAAATGCGCATCATCTCGATTTCCGCCTCAGGGTCCTGCAGACGTTGGGCTGCGCCAAGAATACCGTAAAGGACTTCCGCCTGAACGCCGTCTCGATCCTGATCTTTTATACGCATACTGGGTTCGGTCAGGCGGCGTATGCCCTTCGCACCATCTTCGTATAGCCCCTCAGCTGCCATCAGGTCAGAGCGGTGGATGGCGCCGGGTTCGTACTTTCGGCCGGCTGATCCCATGCCGTTGACGAGACCGAAATCTGCTCCGTTGCGGCTCATCCAGCGGGGGCCACCATCCGCGGCTTCGTCTACATAGGGCATGCGGTTTTTCATCTGTCCACTAGCGTTCGTAGTGAAAAGATCTGGTGGTAGCCAGATTAAGTCGATATGACAATCAGCAGAAATGCAGGTGTATTCCATAATGCTACCCTTTTCTCCCCAAGACATTGATAGAATTAACCTTTGATGCACTCGGTTGTCGTCAAGGGGGCGATTTTCTTTTACCGAGGCAAGTTCCTCGAATATATCACAGCTTTGGTTTTTTATTAAAAACGTCACACGAATTTTTCTTGCCAAGCGCGCTAGCCAGTCCCACTCTCGATGTGTATCCACAATAGCGCCTCACGGACAGCATGCCCGACGGAAACGAATCGATTACGGTCAAGGTTATCTCTCGGATCGGCGAAATCGATGCCAACCAATGGGACGCCTGTTCGGAACAAACATCTTCGGACGACAATCCCTCGGTCAGATATGCATTTCTTCACGCCCTAGAGGAAAGCCATTCGGTCCGGCGCGAAAGTGGCTGGCAGCCGCAGCATCTAGTTATAGAAGATGCATCCGGTCTAATTGCAGGCGCCGTACCCATGTATTTGAAAAATCATTCGATGGGTGAGTACGTGTTCGACTACGGTTGGGCGAATGCCTTCGAGCGAGCAGGGGGCGATTACTATCCAAAACTTCAAGTCTCCATCCCTTTCACACCTGTAACGGGACCACGACTACTTGTTCGTGCGGGTTTGGGAGGCGATGCGATACGGGCTGCACTAGTTAGCGGAATGATAGAATGGACCAATCGTAATAAACTATCTTCCCTCCATGTCACTTTCCCGACAAAAGAAGAAGAAGCATACCTATCAAGGGCCGGGTTTTTGATCCGCCATAATCATCAATTCCACTGGTATAATCGCGGCTATGAAACTTTTGAAGATTTCCTCGGCTCTCTAAATAGCCGTAAAAGAAAAATGATTCGTCGAGAGCGACGAAAAGTTGCGGAGGCTGGCATCGAGGTACATTGCTACTCCGGAGACGCCCTCAAATCGGTGCATTGGGATGCGTTCTATCGTTTCTACACCGACACATACGACAGGAAATGGGGTTACCCTTACCTCACTCGTGAGTTTTTCGAAATCATCTCTAAAACTATGGCTGACAATGTCGTGTTGATTATGGCGACGAGCGGCGGACGCCCCATCGCGGGTGCACTAAATCTCAAGGGCAGCGACACCTTGTTCGGTCGAAACTGGGGATGCATAGCTGATTACAAGTTCCTACATTTTGAGACATGTTATTATTGCGCCATTGAGTACGCCATCGACCACGGAATGGCTCGTGTCGAGGCCGGTACACAAGGTCCTCATAAGCTGCAAAGAGGTTACGAGCCCGTACAAACCCGCAGCGCACACTGGATTCCCGACCCGGCATTCCGCAAAGCTGTAGCTCGCTTTTTGGATGAAGAGCGCCACGAGCAGGCACGGGAAGTAGCGTATCTAGAAGATGAAACACCCTACCGCAAAGATGTCAGTGAATAGTAGGCTTGTAAATTCTGGTAACACCTTCCCGGTACCCCCAGATTATGGAGACCATTCGGTTTATCCCAAATAAGCGAATTGAAGGCAAAAACTAAAAACTGCAACTGCATCGCGGCAGGCTCGCCGCGGAATCTAAACCAAAGTCAAAGGCGAGAACGATAGATAGGTATTACAACTACTCAGCAAGTTCCGATATTTTACGTCGATCCGAGTTGCTCTTCTTACTCAACTTGTCTGGTGCTGATTCGTAAACGAAGATCAATTCACCAAATTTTTCATCCACAGTTACCGCACCGCCCTTAGAGAGTTTGCCAAAAAGCAATTCCTCGGACAGCGGTTGCTTAATTTTCTCTTGTATCAATCGACCGAGCGGGCGTGCACCAAAATTGGGGTCGTAGCCTTTCTTAGCAAGCCAATCGCGTGCCAAACTCGAAATCGAGATAGTAACTCGACGGTCCGCCAATTGCTCTTCGAGTTGCATAATAAACTTATCCACAACGCGTCCCACGATCTCCGGAGAGAGGTTTGCGAAGGGAATCACGGAATCGAGGCGGTTGCGAAACTCCGGCGTAAACAGACGATTAATCGCTTCTTCATCTTCGCCTGAACGCTCGTTACGCGCGAATCCAATCGCCGGCTTCGCAAGGTCTGCCGCTCCTGCATTCGTCGTCATGATCAGTATGACATTACGAAAATCAACTGTTTTCCCATTGTGATCGGTCAACTTGCCGTAGTCCATAATCTGGAGAAGGACATTAAAAACGTCGGGATGAGCCTTTTCAATCTCATCCAAAAGCAGCACTGCATGCGGATTTTGATCAACAGCGTCCGTCAACATCCCGCCCTGATCGAAACCAACATAACCGGGAGGCGCGCCAATTAGGCGTGATACGCTGTGCCGCTCCATATATTCCGACATGTCGAACCGGACCAATTCAATACCAAGCGTGTTTGCCAGTTGGCGTGCAACTTCCGTCTTGCCGACACCGGTTGGTCCAGAGAACAGATAGCTACCAATTGGTTTCTCCACTTCTCGCAAGCCAGCACGCGCCAATTTGATCGCGCTAGCGAGAGAATCAATCGCACTATCCTGGCCAAAAACAACCATTTTCAAGTCTCTCTCCAGCGTCGACAGAGCCAACTTGTCGTCCTTCGAAACCTGCTTCGGTGGAATACGTGCCATCTTCGAAATTACATTTTCTACATCACGCACGCCGAGAGTTTTCTTACGCTTTGAAGGCGCCAATAACATCTGCGACGCTCCAACCTCGTCAATTACGTCAATAGCCTTATCCGGAAGTTTCCGATCACCAATATACCTATTCGAAAGTTCGACCGCCGCGCGCAACGCCTCCGCCGTATAGCGCACATGATGGTGTTCCTCGTAATAGGGTTTTAATCCACGCAATATTTTAACAGCATCATCAACCGATGGCTCGCTAACATCAATTTTTTGGAACCTCCGTACCAGTGCCCGATCCTTCTCGAAGTGGTTCCTGTATTCTTTATAGGTGGTCGAGCCAATGCAACGCAGCGTTCCCTTTTGAAGAGTAGGTTTCAACAAATTAGAGGCATCCATCGCGCCACCGGAAGTCGCCCCAGCACCAATCACCGTATGAATTTCATCGATGAACATGACCGCGCCTTCAACCGCTTCTATTTCAGTAATCACTGCTTTGAGTCGTTCCTCAAAATCGCCACGGTACCGCGTTCCAGCAAGTAGAGCACCCATATCCAGTGAGTATATCGTTACTTCATGAAGAACTTCGGGGACGTCGCCCTTTACAATCCGCCGCGCCAATCCCTCTGCTATCGCCGTTTTGCCAACTCCGGGATCACCAACATATAGCGGATTGTTCTTAGTTCTTCGACAAAGAATTTGTATAGTCCGATCGACCTCGTCAGTCCTGCCTATAAGCGGATCAATCTTACCATCCTCCGCTCTTTTGTTCAGGTTCACGCAATATGCGTCGAGCGCCTCCGTTCCTTTTTTGTTGACCTTTTCACCTTCGGTGTCGTCCTGAGCGCCCTCTACAGTTCGGTTCGCGTCTAGTCCCGAAACCTTGGCAATTCCGTGGCTGATATAATTAACCGCGTCGAAGCGCGTCATATCCTGCTCCTGCAGGAAATAGACTGCGTGGCTCTCCCGCTCTGAGAACATTGCTACAAGAACATTGGCGCCAGTAACTTCTTCACGGCCAGAGGATTGCACATGGATCGCCGCCCGCTGTAACACGCGTTGGAATCCAGAGGTTGGCTTAGGATCCTCAATCGAATCCGCGACTAGGATATCGAGTTCGTTTTCGATATATTCGATTAAATCACGTTGAAGTTTTTCAATTTCAACGCCGCAGGCCAGCAAAACGGCGATCGCATCTTGATCTTCAGTCAGTGAAAGAAGCAGATGCTCCAAGGTTGCGTATTCATGTCCTCGCTCTGTAGCAAAGGACAAAGCGCGGCGAAGGCTATTCTCGAGGAGGCGAGACAACATCGTTATGTCAATCCTTCTCCAGGGTACACTGAAGGGGGTGTTGGTGTTGGCGTGCGAACTCCATCACTTGTGTCACTTTGGTTTCAGCAACCTCGTAGGGAAAAACACCACAAACTCCAACACCGCGCTGATGCACTTGTAACATCACTTGGGTGGCTTTCTCCGTATTCATTGCGAAAAAGCGCTCTAATACATGCACAACAAACTCCATTGGTGTATAGTCGTCATTCAACAGTAAAACTTTATACATGGAGGGCTTTTTCGTCCGCGGACGTGATTTGACGATAACACCAATATCGCCGTCGCCCTCATCATCACGACGATCATGGTCGTCATCGCCCATTCGACTTTTCGTCATCTCTTCCATTATGAGATAATTATATTGGGTTTCGAGCCTCGCGATAAAGAGTTGACATCCTGTTAATTCCCCCTCTCCAGTGTGCGCCGAATAAGGAGACAAAGCGAGGTGAAAACGAGTGTTAATCGACTTGGGCAGGCGGTTGAACGTAATCAGAGATGGCGAAGCAACAGCCGAGCGAATCTATGGTGCTTCAGACCGAAGCAAAAAAAGGAATAAAGCTGAGCCGTCCGGGACACGATTCCATTGCCCAATCTGCGCGCGCTGGTATCGCCGGTTTCAGTCTTTCGGATTAAAAGGACGACCGAACGCCCGTTGCCCAGGATGCGGCTCCTTGGAACGACATCGATTCCTCTGGCTATATCTCAATAAAACGTTTAACACCCGCCGACGTGTCCGAAATGTTCTCCACGTAGCACCCGAAACTTGCCTCCAAAGCGTTCTTTTGCAGCAGCCCGGTATACTATATGTTGGTGTTGATCGATACGACGATGACGCCAACGCTGAACAACAAGATCTAACGGCGCTGAAATTCAGCGCCGGAAGCTTTGACTTATTGATTTGCAATCATGTCCTAGAACACATTCTGGACGACCGCGCAGCACTTTCAGAAATTCGGCGTGTACTGCGGCCGAGTGGTCGGGCGTTAATTATGGTACCCATCGATCGAAATCGTTGCGTAACCTACGAAAATCCCAGTATTAACTCCACAGTTGCACGACACGAGGCGTTTGGTCACCCTTACCACGTACGTATATGCGGTTGGGATTATGCTGGCCGGATCCGAGAATTAGGATTTGACGTGCGCGAGGTGCACAGCACCAGTCTGTCCGAACACAAGCGGCGCATCAACCGCATAAACAAAACTCTTCTGTATGACTGCACCCCCCGATAATCAACTAAAAATGCTAAGGCCTAAAAAAGCGGATAAGCCCGCTAGTCGAGAACGAAATAGTTGCGACGTCATGCATATATCCAGAACGCCTCGGTCTGAAATTTACTAAGACGGTTGGGCATGAAAAGACCGCCTTCAAGCGGACGCTGAGTCGTTTCTTCAGCGAAATGTCCAAATTTATAAGGATCTACATTAAGAATAAATTTACCTCGAAGCGGCCAAAGTCGATTCGGCCGGTCGGTTGCGGCAGTTCATACGAGATGGCTTAGACCAATTGGTATTCGGATCGGCACGATTCGGCGAGTTTTATGCTATTCGATGTAGACATTTATTATTTCGATCAGTAATATTGTTGTTAAGATTTAATAATAACCTGAAATCAAAGCCAGTATTAGCATAAATATTTGAACATTTAGTTATGAGATCGATTAATGTTAAAAACATTTTATTTTATATTGGCTCAATCTCTTTAATAATTCTACTATCTACCGATGCGTCGTTAGCTCGATACTCATCCATCATTATTGATGCGAAGACTGGTAAAGTACTTCACGCTTCCAATCCTGACCGCAAGCGCTATCCGGCCTCCCTTACTAAAATGATGACGCTCTACATGGTATTTGATGCGTTACAAAAGCGAAAACTTTCGCTCAATCAAAAGCTCAAAGTTTCCCGTCGTGCACAAGGCATGGCACCCTCGAAACTCGGTTTAAAGCGCGGGCAAACCCTCCGAGTAAAGGAGGCCATTCTTGCATTAATCACTAAATCAGCAAATGACGTCGCCGTCGTTGTTGCCGAGTCATTAGGTGGTACGGAGGTAAAATTCGCACAAATGATGACAAAGAAGGCGCGTAAACTCGGTATGCGCCGAACAAAATTTCGCAACGCATCGGGTTTACCAAATCGTCGCCAAGTATCAACCGCCCGCGACATGGCCACCCTGGCAATGCGATTAATCAAAGACTTTCCGGAGTATTACCACTATTTTAGGACACAGCGCTTCAGCTATAAACGCCGCACTTTCCGAAATCATAATAAAATGCTTACGAACTATCCTGGCGTCGATGGCATCAAGACAGGATATATCCGGGCATCCGGTTTCAATCTCGTCGCATCAACGAAGAGACACGGTCAACGGCTGATTGGTGTCGTTTTTGGAGGCAGATCGGCCAAAAGCCGCGATCGACACATGCGCCGTCTTTTTGAACGTACCTTTGCACTAGTTCCGAAAAAACAAATAGATCATCCAAAAATGATTGCGAAAGCTTTCGAGAAAAAGGCAAATCGTCTTGGATCGATGCATCACATCACAACAAAACGTTCCGTCTACCGTCGCTCCGATAGGGTTCGTCGTTGGGCCATCCAAGTAGGTGCCTTTTCGCGCTCATCGGCAGCACGTGTAGCCGCTTTCGGAGCGGCTGGCCGCCTTCGGGGCGTAGCCAATCACGGCCGTGTGGCTATCGTCATGCATCAAAAGGATCAGGGACAGCTTTATCGCGCGCAGATCGTCGGTATGTCTCAAAGGGAGGCGGTGAAATCCTGTAGTTATCTAAAAGCGCAACGACACGCATGCGTCGCGATTCCGCCAGTCACACAATAGGCCACAAAATTAAAGGTTCGAGTTTTGGACCCCAACTTTTGTAAGATATCCGGACACTACCGCCTTAAGTCTCTCCAAGCCTGCCTCATCGCTTGATTCACAACGTACAACGAGTGCATTCTCTGTATTTGACGCACGCAGAAGCCACCAGCCGTCGGCTCCGTTTACTCGAAGTCCGTCTACGTCGTTAATTTCGAGTCCATCGCCACTCGCATTCTGCATCACCTCTTTTACAATCTCGAATTTGCGCTCCTCCGGAACTTCGATTCGGATTTCTGGCGTATTTATCATTTGTGGAAGCGCTGAAACCAATTCCGCAAGGCTAAGTTCGGACTTCGCGACGATGTCAAGTAGACGAACAGCTGCATAAACGGCGTCATCGTAGCCGTAATAGCCGTCAGCAAAAAATATATGACCACTCATCTCACCCGCGAGTGGGGCACCACTTTCCGCCATCATCGACTTTATGACCGAATGCCCGGGCGGCGCCATAACCGGGGTTCCGCCGAGACGCGCAACTTCACTGAACAATGCTTGGCTAGCCTTCACATCGGCTATAATCTCTGCACCGGGCCAACGTGGCAGTAACTCCGAAGCAAAGATTGCCAATAGCTGATCACCCCATACGATCCTTCCCTGACCATCCACTGCACCAATTCGGTCACCATCTCCATCGAAAGCTACGCCTAGGTCGTAATCTAAACAGCGCACTTTTTCGATCAGTTCAATGAGGTTTTCTGGAACAGTTGGATCCGGGTGGTGGGCAGGAAAAGTTCCGTCAACTTCACCGTGCAACACAACGTGATGCCCCGGCAAACGCTGCGTAAGGGCCAATACAGCAGGACCAACAGATGCGTTTCCCGCATCCCAGACAACCTTAAGCTCTCGGTCTGTACCGTAATCCTTCGCCAAGCGCCCAATATACGCATCAAAAACATCGAGCGGTAGGCGGAATCCCGTACCCTTCAACCAATCTCCAGCAGCAGTTCGACGTCCGAGCGCCTGGATGTCATCTGCCCAAAAAGGCGTGTTTCTCCGGAGAAGCTTAAAGCCATTATAGTTGGGTGGATTATGCGATCCAGTCACCATAATCGCGCCTGGGGCATCGATAATTTTAGAAGCAAAATACAACATGGGCGTAGCAGAGAGGCCAATATCGAGAACATTGACACCTGCGCCGTTCAAGCCCTCCGCCAATGCATCAGCTAAATCTGGCGAGCTCAGTCGGCCGTCGCGCCCTATACACACAAATTTTCCAGCATCTTCTGCTATGATAGAGCCGTAAGTTCGACCGATTGCATGAGCGTCTTCGACTCCGAGGTTTTCACCAACTGTCCCCCGGATATCGTATTTTCGCATTAGTGCCGGAGCGAGAATCCTACCACCCATATCGATCACAAGTTGGAAGCTTTAGGCCGACCCACGCAGCTATAAGCGAAACCAGCCGACCTCACATGTTCCGGGTCATAGACGTTGCGAAGATCGACTAGGATAGGAGAATGCATAATTTTCTTCATCCTCTCAAAGTTTAGTGAACGGAATTCATTCCATTCAGTGACGATGACCACGGCGTCGGAACCGTTAATTGCCTCATAAGCATCCATGCACCACGCGACGCCCTCCATCATTTTCTTCGCCTCCTCCATTCCTTCCGGGTCGAAAGCGCGAATCATAGCTCCTCTCTCCTGCAATGCGGGGACAATATCAAGACTTGGGCTCTCTCGCATGTCGTCCGTATTCGGTTTGAAGGTTAAACCCAGTACCGCAATCGACTTGCCTTCTACTGAGCCTCCACAGGCGTCGACAACCCGGCCCGCCATTTCCTTCTTGCGTCGATCGTTAATGTCTACTACGGCCTCGACGATCCGGATGGGCATTTCATAATCCTGTGCCGTCTTCACCAAGGCTAAAGTGTCTTTAGGAAAACAAGACCCACCGTATCCCGGTCCTGGATGCAAAAACTTTCGACCGATTCGCCCATCTAGTCCCATTCCACGCGAAACGTCGTGAACGTCAGCGCCCACACGCTCGCACAAGTCTGAAATCTCATTAATGAAGCTAATTTTAGTCGCAAGAAACGCGTTGGTCGCATATTTAATCAATTCGGCGGTCTCACGATTGGTAAACAAAATCGGCGTTTCGATCAGCGATAGCGGGCGATACAACGTCCGCATCAGTTCCCGTGCTCGATCACTTTCGGCACCTATCACGACGCGATCAGGCCGCATGAAATCCTCTATCGCGGAACCTTCTCGTAGAAATTCGGGATTCGAAACCACGTCGAAGTCTGCTTCAGGACGGATTTTACCGATAATACGTTCAACCTCATTGCCAGTGCCAACCGGTACTGTGGATTTGGTGACTACCACGGTATATCCGCACAATGCCTCCGCAATTTGCGTCGCCGCTGCATGAACGTAACTCAAATCGGCGTGACCATCACCACGGCGGCTCGGCGTACCCACCGCGATGAAAACAGCGTCTGAGGACGCGACCGCAGATTCAAGTTGCGTCGTGAACGAGAGACGCCCTTTTTCCACATTATTAGTGACAAGTGCTTCCAAGCCCGGCTCGAATATTGGAATTTCACCAGATTCGAGGTGAATGATCTTTTCCGCGTCCATGTCGACACAGGCCACATCAATTCCAAACTCGGAAAAACAGGCGCCAGATACGAGCCCTACGTAACCGGTACCAACCACTGCTATCCGCATTTCGAATCGCCGTCCTTTCGATCAATTTTTCACGTAATTCTTGAGGACACTTGCTATATCGTCTCGCAGTTCTGGGCGCTCTAAGGCGAACGCTATATTAGCCTCGAAAAATCCGACTTTATCCCCACAATCAAATCGTTTTCCCTCAAATCTCAGACCATAAAATGGGGCTTTACAGATCAATTTCGCCATAGCGTCGGTCAATTGAATCTCTCCACCTGCCCCCTTTTCAAAACGAGAGAGGTGTTCGAAAACCTCCGGCTTCAACACATATCGTCCGATTATCGCTAATCGTGACGGGGCTACTGCCGGGTCAGGCTTTTCAACCAAACCTCTAACAGAGGCCATTCGCCCATCGTCCGATTCTACTTCAAGCACACCGTAACGGTTCGTCTGCTCGGCCGGAACTTCCTCTACTGCAACGACATTACCGCCAAATTCCGCGTGGACTGCAACCAATTGCGCGAGACACGGTGTCTCCGACATCACCAAATCATCCGCCAAAAGAATGGCGAACGGCTCGTTGCCAATATGATGACGTGCGCACCAAACAGCATGACCCAGACCAAGTGGTTCCATCTGTCTAGTATAGGAAATTTGGCCCGGCTGCAGCCCGATGGCACGGATGGCCGCCAGGACATCTCCCCTGCCTCGTTCGCCAAGCGTCTTCTCTAATTCGTAGGAGACGTCAAAATGGTCTTCGATAGCGGCCTTGCCGCGCCCCGTCACGAAAATGAATTCCTCTACACCGGCAGCAACTGCTTCTTCAACCGCATACTGGATCAATGGTTTGTCGACCACCGGCAGCATCTCCTTCGGCATTGCCTTCGTCGCAGGAAGAAAACGCGTACCGAGTCCACCAACGGGAAAAATCGCCTTACGAATATGTGACGCCATAAAAAATGCCATAATTAGAAAATGATTAAATCCAGGCTTGTCTGCCACAGCGTACTTCGGCGTGCAACTGCGAGACTGTTGCATTTTCTCAGCCGCCAAGGAGTAAGTCTTTTGCCTCATTAATTTTTGCCGCGAGATAATCAGATCCACCCCGATCTGGATGGTATTCGCGAATCAAACGACGATGAGCATTTTTGATGTCTTCTTCGCTAACGTCAGGTTGAAGCCCAAGCACTTCGTATGCTTGGTCGCGAGTCATGCCGCTGCCACCGAATTGTGAACCGCCACTCCCAGCACCCGACTCCGCCCCTGCCCTAGCGGCTCGATCCCGCCATTTGTCTCCGTAGACCCGGTCGAGATAACTTTGCAACACTAGAGCGGATTGCGAATCTGAGTTAACGGCAAGATGGAGCAAATCAATTAAGTCATCTAGATCAAGGTCGGAGAGACGTTGTCCAGCATAGGGGCCTTCCAAGACCTCGCCATCCATCGCTCCCGTATCATGGTCGAGTTGCATGGCGACGAGACGTGTCCTTACTGTAGAGGTCTGTCCCGAAGACTTCGGTGCAGCTGCGCGCATCCAGTTCCGCATCCCGCGTATTCGCAAGAACCATGGCACCAGAAAGGCTGCCGCAACCCAAAGAAACTGCAGCCCGCCACGCAACAGCAGGAAACCGACGAGGACAATACCAACCACCAATCCACCCCACTTCAACACCCGCCAAAGCGAAGAAGGCGAAGCCGAAGAATACCAGCGCAGAAAGAACAACAAGGCAAAAAGCAGGGTAATACCTAAGATCAACACACCCATCACAGTTCAGACCTTTCCGCCAACCTGATGCGTGAGCTGCAGCACTGCACCACCTCTCGACCGGCCATACTCCAACAACGCGCGCCGGCCTCCGGCCGCATAGACAGCAACGGCCGATAACAAGTCGCGCAGCTGTTGGGCACTAGCAGCGTCGAAAGGGCAATAGGCCCCACCTGTTAGGCGAGCTAACTCCCGGAAGCCACGTTCAGCCACCGGATCACCACCTTCGTGAAAGATAAACATTGGAACACCCAGTAGCCCAAGCTCTCCCGCCTTATGGCAGACCCGATCAATATCCTCTTCCAGAGCATCTCCTACAAAGACCAATGCGTTAACCTTGCGTTTTTCCGCTTCCCGCTTGGCATGATCGAGCACCTTGGCTATCTGTGTCTGACCACCTCGACAACGAACTCCGGTCATCAACCGTAATAGTTCTTTGGCGTTGGGCGCCCATTTACTGGCACGGCATTCCCCGAACCCGCGATAGAACACGAGCTGCACCTCGAGACCGCCTAGGGCCGAAGTCTCGCTAAACATCTCGCCTTGGATTTGACACGCTTGATCCCAAGTCGGCTCACGGCTCGCCGTAGCGTCCATCGCGAAAATCAATCGGCCCCGCTCACCGTTGGGCGTCGGCGCCGACGTTTCGCTCACCTTTTGCAGAAAGGCAGCGACATCGTCCTGAGTCGAAGTCGGTAACTTAGCCATTATCCTTTATAAGGGTATGGAGCCAGGTTTCGTCCAGTGGTCTCTAACAAATTTGAAACAGCACCTATAGCCAATTGAACAGCCAATTGCGCTATTTCCTGACGCGCGGCAATCAACGACATGCTTAGTTTGACATCATAACTGACATCGCGAGCATCTAATAAGGTCAGACCCTTAGGAAACAATTCGCGATAGATATTGCGTTCCGTTAGACCTGACACAACCCGAAAAGCCAGGCGCTGCGACAACTCCTTGAGTGCCCTCTCGACCGCTTGATACTTACAGCTATCCAACATTCGTAAGCGATTACGCATGACAACCCAGTCGATCGGACTGCGTCCAAGGACCGCACGCCTTTTGCGCTGTTCGAACACAGTCTCGGCATAATGACTGAGACGCAGAACCTTGTAACTTTCGGGATCGACTTGCCCCAATATATCAAGGTCGACAAAACTGTCATTCATCGGAGTGAGCAATGTATCTGCATGAGTGAGCGCGCGCCTCGACAGGGACGAATTGTTGCCTGGTGTATCGATGATCAGGTAATCCGCACTCGACCTAAATTC
Organism: Pseudomonadota bacterium; assembly: GCA_036337155.1. Lineage (GTDB taxonomy): Bacteria > Pseudomonadota > Alphaproteobacteria > UBA8366 > UBA8366 > UBA6544. The sequence continues at coordinate 40,461 of JAYZET010000010.1, read as the reverse complement.
AGAAATAAATGCATCTAGCATTGCAATTTCCCGGGCCTCTGACTCTGAGCGTTTATCCAATTCGACACTCTCGACCACCGCATAGGTCGGAATTTTCAGCTGCAATCCCCGCGCCTTAGTATAATCAAGGCGGTTCTTGATATAACGTCGTAATGTTCCCTGCCTGGCATCAAGATCGAGGCAACCAACACGATAGCCCTGCCGCAAAAGATGCACAGCCAAATGCATCGCAGTCGTCGATTTTCCGGTCCCTCCCTTCTCATTTCCAAGGACGATGACATGTGACAATCCTGCGGACGATGCAATGGCCGGTTGAGGGGTAGTCTCCGAATCCATAGACTACAGCATGTACGACGATTCGTGTGAATAACGAAGATATTTTTGCCAGAATTGCAATTAAATCATGTAAAACTGGCATGCTTTCAACCGTACAGCAGCTTGTTTAGTTTGAAGACAGTGGTGTTTTGTCCAAGAAGAATTTTTTTCCGAAGAAAGTGAAGCTACTAAATAACAAACTTCAAAATATTCTTTTACGGGCCGTTTCCTAAAACCTTAAAGATCGCAAAACCCTCGCGATGCGTGTCACCATTGTAAAAAACTATCCGGATGATTTGTTCCGATTACTGTGCTGCCATCCCCGAATATGGCAGTCTAGCCGAAGTCGCCGTCTGCAGTAACTATAGGAACGAGATGATAGACTAGCTAATCAACGAGCCCGGCACCAACGAACCAACTTGAACCGCCAACTCCATCGTCTTCTCCCACGATTGCAACTTGCCACCGCTCAATAATGAATATTCACCCTGATAACGCGCCATCGTCTTCTTAAACCCCAATGGCACGTGCAACAAAATCACTCCACTGAGGTTGGCCCTACGGAATTTCAAGGCTGAAGAGCCGTTAGCGCAAGATCGCTTGATACAGAACTATGCCGCCTTCACCCAAACGGCAGTGTCGTGGAAGACCCCACCGCCGCGTGGCTGGCCGGGATCTGCGCTGATCAAGACGTTGACGCCTTGACCCTTAACGTGGGCCTTGTTCGGCCAGATGCTTTCAACTACCACGACGCCGCGCTGCAATCCCTCAAATGACACGACGTTAATCTCGATCTCACCAAGATCATTGCCGACCTTCACCAAATCGCCGTCCACCGCACCGATAGCGACCAGATCGTCCGGATGTAATTTGATAGTAGGGCGACCTTCTCGCTTCTTGCTGGTTGGTGTCTCCGTGAAGCTACTATTGAGGTAGTTACGCGCAGGCGCAGCAACCATTCGGAACGGATGCTTGTCCGTCGCTAGGTCGATGTTCGTATGGTAGCCTGGCAGGGAGGGCAGACCTTCAAAATCCGGCCCTATGGATGCCCAATCGGGCTTGAACCGGAACTTACCGTCTGGATGACCAAAGCCATTGCGGAAATGCATCTCCTCTTCGCCTAGGGAGCAATCAAGCCAGTGTTTCTGCCATATCGTTTCCGCATCGGGCAGGCCAGACATGCGACAGGTCTCGCTAATCATTTCCCAAGCGGACATCTTGAAGCCAGGATGATCAAGTCCTAGACGTTCAGCTAGCGCGCACATCATATCGTGATTACTGCGACATTCACCCGGCGCTTCAATCACAGGCTTGGTGACACTGAAATAGACATGTCCACCGCCAGTATACATGTCGTGATGTTCCAAAAACATCGTCGCCGGCAAGACAATATCGGCAAACTCCGCTGTTTCCGTCATGAACTGTTCGTGCACAACCATGAACAGGTCGTCGCGCAGAAAGCCCTTGTGTACTTTACTCTGATCGGGACATACGACTGCCGGGTTGGTGTTTTGGATCAGCAGCGCCTTGACGGGCGGACCGCTCTTCAGATCTTTTTCATCACCAAGTAAAATCGAGCCGAGGCGGCACATGTCCAGTTCGCGTACCGACTTGTCACGAGCGTCGAGTCCCATGACGAGGCTCCAGTCGAGTGAATACATCCCCGCGTTACCGTAGAGAGCGCCCGCACCTCTGTGAACCCACTTGCCGGTTATAACCGGCAGACAAGTGACGGCATGCATGTTTACTGCCCCATTGCGCGAGCGTGCGAAGCCGTAACCAATGCGCAAGAACGCGCGATCCGTCTTGCCATAAAGCGCGCCCAATTCCTCAATTTGGTGCGTCGAAAGACCTGTGACCTGCGCTGCCCATTTAGGTGTCTTGTCCGCAACATGTGCTTCCAATTCATCCGGAGCGTCTGCAAATTCGGCCATGTAGGCGTGGTCGACATAGCCGTCGCGGAACATGATGTGCATCAGCGCTGTCGCCAGAGCGCCGTCTGTTCCTGGCCGGATCAGATAAGCATAGTCGGCTGCTTGAACGGTCGGCGTTTCATAAACATCTATCACGATAAGCTTGGCGCCACGGTCTTTACGTGCTTTCGATATATGGGTCATGACATTGACCTGAGTCGAAACAGGATTGCCTCCCCAAACCACAATCAAGTCGCTCTCAGCGATTTCACGCGGATCATTTCCGTGTTTAGTCCCATGTCCCGCATTCCAGCCTGAATCTGGCAGTGTTGTACAAATGGTCGAGTGCTGGCGCGAGGTTCGGTAGACGTGGCGGAAGCGGTCCAATCCGTCTCGCATCACCAAGCCCATAGTACCAGCGAAGTGGTACGGCCAAATTGCTTCGGAGCCAAATTCGTCCTTAATTTTCTCGAAACGCCCCGCTATCTCGTCGAGTGCCTCGTCCCAAGTAATTTCCTCGAAAGCCTCGATTCCAACGCCTTTCTCACCAACTCGGCGAAGCGGTTTCATTAATCGATCTGGATGATGGACGCGCTCCGCATAGCGCGCGACCTTGGCGCAAACGACACCCGCCGTGTAGTCGTTATCCTTCGCACCGTGAATGCGTCCGATCTCCGTTTCGGATACCTTCTCCACCTCAAGTAGACACGTACTCGGACAATCATGCGGACAAGTTGAATAGGCGGTTTCAACAACCATGGCGACCTTCCAGGAATTGGAAACTTTTTGATACTAACGCTCGTTCCGGATACCAACAAGCAGGCGACCCATTGCTGGACGCTCGCGTATCGCGCATAGTTTGAAGATGGTTCGAGGACAACAATTTATGCATCGGGAAGTCACGGTCGTAATGGCCGTGATTAAGCGCGAAATTCTGCCGAATGCAGCGACGCACTAGTGCATGATCGAGCACCCTGAGCGTCTCTAGGCGATGATCTCTTATACAACAAAAGCTCTCCTCGAAGTGTAGCCCAGCTATAAACAGTTTTTCCAATTATCCGGGTTATTCCTATACAATTTTCTGCTATATCTGCTGCTCATTCCACGAAAAGACAGCAGTCATGTTCTTTTAGATTTCATAGCACTCGGCTGGATGCGGACCCGTTTAGTCTTCATTGCACCTGCATCCGATCCTATTGAATTGGGTGGTGCGTGTTTTCGACATTGTTTCCGGGATCAACGGCCTTCTAATGATTTGATCCAGCAGAAAAAAGGTGCGCCTGTGTTTTAGCGAAAACACCCATGCGACTCCCAAATTCATACGCAGATTCGTTATTTGCGAGCCTATCATCTTACCACTCGCCCAAATTTCGGCCAGGATTGTCTGGATGGCCGTGCAGTACGCAAGTATCCTCTCGCAGTCGACAATGATGCGGTACCAGGGTTTACTGATACTTTGCGCTTCCCTAGTACCCATTCATATCCATGCCGTATCAATGCCTTCGTCGAACACCCGCGGAGCGAAGGGATGGATCCCAAGCTTGCAGTGGGACCTCTTGCTCTCTTTATTGGGAGGCCACACGGTTATTTGCTCAAACGGACGATTGACCAATGCTTCGCAATCCGGCGATTAGGGATAGAGACTACCAACGATTGCTGGCCGGCGCCGCCTTTCATCAACAAGGAATGAGCGGCGAGCAAATTGTTATCGGCCTGATGGTCTATCAAGCCACTGGCGCGACTGCCTGGGTCGGTACCGTATTGGCGATTTACTTCGTACCATTCTTCGTCTTCGGCATGTTATCGGGTGCCATTGCTGATTGGATTGATCGCCGCGCGTTGCTGCGCCGAATTGAATTGGCTACTGCGACGGTCCTATTCATTTATGCTACTGTGTCGACAGGCAACGAAACGCCTCTTTGGCTGATCGCGGCGTTCTCACTGTCCGCTGGCAGCTTACGTGCGCTTCACCAGCCGGTCCGTGCAAGTTACGCCTGTGACCTTGTGGGCCAGGCAAATCTCATATCGGCCATGGGACTCCTGAATATTGGATCGCGGTCCGGCCAACTGCTGGGTGCACTCGTTGCAGGCACCGTTATGGAACATCATGGGCCCGCTGCAGCACTCTTCTGTCTTGGTGGTGGACACTTGATCGCCTATTTTCTGTTTCGAAGCCTCCATTCCGCCGGGGTCGCCGCGGTTACTGAACGCGCTCCAATTCGACAGAATATTCGTGAGTATATCGACGAACTAGGCGTTAACCGGCTGCTGTTACTGCTGCTCTTGGTGACGGGGGCCGTCGAAATTTTTGGATTTTCCTTTGCGACAGCGCTACCAGAAATAGCCTCCGGAGTACTCGCCGTCGGGGCGGAGGGCCTTGGGTGGCTGCAAGGAGCACGCGCTTTCGCCGGAATCGTCGCCGGTATTATCTTCGCCACATTCGGTGTGCGCAGCCGAACGGGAGCGCTCTATCTATGCATTATTTTCGGGTTTGGATGTTTTTTGACACTACTATCATTTCCATCGCCGCTCTTCGTCATTCTTACCATCGTCTTCCTCCTCTCTTTCTGCGCTGCCTCATGTGACATACTCGCGCAAAGCATGATGCAACTTAGTGTCTCGAACGAACTCCGCGGGCGCGCTATGGGTATCTGGGTGCTTGCACTCGGCTTTGGACCATTAGGGCATCTCGAACTTGGCATTGTTTCGGACACTTTCGGATTGCAAGGTGGTCTGCTATTGAATGGACTGGTTCTAATATGCATCGCCGTTCTGGTAGCACTTTATGTGCCTCGGCTCAGACGACTATGAGATGGAATTACGGATACCTATTTGCCACGCTGCTGCCTTTACTCTCTGGATGTGAAGGCGTCGATAACTATATCGGCCGCACGCTAAAGGGGCATATTAGCGAACCTACCAAACGTATTACCGTAAAGGCAGTCCCACGACTAACGCGGAAAGCTATTACTCCCAAATTGGCGGACAATGCTAAACAGAACCGACTGTTCCAAGTACCGCAGGGGCAGATTGCCGTGATTCGCACAGCTGAGGCACGACTTTCTATGTCTCTTGATGTTTTCAACGGTGGTAGCGTTGTCCGACGACGCTTTACCAGCACCGACCGTCGCCACGTTGAAGAAGACGCATTTTGGACCGGTTCTGAAAATAATCCCGTTTCAGCTGGTATACTGCTTAGTGAATCCATCGGCGGACCACCGATCACCGACGGATTGGATCCAGCTAAAATGGTCGACCACTGGGCTGTCTTTAGCGGCAAACGGCGCACATTCGGCGACCTGATTAGCTCGAAAAACGCACTCGGTCCTGTGCTGTGGAGGCGGAGCCGCGTCTCTGGCAGTACCTGCGTTGTCTTTCTGCAGCGCTGGTCACACAATCCGCCGGCCGGCCCAGCTAGCACCCTAAGCGGTTTCTTCTGCGCTGCGCCTGGCGAGACGTTAACGCCTGGCGAAGCAGAGACCGTAGTGCAATCCCTTGGCATTTCCACAGCCAAGAGCTAATTCCCCGCAAACAGTTTCCAAACGCGATGACACTGCGATCAAAGGAATTTCCGCATGAAATTATTCGATCTAACCGGCAAGACCGCGGTTATTACCGGCTCTACTAAAGGCATCGGTAAGGCCATAGCCGAGCGCATGGCCGAACATGGTGCCAACGTCATCATATCCTCGCGTAAGCAGGACGCCTGCGAGGAAGTTACGGAGGAGATCAACGAAAAATGGGCCAACGGTAACAACTGCTCCATCTCCATTCCATGCCACATCCATCATAAGGATCAGCTCGAAAACCTGGTTGCCAAAACCAAGGAGAAATTTGGCGGGATCGACATATTAGTCTGCAACGCCGCGGTCAATCCATTTCATGGCAGCATCACAGAAATTCCAGATACTGCATTTGACCGCATCATGGAGTGCAACATTCGCTCGAATGTTTGGCTATGTAACATGGTAATTCCAGACATGCGAACTCAGAAGGATGGCGTCATCATCGTCATCTCATCTATCGGCGGAGCGCGCGGCTCGCGAGAGCTCGGCGCCTATGCGATCTCAAAGGCAGCCGACATGCAGATTGTGCGTAACTACGCTGTCGAATTCGGCAAGGACAACATCCGCGCTAATTGTATAGCCCCTGGATTGATCGTTACAGACTTCGCACGCGTCCTCTATGAGAACCCTGACCTGCGGGCGAACCGCGAAGCCGCCTTCCCACTCGGTCGCCTCGGTCAACCTGACGAGATCGCTGGTACAGCGGTGATGCTGGCTTCGCCGGCTGGCTCTTACATAACAGGCCAAACAATCTTCGTCGATGGAGGTGCCACTGCGGCACCAGCCTAACGCTCCTATTTGAGTTATAATTCGTTTTTAGACGTGAACGGCCTTGCGGATGGGGATTCCCGCATAACGCTAAAAAAACTACGCACCGGTTATCTTTCTAAGGTTGAAACCCCTCTTCCGCCGGCACAATGTCAAGATATAGTCATTCCAGATTACAAATTCGGGAGGCTGGCATGTTTGATCTCATCATTCGCGGCGACAAAGTTGTTACTCCCCAGAGCACTGGCTTTTGGGATATCTGCATTGAAGGCGACAGCATTGCTGCCGTGGCACGGTCCGGTCAATTCGCCGATAACCAAGCGAAGCGCGTTATAGACGCAACCGGCAAGATCGTCATTCCAGGCGGCATCGACCCGCACATTCATTCGCTTTGGCATATACCACCGCTGGGGGAGGGCGAAGAAGCCAAATATACTGACGGACCAGACGTGGTGAGCCGTGCTGCGATCCATGGCGGCACCACAACTCTTCTCGACTTCGCTACCTGGAGCCACGGACAGACCATCGAAGAAGCGGTGAATATCCGCCTGCAGGATTGGACCGGAAAATGTTATTCTGACTTCGGCTACCACATTATGCTTCAAGGCGCGATCCCGAACGAACTCTATCCGCAGATCGCCGAGGTCATCCAAGAAGGCTATCCTTCGATCAAAATCTTCACCACCGACATTACGCCGAGCCGCAAAGGCCGAAAGATCAACCACGGCCATATCTGGGAAATATTCAAAATATTGAAGCAAGAGGGCGGCATCGGCGCGATCCACGCCGAAGACGACGAAATCGTCATGCACATGTACGACGTATTAGAACGTGAAGGCCGGATGGGATTTGAGAACATGGCGGAAATCCATAACACGATGTCGGAGGATCTCTCTTTCCGCCGGATCATTCGCCTGGCCGAGCATGTCGAGGGCACGCCGCTCTATATGATGCACGTCTCGGCAGCGACCGGCGTCGCTGCTATTGAAGCAAGCCGAGCTAAGGGTTTCCCCGTCTACGGAGAGACACTACACCAATATCTGATGTTCACACACGAACACTACAAGCTACCAAATGGCCAGATCTACCACACCTATCCAAGCCTAAAGGAGACTTCGGATCAGGACGCGCTCTGGGAAGGGCAATTGGGCGGCTCGATTAGCACTATCGCGACTGACGAAATTTGCTGTAATCTCTCTACGAAGGTGCAAGGCAATCGTGTCGATAACGTCACAGGTGGAAACGCAGGTGCAGAACCGCGCGTTGCCGTAATGTACACAGAGATGATTGTAAAACGTGGCTATACACTCGCAAAGTTCGCCGACCTCGTCTCAACCAACGCCGCGAAGATTATGGGCATGTATCCAAAGAAGGGAGCCATTGCTGCCGGCAGCGATGCTGACATCTGCATACTCGACCCGGACGAGAGCCGGACCGTGACCGCTGCCCGACTGCATGAGACCGACTATACACCCTGGGAAGGTTACGAAGCAGCTGCCTGGCCGACGCTCACCATACTCCGTGGTAAAATCATGATGGAAAACGGTGAGTTCAAAGGCGATATTAGGGACGGGCGATTACTGAAGCGTAAGATCGCGGAAGAAGTACGCCAACGGCCGGTAGTGTGATAGTAAGTCCTACCATCTGCAAATTAAAAAGTAGAATATCGGCTTGGAGATTTTTAGTTCCAACGGCACGAACGAGTTTGGGCCATTTGTTTCCCCAACATTGTCTCTGCTACAAAAATGAGAAATTAGCCCACAACATAATTATCTAAAATGGCCTATCCCCGGAAATTGCCACACGATAGCCTTGACGCGTCGCAGGGAAATAGTCCCAAAGGGCTCGGTGTTGCGTGCAACGATTATCCCAAAATGCTACCGAGTTCGCACGCCAACGAAATCGGCAGGAGAACTCCGGCGTCGCGATGTGCTCATAGAGCATGTTTAATATTGCATCGCTCTCATGCTTATCTAATCCCTCAATATGGGTGGTGAAGACAGTGTTTACGAAAAGCGCTTTTCGGCCCGAGATAGGATGAGTGCGAACGATGGGATGTAGTGCATTCGGATAGGTGTCGATGCCATCACGTAATTGACCTCGATGGCCATAGCGCGACTTGTGACGCTTCGCTGATGAATGCCAAGCCTTGAGCCCGCTCAGGAATGATTTCATATTTTCTGAGAGCGCGTCATAGGCGGCATACATACTAGCGAAAAGAGTATCACCGCCCGGCTCCGGCACCTCACGCAAGTGCAGTATGCTGCCCATCGGTGGTTCTTCATCAGCACTTACGTCCGTGTGCCACATCTGTCCGCCCGAGACGGAGGTCGATTTCTCGTCCGCATAGATTTTTACAACCTCCTCATCTCCATCTGTCGCCGGAGCCGCAGGATGGATGTGGAGACTGCCAAAGAGGCGGCCAAAAGTCTTCTGTTGCTCGAGAGTCAATTCCTGATCCCGAAAGAAAATCACCTGATGCTCAACGAACGCATCATGGATTTCTTGGAAAACCTCATCGCCAAGTACCTCCGACAGATCAACATCCATAATCTCAGCCCCGATAACGGGACCTAAAGGTACCACTGAAATAAATTCGTAAGGCATTGAAATTCTCAATTTGAACAACTGCTGTCAGATAAATAGGCGTTACTCCGCTCGAAGCACTCCCTTACGGTTTTTATTGCTAGCGCTGGAGTAAAACTTAAAAAACTCCATACCCTCTTTGTAAGGGCGCATTAAGAAGAACGAAGCCATCCTCTCTCGCAATCTAGAGACTCACCTTGCACCCAATTTTATTGGAGTGATAAACGGCCTCTTCGATTTTTAAATTTCGAAGATAGTCTTGTGCAGCGTTCATCGCCGGCGTACCGACACAGAGATGATCGACGATGTGTCGCAATAACATATATACACTATCGCCAGCAAAACCTCGATTTTCCCAATCGTAATCGACGAAAATTTCGTCATTGCAACCGTGTTTGCGAAGGTAAATATTTCCATCACCGTCGAGGCGAAGCACAGCATCCGAACCCTCGATCAGCATCTCGCCCATGGTAAGTCGGCGGTCCTCCGCTATATGGTCAACAAGGCGATTACCGTCGAAAACCCCTCGCGCACCACTTTTAAAGCCGAAGACAATATGACCTGCATCCTCTCCAGAGATCGCCGGATTGTACCGCGCTAAGTCCGCGTAAACCCAGATAATTTCCCCCAGTAAGTAGCGAAATACATCAATGAAATGGATCGCCGTCTCATGCACCAAAAAGCGTTCCATAGTCTGAAAATAAGGCTGCCGGTTGAGGTAAGCTTTCGGGCCTTGCCCATCACCCGGGCGCATTCGGAATGACATCTGGTAGACCTCGCCGAGCGCTCCTTCGTCGAGAATTTTTCGCATCTGGCAATACCATGGCTGGAAACGAAAATTTTCGTGGACGATAAGTGGCACACCGGCGACCTCAGCCAATGCCGTCGCTTCTTTAGCTTCAGCAATACACTCGGTAAACGGTTTTTGGCAGACGACAGCAACCCCCCGCTCAACTGCGGCCTTGATGAATTGGAGATGAGTTGATGGCGGCGTGACAATATCAAGCAGATCAGGTTCAACCGCGTCCAGCATTTCACTAAGGTCGCGCCATATCACCACGGTGTCGAAGCGCTCAGATACATTGTGGCTCATTCTATCGTTAAGGGTGCATACCCCAACCAGATCAACATTCTCGATTCGGCTCCAGGCGTCAAAGTGAAATTGCGAAAAGTAGCCAGTTCCCGCGGTAGCAATTTTCAGACGCCTAGTCATGATTATTATTAGATGGGATAACCATCGTGCTCAAGATTATCTCATGCAAACTGCTCATAATCTTAGTATTCAATTGTATAGTTCAAGGACGCGTCCATTATATAACTCTGTCAGCGACCAGGTCCTCAAATCTTAATAATCTAAAAAAAGTCAGTTTGAAGAAAAATCGAGTGCTAATTCCAAAACTGCGCACCTCGCTTTCCCAATCCCGACCTCTAATTACTAATTCAGGATAGAATTCCGAGGAGATCACCATGTCCGACCGTTACGAAAAATACGATGCCTTTGACATTGATTACCCCGCAGACCGTGTGTTGCGGATAACATTTAATAACCCAAAAACTTACAACTCGCTCGACGCGAAAGGCCACAACCAGATCACCTATATTTGGAAAGACATTGATCTCGACCCCGCCGTCGATGCAGTTATTGTAACGGGTGCTGGCAAAGCATTCTCCTCGGGCGGTGACTTCGGTATGATCGACGCTAACATAAACGACGAAACACAGCGCATTCAGGCTTGGAAGGAAGCGCGTGATCTAGTTTATGGCGTTATCGACTGCAATAAACCTATTATCTCAGCTATCAATGGTGTCGCTGTCGGTGCTGGATTGGTCGTCGCCATGCTCGCCGACATTTCAATTGCAGGTAAATCAGCAAGAATAGTTGATGGACATGTGCGCCTCGGCGTGCCGGCGGGCGACCATGCAGTGATCTGCTGGCCTCTGCTCTGCGGGATGGCGAAAGCAAAGTACCTTCTGATGTTAAACGAACCAGTAAACGGCGAAGATGCCGAAAAATACGGGCTGGTTTCACTTTGCGTAGAGGACAACGAATTGGAAGCAAAATCGCTCGAGATTGCAACTCGCCTCGCCAACGGTGCACCAGCTGCAATCCGCTGGACCAAGTACGCACTCAACAACTGGTACCGGATGATGGGGCCAACCTACGACGCGTCAACCGCGCTCGAAATGCTCGCCTTTGCAGGGTCAGAAGTAAAAGAAGGTCTCAAATCTCACCTTGAAAAGCGGCCCCCAGAATTCCCTAAAGGAACTCCTGTATAATTGATGGAGTTTGGGCTGGCTCCAAACACGATCATTTTTATATCAGGCGCATTCCTCATCGCCGGTTTAGTTAAGGGCGTAATTGGCGGCGGCTTACCAGCAGTCGCCGTCCCGATCATGGCAAACGTGATTGAACCAGCGCTCGCCGCCTCCTTAACCCTCGTACCAGTCATCGTTACCAACGTTTGGCTGATTTTCCAGGGCGGGTGCTTCGGCGAAGTGATCCGGCGCTATTGGCCCTTCCTAGGTGCTCTCGCGATTGGTTCAACTGTCGGGGCACAGATATTAATCACGGCTCCTCCTAAAGCTATAGCAATAACCCTAGGCTTATTTGTCGTTCTTCTAAGCCCACTCCCCTTTATTCCAAAGAAATGGACGATTTCCGAAGCAACCCAACGCTGGTTAAACCCTGTGGCGGCGGGAAGCATGGGCATAATTGGCGGAGCAACGGTGATGCTCGCCCCTGTTATCGTCTACTTTATGGCGCTTAGGATCGAAAAAAGCCTCTTTGTTGCTTCGATGGCCGCGGTAGCACTATCCAGTATGGCGCCTCTATTCTTGAGTCTCGCTGCCAATCGGCTACTGGCAGCCAACGAGATTTGGTTATCCAGCATCGTCCTTATTCCAGCTCTCACTGGCATGAGTGCCGGCATTTGGTTGCGACAATGTATCTCTCAATCGAGCTTTGAGCGCATCTTATTCATGGCATTGCTTGCAATCGGCCTAAACCTGATTTGGAATAACTTATCTTAATGGGTCAGCCCCAAGCTTTCTCAGAAACCACATGGCGTGCCGCTATGCGACCAAACGCCAGGCACTCACCTATATTACCAGTCCCCTGATAGAGGTAACTGTAGATGGAGCCAAGCTCACCAGCACTGTACAGACGTGGAATCGGCGTCCCATCGGGGCGGACAATTTGCGCTTTTTCATTGCGACGGGGGCCACCTTGCGTATTTAACATTGAGGGCGACAGTTCGACTGCGTAGTATGGACTGCCATCAAGCTTGTCGAACATCAAAGTGCGACCAAAATCCGCATCTTCGCCCGCTGCAACCATCGAATTCCAACGAGACACTGTCTCCGACAACGCATTCGGGTCGAGCCCTATCTTTCCCGCAAGTTCTGGAATGCTCTCCCCTCCGACAATCCAACCTTTTTCGAGTTCCTTGGCATTATTTTCACTCCAGTCATACTGCACAACAATCTGCGTCCAGCCATGGCTCGGATGGGCGTCATAAATGGGTCCAGCATTCATATGCCTGCTGTCGAAAATCATATACATAGGACATGGAGTGGTGAGAGCTTTCCAGGTCCCGTTCGCAGGCACCTTACCATGGCAGGTCTTAAACTTCTCATCCGTAAATCGCTTGGCGTCAGGTCCGACAACTATCACACCACCTAAAATTTCTTTACTGTAATGTAATGCCTGCATGGAAAACGTGGTAGGAAACTCCGGCACCTTGAGCGCCATGGACGGGCCAGCAAAATTGTTCATATGCCACAGGTCAGCTCCAACAGCGAGAGCCATTGTAACTCCGTCCCCCTCGTTGTATGGGCTACCTGAGGTATAACAATATGGCAAATCCGTCAGGTAATTGCGGATCATTTCCTGATTGTTCTCGAACCCGCCGCAGGTGAGCACGACGCCTTTACGCGCCTTTACGAAACAGGGTACACCGGAATGCTCGGCCCGCACGCCAATAATTGCGCCAGTTACATTATCCTGAACCAACTCGCGACCGGGCATCTCGTAACGAACACCAATCGACCGTGTCTTGACTAAACTTTCGAAACATTTCCAAGTGAGCGAATACCCATAGGTCGGACCGTCGTGAAACTTATGCACACAGTCGGAACCAGGTAGATCCGGAAATTCAATTCCAGCCGGTTGGTGCTGATGCTCTTGGGGATCCCCGCCAAGGCTTGCCAGCCAATCGTTGTTGAAACACATCTCCTCGGACCAAACGCGAATCATCTCTTCGGGCACTGTGTAGGGTCCGCAAAGGGCGCGAAGATAGTCCGCAGCCTTCTCCGTTTCTGACGTATTGAGATAGCCTTGCCCAGCAACTTTCGTATTACCGCCTTCTTCGCCTTCCGGCGCCTTCTCAAGAATAAGTACTTCCGCACCCAACTCATGTGAAGTGACCGCAGTGGCAACACCAGCCGCACCGAACCCGACGACTACGACATCAGCTTCGGCATCCCAATTTTGAGGTATCAAATTCTTTCTTCCTTTAATCCAGTAGTTCTGGGACAACCCACAATGGCTCCTCGCCCCGCGCCACCCGCTGGACGTTATCAAAGGCATTGCGCACGCGGGCAGTATTGCTTTCAAATGTTGGTCCAGCGAGATGTGCCGTCAAAGTCACGTTATCGAGCCCAAAAAGTGGATTGTCGGTCGGCGGTGGTTCCTGATCGAATACATCGAGTCCAGCGCCTCTGATCGAATTCGAGGATAGTGCAGAGAAGAGTGCTTCCTCGTCGATCACCGGTCCGCGCGCAGTGTTCACCAAGATTGCCGATTTTTTCATAAGCGCCAATTCATCCGCACCGATAAGATGACGTGTCGATTTATTCAACGGGGTATGCAGGGACAACACGTCAATTTCACGTAGCATCTCGCGCAATAGCCGGAACCGCACGCCGAGTGCGTCTTCCTGATCTTCGGTAAGGCGAGCGATGTCGTAGTAAAACACATTCATGCCGAAACCTAATGCGAGCCGCGCAGTTTTCTTGCCAATCGTACCCAGCCCCACGATCCCGAGTGTTTGATTACGTAATTCATGCACGCGAGGTGTCTCATTTCCACGCCATCGGCCTGCCGTCACACTCGTGTGCTGTCGCACCAATTGACGATTCACCGCAAGCATTAGCAGGATTGCATGCTCTGAAACAGCGACCGAATTTGCTCCACCGTTATTTGCGAGTGGCACGCCAGCTTTTCGTGCAGCCGAGAGATCTGCTCTATCATATCCTGCACTGAGCAGTTGGATGAGCTTTATGTTTTGACCAATCTCAAACAATTCGTTCTGCACTAGGCCGTCGACGAAGCCAACGAGAAATTCCGCCTCCTTCATCGCTGCCACGAATTCGGGTGTATTCTCCGCTACAACCAGCAACTCAAATCCGGATGGCGTCATCTCGCGCGCGGCGTCGGCTGCATCAGGAAAATTCGTTACAAATGCGATTTTAATACTCATTTCAGCTCCTAGAATTTATAGATAGGAATGATGGCGCGGTAAGGTGATTTTGTTAGCCAGGGCGCATTGGAGAGCGGATTTTGGACAATTGTTTAAGACGGTATAATACCCCTTCACTCGACAGTATGCTTTGTGTAGGAGACGTCTGTCACAAGCCTTGTTTCACTATCGCAGATTTTAGTATCAGAACCCGCAGACACTTCCCTGTTTTCCGATAAACCAACATAATATTTAAATATCTATCAAAAAAATAAAGCCGCAGTGTAGCTTAACATTTTGGATTGATGCCCCGAATCTGTCCCACTTTTTTGCGGTATCGTCTGATAAGAGGCAACTATCGGTGGTGCGAACAAAGAATAATGTTGAAAATTTCTCCCTCAACAACGCTCTCTATGCGATTGCCAGAATTCTATGGAATATCTATCTGATGAATCCATAAGTGATTTCGACACCCCTACCCGAGGCTAACTGATCCTAATAATGAAGGAGTGATCGCAAATGGTGCCAGTCACTTAATGGGTAGCACTAAATTGTCCTAATATCGCTTTTTTAATAGACAATATCTAATAACCTGGGCGAATTAAAAGAAATCACCAATAAAACGTTCACGTCGCGTGCATTGCCATGCGACTCTTGCTATACGCCTGTCATGCAACTCAGAACATGGCAGCAAGAGATTGTCGACCGCTTTCCGACGATCATCAAGCAACACCGCCGATTCATCCTGAAAGCACCGACGGGAGCAGGGAAAACAGTCCTTGCGAGCGAGCTAATTGAGCGCTTTTATAAGGATAAGAAGATAATTGTTCTATGCCACCGCCTAGTCCTCCTAGAGCAATTGGAAAGAGCCCTCGGAAAGAAACATCGTGTTCGAAAACTGACAGTTTCAGACAAAGGGCCGGCGTTCGACGGTTATGAAATATTGCTCTCAACCAACATGAGGGCAAAAGAAGTCTTGGCGGACGCTGTGCCAAAGGCAGACCTGATCATTGTCGATGAAGCCCACCGTGTTTCGCCTAACGGTACAGGCTATAAGCGAATTATTGATGACTTTGAAGTAAACGGCAAACCGGAAGCTCAGTTCATCGGTCTTACTGCTTCGCCCGAGCGGCGTACCGGCGACCAACGTGATCAGCTTCACTTGGCATTCGACCGGATTATCGATTGCGCCAATATCGAAAACTTAATCGACGAAGGCGTTCTGGTAAAACCGGTGTATCGCTCTCATTTTGTTCACGATCTCGACCTCAGTCAAATCGACATCAGCTCCGGCGATTTTCCGGTTGCCAAACTGTCGGATGAGATCATCAAGTCGTCGATGCTGGATTACGCAATGTGGAGCTATCTGGAAGAACGAGATCAAATCGGCGTGAAACCCATTTCTGCGTGGTTCTGTGCCGACGTCGCCGTCGCCGAGGCTACATTGGAAAGGATTGAAGCGCATGGGATCGACGCGGCAATCGTCACCGCTAGTACTCCGATCAAGGAGCGGATGGCATTGTTAGGCTCCCATGAAAATGGGGAAATAGAAGCAATGGTCTCGGTAGGGGTCTTGGCTGAAGGCTGGGACAACCCGCACTGCAACATAATCGTTCACTTGCGCCCAACCCTCTCAAAGGTGCTGTGGGGTCAATCAGTCGGTCGCGGACTTCGCTCCGCGCCAGGTAAGGAAAAATGTGTAATCATCGATGTTAGTTCCAATTGGAGCACCTTCGGTCCAGTCGAAAAACTGGAATGGAGTCTGTGGAGCCACCGCCGCTCGTATATGCAGTTCATGAACCGGTTCAATTGGATAGGCCAGCAGCAAGACGATGAAGACATAGGTGAAACCTACCTCCTTTGTAAGAATGAACTGGATAACGGTTCCCGTTGTTCTCATCTCTACCGAAAAGATGCTTACGAAGATGACACCTGCCCCATCTGTGGCACTTATGCAGCGGTCGATATCTATAAGGAGCAGCAACTCGGCAACACCTTGAACGAGGGAGGCTTGCATCGCCTTTTCTTTGAACGGGTGCCAAGGGTCTTCGATGACATGGATCCAAGCGTCTGGTCGAATCTTGGTGGCCTAGCCTGGCGCTCAGCAAACGCAAAAGAACATGTTTTTCTGGCTTTCTGCCTGGCTTACCAACTGGTATCCGGCGAAAAAACGAAAACCGAGAGCGACTACTGGGACCTAGCTCTCGAAGCAGAGACCTCAATCAGAGGCTACCTCGTCGAAAATGAAGTTCAGGTTGTTAAGCAGGAAGAGTTTGATCTATCGCTCGTCGCCGATGGTATGCTGGCGGGCACGAAGATTCGTACACTACAGGCGCACTATGGTATATCGCTATGCGGCACTGTGTTCCAAGATCACACACGAGATGAAAACGAGCGAAAATATCAAAAGGCAATTCGCGTGGCAGAACGGATCGCGATGATCGGCTGCTCAGCGAAAGACAACCTTCCGTATTTCAATGCAGCCGAACATCTGGCTGGCAGCAAACGAGCTTCCGCCTAAACGATCTCATTATACAGTTCCGTCTCGCCCAGCCAGAGCCGGTTTAGGTTCTCCAACAGAATGTCGACCACATTCTCCTCGTAACGACGGGTCTCGCCGCCTGTGTGAGGCGTCAGGATAACATTCTCAAAATCCCAGAGCGGTGAGGTTTCCGAGAGCGGTTCTTCTGCAGTCACGTCGATGGCGGCCCCCGCAATCTTACCCCCTCTAAGGGCATCGATTAGCGCCGGCTCGTCGACGCAACCGCCACGCGCAACATTAACGAGAAACGCATCCTCCTTCATCGCGTCGAGCGCTACCGCGTCGACTATGTTCTCGGTCTCGGACGTTAACGGACAGGACAGCACAACAAAATCCCCTCGCTCCCACATTTCCGGTAGTGCTGCCGGTGGATACGCTTCGTCGACAATTGATCGGATGGCATCAACATTTCGACGAATACCTATCGTCTTCATTTCGAAAGCCTTTGCCAAGTTTGCAATGCGCCCGCCAATCGCGCCCACGCCAACGATTAAGACAGTTTTTTCCGCAAGTTCATCCTCGCGCAGCGAAAGATCCGAGATCATGCCCCTCCATTGATGCTTTCTCTGGTTATCGCGCGCAACATGAAGCTGGCGCATAAGGCCGAGCATGAGCGCGAGGGCGTGATCGCTGACTGCCTTCATGTTGACGCCACTGCCGTTTGCAAGACGAGCGCCCACCTCCGCAATCCGGGCCTGATCAAACTGATCATAACCTGCAGCGCATACCTGGACATATTTCAATGCACCGGGCACATCGAGAAAATCGTTGTTCCAGAAACCGGACATGCAGACTACTGGCGCCTCACCCATCCGGGCCACCGTATCTTCCGGCGTCCAAGTCTGGAAACACGAGATACCAGGTTCCCTTGCCTCTAGGCACTCAGCCAGCCGATAGGCGGAATGAGCGAATTGGATTACAATTTTATCCTTCGACGGAAATTCAGCCACGATCCTACTCCCTGGTATCGGTTACGAGCTTCAGGCAGGCGCCGAAGCCGCACGAATTTGCGTGCGGTGCATAACGCGTCGAGCATCAGGTGAAAACTGGTCGCGGCGATGCATTACGCAGCGATTGTCCCATATCACCAAATCACCTACCCGCCAACGATGATGCATCGTATCCCGGCCACATTCTTCCGCATGAGCCCACAGTTCATCAAGCAGTTCCTCTGACTCTTCGACGGGAAGGCCGTTCACATACGTATTTTGTCGACGACCTATATAAAGCGCCCGGCGACTAGTCTCAGGATGCGTTCGCACAATTGGATGGCTAGTGCCCGGCAACGCCACGGCATCAAACAAGCCACTATCGATTGCTTCCCAAAGCGGCGGGCCATCTTCACGGTCGAACCCATCAAGTGTGTATTTGGTGTCATGTTTTATCGTCCGACCTTCAATCCGGTTCTTTAGTTTGTCGGTGAGCGCGTCATACGCGGCATACATATTGAGAAATCCGGTATCTCCCTCGCCCTCAGGAACCTCCAATGAATACAGGCAACTCGCCTTTGGCGGAACCTCTGCATATGCCATGTCTGTGTGCCAAAGACACTCTCCATCACCGAGTGAACCAATCTTCTTTCCGTCTTCAATAACGTTGGAGATCACAAACATCTCCGGAATACCCTCAACGAAAGCACGACCGTGGCCAGGAACTGGCGCCAAATCTAGGTCGCCAAAACAACGGCTAAATGACACCATTTGCGGATCATCTATTTCCTGGTCGCGGAATAGGAGAACGAGGTGTGTTAGCCAGGCCCCGTAGACAGCCGCAAATGCCTTGTCATCCAGCGGATTGGAGAGGTCGACGCCGCGAACCTCTGCACCTATGTCACCGCAGAGAGGAACGATTTCAATATTTGCGGTCGTCATCTATTCACGCTCATTCCTTTTTGTCTCATGAGATATAGCGGAGCCTCGACGCCGAAGAAAACGGCATACTACCAATCCGGTGGCGTCCACGAAGTATCAACATCAAGGGGGTAGATCGGGCGATTGAACCCCCGCCAAGCAAAGTTGGATAGACGCGGGGACGTCAGGCCCGGGGCATCGCATTCGATTACTTGATCCGGCCGGAAATAGACGGAAAAACCGGCACGAAAATGCCCTCGCGACTTAACCACGACAGTCTGGGCTACCTCGACGTCTACGCCAAATTCTTCGAAGTAACCGGGATCTATGCATTGCTGCCGGATCGAAATGACAACGACCGTGACGCTTCCAAGCCTCAGGACGGCAGTCGGACCCAAGTCAATCGCCATACCGGCCCGGGAACCTGGCTCTCGGCCGACGATTTGCCCGTCTGAGATGTGTAAAACCTCTGCCTCCGCCTCGAAATACTCGGAGTACTGGTCAGCCTCACCTCGATTGAAAGCCGCCCTAAAGACCGCCCCCTCACCCCTCTCATGCGCCTCGGCAGCAAGCGCCGCGTCAAAAAAAACGCCAATAATCACGCCTTTCGCGCCCGCTTCGTAAAGTCCTTTTAGAAGCCAAGTCGTATTACCGCGACCGCCGCCGCCTGGATTGTCAGCGACGTCGGCAATTATCTTCTTCTCCTCAGATTGCTTTTCACCCCGGTCGATCGCCCCTCTAATGCAGTCTTCGAGTGAGGTCAGTTCCGGCAATAATCGTTGACGCCCCCGCCAAACATGTTCAGCCAATTCACGGCAAAGCATTTTCGCTCGCGCTTTGTCACCACGCGTTGTTACGATAAAGCTCATACCGTTATAGGGCGTATCTCCATAAGTGAATCCGCCGAGTATAGATACATTCATAACGGTGTTATCAATCTGCGTTTGCCCTAGCTGGATGGCTTCCGCGTACAGGCCTTCAGCCGTCAGTTGCTTCACCTGTGGAGCGACGATAGGCAATCGGATGAACGCGACTTCCGGTACAAGGCCGTCTAACAGTTCGTGCATTACGTGTGCACATTCTCCGCCTCGCTCGATTTGGTCGACATGTGGATTTGTCCGATAAGAGATAAGCACGTCCGCTGTTTCGATCATCTTCTCGGAAACAATGGCGTGAAGATCGAGCGCAGAAACAATTGGAATTTCGGGCCCCACAATCTCACGGGCCATCTCGTATAATTCTCCATCAGGATCGGGATGTGCCGTAGATACCGCAGCGCCGTGCTCTGCAAAATAAACACCGTCGACCGGCATAGCTGCCAGGAGACGCGAGCGCATTTCCTCCCTTAGTTCGAGGAAGAAGTCGTGATCAATTGGGCCCGCTGCGCCCGCATCCGCATAAACGAGAGGAGCAGGCGTCCAAGGGCCAATACGATCCATTTCCCGCACGAAACCTGTCAGCGTACCACAAGCCTTGGGGTGAGCGCTCCGCGCGTCTTCTACTAATTCATCATCATAAGCGAGGCATTTCTCTGAAAAATCCTTTCGAAACACGGGCGGCGCAAAACGATTACTTTCGAGGTGAATACCTAGTATTGCAACCTTCGGCTCATCAACCATCACACTACCACGTAAAAATATGAAATTGGCGGGGGCCTTATATTGCGCTTATTATATTCACAAAGAGATAACGCATGCTAATTGGATTGAAACTACCAGACAATCGCCGTCGCGACATTAAGCGAAAAGCTCAGACTGGTATTATTCCACGCAAGCGATTCAAAGAACTAGCAATCGCTGGGGTCGTCGGAGTTGTAGCGTGGACATCGTATTATTTGACGTATGGCAGTTACCAAATTTCTTCGCTTGACGAGCTCGAAAGCTATCTTCGAGGCGAAAACCTTTATCGTAAACATGATGTATTTCGTATCATTTTGGATTGCGAGAAACTTCGGTTACAGTTTGAAAAACGGTACCTGGTAAATGATCACAATCGCATAAAACGCGAGCAAAACTCATTAATATTTAAGAGGGAGAATATCGAACGAGAAGCATTTGATACCTGGACCGAAACGGCAGTGCGACACCTCTCATTCGGTCAGGCGCGCAAAGTAAACAATGTAGCATTTTTAAAGTCCGCGATTATGGTCCGTTTGTTTCCAGTATTCCGCTTTGAGACCGATCAATTTAGTCATACGTTCCAAAATAACTTAAGCTCAAAATGTAGCAATAATAAATATTAATAATCGTATTATAAATAAAATGAAATTGTTTTTATTTTATTTATAATAGTTATATACTTTTATACTTAAAATTATGATTATTTTATGCAATAATATTTTTTAATTCTTCAACAGCCTCTGGATTTACTAATGATGATAAATCGCCGGCAGGCTCGCCGGTTACGACAGCACGAACAACCCGCCGCATGATTTTCATATTTCGGGTTTTAGGCAGATCCGAAACAAAGAGGATGTCACGAGGTCGATACGAACGACCAAGTGCATTCGTAACCGCAACTGAGAGTTCAAGCTGCAATGCGTTTTGATCATTGACGCCCGGCATTGGAACGCAAACACAACATAAGGCCGTCCCTTTAATTTCATCGGGAACCCCGATCACGGCAGCTTCCGATATGCGACCCGTCGACATCAAGGCACCCTCAATCTCCGCAGGCCCAGTCCGTTTGCCAGAAATGTTGAGCGTGTCGTCCGACCGACCGAGAACGTACCAATATCCATAATCATCCCGCATGGCCCAATCGCCCTGACGCCACTTATCGCCGAACATGGACCAATAACTTTCCATGTAACGATCATCGTCTCGCCAAAGACTACGAGTATTGCCAATGGCGGGTAATGTCATCACCAGTTCGCCTAGCTCCCCCGGCGCAGTAGGCATTCCGGCTTCGTTTAGAATTTCTGCGCCACTGCCTGGCATTGGCCCATTAAAAGAAGCAGGCGTGATCGGACCCAAAAGATTGCTCGACGCGATACCGCCAAAACATTCGGTACCACCCGTATAATTCATAATCGGTACCCTTTTCCCAGAAACGTGTTCAAATAACCAAAGCCAGGCTGCATCGGTCCATGGTTCACCGGTCGACGCAATGATGCGCAATTTTGAGAAATCGAAACTATCAACCTCATCGCCATAGCGCATCATGCCTCGGACTGTGGTCGGCGCGATACCTAGGAAAGTCACGTCATTCTCTTGCATGACACGCCAATGTCGCGTGGTATCTGGATAATCCGGAGTACCTTCGACCACTAAAAGGCTCCCACCGAAGTAACTGGTTGAAACAGCTGTCAAAGCGCCGACGACCCAACCCATATCGCTGATCCAAACCATTCTATCGTCTGGCCCGAAATCAAAACTCACACCTATATCAAGGGCAAGTTTCGTGACGGCACCAACATGGCTCATTAATACGCCCTTGGGCTTCCCCGTGGTGCCTGACGTATAAACCAGGAAGCCTAACTCCTCCGCATTAGTCCGTTCTGTTTCGGCATTAGCCGGCTGTCCCATAATTGCTTCATGCCACCAATGATCACGACCTTCCAACATGGGACATTCGACCGCATCTCCCAAGCGACGCACCACGAAAACATCGGTAACACTTGGACAATCGGCCAGCACTTCGTCGAGTATACTCTTCATGGGCGACGCGATACCTCGCCTCGGCCCCCCATCCGCTGTTATAACGACCCGTGCTTCGCTGTCGCTGAGGCGTAC
Organism: Pseudomonadota bacterium; assembly: GCA_036337155.1. Lineage (GTDB taxonomy): Bacteria > Pseudomonadota > Alphaproteobacteria > UBA8366 > UBA8366 > UBA6544. The sequence continues at coordinate 17,728 of JAYZET010000010.1, read as the reverse complement.
GCGAAGCGGTTCCGGCCCGAAGCCTGAAAAAAGCGGCAAAAATACTCCCCCAACTTTTAGAATTGCAAAAAATGCTATCATCGCTTCAGGTAACATCGGAATATAGGTTGCTATAATATCGCCGCGACCGATCCCGCGCTCACGAAATGCACCTGCGAGGCGGCATACTTCAGCATCGAATTCAGCATACGTGTACCGATTCTTCGTCCCGTCCTCACCTTCCCAAACTAAATAGGTTTTTTCCCATATCGGCGTGCCTCGATGTTTATCGAGACAATTGAGCACGAGATTGGTCTTCGCCCCGAGACACCACTTCGGATATTGAATACCATCGGATAGGTCTAGTACACGCGTGTAGGGTTCATAGAACTGAACGTCTAGAAACTGGATCGCAGAATCCCAAAACCAGGCAGGATCTGCCGAAGTTTTCGCGTGCAATTCCGTCATGTCGACAACGCTGCAGAAGTCAAGAAATGCACGGAGACGGGAATCTTTATAATCTTGTCCCGGTTCCCACTTAATGCTCTTGACGTCCGTCGTAGTCATCGTCCGTTCTTCCTCTCATTTAACTTACTCGAAAAGGTACGATGCCGACCGACCCCAGCAACGCATCTCATCAATCTGAATTTACTTCTTCTATCCAAACCGCAACCGAGAGCAAATGTTCGTCGGTTCCATAGGGCGAGACGATTTGAACACCCACAGGCAAACCGTTACGGCCTGTCGAATTAGGCAAAGTGACCGCCGGAACCCCGATTGTCGTCCATGCCCGGTTGAATAATGCATCTCCCGTGCTCTGCAGGCCTTCGGGTGCTTCGCCAACCGCGCTAGGGACGAGAAATGCATCAAAAGCGGCCGCCAGGGAGCCAAACTCCACGCGGCAAGATTGAGCCAAGTCAACCGCAGTCCGATATTCGTCAAAGGGGATAGCTAAACCCTTTGCCATGTGCGATTTCAAATTCTCGCTCAATAGACTTTCGTGACGGGCAAACTCGTGCGCCAGTGATCGGCATCCCTCGTAAATCATGATCGTGTGATTGGCTTGTTCCAATCCTGCAAATTTTAATGGTAAGTCAATTTCGATCACCTCGGCCCCAGCTGATGCCAAGCGGTTGGCGGCGGATTTCACCGAAGCATGGCTTGAGGGATCCGCTCGATCCCACCAAGGCGTTTGACAAATAGCAATTCGGGGGGCGGAAGATAATGGAACGACACCCGCCGGCGCTCGCAATAGAGCCGCTCGCAATAGTGCCAGATCAGCTGCACTCCTAGAGAAAGCGCCCAGCGTATCAAGCGACCGTGCAAGCAATTTAACCCCCGCGTAACTAAATTGACCAATCGACGGTTTGTAACCAACGACGCCACAAAACGACGCCGGACGGATGACTGAACCACCGGTCTGCGTACCAAACGCAAGCGGCACCATGAAATCGGCGACCGCCGCAGCAGACCCACTCGATGAGCCACCTGGCGTATGGGCCGTATTGTGAGGATTTCGTGTCTTATTCGGATTGACGAATGCAAATTCCGTCGTGACCGTCTTACCAAGTACAACGCCACCAGCAGCCCGAACCAGCGCCACACAAGCCGCATCGGCGCCAGGTTGATAATGCGGATAGATATCCGAACCGTAAGCGGTTGGGATATCCGCCGTGTCTATTACATCCTTAAATCCTATGGGCAGACCATAGAGGGGCGCCTTGGGACCGGTTTCATCTACCGCACGGGCTTCCGCCAGGGCTCGCTCAGGATCGATATACGCCCATGCCTGGACATCTGCGTCACGCGCCTCTATTCGCTCGAGACAGGAACAAACAATTGCCTCGCTCGTCAATTGCCCAGCCTTCACCGCCTTCGATAATTCAACAGCCGATAATTCGTTTATGTTTTCCATAGACATTTTTCTGACCACCCTCCCATTCATCAGCCTCAATCATCTCGAGGCTACTCGAATTGAAAAGTTACGCACTCCGCAACGTTCAATTCATTTTCCAGCGTGCCACCATGCTCAGCAACGGTAAATTTTATAATGTGAAAATCTATCCAAAACGATTTCGCAATTTCAGAAGGCTTTGCTAAGATTGAATTTCTGTTTTTGGCTTGGAGTAAAAATACATGGCTGCCCGCCCCTCGGACGGACAAATCAATGCCTACAGAGAAGATGGTTTTCTTTTTCTGCGCGGGCTATTCGACGCAGAGGAAACCAACTTGTTGAACACCGCTATGGAGGTCGATCCTGAAGTTCAGGGTCACTCCCTGCTTCGCGCCGACCAGGAGGGGGGTGCCACCCGAATTTCACTGTGGAACCGAGCAGGGAATAGCGTCTACGGCTTGGCCGCTCGATCTGCGCGTATTGTTGAAACGGCGGAAGCACTTATCGGAGAACCGGTATATCACTTTCAATCGAAGCTGACCGCCAAGGACCCGCGTGTCGGTGGCGCCTGGGAATGGCATCAGGATTACGGTTATTGGTATTACAACGGCTGCATCGCACCGAAAATGCTGAGTTTCATGATTGCGCTCGATCGGACGGATGCAGAGAACGGTTGTCTGAAATTAATAAAGGGATCGCACAAACTCGGGCGCCTTGATCACGTGCAGTTAACTCCAGAGCAGAACAGCGCCGATCCGCAACATATGCCGAGGATACTGGAAACCCACGAAATCGTGGATTGTGTTCTGGACCCTGGTGATGCCGTTGTCTTCCACTGCAACACGCTCCACCGCTCTGACCAGAACCAGTCGGATAGGCGCCGATGGACGTTATTATGTTGCTACAATGCCAAAAGCAACGACACCATCACGAAGGATGATGACCGTTATTACGTACCGCTCGACAAGGTTCAAGACGGCGCAATCAAGGAGGCAGGCCTGAAGCTCGCCGACGGCAATAATCAAGAGCATTTCACCTCGAAGCCGTACGTCCCCGATGTTAAGAAAGCCTCCTGATATCTCGTGAGTGATAGCAACCTTTTTTCTCCGTTCCAGATGCGCGGGTTGCAATTGGCTAACCGGATCATCGTCGCGCCGATGGGACAATACAGCGCCATTGGAGGATCCGCGACGGATTGGCATCTGATGCATCTTGGCCAATTTTCAGTCAACGGTGCGGGAATGCTGATCACAGAAGCAACAGCCGTGTCCCCCGAAGGACGAATTACGCCACAATGCCTCGGACTATATTCTGAAGACAATGAGGCCGCGTTGAAGCGGATTGTAAACTTCTGCAAAAGCCATAGTCCGATGGCGCTTGCAATACAACTATCCCACTCGGGCCGAAAGGGCTCAACATATCCGCCGACACAAGGACGCAACGCGCCGATAAGCCCTAAAAATGGCGGTTGGGAGACCTTAAGTGCCGCAGGGCACCCACGCGCAGAGGGCTGGCCGTCGCCACGCGTTGCAGACTTGGACGATATTGCAAAAGTTGTAGCTGATCATGCCGCTGCGGCCCGACGAGCCGACTGCATCGGTTTCGACGCTATCGAACTGACGGCCGCGCACGGGTACCTATTGCAAGAGTTCATGTCACCAATTTCCAATTCGCGGCAAGATCAATGGGGCGGTTCTTTTGAAAATCGCGTGCGTCTTTGTGTTGAAACATTCGACGCTATCCGCGAAGCTTGGCCAACAAGTAAGCCTATCGGTGTAAGGCTCTCAGCGACAGACTATCTTGATGGCGGTTGGACCTTAGATGAAACAGTTCGACTTTGCGCGCTGCTCAAAGACCATGGTTGCGACTTTGCGACGATTTCGAGTGGTGGGCTTTCACTTGATCAAAAAGTGCCGATCAGCGAGGGGCACCAAGTCGAGTTTGCCGAAACGGTGCGAAGAGTAACCGGACTGCCAACTATGGCGGTCGGCATGATCTTCCGACCGGAGCATGCAGAGGAAATTATCAGTTCCGGCAAGGCAGATATGATCGCGCTCGCCCGCGGCATGCTGCATGACCCACATTGGCCATGGCATGCCGCCGCAAAGCTTAGCGGCACAGTTCACTTTCCGCCGCAGTACGTTCGCGGGTACAAGTCTCGTTGGCACCGAGAGCAGCGATAAAACCAGGAAATTTACGTAAACTTAACTTTGCGAAAGGGCGTCAGCCAACACCATGCCCACGACCGTATCCATTAGCTTCCCACGGGCTCCATTCGCCTAACATACCCTCCTTTGGTTGAAAGATGTCTATCCGTAAAGGATAACAATTCGCCGCATCACTTGAATGTGCCGCCCCACAATCACCGCCGGGACAGGTCGATACACCCGCGAGCAGATCAATCTCAGCAAAAAACTCGATAAAATCGCCTGGGCGTACCGGGCTCGCCTTCATAAAATATTCATGAGTATCGCGCGTATATCCCGTACACATGAAGACATTCACAACATCGTGCACGAAGCGCTCGGCTTCCAGTAAATCCAATTCTTTTGTCTCAGCGAGAGCCCGCGTCAAGTTGGAATGGCAGCAGTAGTGATATTCACCATCTGTAAGCATATGGTGGGTATAGGGATCGCAGCGCGTCCCTATCACGTCGTGCACGCCACCGCCGTATTCGTCATAGCCGTACCAATCAAGCGTATCATACGTTACCGTGGCCATTGGACGTAGGCGAGGCATGTTGCTCCACAATCGATCACCCGTGCTAATATGGGTGGCATGCAGAGCTCGAGTCTTACCGCTATAGAAATGTTCGTTGAGATCGTGGGCATTCCAAAGGTTCAGATCTCCGACTTGGGGGCCTTCGACGCTGTTGATGCTGAAGAGATGACCTGCAGGTACCTCGAAGACTTCGGCGTCTCTTGGCGCCACGACAAACGAATCTACCTGCTGCATCGTTTCCCGTAAATTTTCGTAAAACGGACCGTCAAAAGGCGGCAACTGATCTAAAGTGTAAACCGTGACAGGCGCGACCGCGCGGCGTACAGCAGCGTCCTGTGGTTCGGGGTTCCGGGATACCGTCGCCATTTTTCTCTCCTATCAAACAATATTTTTAGTCAGACAATAACTTATGCATGACCAAGCAATAATCTCGCGACACTGCCTCCTCCTCTCGATGCCGTCCGCATTCCACAACGCGTTGTCCGTCGACATAAACATCCCGCACGAGGCTACGACCGCCCGAAAAAACGAATGCATCTATAATGTCATCCCCCGATTTTGCCGCAAGAAGTGGCGCTGATCCGTCAAGGACAATAACATTAGCGCGAGCGCCAACCGAAATCCCACATTCGGAAAACCCAAGAGCTTGGGCCCCAGCCTGTACCGCCATGCCATAGAGACTAGCTCCAGTCGATACCCGTCCCGAAGTGAGCATTAGGTTGCGTTTTCTGTGGAGTAAGCGCTGTCCAAATTCTAATAATCGCAACTCTTCAGCACCGTCGACCACGATGTGGCTATCAGAACCGATCCCAAAATATCCTCCTTCGACAAGGTATTCATGAGCGGGGAAGATACCATCGCCAAGATCTGCTTCGGTAGTGGGGCATAGTCCCACTACGGCTCCATTTGCAGCCAGAGACCGTGTTTCCTCGTGGGTTAAATGGGTCGCATGAACAAGACACCAACGTGCATCCACTAGCGTGTTAGTAAGAAGCCATTCGACTGGGCGGGAACCAAAATGTTTAATACATTCCTCTACTTCGAGCATCTGCTCTGCAATATGAATATGCACCGGTCTGTCACCAGCGAGATTAACAGCTAATTCCAAAGCTTCAGGACCAACCGCGCGCAGCGAATGCGGAGCGATCCCAGTCAAATAATGGCCAGCTTCAGAGGTAACCTTTTCGACGATGCGCGCGTAGGACGCAAGATCACAAACATAGCGGCGCTGTCCCTCTTGAGTGGCTGCACCGCCAAAACCGCCCTGGGCATAAAGCACCGGCAATAACGTCAGTGCAATGCCGGAACGGACAGACGCGGCAACGATGCGATATGACATCTCCGCAGGATCGTCATAGGGTTGTCCATCCGGCGCATGGTGCAGGTAGTGGAATTCGCCGACTGCGGTATATCCGGCCTTCAACATCTCCACATATAGTTGAGCCGCGATTATCTCTACATCTTCCGGGGTCAAGCGAGATACAAAACGGTATACCGCCTGCCGCCACGTCCAGAAATCGTCGCCGTTTGGTCCCGCGCATTCTGTTAAACCCGCCATCGCACGTTGAAACGCATGCGAATGCAAGTTTGGAAGACCTGGCAGGACCGGCCCTGGCGCAGTGGGAAATTTGTCACCGCATGAGATCGGTCGCACCGCCGCTACCTCTCCACTGAACCCAAATTCCAAGGTAATATTTCGGGCCCATCCGTCCGGCAAGAGCACGTTCGCGCAGCGCAGTCCGCCCTTTGTCAACAATCCCATTTTCCCTATCGTTTCACGCGCTAGTTTAATTCTAATCAAACATCATTTGGGAGGATTTCATCATGGCAGGTCCCCGCGTTGCCGTCATTGGAACGGGTGGCACCATTTCTTCGGTTGGCCGCCATGGGCTCGACCTCGTGGCTTATCTCGAAAACAACAAGATCTACGAGGTAGACGAATTACTCAACGCATTTCCTGAGACCCTCGATCAAGGCGATGTCGTGCCTATCCGACTACGCGCAATGCCTAGCACGGCCATTGGCCCTGCAGAATGGCTCGAGATAAACGAGAAAATACATCAGCTCGTGGCCGACGATCCCACCCTGCAAGGGATCGTCGTCACCCACGGTACAGCGACACTTGAGGAAACCGCCTATTTCCTCAACCTCGTCGCCAAGGTCGAGATACCGATCGTATTGGTCGGAGCGCAAAGACCAGCATCTGGTATGGGAACCGATTCAGGTATCAATTTGGTCAATGCCATACGCACGGCTGGCCACCCAGAATCACGTGGTCGCGGGGTACTCGGCGTTCTCAACGACGAAATTCATTTTTCACGCGACATGACTAAGACCTCTACCCTGAGGCAGCAAACTTTTAAGAGCCCCGATTTCGGGCTACTTGGCCACGCGGATTGGGACAAGGTCGCCTACTATCGTATGCCAGAACGACGACGTGCACCCGATACTGAATTTGACGTGCGCGGCATGACAAACTTACCGCGCGTTGATATTGCGATTACATATGCCGGCTCCGACGGCACCGCCATAGATGCGTTCGTCGAAGCCGGTGCGAAAGGCATCGTTGTTGGCGCAATGGCGCCCGGCTACGTTACGCCCCGCGAGCTCGAACGGTTGGAAGCTGCGGCCAAACGGAATGTCACAATTGTTCATTCGACTAGGGCCGGTAGCGGGCGCGTGGCGGACGTCGCATCGCGACGGGTCCCCGGCACGGTATTGGCCGATAATCTGCCGCCACAGAAAGCACGCATATTACTAACCGTGGCCCTTTCCAAAACCGATGATCCAAAGGAGTTACAGAGAATATTCGATCAATATTGAGCAATCTTGAGAAGCTTTCCGCGTCCGGCTTAATGACGTCTTTGATCCCCCCTAAAATATTTTGGAGGCCCCCGATTATGCGTTACATTCCCATCCTTCTATTAGCCGCCATCGTCCTTATCCAAAACCCCGCCAACGCTGCATGTGGCAAGGTCTCTATTGCAGACATGAACTGGCCATCTGCAACTCTGCTGGCTCATATCGATCTTTTTATCCTTAAACATGGGTTCGGATGCGATGCTGATGTCGTGCCAGGCGACACGATGCCGACTGGAACCTCTATGATCGAAAAGGGCGTGCCGGACATTGCGCCCGAACTGTGGACCAACTCTTTTGCTGCCGCATTGCAAAAAGGCGTGACGGAGGGTCGCCTCATGATTGCCGGTAAATCGTTATCAGATGGTGGCGAAGAAGGTTTCTGGGTTCCAAAATACCTCGTAGACAAAAAACCCGAACTGGCGACCATCGCAGGTATCAAGAAACACGCGAAGCTTTTCAAACACCCCGAAGACCCGTCGAAATCCGCCTTCATCGGTTGTCCGGCCGGATGGAATTGCCAAATTTCAAGTGGCCATCTATTCCGTGCCCTCAAGCTTGCTGATGCTGGCTTCGAGTTAGTAGACCCTGGATCAGCGGCCGGCCTCGACGGCTCCATCGCCAAGGCTTACGAACGGAAGCAGCCATGGTTCGGCTACTACTGGGCGCCGACGGCAATTCTAGGCAAGTATGAAATGGTAAAGGTTGATTTTGGGTCCGGCATCGACGGGGAACATTTCAAGTCCTGCATTACTCAGGCAGAGTGTACAACACCGAAACCAACAATGTATCCACCCTCCCCGGTCCATACAGTGGCAGTTGCACCCTTCGCCAAACGCGCACCCAAGGCCTTCGCCTATCTCGCAAAACGCGCCTTCAGCAATGCTGACATGAACCGTTTATTGGTCTGGATCGAGAAAAACCAGGCGGACGGGGAAACCGCCGCTGCACATTATCTGAAAAACCACACAGCACAGTGGTCTGACTGGTTGCCGGCAGACGCCGCTGCCAAAGTCAAGAAGGCAACCGCAGGGCTATAAGCGTTTTTGGCGGAGACACGGCGCCCATAACGGGTCCAAGGCAGGGCTCGTAACGACCAGTACGGCTGGAATTAAAAGGACTAACCCATGGCCGACTCATCCTGGTTTATTACCTTTCCCGCAATGGACCGCGCCGATCTCGTGGCACTAAGAAAGACGCTCGACGGCGCTTATCGCGAATTCTCACGCACCCACGGCAATACAATCGAAGGTTTCTTTGAACCCCTGCTTTATTTTCTTGTCTGGTTCGAGAAACTCCTACTTACAGCACCCTGGCCAATCGTACTCCTCGTTTTGCTCGCATTAACCTTTGCTGCCAGTCGCTCGCCCAAGCTCACGGCCGGAATTGCCGCCGCTTTTTTACTAATTGGGTATTTTGGGATGTGGGACGACACGATGCGAACCCTGAGCATAATCACAGTCGCAACGCTGCTGTCAATCACACTCGGCGTTCCCATCGGCATTACCATGGCCCGTTCTGGCCGGATCCGAGCCGCGGCGACCCCAATTCTCGACATCATGCAGACCATGCCAGCCTTCGTGTACTTGATACCGGTGGTGATGCTGCTTGGGATTGGCAAGGTACCTGGCATCATCGCCGTTCTCGTATACGCAATACCGCCAGTAATCCGTTTGACTGATCTCGGCATTCGATTAGTCGACCGGGACGTAGTAGAAGCCGCAACGGCGTTTGGCGCTAATCGGCGGCAACGACTTTTGGAAGTCCAGTTGCCTTTAGCGATGCCGACGATTATGGCAGGCGTCAACCAAACGATCATGATGGCACTCGCGATGGTTGTCATAGCATCAATGATTGGCGTGAAGGGATTGGGACAGCCGGTCCTGAAATCCATTACCAACCAATACTTCACCATGGGTCTGCTCAACGGATTGGCCATCGTCGCCATCGCCATCATGTTTGATCGCGTGAGCCAAGCCTATGCGCGTCGCGCGCAGCGACATCTAAAAGGCACCGAAGGTGGCTAAGATACAGCCCTTAATCCACGTTTCAGCTCTCTACAAAGTATTCGGTGACAATCCAGCATCGGTCATGCCGATGGTTCGCGACGGTGCGCTGAAGAACGAAGTACTTAAACGAACGGGACACACCGTCGGCCTCAGAGACATAAGCCTCGAGATAGTGAAGGGAGAAATCTTTGTCATTATGGGATTGTCGGGTTCCGGCAAGTCGACATTGATCAGGCACTTCAACCGACTAATTGAGCCAACCGAGGGAACTATCTACGTCGGAGATGTAGACATCCTTGGCCTCTCTACGAAGGAATTAATTGAGTTCCGCCGTCACCGCATGTCGATGGTTTTCCAGCGGTTCGCCCTGCTTCCGCATAGAACGGTTCTGCACAACATTGCGTTCGGCCTCGCAATGCAAAATGTTACAAAAATGGAGCGGGAGGCAAAGGCCTTAGATTGGCTAAATTCTGTGGGATTAAATGGCTACGAGGACCAATATCCGGCTCAGCTTTCAGGTGGCCAACAGCAGCGGGTCGGCCTTGCCCGTGCACTTTGCACGGACCCCGACATACTATTAATGGATGAGGCTTTTTCAGCACTTGATCCTCTGATCCGCTCGGAGTTACAAGATCAGCTGTTGAAGTTGCAGAAATCGTTGAAGAAAACCGTTGTTTTCATCACTCATGATTTGAATGAAGCGATTCGAATTGGCGATCGTATAGCGATACTGCGCGACGGCGAGATAGTTCAATTGGGCCCGCCGGAAGAAATACTATCTCAACCAGCAGACAATTATGTCGAAGCCTTTGTAAAGGACGTGACCCGAAAAATTAGATGATGTTTTTTATTTATAAAAAATTCTAATGTTAATAATAAATTAAATAATTTTACATAACTTTAGTAAATGAAATATCTATTTTATTTACACTTCCTATTATTATATCAATTAATAAATCTCCTGATCGAATAAATATACACGATTTTACTACTTTGACAAAGTAATCGATCTATAGTTTCCCCGTAATAGTGTAATCCAATAGCCTGACAACCTGTTCCGGTGTCTCGGCAACAGCCTGTGCCGCACCATCCACTTCCTTGAGCGCGTGAGTTAGGTTGTCATCGTGGAGAGTTATGATTGGTTTACCGAGTGCGACCGCAAAGCCTGCGTCAAAAGCGGCATTCCATTGACGGTATTTATCGCCAAACCGGACGACGACTACATCTGAGCGTTCAATCATAGTGCGGGTGCGTATCGCATTTACCTTAGCACCTTTATGATCCTTCCAGAACACCTTGTCTTCACCCCCCAAGATGCTGACGCCGCAGTCATCGGAGGCATCGTGGTTTGTTACAGGAGAGACAAATTCGATCGGCAGGCCAGCTTCTTTCGAACCATCGCTAATGCGCTCACGCCAATCGGTGTGAATTTCGCCCGAAAGATAAACCGTCCAATTCCGCTGTGTCATAATATGATGTTCCTTAATTGCACGCTTAAAATAGCTTTGGCCTTTGCTTCAGGCTACAAGACGTTATTTTGTGGCTCGGGACAGAGGATTAAAGGGGGGGAAATTTTATGAGCGGTTTATTAGAAGGACATCTTGCGGTTGTGACGGGTGGAGCGTCCGGGATCGGACGTGCCATTGCGAAGGGTTACGCTGAGCAAGGTGCACACATAGTAATCCTCGACATGAACCTGGAGGGAGCAGCCGAGGTAGGGAAAGAAATTTTAGATACGGGTGGTGAAGCATGGAGCTTTAAACTCGATGTAACCGACCGTAAACAATGCCGCGAGCTATCTGAACAAATTGAGGAGAAAATTGGCAATACATCAATTTTGGTCAATAATGCTGGTATCAACCGGCGCAACGCTTTCACCGCAAACGCCGAAGACGTAATCCAGGATTGGGAAGACATTATTAATATAAATCTCAGCGGTGTCTTCAATGTGACACACGCATTCCTGCAACAGTTACGCTCGACGAAAGGACGGATTGTTAACATTGGCTCAATCCAGTCGTTTCTGCATGTGCGCACACCTAATTCGCCTGCCTACACCACGTCGAAGCACGGCGTTTTGGGCTTCACAAAAGCACTCGCTGCCGAACTTGGTAAAGACGGCGTGAGGGTCAACGCGATCGGGCCTGGCCTTATCGAAACTCCACTGAATGAGAACGCACGTAACAACAATCCAGAACTTATTCAAACCTTCATGGACCACACGCCTTTAGGCCGAACAGGCAAGCCAGAAGATATTGTAGGTCCTGCCGTATTCCTCGCCTCTGATCTTGCTAGTTATGTCACCGGTGGTATCGTCATGGCCGACGGAGGGTATAGGGCAATTTAAATTTCGACTTCTAAATCGAATTCTTGGACGACCGCGGGATGGATGGTATCAGCGAACAGTGTCAACATAGCAAGCTTCGCATCTAAACTTTCGCCGTTACGGATTGAAAGACGCAGACGGAATTTGGCAGCATCAGTTTTTGCCCTGCCATTAGCCTCCATAAAACTGTCACTGCCCAGCATGCAGTAAGCAAGAAGTAAAGCAGCATCCATACAACTCTTAACGGCATCCAACATTTTGCCGCCCTCAGCTTCCTTGAGCAGCTTAACCGCAGCCAACTTCACTGAATCTGGAACCCGAGCCGGATGCAAACCTAACGCCTGGAAGGCGTCATCTAAATGATGCACCTCTTTCGCCCGGCCGCGAATACCAAAAACCCCAAAGATATCCATAAACCGCAGCATGGCTTGGTTTTAGCCAGAAATCCACCCACCTCAAATGATCGGGCCGAGCTCCATGAATTGGGCATTCCGCTTTCAGTGGAGCGATCTAACGGAATAGCCCGTCCGACCTTGCGACTTGGGAATACAGCCGAATTGAGTTGTATCTGAAACTTCTTTTGTTTCTGGAGAAAAATGAGCCTCAAGAGACCGCAAACAAAAGCACGGGGCGCTAGAATTATAGTTAAGCTGACTACTCTGCCGCTTTCGCCGACTTTTTCGACTCCTCCAGAAGCATCGGCCCACCTTCGGTCAACGCATGCATGCCGAGGACACTAACGCATTGGAAAATTTCCATAATTTCTTCCTTGGTAGCACCGTGCTCCAAAGCATTCCGGATGTGGATGCGTGCACCCTCCTTGTGTAAATGGGTGGTCGCAGTATCGATCGCGATATAAATGAACTCCTTTACCTTGGGTTCGAGCGTACCTGTCTTCCACGGTACGGAAGAGAACTCCAAATAAGCATCAAAAAAGTCGGGACTAAGTTTTAACAAGTCATTCCAGAAGGGGCTCCAATACCCACGGTTTTCTATAAATTGTTCTTTCATTTTCTCTTGCTGGGCAGTGTATTCAATACCATCGACCTCATCACCACGCCCCATCTCCCTTAATTCCTCCATCAAAATAGGAACGCCCAGCGTGCAGGTGTGAATACCGAGTACGCTCGTCAATTCGAGCACCTCCATGATTTCGTCGCGCGTCGCACCAAGCGAGAAGGCATTCTGCATGTGCAGGCGCAGACCCCTCATGTATAGATGGGTCGTGGACGCATCGATCGCGATGTAGATGAACTCACGCACCTTTGGGTCGAGTGCGCCTGTCTTAGATGGCACGGAGGAAAACTTCGTATAGGCAGAAAAGAAATCGGCATCGAGCTGGAGGACGTCCTCCCAAAACCCACCCCAATAACCACGATGTCTAATGAATTGGTCCTTCAATTCCTGTTGCTTCGGCGTCAGATCGGCCATGTCGATACCCCGCTTTACCGTTGCTCCAGCAACGCTTTAGATTACCTCTTGATACAATTACAACTATACGAATTCAGGCCAAGTGAAGGGACACGGCAAAATGCCAAATGCAGGTGGCGGTTCCTTGTTCGAACGAAAGAAGAGAGAAATAGCGGGTGTCGAGCTAGAGATTCATGAAGCGGGCGATGGACCGCCGCTTCTCTATTTGCATTCTGGCGGTGGTTTCAGGCCCACCCATCCGGCGATGCCAATGCTTACGAGACGGTACCGCGTCATAGCGCCCTCACACCCGGGCTTCGGCCGTTCAACTTTGCCAACTTGGGTGAACTCCGTTGACGACTATGCCCATCTCTATCTCGAGTTAATGCAGCGCCTTGACTTATCGAACACGGTTTTGGTTGGCGCCTCCATCGGCGGCTGGGTCGCGGCAGAAATTGCAACCAAGAATACATCACGCCTTTCCAATCTCGTTTTAATTGGTCCATCGGGCATCAAAATCGGCTCGCGCGACGAACTCGACATCCCGGATATTTTTGCCATGACCCCTACAGATCTCGAGCATCGTCTTTTCAGAGATCCGAAAAAGTTTCATCCTGATTTTTCTAAAATGAATGATGAAGACCTCACCATCGTTGCCCGCAATAGGCAGACAATGGCTCTGATCGCCTGGGAGCCATATCTTCACAATCCTAAACTAAGGCATCGCCTCCAAATGATCGACATACCCACTTTGGTCGTCCGAGGTGAGCACGACGGCCTAATAAGTGAAAGCTACGCCAAATCCTATGCCGACTTGATACCGGATGCTACCTATCAAGAAATTTCAAAAGCAGGCCATGCCCCCGACGTGGAACAGGCCTCGTTATTCGTCGAAACCATAATTAATTGGATGGAGGTTTAGGATGCGCTTATGGCATTTCTCCGAAACCGCTTACCCACACCTACCGCCCGAGGAGGAGTATGATTCGGTTCGCGTCTCAATGCCGAACCGCCACTTCGATCCAGATATTGGTCATGAATTATACAACCAGAGGATAGACGAATGGTGTCTTGCCGACGACCTTGGCATTGACATCATGATCAACGAACATCACCAAACGCCAACCTGTATCGATCCATCTGCGCCTGTTATGACTGGTATATTGGCAAGGGTTACAAATAATTCTCGGTTACTAATCCTCGGAAACCCAATCGCCAACCGCCGCCAGCCCGTCCGCGTCGCCGAAGAAATGGCAATGATCGACGTTATCTCGAAAGGCCGCCTTGAATGCGGCTTTGTCCGCAGCGTTCCCTACGAGATCGCGCCTGCGAACAGTAATCCCGTACGCATGTCAGAACGTATGTGGGAAGCGCACGACCTGATCGTGAAAGCGTGGACTAGTCACGATGGCCCGTTCACCTTCGAAGGGGAGTTTTTTCACCATCGTATGGTGAACATTTGGCCCCGACCCTATCAACAGCCCCATCCGCCAATATGGGTAACTGCGCTAAGCACTGGCAACGCCAGCGAAATCGCCCGCAAGGGCTACAATCTTGGGACTTTCCTGGGTGGCTATGAGAAGACGCCGCCGGTCTTTAAGTCTTATCGGAAGGCTTACAGGGAAGCCGGACACGGCGATGAGGTCCCACTAAAAAATCTTGGTTACAGCGGCCTTATCTTTGTTGGAGAAACTGAAGAGGAAGGCCGGCGTGGTGGCCAGCATTTGCTCTGGTACCTTAGCCATAACAAATTGCCAATGCATTTCCGGAATCCGCCAGGCTACGCCAGTATTGAAGCGAATGTAATGGCATTGAGGGGGGGGCAAATCGGCGTTCGACGAGAAGGCTGGGTCCCTAATCTCGATGAAGAAATTGAGAAAGGTATTGTGTTCTGTGGAACCCCCGATCAGGTTTTCGACCAACTGAAGAAGTTCTACGATCACGTTGGAGGCTTCGGCCACCTGTTGTCAATGGGTCAAGCGGGACACCTGTCACACGAAGATACCTGTAAAAGCCTGCGGCTTATGGCACGCGAACTCTATCCACGTCTCAAAGAACTCGGCCAACAAAAAAGTATCGCCGCTGCCTGACACTTTATACAAATGACCGGAGAAACAAACGATGCCCGACACGATTGAGCGCCGCTACTCGCCACTCATACCCCCCGATATGACGGATGAATTGTTTTGGAAAGACGGGCTAGACCCCGAGGATGAACGTATCTGGGTGCCAGGTGGATCGGGACGCTTTTCGCGGCCGCTTTGCTATAATGTGAGCCAGGGTTATTGGGTTCATATCACCAAGGTAACGGAACCCGGCATCGTCTCCCGACATCGTCATCCCGCACCAGTACACGGCTTCGTTATCGAGGGTTGTTGGCGTTACCTTGAGCGCGACTGGGTCGCGACGGCAGGCAGCTATCTTTTCGAGCCACCTGGCGACGTGCATACCCTCGTCGTCGATGAAGGTGATCAAATGACCACTCTTTTTCATAACTCCGGTGCGCTCCTTTATTGCGATGAGGACGGAAAGACAATCGGCTCGACCGACGTCTTCGACCGGGTCAAAGCAGCGCGCGAGCACTACGAGGAAGTAGGCTTAGGTGGAGATTTTGTAAAACAATTCATTCGTTAGACTGTCGGCATGATTTTATCGGCTAGTATATCGAACTGTCTGGTCTGTTCGGCCACGTCAAAACCCGGATAACGAAAAATTACAGAACGGTAACCTTGATCGCGAAGACGCTTAAGGTCTTCGGTGATCTCATCGGGCGTACCCGTTCCCATCTTACGGTTACCCGAAAGGTCTGACTGCGCTACGCCGATCGAGATGAAAAGCTTATGACAGAGCCACAGGTCGTCGAGTTTACGGTCGTTCCGCTCGCAAAGGTCAGAAAGGCGTGCCATCCGCTCCGGAATATCTTTCGGCGCCAAAGACACCGAAATCCAGCCATCTCCCTTTTCTGCTACTCGCCGAACAGCCCGATTGGAAACACCGCCGATCAATACTGGTGGATGCGGTTTTTGAACCGAACCCGGATAACACTTCACTGGCTCCAGATTATAATGCGTTCCCTGATGAGTGACCTCTCCACCTGCGGAGACCTTTTTGAAAATATCGATGTATTCATCAGTCACCGCGCCACGCGCCGCAAAATCCGCCGTCTGCAACGCACGGAACTCTTCCTCCATCCACCCACTACCAACACCCAGCACAACGCGCCCGCCGGAAAATACATCGTATGTTGCCAGCATCCGACCCAGCAGGACCGGATTGCGATACGGCATCACCAAAACCGCAGTGCCTATCTTGATCTTTTTTGTCGCGCCAGCGAGCACGCCCATTGTCGCGATTGGCTCCATCAAGGGGTCCGTATCCGGAGCCGGAAAGTCACCCGTAGGGCTGTATGGATATCGTGATTCAACCTTAGACGGAAATACAATATGATCGGCCAGCCAAACCGAGTGGTAGTCCCTTTCCTCTGCAAATTGCGCCAAACCTAATATGTTTTCAGGCGTCGCAAGTGCCCCATAAACGCCAACGTCAATCCCAACTTCCATTTCGAGCTGTCCCTATAAGTTTCGCACGACTCGAGCCTAAACATAATTTCAATCGAAACGACTAAATCAGATTGAATTCTTTAATGCCATCTCATCTTTGGCACAATTTAAGAAATCTTTATGCTCCGCGCGTATTAAGTGGACACAACATTGTGATCAGCGAGAGGCGTCATAACTTCTGTATAGACATTTGATGGAGTTCAAATTGTTGCTCAAAGATAAGATCGCATTGATCACGGGCGCCGGCGACGGCATAGGTAAGGCTATCGCACTCGCCATGGCACAAGAAGGCGCTCAAATTGTCTCCGTCGATATAAACGGCGACGCAGCGAAACGGACAGCTAACGAAGCAGCCACATATCAAGTGAAAGAACTGGCACTTGAGGTGGACGTTGGAGACGTCGGGCAAATCGACAATATGGTCGCTAAGACGATCGCTAAATTCGGAAGATTAGACATTATCGTTAATAATGCCGGGGTAACGCGCCGCGCAGGCATCATGGAGTTAACTGAGGAAGATTGGGATCGAATTCACCGAGTTAACGCAAAAGGCGTTTTCTTTTGTCTGCAGCGCGCCGCGAGCCACATGATTGAGCAAGGAGGGGGATGCATTATTAATATCGCTTCAATCGCAGGCCGCGGCTACGCAGGAGCATCAAACGCGGCGTATGCAGCTAGCAAGGGCGCCGTGATTGCCCTGACAAAAAAGGCGTCGCAAGAGCTTGGGCCAAACAATATTAACGTCAATGCCATTTGTCCCGGCGTCACTCTTACTCCACTCGGCGAGCGCAACCGTATCATCCGAGCGAAGGAACAAGGCGTAAGCGTTGAACAGGCATTAGACAACTCAATCAAACCAATTCCCATCCGCCGTGCAAACGAGCCGGAAGACATCGCAGCCCTCGCGGTTTTTCTTGCATCGCCAAGTGCACGCAACATCACCGGCCAATCGTATAACGTCGACGGCGGC